>DATGGK010000052.1:0-50294 GCA_035308565.1 Planctomycetota bacterium | reverse complement strand
TTCGTCCTTTGACGGCAGCGTGACTTTGTGATTCACGGAATTGACCGGCCCTTCGGGCAGCGCGACGAGCGCTTGTTCGACGATCTTGATGGCCTGGCGCATTTCAGCCATGCGCACTCGATAGCGCGCGAAGACGTCGCCCTGGGTTTCCGTCGGGATTTCGAAATTCAATTTGTCGTAACACAAATACGGTTTCGCTTTTCGAATGTCGTACGGCACACCGCACGCGCGCAGCATGGGACCGGTGATGCCGAAGCTGATGGCTTGTTCTTTCGTGAGCGTGCCGACGTTGATCGTGCGGTCTTTGAAAATTTTGTTGCGGTTGAGCATCTGCTCCATTTCGTCCAGCACCGCGGGAAATTTCGCGAGGAAATCTTTGACGAGTTTCGGGAAATCGGGCGGCACATCGCGGAAGACGCCGCCGATGCGCGTCCAGCTTGTGGTTAGGCGCGCGCCGGTGACGGCCTCGAAGATATCGTACATTTTTTCGCGTTCGATGAAGGTCCAGAGCATGACCGAGAACGCGCCGAGGTCCATCGCCTGCAAACCGACGGAGACGACGTGGTCGGCGAGGCGTGAAAGTTCGGCCATTATCACGCGAATATATTGGCCGCGCGGCGGGACTTCGACGCCGAAGAGTTCCTCGGCGGCGATGGCGAAGCCGATGTTGTTGTTGAGCGGCGAAAGATAATTGGCGCGGTCGGTGATGACCACGAACTGATTGAAGTTGCGGTATTCGGCGAGCTTTTCGAAACCCGTGTGGAGGAAGCCGATTTCGGGTTCGATCCGCGCGATAATTTCGCCGTCGAGTTCGACCTTTAAGCGCAGCGTGCCATGCGTGGCGGGGTGCTGCGGGCCGATGTTCATCGACATCGTTTTGAACACTTCGCGCGTGGCGGTCGGGGCGATTTTGGGGATGTCTTCGATGGTGGTGGCGGTCATGAGGAGGTTCCGTGTTCAAAACGTTCAAAGTTTGCGCGAGGGCTTTCCCCTCACCCGCGAGCGCAAACGGCCGCGCTCGTTGGCCCTCTCCCGGAGGGAGAGGAGGATCAAATCACGCGGGTTGCCATTTGGGGAAATTGTCGCGTTCGCCGCGGCCTTTCAACGGGTAATCTTTGCGCAACGGGTGGCCTTCGTAGGCGTCGGGCATAAGGATGCGTTTCAAATCGGGGTGGCCTTTGAAGACGATGCCGAACAGGTCGAAGACTTCGCGTTCGCCCCAGTTGGCGCAATCCCACAGCGTGGAGACGGTGTCGATTTCGCAGGGATCTTCGGGGACGAGGGCTTTGACACGCAGGCGGGCGTTGTGCGAGAGGGACGTGAGTTGGTACACGACTGCGAAGCGTTCGGGGTAATCCTGCTGCATGTCGGACGGCAGGCGGAGCGAATCGACGCAAGTGACGTCAGTGAGCATTTCGAATTTGGCGAGCGGGTCGTCGCGGAGGAATTTCAGGACAGCGACGTTAGAGTCGCGCTGAATGCGGACGATGTGCTGGCCGCGGAATTCGGACGTGCCGAGGACGGCGGGGCCGAAGCGGTCGGCGAGGGTGGTGAGGAGTTTGGGGAAGTCGAGGGGCATGGGGGCTCCGATTCGGTCAAACAGCTCTTCGTAGTGACTGCGTTGCGTGCCCAATTCTCGCGCCATTCGACCTCCGCTTCGCGGATTTGGTACGTTCACGCGCATCCCGTTCGCGAAACGCTTCTTGTACAACCCTGTTGACCTCCGATTGGATCATAATCTGAATGCCGCGGGGCACTGCGCGCAGCGCAAGAATGTCCGCTTCGACTTTTTTCTGCGCTTCGTTTGGCGGCGAGTCGTCGAATACCAAACGGCTTCTGTGTCGTTTCTTGTTCATTTTTTTGCAATCTCCAATGCACTTACCCAAACCTCGAATCCATCTCGATCCAATGTCTTGTACCACTTAAAAAGAAAACTTCCATTCGGAGGATATATTGCTGAACCAGACGGAGCCTCTGCTCGATACCACGTCAACGCCAGAAAGAATCGTCCACCAGCCTTGCGCACACGAATTCTTAAGTCTTGCAGGTAATTCTCGTCGTCGTTCTCACCCGTCGCAGCGACGATCTCTTCAAGTTCGTCTTGAAGATCCTCCAATCGCTCCAATATTTCTTCGTCTCTATCCATCCGCTATCCCTTTGGACTCACACCTGCTTCACGCCTACCTCCTGCGTTCCGATGTATCCGACATGCTTCACCTCGCGTTCCGGCGGGCCGAAGAGATCTTCCTGCAAGCAGCGGTCCTTCTCCGGCAAACTGTGCCGCGAGCCGGTGAGCTGGGGCGGGGCTTCGGCGGCGTTGGAGACCAGCGCGACGGGTTCGAAATCGAGCGGGTGTTTGGTGCGGTCGTACAACTTCATGTTGCGTTCGCGGCGTTTGATTTTTTGTTGAATCAGCATCACGGCGTCGATCAGGCTTTCGGGGCGCGGCGGGCAGCCGGGAATGTAAACATCGACGGGAATGAATTGATCGACGCCTTGAATCATCGTGTACGTGTCGAAGACGCCGCCGGTGCTGGCGCAGGCGCCCATCGAGATGCACCACTTCGGTTCGGGCATTTGATTGTAGATTTCGATCAGCACCGGCATCATTTTGATGCAAACGCGGCCGGAGACGATCATCAGGTCGCTTTGGCGCGGGCTGAAACGGATGACTTCCGCGCCGAAACGTGCGAGGTCGTAGCGCGAGGATAGCGTGGCCATCATTTCGATGGCACAGCAGGCGGTTCCGAAGGGCATGGGCCAGAGGCTGTTGCGGCGGCCCCAATTGACTAACTCGCTGAGCTTAGTGGTGATCCAGCCGCCTTCGCCGGATTTTTCGCTGCCGATGACGCCGGTGCCGAGGTCTTCCATTGTAGCTACTCCAAGTCGAAAGTCGAATAAGTCGAAAGTCGAAGGTCCGGCCCAACGCGTGACTCACGTCACGGTCTTGAGCTTTTGGTTCATTTTACAATTGAAACTTCCGAGTGCTAATCCCATTCGAGGGCGCGGCGTTTGATGATGTAGAGCAGGCCGAGGCCGAGCACGGCGACGAACGTGAGGACGCCGTAGAAGCCTTGCATGCCGAGATGTTTGTAGGTGACGGCGTAGGGAACGAGGAACACGGTTTCGATGTCGAAAAGGACGAAGAGCAGCGCGACGAGATAGAATTTTACGGAGAAGCGTTCGCGCGTGCTGCCGATTTGGGGGACACCGCATTCGTAGGTGTCGTATTTTCCGGGAGCAGGATGATTGGATTTCAGCCAGCGCGTGATGACGCGAATCAGCAGCAGGATCATGACGCCGAGGCCGACGGCGGCGACGAGGTAGAGCAAGACGCCAAAGATTTCGGGATCGGGCATGGAGAGATCCTTTGTGTGCGAGATATTTTTCTTATAGAGGAGCAAGCGAAGGAGTCAAGGGCAGGGATGCAAGAACCGGACATGCGCTTTACACTGCAACGAGCGGACAGCGGAAGATAAGCTTGACGATGAATGTTATTCAAATAAAGTAAATCTCCCTGCAAGCCGGAGTGGCGGAATGGCAGACGCAGTGGATTCAAAATCCACCGGCCGCAAGGCTGTGAGGGTTCGACTCCCTCCTCCGGTATCTTTTCATAAATCCTTGACTCGCCGAAATTGTTTGCCGCCATCCAAATCGAGTTGAATTGGACGGCGTTGCGCGCTGTGTGTCAAAGGGGGTTGTAGTTACAAGTGCGGCGTTTTTTGAGGCGGGGCTCGCAGTGTTTAGGCGAGAAAATCCATGGCGCCGCGGCTTTTTTGCGCCAGCGTTCGCAACACCGAAATCAACACACCTTGCGCGCTCGCGCCGTTTTGCGTCCGTTGCCGCCTCAGACTTTCCCGGTCGGCGACTGCCGGCCTCAACGCTTGTTCGGCCAGCCATTTGGTCGCGCGCCGCGGAGCATCGATCGCGCGGGAGTGGCGCGCACGATCCGGATACAAAAGGGGGCCTGAAAGAAGCGCGTCTGTCTAAAACACACATTTCCTGTCCTGCTCAAACATTTCTCGGCTTCATCGCCGATGACACTTTCAAGCTCCGCAGCATCGACATCTTCTTGGCCTGATGGCCCTGCATGCGCCGCAAAATATTGTCCAGCGATTCGATCGCATCGACGATGTGCGGACCCTTGTTGAGCATCACGCATTCAGCGCGCTGCGACATCGCCGCGTCGGTAATTTCAGCGCGCGACGGCATGCCGGTTTTCGCCAGATTTTCGAGCACCTGCGTGGCCCATATCGCCGGCATGTGCGCCGCTTCGCACAGCCACAGAATCTCCTCCTGAACTTCCGCCATGCGCTCCCAGCCGCATTCGACGGCCAGATCGCCGCGCGCGATCATGATGCCGGCCGGATAACTGCGCATCGCCGCCAGCAGCAGCCACGGCAGATTTTGGAAGCCCCAGCGCGTCTCGATCTTCAACACAATTCCCGTTCCGCCGGCGCCGCGCTTCTTCAATTCCTCCTGCAGCATCTGCACATCGGCCGGTTCATTGACAAACGACATTCCGACAAGGTCGGCGCGCTTCGCCACGAAATTCAGATCAGCGAGGTCTTTTGCGGTCAACCCGCGCAAATTCAAATGCGTATCCGGAAAGTTGATGCCTTTGTCAGCATCGAGCTTGCTGCCGTCGTTCTTCGCCAATGTGATCTCGATCTTCAGCGCCTCGGCGCTGATCTCGCGCACGACCCCTTCGATCTTGCCGTCGTCGAATCGAATTGCGTCGCCGCCCCGCACGCTGCTCAAAATTTCCGGAAGCGTGCACGCCACGCGCGCCGGCTGCAGCACCGTTCCGTCCGGGTCCAGTTCGGCCGGCGCGCCGGGGGCAATTTCGCGCATCAGCAGCAATGTATCGCCTGGCTTGAGCACGATCGGCACGTGAACCGGCGGCAATTCGCCGACGACCGCGCGTTCACTTTTGCGCATGCCGATGCGCTTCGATTTCTTGCGCCGAATCGCCAATTCAATGCCGGTTTCGGCATAAGCCGATTGCTTCGTTGTCGCCAGACAACCATCCGCGCACAAAATCTCAGTCTGAAGCTTGCGGTCCTTGCCGCGCGCGTCGATGAAATGAATCCGGTCGCCGCGGCGAAGTTGCGACAGCCACTCGCGCTCCACCGGAATTATCACATCCGCCTCGATTTCGCGCGGAGGCGGCACGCCGCTGTCGGACAGCCACACGCTCACCGGCGCCAGCGCCACGCCGCGCGCATCGCGTTCAGGATGGAGATGCACGACCCGCGGCCCCGCTTGCAGCGGACCGGTGCGCATCTTCGGGCCGCCCAAATCCATCAGCACTTTGCACGCGCGCCCCAGTTCCTTCTCGGCGCGGCGCACGTGCCCAATCATCCGCTCCCAGCGCGCCTCGTCGTCGTGCGCGCAATTAATGCGCACGCAATCCATGCCGGCTTCGACCAGCCGCCGAACCAGCATGAAATTGTCCGCCGCTTCGGACGGCAGCGTCACCATGATCCGCGTGTTGCGCCCCGAAGGCAGCGGCCCCAGCAGCGCCTCCGCATGCTTTTGCAAATGTTCCGAACCCGATTTGAAACTCACCTCAGCCGGCTCGTACTCCACCGGTTGATCGCCATCCAACAATCGCAGGATACGCAGCACAGCATTCAGCGACGCCAGCGTGTGCGCCTCGGTCCGCCCCAGCGACGACATGCCCAGCTCAGCCAGGTCCGCTTGCAACTCGCGAATATCCGATTGCCGCAGCGCCAGATAGTGCAGCAGATTCCGCGCACTGGCCCGGCTACGCGGATGCGCCTCTTTGATGAACGACTCGAATTGCTGCGCATACGCCAGCGCGCTGCGCCGAATCGCGTCCAAGCGCTCGATCAGCCCGGGCAGCAACTTGCGCTCGCCAGTTTCAAACTTTTCGATGGGCCCTGGCGCGGTGAGTGTTTTCATGGCCGTCCGTCCTGGCTGCAAGCCGATTCCGTTATGGCCGGTCGCCTTCATATCGTCGCGCTGGCTCCGCAACATTACAATCGCCTCGTTAAGAACGCGCAAAGTTCATTCCGCACTTTCAAATGAACCTGAATTCATATATGAAAAAGCCAATGGGGCACTTGCCTCGACGTAAATGCCGATTTGGCCACTTTTTAGAATCGGCGATGAAAGGAAACCATGCACAAGTCCATTGCGCTGCTGTTAGCCGTTTTTCTCATCGGCGGCTTGTCCGGATGCCAACATTGCAACGACTGCTGCGACGGCGCGTCGTCGCAACCGGCCGTTGCGCCCGTGCCTGTCAAAATCATTGAACCTGCGATGCCGCTTGTTACCGGCAAATGGACCGGCCGCTGGACGACCACCAACGGCCACGGCGGCGGCTTGACGTGTGAAACAAAGGAAACGGGTCCGAATAAATGGGAAGCGCTCTTCGTCGCCGAATTCGGCTACATCGGGCGCTACTCGGTGAAGCTCGACGGCAAACCCGGCAACGGCGAAGTGCTCTTCGGCGGCAAAGTCGATCTCGGCCTCGGCGACGCCGGCATTTTCAATTGGACCGGCAAAGCCAACGCGACCGAATTCATCGGCCAGTTCGAAGGCGGCGGGGAGAAGGGGTCTTTTAAGATGACGCGGGCGAAGTAAATCGCCCGTCGTTTTTCTCTGCGCCTCTGCGCCTTTGCGTGACAAAATTCACCGCCTCAAATCCAGGGTCAACGGCATCTCCGCCGTCTTCTCGCTCTCCGGAATCGTCATCGGCCCCGGCGTGTGTCCGTGGGGGAAATAGCGCGCGACGCGGCGGCTTTCCGCTTCGTACGCGTTGACCGGAAACGTATCAAAACTCCGCCCGCCCGGATGCGCGACGTGGTACGTTGCGCCGCCGATTGAGCGCCCATTCCACGAGTCGATCAGATCGAAGACCAGCGGCGCGTGCACCGGAATCGTCGGGTGCAGACACGACGGCGGCTGCCACGCGCGGTAGCGCACGCCCGCGACGAATTCGCCGTTCACGCCCGTCGGATGCAGCGGCAAGCGCCGCCCGTTGCACACGGCCACGTGCCGCGGATCCGTCATGCCCTGCACTTTCACTTGCAGCCGCTCGACCGACGAATCGACGTAGCGCACCGTTCCCGCCGCAGCGGTTTCCTCGCCCAGCACGTGCCACGGCTCCAGCGCCTGGCGCAATTCCACGCGCACGCCGCGCTGCGTGAAATCGCCGTAGAACGGGAAGCGGAATTCGAGATGCGGCGCGAACCAGCCGCTCTTCATCGCGATGCCGGATTCCTGCAAATCCTCGACGACGTCCGCAAAATCCTGCTCGACAAAATGCGGCAGCATGAAACGGTCGTGAATCTCCGTGCCCCAGCGCACCAGATGATGCGTGTACGGCTTCTCCCAGAATTTCGCGAGCAGCGCGCGCAGCAAAAGCTGCTGCGCCAGGCTCATCTTCCAATGCGGCGGCATTTCGAACGAACGCAATTCGAGCAATCCCAATCGCCCACTGCTCGTGTCCGGCGAATAAAGCTTGTCGATGCAAAATTCCGTGCGGTGCGTGTTGCCCGACGCGTCGATCAACAAATTGCGCAGCACGCGATCGACCAGCCACGGCGGCGTGTTGCCGTGATCGGGGATTTGCTTGAACGCCAATTCAATTTCGTACACGCTGTCGTTGCGCGCTTCGTCGATGCGCGGGTGCTGGCTCGTCGGCCCGATGAACAATCCCGAAAACAAAAACGACAGCGACGGATGGTTGTGCCAGAACGAAATCAAACTGCGCAGCACGTCCGGCCGGCGCAGCAGCGGGCTTTCGGCGGGCGTGTCGCCGCCGATGACGATGTGGTTGCCGCCGCCGGTGCCGGTGTGGCGGCCGTCGATCATGAATTTCTCCGTCGCCAGCCGCGAAAGGCGCGCTTCTTCATAGAGAATATCCGTGTTGCGGACCAGTTCGTCCCAGTTCTTCGCCGGGTGAATGTTGACTTCGATCACGCCGGGATCGGGCGTGATTTTGATATTCGTGATGCGCGGATCGTACGGCGGCGTGTAGCCTTCAATTAAAATCGGCATGCGTAAATCGGACGCCGTGTCTTCGATCGCCGTAACGAGGCTCAAAAAATCTTCGAGGCAATATTGCGGCGGCATGAAGATGTACATGTGCCCGCCGCGCGGCTCGACGCACAACGCCGTGCGCACCACGTCGTAGCGCAGCTTCTTCAATTGCTCATCGCTGAGCGGCTCGCCGCTCGGATTGTACGCAGCGAAACTTCCCGCGCCGCCGCCTTCGCCGAGAGTTTCGCCGGCGCCGGTGCCGCGCGGCCAGCGCAGTTTGCGTTCGAGCACCGGCGATGGCATTCCGCGCGAGCGCAATTCGTCGCGCGCGGGACCGCGCTTGGTCGTCGCGCTCCACGCCGCGCGCTGAAACTCCGTGCGCGGCGGCAGCGCTTCGTAATGCGCGAGCGGGTCGAGTTCGTAATGCATCGCGCGGTCTTCCTCGCGCACCCATGGCAGCGAATCCAGCGGCAGCCGGAATCCCATCGGCGAATCGCCCGGAATCAAAAACATGTGCTCGCGCCGCAAAAACCACGGCCCGCTGATCCACTTGACTTGCCCGTCAATCCAGCGGCGCTGAATCGGCAGCGCGTAGCCGATGATTTTGTCCAAGCCCTGATCGAAAATCTTCGCGATGCGTTTGCGCGTTTCGGGATCGTTGATCTTGCAGTCGAGCGGATCGACATTCGGCGGAAATTTGCGCTCCTGCAGCATGTAGTGCCACACGTCTTCGTAGCCGGGAATCGCGTGATCGGCGTTGACGTGCAGCCGTTCCGCCAGCGCCTTGATGAAAATCTCGGCCTGCGTCTCCGTGTAGCCGTACTTCATCGCTTCGTCGGCGACCAGCGACATGTCGTTCCAAATCGGCTCGCCGTCTTTGCGCCAGTAACACGCCAGCGCCCAGCGCGGCAGCGACTCGCCTGGGTACCACTTGCCTTGCCCGTAATGCAAAAATCCGCCGGGCGCAAAATGGTTGCGCAGCCGCTTGAGCAGATTTCCTGCGAGCACCCGCTTGCGCGGGCCGAGCGCGTCCGTGTTCCATTCGGGATCGTCGGGATAGTCGATCGACACAAACGTGGGCTCGCCGCCCATCGTCAGCTTGACATCCTGCTTCTCGTAAAGCGCGTCGATCGTGTGCCCAAGCGCCTCGATCTCTTTCCACTGCTCATCGGTGTACGGCTTGGTCACGCGCACATCTTCGTGGATGCGCTTGACCGACATCGAATGCTTGAATTCTGTCTTGAGTTTGTCTTCGGGATTTTTCGGATCGGTGTCGAAAAGAACCGCGCCGTCCACCGGCGCCGCGCTCGACGGCTCCGCCGTGGCCGCAAGCGGAATGTAACCGGAGCCGGCGAGGAGTCCGCACGTCGCATCCAGCCCCACCCAGCCTGCACCCGGCAGATACACTTCCGCCCACGCGTGCAAATCGCAAATGTCCGCCGTTGTGCCGGACGGTCCGTCGAGCGCTTTCACGTCCGCGACGAGTTGAATCGAATAACCGGAGACGAAGCGCGAAGCCAAGCCCATGTTGCGAAACGTCTGCACCAGCAGCCACGCGAAATCGCGGCACGAGCCTTTCTTGAGCGTCAGCGTTTCTTCGGGCGACTGCAAGCCCGGTTCAAGGCGGATCGTGTACTGCAGTTCTTTGTTGACGAGCTGATTGACGGCCACGATGAAATCAATCGTGCGCTGTTTTTTGCGCGGAACCTTCTCGAGAAACGCCTGCATCTTCGGCCCGACCGGCAGCGATTCGAAATATGGAACAAGTTCCTTGCTGACGACTTTCTCGTAAGTAAACGGATATTCCTGCGCGTACTCTTCGATGAAAAAATCGAACGGATTAATGTTGATCATTTCGGCGACGAGATCGACTTCGATTGTCAGCGATTTTGCTTTCTTCGGAAAGACCAGCCGCGCGAGGTAATTGCTGTACGGGTCCTGCTGCCAATTGAGGAAGTTTTCTTCCGGCGTGATCTTCAGCGAGCGGCTCAAAATCGGCGTGCGACAATGCGGCGCTGGCCACAATCGGACAATGTGTGTTGACAATGACACAGGGCGGTCAAAATGGTACTCGGTCTTATGATTCAACGCGACACGAATGGACATCGGCTCTCCGCAAGGGTGAGTTCTAGCAGCACTTCAACGCAACTTTTATTCCGAGCGCATAGATAATAGGAGAACTGGGCGCGAAGTCAAAGGGGTCAGGGATCAGGAGTCAGCGAACAGCGGTCATGAGTCAGGGGTCAGGGGTCAGGGGTCAGCGTAACTCCAACACCGCGCGCGCCGCTTCCGAATGCTCCGCCCCTTGCGGCTTCGTTTCGCTGCGCATCAGTTCAACGCTGCGCACTTCCCATTCGCCGATGCGCGCGATTTTCTTGGCCTCCACTTCCAGCGCCGCGCCGAAGACGCGCGCCGTTTTGAACGCGCCATTTTTCACGCGCCCGATCGTGAGATGAGGCGAGAATTCGCGCGTCTCGATGCGCTCCGTGAATGGCTGCGTCGCTTCGCGAATTTTGCGCTGAAGCGCAGCAAGCGGCGCAACGTCGCCGCTCACGCCAAGCCACGCAACAGACGGTTTTTGATTCGACGGAAAACAGCCCGCGCTTTCGAGCGCCAATTTCATCCGCACAATTCCAGTACAAGCGCTCTTGATCGCCGCACACAAATCGCCGATGCGCGAGGCGTCAACGTTGCCGAGAAATTCGAGCGTCAAATGCAGTTGCTCCGCGCGCGTCCAGCGCATCGCATTGGCACCCGCCAGATAGCGCAGCCGTTGCTGCACGCGCTGGATCGCATCGCGCAGTTCGGCGGGGATGTTTATCGCGATAAAGAGGCGATGTTGCATAGCCATAGGAGCGGCGGCACTCTTGCCGCCGAAAATTCAGGGCGGAAGGAGTGCCGCCCCTCCTTCACAGTTTCTGCAGCGCCAGTTTCGCCGCCCCCAACAACCCCGCATCGTCGCCCAGCGTTCCCGCGCGCAGTTTCGTGTCGTCGCCAATCGGCCCGAACGCGCGGCCCATTTTCAATTCGCGTTCCACGCGCGGCAGAATCAAATCGCTCGACGCCGACATGCCGCCGCCAATGATCACGCAGCTTGGATTCAGCGCGTTGATCATCGCGCCCACTCCGCACGCCAGCCAGCGGCAGCAGCGGTCCAGCAGGAACAGCGCGACTTCGTCGCCTTCGCGCGCGGCGTCGCAGACCATGCGCGCATCGACGCTCTCCAACCCCGCGCGCCCGCCGCATTTTTTCCAGAGGCTCGTCTCGCGCACGATTGGCGCGGCGCACGCGAGAAATTCGCGCGCGTCGCGGCCCAGCGCCGACGCCGACGCGTAGCGCTCGACACAGCCGCGCCCGCCGCAGCCGCATTGGCGGCCGTCGTAGTCGATGGAGACGTGTCCGAATTCAGTGCCGAGATTGTGATGGCCGTGATACACCTTGCCGTCGTTCACGAGTCCGCCGCCGATGCCGGTGCCGAGCGTAAAAATAATCACGACCGGCTCGCCGCGTCCCGCGCCCAGCCAGCTTTCACCGAGCGCCGCGAGGTTGCCGTCGTTGTCGCACGCGGCGATCAAACTGGTTTTCGCCGCGAGCTGTTCACCGAGCGGAAAGTCGTCGCTGCCGGGAAGATTCACCGCCGGCAATCTCATGCGGCCGGTGTGCGGATCGGGCACGCCGGGCGTGCCAAGCCCGACGGCTTTCACCGCAGGCGTCTTCAAGGTGTTGACAAGTTCCGCGATGCGGCCCATCACCGCGGTCATGCCTTCGCTCGCGCGCGTGGAGACCTTGTCGCGCACGAGAATTTTGCCGTCGGCATCGACGCGCGCGGCGCGGATGTTCGTCCCGCCCAGATCGACGGCTATGACTTGATCCATATCTCACCCACGCTCAAACGCCGCGTGTCGCGGCGTTTGCCCCTGCGTTCCGCGTCCGGCGCCGCGGGCACGTCCGGCACGTCTGGCGTCGCCGCGCGCGAAAGAACCTTCGCGATCGAGACGGCGTTGCCGGCGGCGTTGAACGTCAATTCGTCCATTCGTTTGCGCGCGATAAACAAGCCCCAGCCGCCCATGCGTTTTCCCGACGCGATGCGCTGCCGGATGTGCGCGCGCGGATCGAGGCTTGGGTCCGGCACGGCGCTCGGATCGAACCCCGCGCCTTCGTCTTCGACGCGCAGTTCGATGCGCTCCTGCGTCAGCCGCAATTCCATGCGGATTTTTTTCTGCGGATCGAAGCCGTTGCCCCATTCCTTGGCATTCTGGACGAGCTCTTCCATCGCCATTTTTAGATACATCAGTTCCGTCGGCGGCAGCAGCGGATGCGCCAGCCGCTCCACGAAGCGCTCAAATCCGTCGATCTGCGCCGACAACGTGGACGCCGTCAATTCCAGCATCGAACTGCCTTCGCTTTCCGCGGAGATCACTTTCGCGTCGTAGTACAAGCCCTGTTTGTCGGCGCGCTGCATGCGCTCGAACGAACGCGAACAGAGCATCGAGATGCTGCGGCGCAGTTCGTTCAAGTCGAACGGTTTTTGCAGGTAATCGTCCGCGCCGGCTTCAAGCGCCGCGGCCAGCGATTCAATGTCCCACTGCGACGCAATCGCCAGCACCGGCACGCGTTCGCCTTCCGCGCGCAGCCGCGCGATCAGCGGGCAGCCGCGCGCGGCGGCTTGCGGCAGCGTGCAGACGACGATGTTGAAACTCGGCTGCTCGCGCAGCGCCGCCAGCGCTTCCGCGGCATCCTTCACCGCGCGCACGACATTCACACCGCTGCCTTGAAGCGCCGCGGTCAGGCAGCGCCGCGCGCCGGCATCCGCATCGACAATGAGAATACGGCGCGTCGCCACGGCCTCGGAGGTCGCGGAACTGGGCAGCGTGACTAAACAATTGCTTCGGTCCATTTATCCCGGTTCGATTATACGGGTTTTATCTTTTATCGGCTATTTTGTGAAAATCCGTTACTTAAGGTTTGCGGAATTTAGAATGCAGAATGTGGAATGTGGAAGAGACGCGAACGCTTCCTCATCCCACATTCAATATTCCATATTCCGCCTTCATTTCGTATTCGACATGCGCAGCGCGCGCCGCTCGAACCACGTGAAGACGAAGGCCATCGCCAGCAGCGAAAAAAGCGCGCAGAAGCCCAGGTAAAACGGCCAGACCATCCCGCTTTCGCGGGCCCCGCCGCTCACGACCGAATGCACAGCTTGGAACGGACTGGTCGCCATGAACAGTGTGAATTCCGAGAGATCGCGCCCCGTAAACACGCGCAGCAACTGATTCGCCGCCACCGGCGCCGCGAACAGAATCAGCACCGCCGCGTACGTCGTGATCATGCTGCGCACGGTGCTGGTCAGCAGCAGCGAGAAGAACATCGCCAGCGACGTTTCGAAAATAATCGTCAACAGCAGGATCGCAAAATAAATCGCCAGGTACATCGCGCGCGCCGCGAACGTGTCGTTGCCGGCGTTGATAAACAGATAAAAACAGAGCGTCACGCCGACGAGGCCGGTGAGAAAAATCGAGAGGCGCAGGCACGAGAGGAATTTCCCGATCACAATCTGGCTGGGGCGGATCAGCGTTGTCAGCAGCAAATCCAGCGTGCCGCGCTCGCGCTCCTGCGTAAACGTGTTGCAGGCGAATGCCGGCGCGACCAGCATGGTGAAGATCACGAGGAAATCGACGAAAATGTATTCCATGCCCAGGAACAGGAACGTCAGGAAGACGACGGAAAGAAACATGCTGATCTGAATGATCAGCCGCAAAAACAACGTCCCGCGCCCGAAAATTTCGCTGCGGATTTCTTTTTGATACATCGGATTGACGCGGTCGGGCAGCAGTTGGTTGGCGTTGGCCGGCGCAAGCAGATTATCGGGGAAGCGGTCGCGCACCAGCACCAGGCCGGTCTGCGTTGCAACGTCTTCCTCTTCCATGGCCTTGAACACCGGATCGAACGGCTGGCGGATGCGGTTGATGCAATGGCGGTATAGAACCACCGCGAGGATAATCAGAAACGCCGTCGGTATGAGCACGCCGCCCGGCGTGAAAAAGCTGTCGATGTAATTCGCGCAGACAAACAGAATCATCGCCAGCGGCAGCACGATCATGTAGGTCACCGTCAAGCTGGTCTGGCTGCGGTGGAAGAACACCGAGCAGGTCAGCCCGATCATGCCGAACGACGCGGCGACCGAAATCAAGATCACGTAAAGGCTCGCGATTTCTTCGTAGCCGGTGCCGGGCATCCACATCACCACGCCGATGATCGGCGCCGTCGAGAGTATCAGCAAAATCAAATACACGACCGACGACATGTATTTGCCCATCAGGATCGTGCGCGCGGGAATCGGCGAGGTCAGCAGCAGGTCGATGCAGCGGCGTTCTTTTTCAATCGTCATGGCGCTGGCCGAAAACGCCGGTGACATGATGGAGAGCAGCACCAATTGGCTCTGCCCGAAAATGTGGAAGAGGTGGCGCGCCAGTTCCCCTCTGATCGCCGTCACGCCCCGCGGCCAGGCCGTGTACACGATCACGCCCAGAATCGCGAGGTACAAAAACTGCAGCACGAAGGATTTATTCGAACGCAGCGCCGTAAGCAACTCGCGCCGCAGCACTGGATTTTCGATCGCCAGAAAGACGCGGTCGGTGAACGACAGGTTCTCGCGCGGCGAGCGGTAGCCTTCCTTCGGCCGCGGCGGTTCCTGAGCCGCCGCGGCGGGCGTCACGGGTGTGGCGGGTACGGTTCCGTTGGCCATTGGTGGTTCCTATAAAAAAACGACTGCAAAAAAGACGCTGCGAAGGGCGATTCTACTGCGGAGGATTGGATCAATTCGCATTCATTTCGTCAAGCAAGACGAGCGGGTTCATTTCCGGCGCATTCCAGAGCCATTCTTCGCGCAAGTAAAAGCCCCGCAATACGCGCGAGCGATACTTGCCCTGTCTCGGAGGGACGCGCTTGTACTTCCCATTTCTGTCGAGCACATAGACGAACACAACTTTGGCGAGCGGATCGATCAGCCAGTATTCCCGCACTCCGCCGTGCTCGTACTCTTTGAATTTTTCCTCATAGTCTCGGTCCGGATCATCAGGCGAAACGATCTCGACCGCAAGATCCGGCGGTCCTTCGATGTACTTCTTCTTGTTGACTTGCAAACGATCCGCCGCCACGAAAAGCAAATCCGGCTCGCGTCTGCTTGGAAACGGAAGCCGGATTTGCATTCCATCGGCAAACGTGCGGCCAAGCCCTCGCGCGATTATGAACAGGTCAAACAGATGAGAAACCAAAAGCTTAATGCCGTTATGGTCATCGCCCTCTGCCATGTGAATAGAAACCCTCCCGCTGGACCACTCCGCTTTCAATTCAGGCTGGTGCGAATACCATTCGTCGAACTCCTCCATCGTCATGCGCGTGATGCGGTGGCGCAGGCCATACGGCGGCGAGCTTTCTCGGACGAGCATCTTGTTCATCTGTTATCCTCGCTTAGATTGCGCCCATTTCCTTCAAGATGGTCGTGGCCAACATTGCCTTGGAATTCAAAATCCATTCCCTGCGCCAGTAGAACCCCGAAATCACTTTCGACCGCACCACCCCATCGACCATCGGGATCGGCTCGTATTTTCCATCCGAATTCAACGTGAATGCGCTAATTGTGCCGTCGAGCACGTGAACAATCCAATACTCCTTTATGCCCGCAGCTTCATATTCGTAGTATTTCGTCGTCTTGTCGCGCTTTTCGCTTTCGGGCGAGACAATTTCCATCGCGAAATCGGCCGGCCCGTCGATAAACGTTTCGCGCAAAATCTGCAAGCGCTCTTTGGCGACAAATAGTATATCCGGCTCCCGCCGGCTTGGTTTAATCGGAAGCCGCATTTGAACGCGCGAATGAAATACTTCGCCCAAATCCTTGATGCCCACGAAATCGCACATGACGCAATAAATCAGCCCCTCGTTCTTGTTGTTCTTCAAATTGTCCGGCGACATCATAATCACCTCTCCCGCGACCCATTCTGCTTGCACATTGTCATCCGTCTTCCAATACCAATCAACGAACTCGTCCTCCGTCATGCGCTTGGGCACGCGGCTGCGCGGCGGGCGCGTTCGCTCTCCATACGGCGCGGCTCTTTCGCGGACAACCATTTTGCTCATGCCACCAACCCCTTCGTAATCTTCATAAACGCCTCCTCCAAATCCGCCTCCACTTCGTTGAACCACACCAGCGGCACTTCGTGCGACATCAGTTCCCGGTGCAGCGAGATCACGTCTTCGTCGTTGCCGGCGAATTCGAATTTGTAGCGGTTCTCCGCCGCAGTCAGATTCCGCACGTGCTCGTGATGCGCCAACGTCACTTCGCACATCTCGCTCGGCCGCGACGTCACCACTTCGATGATGCGATTCTGCCGAATCGAGCGGATGACTTCATGCACCGGCCCGGCCGCAAGCAGCTTGCCGCGTTCGATGATCCCGATCTTGTTGCAGAAATCCGCCAGCTCCGGCAGGATGTGCGAACTGACCAGAATCGTCTTGCCCATCTTCTGCAGCTCTTTGAGCAGCGCTTTCATCTCCACGCGCGCTCGCGGGTCCAGTCCCGATGCCGGCTCGTCCAGGATCAGCACCGGCGGATCGTGCACCAGCGTCTTGGCCAGACACAGGCGCTGCTGCATGCCTTTCGATAGCCCGTTGACCAGCGTATCGCGCTTACTGTTGAGGTCCACGAGCGTTAGCACATCGTCAATCAGCGCCCGCCGCTTGCTCCGCACCAGCCCGTACGCCGTCGCGAAGAAGTCCAGAAACTCCCACACCTTCATCCCGTCGTACATTCCGAAGGCATCCGGCATAAACCCAATTGAGCGCTTCACGTCGTCCACTTGCCGGTTGACGTCGTACCCATTAATCCGCGCCGACCCACTGGTCGGCTTGAGCAGCGTCGCCAGGAAGCGGATGGTCGTGGTCTTCCCCGCGCCGTTCGGCCCGATGAACCCAAACACGTCCCCCTTCTCGATCTTCAGATCGAGATGATCGACCGCCATGAACTGCTCGTAGCGTTTAGTAAACCCCCGCACCTCAATCATTTGTATATCCCCAAACCTTTACCGCCGGCGTCCCGCCGAACCCGATTCAATTGCTTGCAAAAGTTGCACATCGTGGGTGCCAAGGACCGGTACTCCGGTCCTTGCTGTTGCGCTCCCGCTATCCGTGCAAAAGTTGCACATCGTTCGTAGTCCCCAGACTCTTGCAAAAGTTGCACATTGTGCCCTGGCCCCTAACCCCCTGCCCGTCACTGCCGCGGCACCACCTTCACCTCCACATTCTCCAACACCAACCCCTCCACCGTCCGCGGGTCCTGCCCGTCCGTCGCCCGCGCGCTCAGCTTCAACACAATCGTCGATGGCGGCGTGAAATTCTCCGCATCGTTGAATTGGAAATGCATCGTTTTATTCTTATCCATTGCGTTCGGCCCCAGCGTCAAATCCGTCACTTCGCTCCCGTCTATTTTCCCCACCTTGAATCTCGGCTCCTTCTTTGGGTCCGCCGCATGATCGCGCACTCCAACGATCAACTCCCCGCTGAATGGCTGCCGCTTCGAATTCCGCACGTCAAACTTTAGTTCCGCCATCTTTGGCGGAATCTCGTACAAGTACTGCCCGCACATCGGATCGAACTCCAGCCGCAGGTATACGCTGTTCTGTATTTTTGGATCGAATCCAATCCCGCCTATCTTGGGCAACGGGATCCACTCGCCGGTCGTCGCGTCGTTCTCCGGATTGTAGCGCACCGAATACTTCACCTTCGGCGCCATCTTCTCAATCTGCACCGCGCGCCAGCCGCGGTTGGTCGCCACCGCCGGCACCACAAACAGCGTGATCCCTTCCATGTTCGGGTCCTGCGTTTTTCCACCCGTCGGCCCCACTTTCACCGGCAGCGACGCCCCGTCCGCCCACGCGATCAACACGCCCGCCGCGTACTGGCTCATGTGGTTCTTCAAATACAGCCCCACCGCCCGCGCGCGATCCGCAATGTGCTGCCGCGTCCCGTCCGTGTTGAAACGCGACGCAAATTTCTCGAAGAAATGCTCGTTCAACGGTTGCCAGCCCGTGTAGACCGATGTGGTGTCGATCGACTGCCCGTTCGCAAAATCGGTCTTCCCGCTTTCCACGCTCAATTCCAAGTATTGGTTGCCTTTGATGAACACGGGATTGTGCAGCATCCGCCCGGTGTTGTTCGTTGTCTTCATCCGTGGCGTTGGATCTTGATCCCCTCCCCCGCTCAGATACCTCAACTCAATCCCGCCATTGACCCACGCGCGATGCTGCACTTCAAAGCGCCGCGTCGATCGCGACTGGAACAGAATCTCGTCGATCCTCACACTGTTTCCCGTGTCGCGGATGCGCATGGACGGCAGATCTTCGATGCGTCGGTTCAAATATTCCGCATTCACCAGATGCGTTGGCACCGCTTCCGTGTCGAACAGCCCTCCCGTGCCGATGGCCTGCGGCGGAAACTCGATCTGGTAATCGTTGCGCCGCGGCGTGTAAACCCCCATGAATGTCCGCGCCACGCCGTCGCTCTGCCCCGGCCCAAGCTCGATCACCGACACTTCGTTGACCGTCACCACTCCCGTCTGCCCGGCGTAGCCTATGTAATACGCGCCGATCGTAAACCCGAACGCCCACAGCGGCGCCATCAACCACGCTGCTTCGCGCCGGCGCAACAGCGCGAAAATCAGATAGTTGAGCGGGATCGCGCACGCCATGTAAATCGCCATGAACCACGCCACCATGCTCGGCGATTGCGTGATCACCGGCGTGTCCTGGCTGAAACTCGTGTCCAGCGTGTTGCGGAACGTCTGCAGCGCGCTCAATTGCTCCTGCAAATTTTGCTGGTAATAACCGCCGCGATAGCGCCGGCCGTTTTGGTTATAGCTATTGCCATACGGATTGTAGTTCGCCTGCTGCGTCGGATCCTGGTCGTCCGACGGCTCTTCAAACGTAAACAGATTCTTCTCGTTCTGCACAAACCCCAGCGGAATCATCTGACGCCCCGGCCAGTCTTTGAACATCGGGTCGCCCAGCGAATACGGCAAAAACGCCACCCGCCCCGCGCCGTAACTCTTCTCGCACGACTCCACAATCTGCGTCGCGGTGTTGCGCCGCACAATCCCGCACCCGGGTGCCGTCACCTCGACGATCGGCACCATGATCTCTTTATCCTCATCCTTCTTCTCATCCGCCTTGCCTTTGTCTTTGTCCTCAGCCTTGGCCTTATTCCCTGACTCCTGACCCCTGTCTCCTGACCCCTGACCCCTGTCTCCTGTCCCCTTCTTCTTCGGCCCAATCATCGCCGGGAACGGCGCGATCTCTTTCCACGCATCCAACTGCTTCAACTCCGCCGTGCCTTTCACCACAATCCCGCACAAATCCTCCGCCGCGCCTTTAAGCCGCGCCGGGTCTTTCCCCGCCATCACCAGCACCTTTCCGCCGGCCATCGCGTACGTCTTGATCGCGTCCCATTGCTCGTCAGTCAATCCTTCCTTCGGAGGCCCGTCGATGATGATCAAACTGGCCAGCACCAGATCGTGCCAGCGTGCCGGCAATTCTGACGGCGTCACCGACGCCACTTCGCGCTCGATCTGCTTCTTGTCGTTGGCCGCCAGCACGTCTTCCATGTTCATCTTGCGCATCGGACCCAGATATTTGTACGCGCCGGGCGTGTCCGACACGACCACGATCAACTGCTTCTGCTGAGCGTCGAGATCGTTGAGTTCGAAACTGCGCGTGAACGTTCCGCGCTGGTTGCATTTCACGGTGAGCGCAATGTTCGGCGACCAGCCCTCGTCCGGGCAAAACACGCTGAAGTGGTATTGCTTCTCCGATTGTGGCGCGACCTGAAAATTCTGCACGTAATCGGTCTTGTAACTATCGCCCGACTGCGTGTTGCTGCGCGCATACTCCATCT
This sequence comes from Planctomycetota bacterium, assembly GCA_035308565.1. Classification (GTDB taxonomy): domain Bacteria; phylum Planctomycetota; class SZUA-567; order H5-PLA8; family H5-PLA8; genus JANXLS01. The sequence goes on along the minus strand of DATGGK010000052.1, from coordinate 30,335 downwards.
TGATCTCGGCCGTGCCGTCCATCACTTCCTTGTCTTTCGGATCGGTCGTGTTCTTCACGTCAAACACCACATTCGCCCAGCGCCCGCGCCGCCCAAACCCGCCCAGGTTTTGAGCATTCGGCCGCGAATGTTCCGACTTCGGATCCGGCGTAATGTATTGCCGCTCCCGCGTCAAATCGCTGAACACACACCACGCATCGCACTTGAACGGCGCCTCCTTTTCCTTCTCCTTCTTCGACTCCGTCGTCCCCGTCTCTCCCGCGAAGCACGAAACCGCCGCCAAAAGCATCACAGCCAGAACGATGCAAACGCCCTTCACCGCCCGCAGCGGAAAAAAGCGCCCAGTCAACCGCAAATGTTCGCCGTCAGTTTGTTCCCCGTTCGTGTGCCACTGGCCTTGCCAGTGCCGCGCGGTCTCAGAGCGATCGACCGGCGGATTGCCCTTCGCAATAACGGTTCCATGCGTTTCGCGAACCGAAATCCCGCCGTTTACCCCGGTGGGGTGCAAGAGAGTAGCCGGGGGTTGAGGCCGTGCCCGGCCGATACCCCCGGTTGCATCGCCAGGCGTCCCCGCACCCCGAAGGGGTGCCAGAAGGCCCGGCGAATCGCCTTCGAATTCCTCAATCTCTTCGCCCATGAAATCCTCCGCCTACACTACGAACCATCAGATTCGCCGGTTGGCCGATTCTGTCAAAAGTAGAATTGTCCTTTGTGGTGCAGGCGGCCCGCCTGCACTGGCACCCCGCCCCAAAGCGTCTAACCTCTGACGGATCCCAAAGTCGCACGCAAAAATTTTGATTGAATCGAAATGCCACGAGCAAGACGCGCAAGCTATCCGCATTGAGACAAGAAATTGGAAAAGAAACGCAACAACCGCCTCCAATTCGCCCTCTCCACGCTCGTGTTGTCCGTCCTGCTCCTGGCCAGCGCCGCGATGACGTGGTGGAATTGCGAACCGTGGCGGCCGGCGTTTGCGATTCCGGTTTCATTCCGCGACGAGCGCATCGCCTTTTCCGAGGACGACAAATACCTCTATTCCTACGACGGTTCCTACTACCTCGAACCCGGTTTCAAGCCAACCCTCGGAACCCGCTTATATGACGCACGCACAGGCAATCTCTTGCACGCGTGGACTCCCGCGCCGATGCTTGAATCCGCCGCGTGGCATTGCGAATGGGGTTATTTTTACATCACCGGCGGCGCCGCCCAAAAACTCTGCGGCCTCTGGCGCATCGACACCGCCGAAGACCTTCTCAAATCTCATACCGCGCTGGCCAATGTCGAATTCCACACCCTGCTCGGCGAGGGGCAATTTGCATTGATAAAGGACAACTCCGCGGCCAATTTAAAGATTGTTCGCTTTCCATCGCTTGAACTATTCTGCGACACCGGCATTCAACGTCCCAATCCGAAATCCCTTGCCGTCGCACCGGACAAGGACCAATTGGCCCTCGCCTGCGGCGCCAAAATCACTCTTTATTCGCTGTCGAAAGGGAAAGCCCCGCGCACGCTCGACGCCGAAGGCTGCGCCGCCGAGCTTTTATTTTCGCCCGACAGCCGCAAGTTGGCCTACAGCTCGATTGGCGCCAATTCCACGAACGCTGTCTCAATTCGAATCATCGACCTCGACAATCCGTCCGTCGTCAGATCGTTTACGTCCGGCACTTGGCACATCCATTTTACCACCGACAGTTCGCGCCTCATCTACAGTCACCCCGCGCCCCTTCAACTTCTCCTCTACGATTTCAAGATGGATTCCACCACTGTCCTGCAAGAAAACCTCAGCGTTACCTCAACGAAACTCGCCGGCAACACACTGTATTCCTTCGAGGCACAAACCGCTTGGGACGTCCGCACCGCCAAATATGTTTATGCGTATTATCCGAATGCGATTCCGCCAACTCGGGAAACCGAGCACGATCGCTACATCCTTCGAAGCGACGCGCATGATTTCGACAAATCCTTCCGCATCCTCGACGTGGAATCTAACGAGTCCACCGGCACGCTGCGCGCATGTCGCTGGCCGTCGCAATTCCCTTACGGAATTCAATCCATCAAATTCGCTCACCATACCGACGCCTTCATTACCGCGATGGTCAACACCGACGGCACCGGCGTCTTCACCGTCTGGCGCCGCGGAGTCCCCAACCGCTGGTGGGGCTTCACGACGATGCCCGAGTTCTGGTTAACCCTCGCCCTCGCCATTTTGTTTATCTGGAATATCTGCCGCCGCCGCCGTTCCCCTCTCCCTTAAGGAGAAGAGGGCCGACGGCGTACCCGCCCGCGGGGTGAGGAGAAATCGCGCTCGAAACCGTTTCGCGCGAATGAGCTCCCCTCCCCTTCCTGAAAATTCGTGCGATTCGTTGTTCAACTCACATCACCGCGTCCGATCTCAGAATCTTGCCGACTGGAAGACAAAGCAGCCCGGAAATCGGCAGCGAGTTAAGCTCCAGTCTCCAGTCTCCAGTCTCTTGTCTCCAGTCTCATTTCACGAATTCGCCGCCGAGCCAATCACCACGTACGAGTGGTCGCTCCCCGGCGGCAGGATGCCTTTCTTTAAACTGTTGTACAGCGTCAAACTATTCTGGTCCGTGCTCGTGTCGAAAAGCAGCGCATTGACGTGATGCAGCGGGTAAATCACGTGCGAACGATTCGGCGAAACGACGCCGAAGACTTCTGTTTTCGTGTCGAGCTTGAGCGAGACCCATGTCCAGCCAAGCTGGTCGCAGATGATCTGCCCCCACAGCGTACCGAGGCTGACGCTGGCTTCCTGCCGCCGGTCAGCCTCGAGGTTGCGATACAGATCGATCGCCTCGCTGATCAGTTCGACGAGCTTGTCGGGATGCGGCGACGCCGCACGGTCCGCGCCGATGTGCTTCATCGCCGTTTTGATAAAGGTGCTGAGTTGGTTGCGTTCGTGCGTATTGAGCGGGCGGTCAGTGGGCATAGTTTTTTCCAGGCGCAAACGGAAATAATTGGGCGCTCACAGCGACAAGTAAAAATCGAGCAAAACCGAATTCTCCGTCATACGCAATGGCAGTTCAAGTTGTTTCTGAGTGCTGAGCCAGTCCTGAATCCTCGCGTTTCAATTTCCTCGCGAAGCGAGGCGCCGCCCTTCCCCCCTCTCCCCTTGGGGGAGGGGCCGGGGGTGAGGGGGCGGCTTATTATCTCCCATCTCCTGCCAGCCCGTTGAAGAACCTGTCTGAATGAATGCTGGCGAGACGACAATAATGTATCCCACTTCACGCGTTTTTTCGAGGACATGAATGGCTTCTCACACGAAGTCGCGCTCCGCTTGCTTTACACACTTGAATGACTGGGACGATTAGGTAGGAGCTGAAACTCCACGACGAAATGCCTCCTGTTCGCCGCGTGCGGCTTGCGTCAGTGCCTTCCGCTCGCGCTTTGCGGCCCGAGCTTGTTGACCTTCACCGTGTAAACGAGCGTCGGATTCGTGAAATGCGAAGCTCCGTCCAGTTCCACGATTACTGGAAAATTCAACACGGGATTGGATGCGGTTTTGCTGAAGCCCAGCCCTTGCAACGAAGCGAAGAGATTCCGATTCTTCACCGCGAATGAATAACTCGCCGTCGAACTGCCCTTCTTCGAACGCACCGAAAACGACTTGTCGCCCGACGTTCCTTTGGCGTCCAACGTCACACTCGTGTCGAATCCGCCGATAAGAATCCGCACCACTTTCCCCGCCGGAGCAAATCCCGGCGGTAGCGGAATTTGGCCGGAGAGCGACAGGTTGTCTCTCCCGCTTTTTACGAAGCTGAATCCGAGTTTGATTTTCGTCACCGCAAACGAGTCCTGCGATGCTTGTGCATTGACGACCAGATCGACGCTTTGCATCGCGCTGGCCTGTCCGTCGGACACGGCCACCGTCACAACGTACACGCCCGGCGCGGCGAAAATCTTCGAGACGCTCGCGCCGTCCGCGACCGTCCCGTCGCCAAAATCCCAAGCGTAATCGAGCGCGTCGCCGTCCGCATCCGTTGCCTGAGCCGCGAATGAAAGCGCGGTGCACACAACGGCTGGATTGGCAGACACCGTCGGCGGCGACGCGATCACCGGCGCGTGATTCGTGCCACTGCCAATCACGGTGAGTTTCAACACTTCCGAGTCGCTACCGGCGGCGTTCGTCGCGGCCAACATCACGTTGAAAATCCCGCTGGCCGTTGGCGCACCGGTGATATCCGCGCCGTTCAACGCCAGCCCCGCCGGCAATCCCGCCGCGCTGAATGTCGGCCCCGGACTGCCTGTCGCCGTTATAGTGTACGCAAATGCCGCATTGTTCGCCGTCGTCGCGCTCAGCGCGCTCGTGATCGCCGGCGCAATCGTAGGATCGACGTCGATGCTCGTCTGCGCTGACGCCGTCGTGTAATCGACGGCGTCGCTGGGAGTGAACACAACGCTCAGCGTTTGTCCCAGTCCTGCTGAGAGAAGCGCCCCCGCTGCCGGCGTGTACGCGAATGTGCCCGAAATCGGCGCATTCGAATTCGGATCGGCGGCGCTGGCTGAAAGTTGCGTCTGGCCCAGTGCCACCCCTGCGAAAATCCGCGCAGGAGCCGGCCAGGTCAGCACGGGTGTGGCCTGCTGAATGGTCAGCGTGCCATTGGTCGAACTGAGCGTGTAGTTGCCCAGCTTTCCTCCGGGATCGTTGAGCGTTGCCACTATGGGATATTTGCCGGCCGTGCTGGACTGAGCCGCGCTGCTCGAAAAAACAGCCGCAATCGCGTCGCCATTCAGCACGCCGCTTAAAGTGCCGGTGAATTGCGGATTGGCCTGACCATAAGTTCGGCTCTTGTCATCCGCCTTCACGGACAACGGCGCGGGATTAATGGTTAATGTACTGGTGTTCAGTGTCACGGCATATGCAGGCAATTTGTTGTCGGGATCGTTCAGCGTTGCCACAATCGAGTAAAAACCAACCGGGCTGCCTGGCGCGGCTGTCGTCGAATAAGTCGCGGTAATGTTGTCGCCGTTCTGAACGCCGCTGAGCGTGCCGGTCAACGCGGGAATCGCGTCGCCGTATTTAATTGTTACATTCGCGGGCGTTACAATTAATTGCGCCTGTCCAGTGACGGTCAGCGTGCCGTTCGTCAACGTGACCGAGTAATTCCCAAGTTTATTGTCCGGATCGACCAACGCGGGAACGATTGGATAGGTATTTACCGGGCTGGACGGTGTCGCCGTTGTCGAATAAGTCGCCGTAATATTGTCGTTGTTTGCAATGCCGGTAATTGTGCCGATTAAAACGGGATTGGATGCGCCAAATGGGCGCGACGCATCCGCCGCCACAACTGTCAGCGGCGCCGGTAAAATCGTCAGTGCACCATTTGACAGAGCAAAAGAATAATTGCTCAGTTTGCCATCCGGGTCATAAATGGAGGGGACTATCGGATAAAGACCCACCACGGTTGCCGGCGTCGCTTGAGACGAGTATGTAGCAAGAATATTGTCACCGTTCTGCACGCCGAGGACGGTTCCGCTAAAAACTTGATTGGCGGCGCCATAATTTCGAACCGCATTAAAGGCCGCAACCGTCAACGGCGCTTTGGTGACGGTCAATGTACCGTTCGTTGAAGTGACAGTATAATTGGCCAACCTATTATTCGGATCCAAGAGCGCTGGAACAATTGTGTAATTTCCAACCGGGCTAAGCACCGTGGCGTTCGTGCTGAAAGTTGCGCTGATTCCGTCGCCGGCTTGCGCGCCGACCAGCGTTCCCGTGAGCGTGGGATTCGCCGCCCCATATGCGCGGCTGGCATTGCTCGCCGTCACGCTCAGCGCCGCCGGATTAATCGTCAGGCTCTTTGAACTATCCGTGCTCACCGAATAATTGGTTGTGCCATTGTATTTGGCCGAAAGTGTGTATATCCCCGCGGGAATGCCGGCAGGAACGACATACGTAACATTTCCCGTTGCGTCATTCGCCAGCGTCGGCGAAGTAACTGCGTTGCCGATGTTGGTGTTTCCGCTGGCAAGCTGAAATGTAACGGTGCCTTCGTATAGCGCGCCATACTGCGGCGTAACCTGCGCGCTTACGAAAATGTTCTGCGCGCTTGTGCTGTACGTAATCGGCGTGACATTTCCAGCAGTCACCAGAGTCGAAGCCTGCAAGACCTGGAATCCGCCGGGCAAGGTCGCGCTTTGCGCCGAATCGTGATCTGTAACAATGACATCCCACGCGCCCGGAACGGCCCCAGCAAGATTGAAATCGGCGGTCAATTGCGCCGTCGAACTCAGATGCACGTTCGTTCCTTGAATGACCAAAGCCCCTAACTGAAGCTTTACCGAAGTTGGCACCGATTCGAATTCACAGACGAACGGCAGGGTTGTCGCGCCGATGTTGTTCCACTGGCCATTCGTATATTGTTGCAAATAAAACTCGGCGCCGCCGAGGTTGTTCGGCTCACCCGGATACCAATTTGTGTAGCTAAACGGCTCGCCTGTTACCCACGCAAAATTCCCAGTGGCCGCGGGATCACTTGCGCCCAGCCAGGTCACGGTGTTGGCCAGCGAGAGCACAAACGCATTTTCCGCGCCGCTGGAGATCGTGACCAGATGCCCGCTCAATCCTTCGCAATAGCTTTCCGCCGCGGGCCAGGTCATCGTGCTGTTGACATAGAGGTAGTTGTGTCCGTTGAACGCAACGGCGCCGGACGCTGTGGGAAGTCCGCTCATGCGGAATCCGCTTCCGTTGATCGCCACACCCGGAAGCGTCTGGCTTACCACTCCCGAGACCGGCGATGTTGATACGACCGACAAGTTTTCCACATTGATCGTCGCCGTTACAACGGAAGACGCAAGGCCGTTGGCGTTGACCGTGTGGTAGGTGAACGAATCTGAACCGGTATAATTACCGGCAGGAGCATAAATAAAACTGCCGTTGGCGTTCAGCGTCAGTGTCCCGTGAGAAGTTGTCGAATCGAGCACCGCGGTCTTGACAAGATTGAGCGGGTCGGTGTCGTTGGCCAGCACGCCTGGCGCCGTCATGGACAATTGTGTACCGATGGGCGTCGAAAAGAAATCCGCTGCCGCAACCGGTGGCAGCGAGGCGAGCCCTTTGATTTCGGCGGCAGTCAGTGCCCGGCTGTAGACGCGGACGTCGTCAATGTTCCCGGCAAACTTGGTTGCGGCGTCGGTGCCTCGCGCCCCGATAAAAACCGGCGCGTTGGCGTGAGCGCTCGGAAACGCGGTCGTCGCGCTCGTGTCAAAATTTCCATTGACGTATGTTTTCAATTGATTCAGCGATGCGTCGTAAGTCACCGCAACGTGGTACCATTGGCCCGAGTAAATCGTCGATGTCCCGCTCAATAATTGGCTGTAATTGGGGTAATTCAGCAGGTACGTCTGCAGCACGTTTGTGTCACCGATGCGCATGGCATAATTTCCGCCGCTGGAGCCGTATCCTTCGATGATCGAGTGCTGAGTGTTCATCGCTGAGCGCTTGATAAACGCAGCCAATGTCCAACCGGTAATCGGGTCGATCGAACTGCTGTGCGGGATCGAGACATAAGTCGTCGAGCCATCGAACAGCAATGAATTGCCAATCAGTCCAGGCACGCGGGCCGGATTTCCAATCAACGTGCCGGTATTGCCATTTCCCGAATAATCCTGCGCCGTCGTGCCACCGGGTTCATCGAAGGAATAATATCCCACTAGACCGGGGAGTTGGTTGCTGACTTGAATAAGCACCGTGGCCGTGCCCGAAGTCTGGCCCTTTCCATTGGTGGCGTGGTAGGTGAACGTATCGGTCCCCGAATATCCCGCGGTTGGCGTGTAAGCAAACGATCCATTGGCATTCAAAGCGAGGTTGCCGTGCGCCGTCGTGTTGTCGAGAATAGCCGTCAGACTGCCGGGGAATCCATTGTTGTCGTTGCTCAATATTCCGGGCGCGGCCACGCTCAGCGTTTGTCCCGGAATAGCGCCATAAAAATCCGCCGTGGCTGAAGGCAACTGCAATTGAAGCAACGCCTGAATCTCGCTGGCGCTCAATCCGCGGTTAAAGATGCGCACGTCATCGATTGTACCGGTGAAAAAGTCGCTGCTTGAACGGTTTGGCCACGATCCAAGCGAGTCGCCGCCAATTCTCCAATACCCTGAGAACACTTGTGCCGCCGTGGTGGCGTTCGACGCGACAAGCACGCCGTCAACGAAAAGCTGCATACCGCTATTTGAAAGGACGCTCGCGACCAAATGCCAACGCCCGTCGTTGTACGCCGCCGGCGAGGTAATTGTCGACATTGCGCCGCCGGTGTAACAGCCCATCAGAAGCTGCCCACTATTGGCCATGTAAATATGTCGGTCGAAAAGTGAACTTGAACCCGACTGCGTGTTGCCGAAGCCAATTAATTTGCCGCCCGTTGTAGTCGTCGTGTTAAACCAAAGCACAAGCGTGAATATTTGCGGATTGTTGAAGAGTGTATTGCTGGAAACCGTCTGCTGGTTGGCACCGTTGAACTGCAGCGCATACTTGTTTGGCGTTAAAGTAAAGTCCGCAGTGCGTGCCGGGTTGTTGAATAACGTACCGTTATTGCCATTGCCTGAAAGATCCGCTGTACTTGTGCCTGAGCTTTCGTCGAAGGGATAGTAAATGGTCAGTCCTGCGACAGCAATGCTGGAACTGACCGTGAACCCGCCCGGTAACGTGACCGTGCCGCCGTCCGGATTGGTAAGCACCAAATCCCACGCGCCATCCACCGCGCCTGTCAAATTTAGATCGAACGCCAGGTTGTTGCCGTCGATATAAGTCACATTCGCGGCGACAATGTCGGCCTGGCCTGCGTGCGACAATTTCACCACCGGAACGGATTGTGTTTCGTATTCAATCACGTACGGCCGCACCGATCCCGCGGCGGAATCCACGTCGTTCCATTGCAATCCGTACCAATATATTCCGTAGTGCTCGCCGCCGAAACTTGGTTCGCCGCTGGCCCAATTCGTATAGGTGGTAGGTTCACCGGTGATCCATTTGTATGTGCCGGGACTGTTGATCTCGGTCAACCCGATCCATCCATTAATCATGCCGCCGAGCGTCCAGACGTAATTATCCTCCTGCGCGTTGGCGATTGTTGCCAGATGCCCGCCCTCGCCGGCGGCGATGGACACAGCGCTGGCCCAGTCGATGCCCGGCGCGCGGTACGAGTAGTAATGTCCTTGGAATGGCACAGCGGTGGGCGCGTGTTTCACGCCGCCTCGAATGAAACCCGTACCCGCAAGCGCCACATGCGCCGCAAATGGCGCACTTGTGTTCGGCGTGGCGCTGGTCAACGTCGGCGAGGAAATCGCCGCGACCGTCGTAAACGAAACGGAATTACTCCCTGTCAGCGTATTCCCGGTACGGTCTTTGGCGCTGGCCGCATTCACAGTTGCCGTGTACGCCGTATTGGGCGCCAGCGGCGCCGACGCGATCCAAATCAGATTCGTATTATCCGCCCAATACCACGTGCCGTTCGCCGGCCCGCCTGTGATCGACCCGACCGTATTAGGATCGACCGTCGTGTCCATCGGTTCGCTGAACGTGAAAATCACATCGCTCCAGGCCGGGACGTTCGCCTGCGCGCTCGCCGGGGACGTACTCGCAACTGCCGGCGCAATAGGGTCCGTCAGCGTGTACTGCAAGTCGGTCATGTCGGCATTGTTGGTGTCGGTGAATTTGATGCTGAAGTAATCGTTGCCTGTCAGTTCCCACATTTTACAAATGAAAAAATGCCAGCCGGCGGTGAGATTGACATCGGCGGTCGTACTTGTGTCTGCTGGAGTCAATATGATCGGAGTGGAGTTGCCATCCATCCACACCTTTGCATAATCGTCAACCGTTACTGCGACGCGAGCGGTGCGCGTCGTTGGCGCATAAATGTAAATCGCCCAATACATCACGTAATTGTCGGCGACACCATTCTCCCACACCCCGTTCGGATTGACCGCCGTCACGTCGCTCCACGTCAGCACGGTGTTGGCGGTTCCATTCACCGCCACGCGCAAATCCACGCTTTGCCCGGGACTGGGCTGCTGTAAATATTCGGGGCCTTTACCGGCGAAGACCATGTTGTCCCAGAGAATGTTGAGCGCGCTGGTGGGGAACCCGGTGATGCGGTCGGATTCCGCCGCGCCCAGATGCAACATGCGGCGGATGTTGCCCGCGGGCAACGGCGTGCCCGACGCGGCAAACGCGGAACTTAGTGTGAATTCGGTCGCGCAGATGAGGGCGAGCGCCGGGCGCAGAAACTTCAGATCCATGCGAAATCCTCCTTGCATGGTGCGTGTCGAAAAAACAGAACAATAAATGATAGACGGAAGATGGGGCAAGACATGGCAGGAAATTCGATTTTTGCGTGCGAAAAAAATGGGCGTTCCCAAAACCCACATCGCGATCAGCACCCCCGGCAACCCCGGCATCACTCTCGGCATGTTCAAGCCGCAGGGTTTATACCCCACCATCGGGCATTTTCCACGGCCGGTTGCAACGGTTTTTTCGGCTCGTCAGGCGCTGAGAGTTAAGTGCTGAGGATTTACACAACGTGGCCCTGAAAATGGCCCCAACTCAAAAATCGACACGAAAAGACGATGCTGCACGGCGACGAATCAGCCATTCGCACAAGAACCAGACGGTTGCGAGCAGCACGAACGTCATGGCGCAATCTAAGAATATGGCGACACGATACCAATTTATCACAGGTTGCGGTGCAACCCCTTCATTTGGAAAGTCCTTCGGCGTTAACCGAATTTGCCATTCATAGACAGGAAACGGCCATCCATATTTGCGCACCTTAAAGATAGGGTCCACTAAGTAATATCGCCATCGGTCATCACCATTCATTAAGTGGTCCGCCAATTTTCCAGAAATCTCATATTGCGTGCGGTTAAAATCATAGATGCTGTTTTCGTGGTAAGACACCCAACTGATCCTTTCAATTGAATTTGCCCAGATAATTCCACCCGTTGCGAACATCAGCACCACCGCAGTGCTCGGATGCAGTTGCAGCCACTTGCGCCGGGGCGGGACGGGTGTGCTCATGCGCGCATCCCCAATCGCCGGTCGCGCCAGACGCTCCACAGGAAGCCCGCGCCGAGCACGAGGGTGAGCCAGAATTCGGGAACGGAAGCAAGGCCCCAGCGGTATGAATGGCGGCGGGCGACGGCCAGATTTCGGATACGCGTGTCGGTCCTGCTGTACGCGAGAAAGCAGGAGCTATCTCCGCAGAATTCCGTGCTGTGTAACTCGCCGCATTGCGCGCTCCAACGCCAATCGTGGGTGTTGAGTTCGGTCCGGCCCGTGTGCGCATTTAGGATACAAAGCAGCAATGAACCGGGAGCGTCATGCAGCGCAATGTACTCGGTTGAGGTGATTGAACCGGTCCTGACTTGAGTATTGAACGGTTGCTGCCAAAGTGTTACCCCGGTTGCGCCGTCCAACAGGGTCACTTGCGAATCGCAGCGCAAAACGTTGTCGCCAATCCAGTCCAGCGGCCCAGGTTGACTCTTCCACAGCGGCGTTTGCGGGTCGCTCGTGCGCCGAATTTCCTTGGTCGCGTCATCAGAATTCCTCACCACAAAATACTCGCCGGATTTTGAAAAATAAGGTAACGAATTGAAGCGGTGACGGGGATCAAGGTCACCCGATGCAAAGGAAATTGCGCCCACCAGCATAACCTTGTTTGTCGCACCAGCGTGCGATGGTAGGTATTCGAGTGCAAGCACCCGCTCGTTCGGTGAAAAAACCAGCCGACGCCATCGCGTATCTTCGCCGTATGGCAGCACAAGCTCCCGCATTTCGAAATTGGACTTGAGGTCGATGAACTGGACCTTTTCCGCCGTCACAAAATTCACGAACCAACTGCCCAATGGAGAAAACGTGCCAGATCGGGCGATTGGATGATCGTTGCTGTCGAAATCGTTTTTGAACAGCTCGTCCAGATTTCCGGCCGGCGTCAGTTCGGGGAATTTCAACAAGGTCCGTTCACCGGTGAAGTCCGAGCAGACATACACGAAGCGATCTTCATGTGAGAATTGGACTGAGATGTTGCGGCTGCCGTGAAAGATGCGGTCGGAGTCGAGGCGCTCACCGGTCTCGATGTTCCAGGAGTCCATCAGGGGAATATTTTGTGCGGAGGGTGCGTGATTGAAAAGCTGTATGGTGGATTCGCCGGTTGAGATGCGGACGTATCCCCCGCCAATCCCGGAGCGCACGGAATAGCGAATGCGGCCACTTGGAAGTTCGATGTATTGAATTTCGTTGATGCGCCTGTCTTTATCGACAGGGTGGTCAAAGAGCAGAATCAAGCCGCGGCCATGGCGGAGCAGATCGGCTTGGACCAAATCAGGAGGACTGCGTAGCACGAATTCGGGGAGCCACGGTCCCCAATTCCACCACAACGTCGCTGAACTGCCGATCAGCAGCACGCACAGCAGCAGCGTGCGCAGCGAAAAGCGCAGCCAGCGGCGGCGGGGCGGGGTGAGTGAAGGCGATTCGGTCATGAAGCGCGTGCGTCCGTTTGGATGAACTGTGATTTGGACGGATTCTGGCGGGCCATTCTTGCAGGAAAGTGGTCTTTGGACAAGCGCGGCGCTCGGGGCAAGCCTCGATCACTTGCCCTTCTCGCCGAACGCCGCGCCATCCTGCCAGCGCCCGCGCGCCTTGATCAGTTCCGCCACCTTCTCGATGTCGGTGAAATTATCGTCCCAGGTCGTATACATGAAACCGTCGATGCCGTTAGCACCGCCGCCTTCGACCTCATCCACCGCGTCGAGCCATTTCTTGACATTGTCCAGCGAGCTGTAATACCCGCCAATCATCTGCTTGAGCCCAAGCTCCGAGAAAAATCGCAGCGCCTTTGCGCCGCCTGTCCACGTCATGACGACGGTGTCGTTCGACAGCCCTTTCCACGCGCCGGTGAGCGGCCCGTTGGCCATGAAATACTTCTCGAGCGCATTCTCGTTCGGATCGAACATGTCGCTCCACACGTACAGTTCGTACCGCGGATTAATCTGCTTGAGCAGCGCGGTCGATTGGCGCACTGTCTTCGCCACGTACTCACCGGCCGTGACGTTGCCGCCAGCGGGGTCCCAGTTGGCCACGCGCCACTCGTCGAAGGTCATCATAAATGCGGGCGGGTGGACAAAGAGCGTGTCGAGCTTTTCGGCGATGCCGCGCTCCACCTCGAAATATTTTGGATGGCTTGCGTTGGCGAAGGGCGGGCCAATCATCTCCGCGCGCTGATACCACGAAACCTTGAGCCGCGCGCCATCGGCGATGCGCGAACCCTTCGGAATGGTCAAGCGCCCGTCGCCGACTGCATAGTCGTGGCCTTCGTCGTAAGTTTGAGCGCCGTCCGCCGAAACGACCGTCAGCGGCAGCGATTCACGCCGCACGGTGTGAAACAGGCCGACTTCGTGCAGGTCCGCGTCGTCAAACCACAGCGTGCCGCTGGCGCGCTTTGACCAAATGCCCAGGAACAACTGTAATTTCGTATTCGACGCGCTGTTGAAATGGACCGTGTATTGGGTCCAATCCTGAGTGGCTTTGACCCGCGCGCCAAACCCGGCTTCGCGGTTGGCATAAACCAGCGGCTGGCCGCCGTCCACGCCTTGAAAATGAAACTGGACTTTGTCGGCGTCCGTTAAATCCCTCGTTTTCAGCCAGATTGAAAACTCAAACGCGCGGAACGGCCGCACGCTCACCGTCTGCCACAACCGGCCGTGCCCGTTCTTCGGATCGCCGGCGCCGGGGTCCTGGATGCGCAGCGACGCGTTGCCGCCGTGTTTGACTTCGCTGTCCATGAACGTAATCACGCCCGGCTTGTCGTGGCTCCACGCATCGGGCGAGTTTCCATGCAGCGCTTCAAAGCCGGGATTCGCGAGAAGCTGCGCCGGGTCCGGGACGGCCTCGGCGATGCCGTCGTGAACGAGGAAGGGCGTGTCGCGGCACGGGATTGCTTCACTCAACTCCGGCGCCGCGTAGCCCACTTCGTTGGGATTGATCGCATAAGGAATAAGCGCCAGATGCAGCAAGTCCATCTGTTTGCGAAGCTCCGCGAACGCGGACGTGTAGGACTCCTTTGGCGCGTGCTTGAAAAGGTCAACATACTCGCCCGCACGAGCGCCCAGCACAATGCCGTTGTAACCCGCCGCCGCCGCGCGCCGCGCGATGCTTAAGACCTTTTCGCAATCCGCATCGCGCATCAAATTGGCGAAGACCAGAACATAGCGGCGCTGAAACAGATTCTTTGTCTTTGGCGCCGCTTCACCGGCCGAGGCGAGCGTCAGCGTCGCGGCCAGGAAGAGCAAGATGAGTGATTTGAGTTTCATAGCTTCGTATACACTCCGAGGTCGGAGTCGAGCAAATTCAAGAGCGATGATGTAGGTCAGGATTTTTAGAAAATCGCAACAGGCGGCTTGGCACCCAGCCAAACCGCCTGACTGTCGAATCTGACTTTATATGGCCGAGAAGCGGGTGATTCACAGTTGGTAAGCGAGTGGAACTTGAACCTCGAAGGCTGCTTTGCAGCGTAAGATGTAATTCCCATATCGCAGCGCTGGTTCAACTCCAGTCGCGCGCGTCCCAAAGTCCATTTTATAATTTCTCCGCAAGAAACTCTCGCATTCTAGAGCGTTGCGCTGTATCTTCTGGCGAGTCTCTCACAATTTTTTGCTTCTATATTAATTTAAGGACACGCTGCAATGGCTCAGTCCTTTCAACCCCTCAAACGGCAGGCCCGCGCCCTCTCGTTCGTCGGCTGCCTGATCCGCTTCACCATCATCGGCTCAATCCTCTTCGCCATCGGCACGGTCAGCTACATCGCCGCCGTGGGTCTGGTTTGGCCGTGGGACACTGAAACCGGCAAAGCCTTCATCGATGACATCAAAAAACGCGCCGGCATCTCCACGCCCGCCAGCACCGCTCCGGATTCCGCCGACAGCGCGGAGAACTCCGCCGAGAATTCAGCCGACAACTCCCTCAACACGCCGCCAAATTCCGCGCACTCCGACGCCCTTAGCGATCGTCTGGCCGATCTCGCCGGCGAATTGAAATCCGCCACCGCCGAACACGACCGCTTGGAGCGCAAAGTCAAGTCCGCAAAATCCTTCATCACCGACGCCGAAACCCGCGTGGCCCGCGCCGACGCCGAATGGAACACCGCCAACGCCAACTACAATGCCCGCGCCAACGGCGCGATCCAAAACCGCGGCAACAGCGTCGCGCTCGCCCGCATCCAGCAGGACATCGACCGCGCCGCGCGCCACCAGGACGAAGCCAAAGATTATTATGACGAAAAAAAGAAAGCGCTCGACGACGCCCAAAAAGCGCTCGACGCTTCCAATCAAAAGCTCGACCAACTCAAAGCCGAACGCACGCGCATGCGCAAGGATGCCGAGTCGTTGCAGAAGAATTAATTGTCGGCTTTCGTTCCGCTAAAGATCGTGGCTTCAGCGCGTTCAAATCATCCGTGCCGCTTGTTCAGTAGATCCGTCCATTCAATTCTGCTTTCTCACGTCCCTTGACGCCCTCAAAAATCAAGCGATAGTGAGCGCTGGCTTCTTAATTTTGCATTTTGAATTTTTCATTTTGAATTGAACCCCATGCTCATCTTCGACGCCCACCTCGACCTCTCCATGAACGCCCTCGAGTGGAACCGCGACCTCACGCGCCCGCTCGCCGAAATCCGCGCGCGCGAAAAACGCCTCACCGACAAGCCCGACCGCGGCCGCAACACCGTCTGTTTCCCCGAAATGCGCCGCGCCCACATCGGCCTCTGCGTCGCCACTCAAATCGCCCGCTTCGTCGCGCCCGACAACCCGCTCAACGGCTGGCACTCCCCCGAACAAGCCTGGGCGCAGACGCAAGGCCAGCTCGCCTACTACAAAGCCATGGAAGCCGCCGGCCAGATGGTCCAAATCACCAACGCCGACCAACTCGACCTCGTCGTGTCAATGTGGGGAGGAGGGAGGAGGGAGGAGGGAGGAGAGGCACCTCTCCCCCCTCCCTCCTTCCCCCTCCCTCCTCCCTCCACCCTCCCCGTCGGCTACATCCTCAGCCTCGAAGGCGCCGACTCCATCCTCACCCCGCACCACCTCGAACGCGCCTACGAGCAAGGCCTGCGGGCGCTCGGCCCCGCGCACTACGGTCCCGGCCGCTACGCCATGGGCACCGACGCCACCGGCGGCCTTCGCCCCGGCGGCAAAGACCTGCTCAAAGAAATGGATCGCCTCGGCATCATCCTCGACGCCACGCATCTCTGCGACGATTGTTTCTGGGAAGCGCTCGAGATTTTCAAAGGCCCCGTCTGGGCCAGCCACAACAACTGCCGCGCGCTGGTCGCGCACAACCGCCAATTCAGCGACGAGCAGCTCAAAGCCCTGATCGCGCGCGGAGCGGTGATCGGCGCTGCACTCGACGCCTGGATGCTCGTCCCCGGCTGGATTCGGAAACAGACGACCCCACAATCCGCCAACCTGAAACTCGAACAACTCCTCGACCACACCGACCACATCAACCAATTAGCCGGCAACGCCAACCACACCGGCATCGGCAGCGACCTCGACGGCGCCTTCGGCACGGAGCAGACGCCAATGGATTTGGAGAGCATCGCCGATCTGGCGCGCCTGCCCGACATGCTTAAAAAACGCGGTTATTGCCATGCGGATGTCGAGAAGATTGCGCACGGGAATTTTGTTAGGTTTTTGAAGAAAGCATGGGGGGAAACCTAGGTAATTCTGAGAACACCTGTATTAAGGGGCTTATGTCTGATGAAAGCAGAAATCCGCGCACTTGCTGACCATTATGCTGACGCATTGAAACGACGCACTGACGAACGCGTGGCTGAGATGGAGCAGGATGATCGGTCCCATGTACTCATCTACCAAGTTCTCGGAGTTTCCGAGCGCGAGGGAAAGCTCATAGACGTTTACCAGAACAAGGGACGGTTTCTCTACAAATACGCCGGTTCATTCCTCGAAGAGGCGGCGAAGCTTTGCTTTAAGAACAAGTTTCCCGAGTCCGGGTCTATCCGCATTCCGAACACGCAAGGCCGACGGCCGAAGTCTTTTGAAATCGACTGCCTTGTTGGTTCCGACGCATTGGAAATCAAGTGGCGCGACGCGACCACGGACGGCGATCATATTACGAAAGAGCACACTCGGATTCAGGCCATTCGCGACGCTGGCCACAAGCCGGTTCGCGTCATGTTCTATTATCCAAATCGCGAACAAGCGATTCGTATTCAGCAAACGTTGGAAAGCCTTTACAAGAGCGTGCAAGGCGAGTATCACTACGCTGACGCAGCATGGTCTTACGTCAAGCACCGAACCGGCATCGATTTATTGTCGATTCTGCAAGACTTGGCGGCGGAAAGGACGGCTCCACATGCATAGTGCAGTCCAACACGGCGATTGCTTGGAGGTTGTCCGTAATATGGCCTCCGAATCAATGAATCTCGTTTACGTGGATCCGCCTTTCTTTACGCAGAAGACGCACTCGCTCGTCACTCGCGACCGCAGCACCACCTTCGAATTCAGCGACGAGTGGAAGTCGCGAGCGGAATACAACGAATTTTTAGGCACTCGCTTGAAAGAATTTCGCCGTGTCTTAAAAGTCAGCGGTTCATTGTTTTTTCACTGCGACGCCAATGCGTCGCACCACATTCGCTTTCTGCTCGACGAAGTGTTCGGAGAATCGATGTTCCATTCGGAAATCGTCTGGCAATATCGGCGTTGGTCGAATTCTCAGCGCAACCCGATGCCGTCGCATCAGACCATTTTTTTTTACAGCAAGACGGACGATTACCAATACCGCCAGCTTTTTGACGGCTACTCGCCTTCGACGAACATCGATCAGATTCTGCAGCGCCGCCAGCGCGACGAACATGGCAAGTCCGTCTATGCCCGTGACGAGCAGGGAAACGTCGTTCAAGACGGCCACAAAAAGGGTGTTCCAGTCGGCGACGTATGGGATATCCCGTTGCTAAACCCCAAAGCGAAGGAGCGGGTAGGCTATCCGACGCAAAAACCGATCCTGCTTCTCGAACGCATCATCGAGCTGGTCACGGCGCCGGGCGATTGGGTTCTCGACCCATTCTGCGGTAGCGGCACGACGGTCGTCGCCGCCGAATTGCTCGGCCGCAACTCGGTGGGAATCGACATTGCCATTGATGCGGTGAATTTGACGCGGCAACGGCTGGCGCAGCCGGTCCGGACTTCGTCCGAGTTGCTTCAAAAAGGGCGGGACGCGTACATCCAGTCTGACGAAGAAGCGCTGGCGCATTTGCGCGGCCTGCCCATCGTTCCCGTGCAACGCAATCGCGGCATGGATGCGATTCTAAACGCAAACCCTGGTGAATTTCCTATTCTCATCCGTGTTCAGAGGCGTGGTGAAAGCGTGGTTGAGGCCGCCGAGTCGCTCTGCATCGCCGGACGAAGCAAACAGCCCGCGATATTGGTTCTGATAGTCACCGATTCTCAACAGCCCACAGGCTTGTTCAACAGCGTATCGCCGGACGTGTTGTTGGTGAATTCGACTGCGGTCGAGTTAATCGAGAGATTGGCGGATAGAGGGATCGAAAAGTTGCGGGAAGCGAAATAGGGGAGTACGACTTGTCCAATGGTGAGTGACTGCCCACCATCAAAGCAATCGACACGGAAAGATAATGAAAATTGAATCGGCAGACCAGAATCCCGGAATCCCGGGGACAGAGTGCGCCACGCTAGCGCACATTTCCAGCGGGTGCAAGTCCCGTCCTGGTCCAGGTTGCTTGGGCCGGGTAGCTATCCTGACGCCGGGTTGTTTTCGAAAAATCACCGGTGATAAAAATAGGGACAGTCGCCATTTAATACGAAGTAATAATAAGTGACTACCCCCATTTTTTTCTTACACCATTCTCCAACGAAGATGGAGCGGGCAAGGAATCGTTCCTGGCGAAAAGTCCAACGGATTTGCAAATGAACACTCACGGCTCCTGCGTCTTCGGGTTTGGCTCTTTCGTCGTCGCCATGCCCGTGATGTGTTCTTCCGGAATATAAAATCCGCGCGCGCTTTGACCGCCTTTCACCGCGCCCTGCATGTTGCCCGTGTACAGCAGCACCCGCGGCGTGGAATTGTCGGCGGGGATGATGCAGAGGGCGATGCGCTGGTTTTTGAAGATGCCTTTAAGTTCGCTGCGGCCAAGGCGCGGGTCGCCGGTGCGGTCGAATTGCGCGTTGTTGATCTTGATCGAGATCACTCCGCCGCCGGCGCTGACGGAGATGTTGTTCGCGACGCGCGTCTTGCCCGTAAAAACTTTGCCCGGCCCCAGCACGATGTCGGTGTCGTCGGCGTTGTCCGAGCTGCTCACGCGGCCAAAGTGATTGCGGTTGTAAGTGAAGATGATGCGGTCGCCTTTGTTCACCATCGCGCCGGGGAGATCCCTGAACGTGACGCTGAGCAGGTCGGCTTGATTCAGACCGATGCCGGCTTCCTCGGGCACGATCTCTTTGACGTACGTCATCGCCAAACTGCCCACGGCCGTGGCGCCCACGATGATGCTGTCCTCCGCGGTCGTGGTCGCGCCCTGATCGTCGGCGGCCGTGCAGCGCACGCGGTAAATTCCCGGCAGCGCGTAGCTGTGCGTGGTCGCGCCGTCCACGCCTGCGGCAGTTGTGCCGTCGCCGAATTCGTAGGTCTGATTCGTGAACGTCGTCTGTCCGGTTTCGGGATCGGTGAGATTGGGTTGCAGCGTCACGGTCTGATTGACCACGGGCGTGAACGTGTCGGCGAAAAAACCATCGGCGACGGGCGGCAAATTCGCGCTGCCAAACGCGCATTGAAAAACCTGCCCGTTGCTGGTCGAGCCCAGCGGCGGCTGGCCGCTCACGTCGCGGGGCGTGACCAGCATCAGATAATGCCCCAGCACTTTCGGCTGCACGCGAATCGCCAGCACCTGCGTGATCTTGCTTGATTCAAGTCCTTTTGCCGTGCCGGTGCGGCCGGTGAGCGCGGCTTCACATTTCGGAAAGCGCTCCGACGACGACGTGGGCGTCCACGAGTAACGCACAATCTGCCCGGGCTTGATGAACGCGCCCGCCGAGCGCGTGAGGACCGGTTCGAGCCGGACGCGCGAATTGACGCTGCGGATGTCGTAGATGAAATTGGCCGGATCGCTGGGAATGTTGCGCGCGATGATGCGGAATTGAAACGTCTCCATGTTGCCGCCGGTCTTGCCTTTGATCGAGACGTCCTGCACGCCGAAATTTCCGTCGAAGCCGGTGACCGTCAGCAGCACCGCCGTCGCGGTGCCTCCAAATGTCGCGGCCAGCCCGGCTTTCGCGTTGTACGTAAATGTCGTCGTCGTCGGAACGCCGGTGATGACGAACGTGCCGTTGTATCCATCCACGGGAACGCCCGCAATCGCCACGCTCTGTCCTTTTTGATAACCGTGCGCAATACCGGTGTCGATGGTCACCACGGCCTTGGCTTGAGACGCGCTTGCGATCGCGATAGGCATCGGCGCGCCAACGGTGTCCAGGATGTCCACTTGAATTGGTTGAAATTCCGGATCGAAACCGCGGTAGATTTTTTCGGCGGACGAGCCTTCGTAGACCACAGCAGTCTGGTCCCACGTGAACGGAATGTCTTCGTCCGCGGAACGGGCAGCCGCGCGCGGGCCGTCGAGCGGAACCAGACTCAGCGCATGATTGGGAAACGACGGCTGCAGTTCGACGGCGCCGGCATAAAGCGGCAGCGTCATCGCGAAAAATAACACAATCGTACACAGGAGTTTTGCGGCGCCAATTTGGCCGCGCTTTGAAAAGAATGCCTTGATCACCACTGTCACCGGCCCATCCAAATTCAAATTGCAAATTCTCCCGCGCGCAATGTTAGTGTCGCTGCGCCGAAACCGGGTTAATTGCTTTCTTTCGAACGAAATACAGACGCCCAAAAGTAACGAACCCTTTGGAATTTTCCAAAGGGTTCGCGGAATTGGCGAAATTGTCAGAAACTTGAAATTACGGCTCATCCGGCGAATCGAGTGAGGCCCATGACGCAGGCGTCCCGCCTGCGAGTCGTGCAGGCGAGACGCCTGCACCACGGATCACTTATTTCGCCTCATGAACTGGAATTACTTGCCGCCGCCGTACTCCGTGGACGGGCGCTTCGCGGTGCCTTCCTTGTCGTCCGTCACGCCAGGCAGATTGTCGTAAGCGGTGCGGTAATTCCACAGCGGCGCATCAGTAAGGAACGGCGGAATCACACGCTGCTGCGTCGCTTCGTTATAATTTCCAGCGACCATCTGCACACCCACAATCGTCGCCGCATAAAGCAGCAGGCCGGTGGTGAGCACCAGCACCAGCGTCATGATCGGGTGCCCCGTGCGTTGTTGAGCCGTGGCTTGCGCGCGCTTGGACGCCGCGCTCTGTCCCGACGCGCTGACCGCGGCGCGCACGCGGCTCATCGCCGGCGCGGCGGGCAACGCTTCGGCGATGCGCGACGAAGGTTTGCGCTGCTGGCTGGGCACCGCCACCGGCGCGATTGCCGAGGCAGTCGCGCTGGCTGTATCGACCGTATCCACGCCCGGCTCGACGACCGTCACGTTGCCGGTTTCGACGGCGTTGTCCACCACCGTCACGCCGCCGGGAACCGCCGTCTGCTGCGCGGTGATCTGCTGCGTGCTGGTGACCGGATCGACTTCGCTTGGCGCCAGTTCGAATTCTTCGAGAATAATCTGATCGCTGCTCGTTCCCGAATCGGCGGTCGCGGCCTTCGCGGCGGCCGGCTTAGTCGGAATCGTCGGCCTGACCGTGGGCAAGTTCTTCGACGACGCGCGCGCGGTCCGCGTCGCCACCGTCGGCAGAATTCCGCTGCCCGGCTTGGCCTTCGGCTTCTCGGGCGGAATGACCGGAATCGTCGGATCGGTCTTCTTCTCGGTCTTGATATTCATCACGTCGTCGCGGCGGAACTTCATCGTTCCCGCCGAGCGGAACGCCCGCAGGTCCCCGCGCGCAACCATCGTTTGCAAATCCGTTTCGTTGATGCCCAGAAGCGACATGGCTTCGCGTGCGTCAAGCAATTCTCCGTCACTCATTCGATTCAATCCCCCGTTCGCTTAGGAACGCGTTTTTTGGGTTATCCCTCTCACAACTTATCCGCTCCCGCGCCGCGCGCAAGAGCCGATGCAGGCTGGAAGCCTGCACCACAAGGCATCCTACTTTTTCTCGTAGAGCACCTTCGTGCTCAAGTAATCCAAACCGCTGCCCACGTTTTGTTTCGACGTGTCTTCCGCCAGAACGTCGTACTCGTAGGAGCGCACGCCGGTCAAGCCGAATTTGCCTCCGGTCTGCGCGTGGTAAATCATGATGTTTTTCTTCTGCGTATCCACCACCACCAGCCGCTCGTTTGCCGCCGTGGTCATCACCGTGATCCCATCGGTGTCCCAGCCCGTTCCGGCGCGCGCGGTGGAGAACGCATGCTGGCTGATGTAATTGCCCGCCAGCAGTACGAGAATGGCCGCAAGCAAGCCGTTGACGACCCAGTCCATTTTGCATTTTTCGTTCATGATCGAAATCCTCATTTCAAAACGTCAGCACTGAATCCGATTTATTTGGGCTGCTTGGCGATGAATTCTTTCCAGCCATCCAGGAAGATGCGCGCCTCGTCGCGCGAAATGCCGTTGGCATTCCCGGAGATGCGGATGTTCTTCATGGGATGGGTGCCATCCGGTATTTGATTGTCGAAATCGAATTTGCGGGCCGAGGTGAGCAGAAGCTGATCGCCGTTGAGGCTGTAAATGCAGATGACTTTGTTATTGGAGTCCAGCAGGCAGAACTTCTCCGCGGCGTTGCCGGAAGGCACCGTCGTCAGGATAAATCCCGGCGTGGACGAAATGCCGGCCGCCTGCGCGGGCGTCAGTGTCAGCGGGTATTGGTTGCGCGGTGTGGTGATGATCAACCCCAACACAATCGCAATCCCAGCTAGCAGCACAAAGCGCGTCCAGCGCGCCAGTCGTTCCAAAATCGTGGGCTTGTCAGCCATGATCGGACCTTTCCTTGCGTTCGCGTGCACTCCCTGCGCCAAAAGCCATATTAACCCTTTTGACGTGGAAACCCCGCCTTTATTGCTGAAAAATCAAACTATAGGCGCTTTTCTTTTTTTGCGCAAGCGTAAATGCCCCCGATTGCAAACTTGCACATGGCGCAGGTGCTATCTCGCCGCTCTTCCCTGTGCAGGCTTGCTCAAAGGCGCGTCGCCGGCCCAATTATAGGCCCTATAGATAGGGGCTCATTTATCGCCCCTTGGATTTTTCGTATCACACGGTATCATACGCGCGTTTGGCGATTCTAAGAATTAAAACGGTGACCTTATTATGAAACCCGAACATCTGGCATATGCAGCGTTGATCAGTTTCGCGCTCGGCGCCGCGGCGGCCATCGCCGGCTTCCGCGTCGAAGCATTCAAAAACATCGGCTGGCAGATTTTCTTCACCGGCCTCGGCGCGCTGCTCAAAACCGCCGCGATCGGCATGTCCTGCAAAAGCAGCGAAAGCCATTTCTTCAACAGCGGCTCCGAAATCTACGGCCTGCTGGCCTGGGCGCTGGCGCTCAGCCATCTGCTGGCGATGCTGGTCTGCCGCGTCCGCTCCGCCGGAGCGCTGGCCATGCCACTGATGGTCCTGCTGATGGCGCTCTCACTTTTCTCCGGCACAAACCAACCGCCGCTGAACCGCCCCGCCGACAGCCTCTTCGCGTCGCACATCCTCAGCGCCTTTCTCGGCTATGGATTGTTCCTGACTGCCTGCGGCGCAAGCGTGCTGTACTTGGAACAGGCGCGCCTGCTGAAACGCAAAATGTTCGGCGTCATTTTTCAAGATCTGCCTAGCTTGGAACGCCTCGAACGTCTCGAAATTCTCTGCTCGCGCCTGGGCCTGGTCGTCTTCAGCATTGCCCTTGCCACTGGCGCGGCCATGGCGCACGCCGCCAACGCGCCGCTCTGGACTGATTGGAAATTCATCTCAACGCTGGTGACGTGGATCGTCTTTTTCACGCTCGTGGTGGGCCGCTCCCTGCGTCTCATTAATGGGCGCACTGCCGCCAAATGCGTCCTCGCGGGCGCCGCGCTGGTCGTCGTCACGCTGGCACTGGGCCATCCGCTCGCAACGAGCGCGGTTCAAAATTCAAGAGTTCAAGGTTCAACGTTCGACGGGTGGCCCACCCCAACGGGGTGGGTCGCGAAGCGACAAGAAGTCAATCCTAAGACTTACGCATCGAGTAAAGTCGTGCGGCTAGGAATGGGCTTCTTGTGCCTTGGGCACCCACCCCGCTGGGGTGGGCCACGCAACACCTGTTGCACTGCTCACGACACTTACATTGCCTTTAGCGGGAGGATTGCATGAGCACCCTTCCGCTTCACCACGCGCTGCGCGTGATCGGGCTGTCGCACCATAAGGCGCCTGTCTCGCTGCGCGAACGGCTCGCCTTTCGCGCGGATGCCTTGCCCAAGGCGCTGGCCGGCGTGCTCGCTCAGGGCTTCCACGAGGCAGTGATCCTTTCCACTTGCAACCGCGTGGAAATCTACGCCGTGGCGCGCGAGGGCGGCGATCCCGGTGCGCGCATTCGGGCATTTCTGGCTGAATTTCATAGCGTCCCTGAACACGAATTTGCCCCCGCGCTCTACGATCACGCCGGCGCCGACGCCATCCGCCATCTATTCGAAGTCACCGCCTCGCTCGATTCACAAGTTCTCGGCGAAACCGAAATCCTGGCGCAATCCAAAGATGCGTACCGCGTCGCCAGGGAAAACGGCACGTGTGGGCGAGTTCTGCACGCGGTCTTCGAACGCGCATTTTTCCATTCGAAGGAGGTCCGCGCCGACGGTGGCATTGGCCGCTCGCAGGCCTCCATCAGTTCCGCAGCGGTTACTTTTGCCCAAAAACTTTTCGAATTGCGCAACCGCAAAGTGCTGGTCATCGGCACCGGCGAAATGGCGACGGGCATCGTGCGCGCGCTGAAATCCAGCGGCGTGGGCGAACTGCTGGTGGCCAGCCGTTCGGAAAAGCGCGCGGAGGAGTTTGCGAAGCAGGAGGGCGGCAAGGCCTGCTACATGCTGCATCTCGACGAGTATCTCGCGCAGGTCGATATCGTGCTGGTGTCGTCCGCCGCGCCGCATTACCTGATCGGCCCGAAGGAAATCAAAGCCGTCGCCGCCAAACGCCGCAGCCGGGCGCTGTGCCTCATCGACATTTCCGTGCCGCGCAACGTCGATCCCGCCGTGCACGAAATGGACGACACGTTTCTCTATGACATCGACGATCTCGAAGATCTCGCGCGCGACGGCCGGCGCGAACGCGAAGCCGTGGCCGCGCGCTGGCGCCCGAAATCCGCTGAAGAAGCGCGCGAATTATTACGCATGCTGGGCGATTCCGAGCCGCGCGACACGGCCAAGAAGTTGATCGAACACTTTGATGCCGCGCGCGCCGAGATAGCGCTCGATCTGGAAAAACATCTTGACCCCAAATCGGCCGAAGCCGTGCGCCGCGCGATGGAACGCTTCCAAGGCAAGCTTCTGCACGGCCCGCTCGACACGCTGAAGCAAGCCACGCGCGAAGGCGGCGGCGCTGATGCCTCAGCTTGGATTTCGCGCCTCTTCCGCCTCGAATCAGCCGCTGCCATCGGCACGGACGCGCGTCCAAGCGACGGCAAGAACCGCGACCGCAAGGGAGCGGCTGAGCCTCTCGCGTCCTCTTCGCCGCCGCTTCCCGAATCCCCTGCTCCGCCGCAGCCCCGCGGTCAAAACGACTCCGGCGGCGAAGTCGCATTTGCGCGAACGTAATTCCGCCGTAGACTAATTATGGAGCTTTGGGGCGCACATTTACGCAGATGATCAAAGATAATCCTCGTCTTATTTTCAATACCTTTGTATTCCTCAGTGTCCTGTGTGTTCTCCGTGACGAAATGATATTTCGAGGGGCAGTGTGAAGGCGATTATTTCCGATATCCACGGCAACCTCGAAGCGCTGCAAGCCGTGCTGGACTCCATCGACCAGCTTGGCGTGCGCGAAATCATCTGCCTCGGCGACGTCGTCGGTTACGGCCCGCAGCCGCGCGAATGCCTCGACATCGTCAAATCCGTCGCGAAATTCACCATCCTCGGCAACCATGAAGAAGCCGTGCTCTCCGGCATCCCGGCCAGCTTCACCGAACGCGCGCGCAAAGCGCTGACCTGGACGCGCAAGATTCTCTTCGAAGACGACACCGAACCGTTTGCCGTGCGGCAGGCGCGCCGCACATTAATGGAGGGCTTCAAAATCCAGACGCGCCAGGAGGGCGTGCAATACGTCCACGGCTCGCCGCGCGACCCCACGCGCGAATACGTGATGCCGCGCGACACCATTTCCGACAAAAAGAAGATGGCCGAAATCTTCGCCTGCCTCGAAGACTATTGCTTCTGCGGCCACACCCACACGCCCGGCGTTTTCACCCCCAACAGCGGGTTTTCGCACCCGTCGGATATGTTCGACCTGTACATCCTCGGCTCGCACGAGAAGGTCCTGATCAACGTCGGCTCCGTCGGCCAGCCCCGCGACGGCGACCCGCGCGCCTGCTTCATCACCTTCGACGGCGACACGATCGTCTGGCGGCGCGTCGAATACAACGTCGAAGAGACGTGCCGCAAAATCTACGCGATACCGGAGCTGGATGATTTTCTGGCGAATCGGTTGCGGGAGGGGAGGTAACTCTCCAAAACGCTCCCGATACTGCTTGACGACCTTATCAAATGTGATAACTTACCCGCGTGAACGCTGCGAGACAAGAACTGCCATGCCCACTTGGACCGTCAGTGGCATTGAGATCACGCGATACAATGTCGATCATCCGCCGCTTCACGTGCATGTGAGCAAGGATGCCCGGCCCATCGGAAAATTCGACCTTGAGAATAATGTGTGGATGAAAGGACCGTATCATGCGGGAGACCAAGCTTACAAGGCAATTCAAAAATGGAGAAAGCAGCACGGTGTTTGAATCTCCCGACCCACGATTCGTCTATGTTGCACTGACCGACACGAAATCTCACATTGTTTGCAAACTCGACACGGGCGTCATCTACGAGCTTCCGATCGAATCAATTTCGGTCTCCGATGACTACGACGGTACGCCTCCTGTTTCGGTCACGACAATTCAGAATGGAGAAGCCGCAATTGTTCGACTTAAGTCGGGTGTTGAAATCGATTTTCCGGCTGATTTTGTGCTCCACCATTGCGAGCCCGCATACGAATATTACGCAGGCAAGCCGGCAGCTTCCTCAAACGTCGGAAAAAACGTGCGGCATTGGCGTCAGATAAGGCTCCTGACGCTGGCGGACTTATCCAAAAAGACCGGCATCGCCGAACCGAATTTGTCCCGCTTGGAGCATGGAAAGCACTCGCCCAGTTTGAACACGATTCAAACAGTCGCGCAAGCGTTGGGCGTAACAGCCAGCGAACTCATATCGGGAAATCACGAAAGACGTTCAAAGACGGTCGCTCGCGCGAAAAAGAATGCTTCAATTCGTCGCGTGCCTATCCGAGCGAATCCCGCGGATAAACGGCCCCGCGCGGTTTATTAATAACGCCCGTTTTTCTCTCTATTAAGGATGACCGATTCCGTCCATGAAAATCTCGCATCTGCCCGCTCTGCTCTGCCTCTTCCTCTCCACATCCCTCTTCGCTGGCGATGCCAAGCAACAACAACCCGACCCGCCGGTTCAGCATCAGGTCCCCTATCTGAGCGCTGAAGAAGAAGCCAAACTCTTCGTCCTGCCCGACGGCTACAAAATGGAACTGGTGCTCGATGAGGCTTCGTCGGGCATCAAGGAACCGGTCGTCTGCGTCTTCGACGGCAACGGGCGCATATACGTCTGCGAAATGCGCAGCTACATGCAGGACATCGACGCCCACGATGAACTCAAAGCCGTCGGCCTTGTCTCGCGGCATGAAAGCACCAAACGCGACGGCGTTTTCGACAAGCACACCGTCTTCGCCGACAAGCTGCTGCTCCCGCGCGAAGTATTGGCGCTCGACGACCGCGTGCTGATCGGCGAGACGGACACCAACGACATCTACGTGTACCGCGACACAAAAGGCGCCGGCGTCGCCGACAAAAAGGACCTCTTTTACGCGGGCGGAAAACGCGGCGGCAATCTCGAACATCAGCAAAGCGGGCTGATCTGGGCGCTGGACAATTGGATGTACCAGGCGGTGAATTCGTATCGCCTGCGCATCAAAGGCAACGACGTCGTCAAGGAAAACACGCCGGGCAACGGCGGGCAGTGGGGCTTGTGCCAGGACAATTACGGCAAGGTTTGGAATTGCAACGGCGGCGGCGAAATTGGGCCGCTCAATTATCAGGTCCCGATCATTTACGGCGCGTTGAATCCGACCGATCAGCAGGAAGCGGATTTCAAAACCGTCTGGCCGCTGGTCGGACTCGCCGACGTGCAAGGGGGGCCGGGCCGCTTCCGCCCGGAGAATTTGACGCTCAACCATGTCACCGCCACCGCCGGCATCGAAGTCGTGCGCTGCGACTGCGAGCCGGAAGATTTGCGCGGCGATCTGCTCTTCAACGAACCCGTCGGCCGCTTGATCCGCCGCGCGAAAATCGACAACAAGGACGGTTTCACCTACTTGCGCAACGCTTATCCGAAAAGCGAATTCATTCTCTCGAAAGATCCGAATTTCCGCCCCGTCAATCTCGTCAACGGCCCAGATGGCTGCATTTACGTCGTGGACATGTACCGCGGCATCATTCAGGAAGGCAACTGGACGCAGCGCGGCAGTTACCTGCGCCCGATGATCGTCAAAAACGGCCTCGACAAAAATTTCGGACGCGGGCGCATCTGGCGGCTCACGCACAAAGATTTTAAACCCGGCCCCCAGCCGCACATGCTCGACGAAACGCCCGCGCAACTGGTCGCGCATCTCGATCATCCCAACGGCTGGTGGCGCGACACCGCGCAGCGCTTGCTGGTGCTTAAGGGCGACAAATCCGTCGTCCCCGCGCTCGCCGAGATGGCGCGCAAAAATCCGAACCCGCTCGCGCGCATCCACGCGCTCTGGACGCTCGAAGGCCTCGGCGCGCTCGACAAAAGGCTCATCGCCGACGCGCTCAAAGACGCCAACCCGCAAGTGCGCGTCATGGGCATCCGCCTCAGCGAGCCGCTCATTAAAGGAGGCGATTCGGCGCTGCAAGCGACCGTGCGCGAAATGTCGAAGGACACTGATCCCAACGTGGTCGTGCAAACGCTGCTCTCCACGAAATACCTCGCCGCGCCGGACACGACGAAATTCATTCAAACCGTGATGACCGGCAACAAAGCGCTTGGCGTTCAGAAACTCGGTTCCGCGCTGATCAACACCGGCCCGGCTTTCGACGAAAAGCGCTTCACGAAAAGCGAAGTCGAACACTTGCGCCACGGCGAAGCGATTTACCACGAACTCTGCTTCGGCTGCCACGGCTTCGACGGAAAAGGCATGCCGCGCGACGCCGCGCCCTCGACGGTCAAGCTCACCGGCAACAGCGGCAATGCCACGACACTCGCGCCGCCGCTGAGCGGCTCTGGCGACGTACACGACGCGGACACTGTTCTGCGCGTAATGATGAACGGTCTCGGCGGCCCCGTGAACGGAAAAACGTACGACGCGCAGATGGTCACGATGAACACCAACGACGACGTCTGGATCGCCGACGCGGCCTCGTTCGTGCGCAACAGTTTCGGCAACCACGGCAAAATGATCACGTGGATGGACGCCGCGCGCATGCGCGCCGAATGCAAAGCGCGCACGACGCCGTGGACCATCGAAGAATTGCGCAAGCTTCAGCCGCCGGTGTTGAGCAACGAGGACACCTGGAAGCTGACGGCCAGCCACAATCAAAGGGCCGTAAGAAACGCTGTCGATCACGACACCGGCACGCGCTGGGATACCAGCGCGTCGCAGGCGCCGGGAATGTGGTTTCAGATCGAACTGCCGAAGGAAACCGAAGTCGCAGGCATTGTGCTGAACGCCGCCTCGTCCGGCGGCGATTATCCGCGCGGCTACAAAGTCGAAGTGTCGATGGACGGCAAAAACTGGGGCGCGAAGCCTGTCGCGGACGGGAAGGGAAACAATGCACTCACCGAAATTTCGTTCGCGCCCGTCAAAACGAAGTTCATCAAAATCACGCAGACCGGCTCGGTCACCGGATTGTTCTGGTCGATTCACGAACTGCAGCTTCTCCCGCCGACTGCAAAAAAAGAAGTCGCCGCCAACGATCCGACGAAGAAGAAGCTGCTTTGCGTCACCGTCACCACCGGCGCGCGCAGTCCGTCATTGGCGCTGGCCAGCAAACTT
>DATGGK010000051.1:0-2338 GCA_035308565.1 Planctomycetota bacterium | reverse complement strand
CTTGAGACCGAACACACCGCTCTCCTCATCGATGCCGGGCTGGGCAAAAAAGAAATGCTGCGGCGCTTTGAAGCGCTGGGCCGGCAGAAACCCGATCACCTCGACGGCATCCTGGTTTCCCACGAACATTCCGATCACTCGAACGGCCTTGGCCAGTTGCAACGCGAATGGAAGTGCCTGGCATTTCTTACCGAGCCAACGCATCGCGTAATCCAGCAGATGCTCAAAGATCAGGGCATCAAGAAAACAATCGATCACGTGCAGTACGTGCATCCCGGCGAGAAATTTGAAATTGGCGATATTGAAGTCACACCGTTTGCGATACCGCACGACGCCTCCGACCCGGTGGGCTACTGCTTCAAGGCCAATGGAATCAAGGTAGCCATCGTTACCGATCTAGGTTATCTGCCTGAGCTTGTAAAACACCATTTGCGCGAAGCTGATTTCTTGATCCTGGAATCGAATCACGATCTCGAAATGCTTAAGGTGGGGCCTTATCCCTGGCACATCAAGCAGCGAGTGATGAGCAGGACGGGGCATCTCTCGAATGCCACCGTGAGCGACTTTTTGGCGGATTGTGAAGTGTTTGACGGGCTTGCGCGGCATCTCGTTCTGGCGCATCTTTCCGAGCAGAATAATAATCCTTCCGTGGCGCGTATTTCCGCTGAAGAAGCGCTGGGACGGCGAGCCAGTTTGTTTGCGTTTGGCGGCACGTTGCATATCGCTTCGCAGCATTCTCCGCTTGGACCGTTTGAGCTATAACCTCGTCCCCGATCCGAATTTCGCCGGGAGTCGCTCATGATTGAAAACGTAGAAAGGCTCGAAAGAGAATCTGCCGATCGACGCAGGACGGAAAAAATCGTCTATGAGCGGTTGTGGAAGTGGTATTTGGGTTTCGCTGTACTCTTTTCGACCGGCGATTTTTATCTAGCATTCAACCGGTTTTATTTGTCGCGTCCCAATCGTGAGTTGCGCAATGCGCTCTTGGTTTGCCTGGCGTTTTTGATGCCGTGGATAGTGAACGGAAGGATCTACCGGCAGTTACGAGTCCGCTTTCTTCCGTCGAACTCACCTGATCTCATTCGGTTTGTTCGATTTAGCAGCGCGCTTAGCCTTATGATCACTTTCATAGCGCTCCAACTAATCCTAACCCTCTGTTTAACGACGCGCTAAAACCTAAGTCAACACCTGCCCGTCTAAAGACCGGCGCTACAAAAGCCAAATCAAAAGGAGGCACGAAGGGTCGGGTTAGCTGCGGGATTCTTCGCGGCGTGAGAGATTTTGGTAGAACATGTCGTGCATTTGGCGGGTGGTGCCGCTTTCCAGGTTGGCGTTTCGGACGATGGCGGTGCGCGCGTCGAATAGAGTTTCTGGATTCACCGCGACACCCGGCGCTACTTCAATTTGAACCAGATTCGGGCCACGATTTTTTTCTCCAGCGATTTCGCGCAGGCCACTGCACTGGTAGCAAACGCCGGTTTTATTGATAAGTGCGCAGAGGCCGTCGAAAGCCTGTGTCATTTTCGCGCGCGCGTCTGAAAGACGATGGCGAAAGATGGGTTCGGAGACGCGGAGGATGGCCGCTGCTTCCTGGCTCGTAAATTCGAGCACTTCTTTCAGCATGACGGCTGCTTGCTCTTCGGGTTCGAGCGAACGCGCGATACAGGAAAAGCAGAAGGCGATGTGCTCGCGGATTTCATAGACGAACCCGGGGGAACTCATCAAATCGCGCAGACCTTCGAGCTGTTCGGGATGCTCGGTAGCTTCCTTTTCTCCAATCAGCTGCGCTTCCACGCGCCAGAGTTTCCGCTTTCGCAAATGGTCGAGACAGGCGTGCGTGGCAATGCCGAAAAGCCAGCTCTTGAAGCGCGCTTCGCCGCGATAGCTGCGAATATCTTCGAGCACGCGTATGAAAACGTCTTGCAGGAGATCTTCGGCGTCTTGGCGCAAGGTGACCATGCGATAGATGTAGCCGAAGAGCGGTTTGCGCCAGGGCTCAACGAGCGAGCCGAATGCGGCGCGATCGCCCTGCTGCGCGCGCTCGACGAGCTTTAGTTCGTCGTCGTGTGGAAGCGGCGGTTGCGAAGAGCTTGTCATCGTATTTTCTCGCTTGGCGATTTCGCCTTGAGGTTCGGGCCGCGACAGTTTACCTCGGTTCCCACCGAGAGCCGACGTGCTGCCGCGGCCCGCGTGACTTTCTCCGTCCGATCACGCTGCTGCTCGAAACACGCGTTAGGATTTCATCAGCACCTGGCAAAGCTGGAGGCGATTGCCGGAAGGATCGCGGAAAATGGCGAGCTTCACCATTCCGGGAATTTCTTCCGTCTTGCCTTCGAAT
>DATGGK010000050.1:0-1822 GCA_035308565.1 Planctomycetota bacterium | reverse complement strand
TTTGCCGTAAATCGTCACCACATCGCCGAGCGCCACGCCCGGCACATCGGTCACGTCGAGCGTCGTCAAATCCATCGAAATCGTGCCCACCAGCGGCACGCGCCGCTCGCGCACCAGCGCACAACCGCGATTCGTTCGCGCACGCACCACGCCATCCGCATATCCCGCATTGATCACCGCGATTTTTGATGGTCGCTCGGTGATAAACCGTGCCGAATATCCCACCGCCTCTCCCGGCGGCACGTCGCGCAGCGAAATAATTCGCGCGCGCAAGGAAAGACACGGCTCGAGCGGCATCTCCGCCATAACCTCGCTCCGCTTTTCCGGCGGATCGAAACGCTGATGATAGCCGTATAGAATCGCGCCCGGCCGCACCATGTCTGCCCACGTCTCCGGCCGCGCGCAAATCGCCCCGCTATTCGCAAGATGCACGATCCCCGGCTCGACGCCCAGCGCCCGTAGCCGGTCAAGGCACGCCCGAAACAATTCTTCCTGCGTCACCGTCTGCCCACCGATAAAATCTTCCGCCGAAGCGAAATGCGTGAACGTCCCTTCCAGTTCCAGGTGCGGGCATTCCGCCAGCGCACTCGCAAACGCTTCTACTTCCGACGGTGAAATTCCCAGCCGGTTCATCCCCGTATTAATTTTCAGATGGAAGCGCACGCGTGAAGACTTTCCGTGCGCCGATTTTCGTGACGACGCCTTGCCCAGAAAACGTTTTGCCGCGCGCTCGAGATGCCGCAAGTCATCGACGCCCGTCACCGTCGGCGTCAAATAATTTTCCAGCAGCCGCTTCTCTTCCCCCGGCCAGAATCCGGTGAGCACCAGAATCCGTTCGCGAATCCCCGACTCGCGCAGCTCAATCCCTTCATTCGCGCAAGTCACCCCAAACCATTCCGTCCCAGCCTTCTGCAGCGCCTTAGAAATCGGTACCGCCCCAAGCCCATAAGCGTTCGACTTCACCACCGCGAGAATCATCCGCCGCCTTTGCTTTTTGCTTTCAGTGGCGCGGGCACTCTTGCCTGCGCGCTTTTCGCTTTCGAGAAAACCGACCCCCGCCTCACTCCCCCACTCGCGACCAACGCGCCCCGCTCGCGCCGCCGGATTCACATGCTCGCGTATGATTTCGAGATTCCGCAGGATCGCCTTGAGCGAAATTTCCGCCCACACAGGACGCCCGCCGACATGAATGAATTTCGTCATTTCTTTTCGCTTGTCATCCCGAGCGCAGTCGAGGGATCTCTCTTCTGACTTCGGGTCTTTTAGAATGCCACGCCCCGGTGCGCCGGACCCAGCAAAAATCCAGCGCGCCGCCCGCCGCGCACCCTTTGGGTAAACATGCCAAATTGGGCCCGCCCGGTTCGCCGTCACGGATAGTTGCAGGCCAAGTGCCACGTTGATCGAGCAGCCCGCCTCTGTGCGAAGCCCCGCGAAATGTGCCACTTGGCGCGATCTACGCACAGTCGTCCCACGGTCGATCCTCACTGACACCGAGGCCCATCGGACACGCCAGCCTGCCGGGAGACACGCCCGCCAGCAGTGAGACGCCGGCTCCAACGCCACTGCGCGTTTCCGCTCCGCGCCAGACTATCCGTGCCGCTTGAGCCATCAGCCATCCGCCACAACCTCATCGCACCCTTCTCCTCATCTTCGCCACTGGCATTTCCCCTTCGAAATCAGCTTTTCTCCTTACACATTTCCCCTTCGCCGAATCCAACTTCGCGCCGATTCCACATCGCACCCGGGCCGCCTATCATCGCAATCACCCTGCCCTACAAAGGAGCTTCGCCCATGGCCCTTTTCAACCTCTGGTTAGTTCTCA
>DATGGK010000049.1:0-16088 GCA_035308565.1 Planctomycetota bacterium | reverse complement strand
CCACGACCGGCGTCGTCGTCACCGATACGATTCCCGCGAACACGACGTTCGTCGCGGCGAGCAACGGCGGCACGTTCGCCAACGGCGTGGTCACCTTCAACGTCGGCGCGATGGCCGGCAATTCGTCGATCACGCGCACGGTGACGATTCAGTTGGCGAACAGCGTTGCGGCGAACGTCGTCAACATCACCAACTACTGCTCGGTGACCGACGACGGCTCTCACGGCGCCGATACGAATACCGCCAACAACACCTTCTCGCTGACGACGCCCATCTGCCAGCAGATTCCGCCGGACCTGATGATCACCAAGACCATTAATGGCAACCCTACCTGCGTGCAGCTTGGTCAGCAGTACACCTACACGCTGACGATCAGCTCGCTGAATGCGACAGCCACGACCGGCGTCGTCGTCACCGACACGATTCCCGCAAACACCGTCTTCATCTTCGCGCCAAACGGCACCTTCGCCAATGGCGTGGTCACGTTCAACATTGGCGCGCTGGCCGGCAACACGTCGATCACGCGCACCGTCACCGTCCAGGTCGCGAATGCGGTCGCCGCCAACGTGATCAGCATCACCAATTTCTGCTCCGTGACTGACGACGGCTCGCACGGCGCCGATTCCAACACCAGCAACAACACCTTCTCGCTGACCACCCAAATCTGCCAGCCGAACCCGCCGGATTTGATGATCACCAAGACCATCAACGGCAACCCGACCTGCGTGGCCCTCGGCCAGCAGTACACCTACACGCTCAACATCAGCTCGCTCAATTCCGTCGCCACCACCGGCGTGGTCGTCACCGACACGATTCCGGCGAACACGACGTTTGTCGCGGCGAGCAACGGCGGCACGTTCGCCAACGGCGTGGTGACATTCAACGTCGGCGCGATGGCGGGCAACTCCACGATCACACGCACCGTGACAATTCAGTTGGCCAACGCCGTCGCCGCCAACGTCGTCAGCATCACCAATTTCTGCTCGGTCACCGACGACGGCAGCCACGGCGCCGACATCAACCCGCTCAACAACACCTTCTCACTGACCACGCCAATCTGCTCGCAGACTCCGCCGGATTTGATGATCACGAAGATCATCAACGGCAACCCGATCTGCGTACAACTCGGCCAGCAGTACACCTACACGCTGACGGTCAGTTCGCTCAACAACGTCGCGACCAGCGGCGTCATGGTCACGGACACGATTCCAACCAACACGACCTTCGTCAGCGCCAGCAACGGCGGCACGTTCTCCAACGGCGTCGTGATGTGGAACATCGGAGCACTGGCCGGCAATTCCTCGATCACGCTCACAGTCACCGTGCAGTTGGCCAGCGCCGTTCCGGCGAATGTGGTCAGCATCACCAATTACTGCTCCGTCACCGACGACGGCTCGCACGGCGCGGACATTAATCCCGCGAACAACATGTTCTCGCTCACCACGCCGATCTGCAATCAAACCCCGCCGGATTTGATGATCACCAAGATCATCAACGGCAACCCGACCTGCGTGCAGCTTGGCCAGCAGTACACCTACCTGCTGACGATCAGTTCGCTCAACGGCGTCGCCACCACGGGCGTGGTCGTCACCGACACGATTCCGGCGAACACCACCTTCGTCTCCGCCAGCGATAACGGAACCTTTGCCAACGGCGTCGTCACCTGGAACGTCGGCGCGCTGGCCGGCAACGCAACGATCACCCGCAGCGTCACGATCCAGTTGGCTTCGGCGGTCGCGGCCAACGTCGTGAACATCACGAACTTCTGCTCGGTGACTGACGACGGCACGCACGGCGCGGACACCAACACGGCCAACAACACCTTCTCGTTGACCACGCCGATCTGCACTCAGACTCCGCCGGATTTGATGATCACCAAGATCATCAACGGCAACCCGACGTGCGTGCAACTCGGCCAGCAGTACACCTACACGCTCACGATCAGCTCGCTGAATTCGACGGCTACGACCGGCGTCGTGGTCACCGATACGATTCCGGCGAACACGACCTTCGTCGGCGCCAGCAACGGCGGCACGTTCGCCAACGGCGTGGTGACCTTCAATGTCGGCGCGATGGCCGGCAATTCCTCGATCACCCGCACGGTCACGGTTCAACTTGCGAACACTGTCGCCGCCAACGTGGTGAATATCACCAATGTCTGCACCGTCACGGACGACGGCACGCACGGGGCTGACAGCAACACGGCCAACAACACCTTCACGCTCACGACGCCGATCTGCACGCAGACTCCGCCGGATTTGATGATCACCAAAGTCATTAACGGCAACCCGACCTGCGTGCAAGCCGGTCTGGAGTACACCTACACGCTGACCATCAGTTCGCTCAACAGCGTGGCCACGACCGGCGTCGTCGCGACGGATACGCTGCCCGCGAACACGACGTTCCTCTTCGCTCCGAACGGCACATTCGCCAACGGCGTGGTGACCTTCAACATCGGGGCGCTCGGCGGCAACGCTTCCGTCACGCGCAGCATCACCGTGCTGCTGAATTCCACGATTCCGGGCAACGTCACGACGATCACCAACACCTGCACCGTCACCGACGACGGCACGCACGGCGCGGACAGCAACACCGCCAACAACACGTTCACGCTGACCACGCCCATCTGCCAGCCGCAGAACCCGGATTTAATGATCACCAAAGTCATCAACGGCAACCCGACCTGCGTGCAACTCGGCCAGCAGTACACCTACACGCTGACGATCAGTTCGCTCAATTCCGTCGCGACGACCGGCGATGTCGTCACGGATACGATTCCGGCCAACACCACTTTCGTTGGCGCCAGCGATGGCGGCACTTTCAACGGCGGCGTTGTGACCTTCCCCGCGTTCCCGCTCGCGGGCAATTCGTCCGTCACGCGCACCGTCACCGTGCAGTTGGCCGCCAACGTGCCGGCCAACGTGGTCAGCGTCACCAACGTCTGCACCGTCACCGACGACCACACGCACGGCGCCGACATCAACACCGCCAACAATACCTTTACGCTGACCACGCCGATCTGCTCGCAGACTCCGCCCGATTTGATGATCACCAAGATCATCAACGGCAACCCGACCTGCGTGCAGCTCGGCCAGCAGTACACTTACACGCTCACGATCAGTTCGCTGAACGCCACGCCCGCGACGGGCGTCGTCGCGACCGACACGATTCCGGCCAACACGACGTTCGTCTCGGCAAGCAACGGCGGCACGTTCGCCAATGGCATGGTCACTTTCCAAATCGGCGCGCTTGCCGGCAACTCGTCCGTCACGCGCACCGTCACCGTGCAGTTGGCAAACGCCGTCGCCGCGAACGTCGTCAGCGTCACCAACATCTGCACCGTCTTCGACGACGGCGCGCACGGCCAGGACACGAATACCGCCAACAACACCTTCTCGCTGACCACGCCGATCTGCTCGCAGACGCCGCCGGACTTGATGGTCACCAAAGTCCTCGACGTGCCCTGCATCACGCTCGGCGCGAACCTGACCTACACAATCACGGTCAGCTCGCTCAACGGCGTCGCCACGACCGGCGTCGTGGTCGCCGACACGATTCCGCCGAACACGACCTTCGTCTCGGCCAGCAACGGCGGCACTTTCGCCAATGGTGTCGTGACCTTCAACGTCGGCGCGCTGGCCGGCAATTCGTCGGTCACGCTCACGCTGGTCGTGCAAGCGGCCGCGACGGTCCCGGCCGGCGTCACGACCATGACCAACGTCGTCACCGTCACCGACGACGGCACGCACGGCCCTGACAGCAATACGAACAACAACACCTTTACGCTGACCAAGCCCATCTGCACGACGACCGGTCCGGACTTGGTGGTCGAACAAAACAGCCAGCAGCTTTGCGGCAGCAGTTCGACGCTGGCCGCGAACTTCATCTACACGATCAAAGTCAGCGAAGCCTCCGGCCTGGCCGTGCCCGCTGTCTCGCTCACCGACACGATTCCGCCGAACTCGACCTTCGTCTCGGCCAGCAACGGCGGCACCTTCGCCAATGGCGTGGTGACCTTCCCAGCGTTCGATCTGGCCGCGGCTACGACCGCGCTGCGCACCGTCACGGTCACGATCCCGAACCCAATCCCGCGCCCGGCCGCCGGCAACCTGATCACGCTGACCAACACGGCCACCGCGACCGCGCCGAGCGTCACCAACCTGGCCAACAACTCGTCCACGGTCACCGACTCGCTCAGCAACCTGCACTTCGTCTCGGACTTGAGCGCCAACCCGCGCCCGATTCTGGCCGGCGTGCAGGAATCCTTCACCGCCGTGGCCGCGGACGACGCCTTCCCCAACGCGCCGATCACCTACACGTGGACTTTCGGCGACGGCACCAGCACCACCTCGACCAGCACCAGCGTCACGCACATCTACGCCGTCTCCGGCAGCTACCTGATCACGGTCGCCGCCGCCAACGGCATCGGCTGTCCGCTTGGCGAATCGCTCCAGACTCAGCAGCCGCCGAACAACCCGCAGGCCGCGACCTGCCAGTTGTTCCGCGCGCCGTTCAACCTGAAGAAAGCCAACGCCGACAGCCTGACTTTGGTCGCGCAGATCACGCTGCCGGATAATTTCAACCCCGCCGGCCACGTGATTACGATCGACATCGCGCAATTCCAATTCAACGCGACGCTGAACGCGCACGGCAACGGCGTGAACCTGCCCAAGAATCAGAAAGTTACCGTCAAACCGAACGGGAAAGATTCATTGGTGACCTTGAAGATCACCAAGAGCAACCTGCGCGCACTGCTGGCGCCGGGCGTGCCCGCGAACGCCTCGACCGCGACGGTGCCCAATCAATTGTTCCTGATCGGCTTCGACATCAACAACCCAAGCAGCGCCGACACGTTCAGCAGCACGACGAACATCGGCTACAAGTCGAACGGCAAGACTGGAGTGATCGGGTTGGAATAAAAATCAGGCCGGCCGGACCCTAGAAAACAAAAACTCCCGCTGAAAAGAGCGGGAGTTTTTTTATCAAAGGAATCTGGCGTACCGATCGCGGAGCGCGCATGTGGGTGGCCCATCGTTTCTCTGCGCCTCTGCGTGAAAATCACACCGCCCGCTTCTCGACGTAAATCAAATCCTTCAGATAATCCAAAATCTGCGTCACGCACTCCGCCACCGAATGCTTATCCGTCTCCAGCAGGATCTCCGGCCGCACCGGCTCTTCGTACGGCGCATTCAGCCCCGTGAAATCCTTGATCTCGCCGGCAATCGCCTTCTTGTACAGCCCCTTCGGATCGCGGCCTTTGCACACGTCGAATGGGCACTTCACGTACACTTCGACAAAATCCCCTTCCACGATCTGCCGCACGCGGTTGCGGTCGTCGCGATAGGGCGAAATAAACGTCGTGATCACGATCAGCCCGGCGTCGCTCATCAAATGCGCGACTTCGCCCACGCGCCGGATGTTCTCCGTGCGGTCCTTCGGCGAAAATCCCAGATCGCCGCACAGCCCGTGGCGCACGTTGTCGCCGTCGAGCACGTACGTGTTCACGCCGTGATGAAAAAGCTCGTTCTCCAATTCCGTCGCAATCGTCGATTTCCCCGACCCCGACAAGCCCGTCAGCCAGATCACCGCGCCGCGATGGCCGTTGCGCGTGGATCGGTCGTCGGCGCTGATCTTCGTCTTGTGCCACGTGACGTTGCTCGATTTCGCTTTCGCTTCAGCGTACTTGCCGTGCAGAATAATCCCGCCGCCGCAGACCTCTTTGTTATCGACGATCACAAACCGCCCGGTTTCGGCGATGCGGTTGTGATTATCGAACGCGACCGGATATTTCGTGCGCAGCGTAATCTCCGCCACGTCGTTTT
The DNA here is from genome assembly GCA_035308565.1 of Planctomycetota bacterium. Taxonomy (GTDB): domain Bacteria; phylum Planctomycetota; class SZUA-567; order H5-PLA8; family H5-PLA8; genus JANXLS01. The sequence goes on along the minus strand of DATGGK010000049.1, from coordinate 10,266 downwards.
TCGCGACGTACCCGCGGTCCTTCGCGACTTCGCCCAGCGTCGAAGCGTCGATGATTTTCTCGATCGACCCAATCTCGCATTCGACTTCCTGCGTGGTCAACTTCAGCTTGTACTTCTTCCCTTTTTCGAGATTCTGCTTGCCCATCCAGAACAGATTCGCCTGGAAATCGTTCGACACAATCGGAGCGTCCTGCTCCAAACTGCCCACATGCCCGCGCTCCACGAAAATCTGTTCGCTGAGCGTCACGCCAACGGATTCGCCAGCGCGCGCATTCTCGCTGGCCGGCGCGCTCCAGCGTTCGATCGTCTTCACCTGCGCCGTTTTGTTGCGCGGGCCGAACATGAGCTTGTCGCCGACTTTCAGCGTCCCCGATTCGACGCGCCCCGCCAGAATGCGGCGGTGATCGAAGCGGTACACATCCTGAATCGGGAAACGCAGCGGCAGGTGCGTGGGCGGTGGAGGAATCTCGAAAAGCGCATCGATCGACTCGACGACCGGCGTGCCTTTGAACCACGGCGTATTTTCGCTGTGCTTGACGATATTGTCGCCATGCTTGGCCGCGATCGGAATGAACAATTTCGGCTCGACGCCGAGCTGTTTCAAAAACGCGCGGTACTGCGCTTCGATGCCGTCGAACACGTCTTGTTTGTAGCCCACCAAATCCATCTTATTGACCAGCACAATCACCTGGCGGATGCCCAACAGATGCAGCATGTACCCGTGCCGCCGGCTCTGCTCCTGCACGCCTTCGTGCGCGTCGATCAGCAGCAGCGCCGCATCGGCGTTGGCCGCGCCGGTGATCATGTTCTTCAAGAATTCCTTGTGGCCCGGCGCGTCAATGATCACGTACTGCCGGCGCGGCGTGGAAAACCAGATTTGCGCCGTGTCGATGGTGATGTTCTGGTCGCGTTCGCTCTGCAGCGAATCCATCAGATTCGCCCATTCGAACGGCACGCCGCGCCGCTCGGCGATTTTCACCAGTTGCTCGTATTTGCCGACGGGAAGCGAACCCGTGTCGTAAAATAAACGACCTACAAACGTGGATTTGCCGTGGTCCACGTGGCCCACGATGACGATTTTCATTTGTTCAAGTTGTTCGGACACTGCACACTCCTTTTTTTACTGTCTACCGAATTGCAAATCTGCGAGCGAAGCGAGCGCCGCCGTTAAGCGCCAACGGCGCGAACTATGACAGCCCAGGGCGAAGCCCTGGGATACCGGCATTGAGAATCCCAAAGCCCCAAAGGGGCGAACTAAAAATGCGTTACTTGACGCCTTAGTTCGCCCCTTCAGAGCTCTTTGATCGTTTTGCGATCCGAACCCAGGCCTACGCTTCGCTCCGGCCTGGGCTATCGTAGTTCGCGCCTTTGGCGCTGAAAATTCACCACGCCGTCGGCACGGATTTGGTCGCTACGATCGCCTCATTGTTCGTCAACAGCGTCGCCCCCGTGCGCCGCGCCAACCCAACCACAATGCGGTCGTGCATCTCCGCGATCCCCGAATCCTTCTCGAATTCGAGCACGTCCTTCGGCGTCACGTCGCAGAACACGATGTTCGAAATCTCACTCAGCGCGCCGTAGCTTTGAGCGAAATGGATTGGGCGCTGATTGCGTTCGTTGACGTAGAACAACTCCGCCAGCACCATCGCGGAAACGTAGATCAGCGCTTTGCCGTTCTCGGCGTCCTCGTAAGCCTTGGCCGCGTGCGCGCCCAATTTCGGCGAGTCGGTGAGGTACCAGAAGAGCGCTGCTGTGTCGGTCACGTATTCAGTCATGCGAGTTCCTCCATCTCCCCCTTCCACTCGTCCCGGATGCGTTTGATGGCTGCGCCGAGGTCAAATTCGTCCGCGAATTTGCCCTTCCACAGGCCCCGTAATCCCGCTTTGCGCGGCGCGGCGTCGCGCTGAAGTTTTTGCGTCACGCGCTCGATCAACGTCTCCTTGTCCCTCCGTGTCAACAGATCAATCAATCGTTCAACATCGTCCAACGTCGGCAAAAACAAAACGGGTGCCACTGCATCCACACTCATGATTCATCTCCAAGCCGGCTGAAACACTTCCCCCTCACACGATGTAGTGTCTCCAACACTGGCAAATGAGACGCGGTTTTTGCGATTCGAAATTGCCGAGAAGTCGTCGATTCAAATTTTGACGTAGATGTCGGGCTCGAGATTCTTCGTGTATGCCTCAATTTGTGAGTACTTCAGTCCGTGGAATCGCTCGGGATAAACGACGATTTCAGCGAGTAATTCCGGTGAGTTCAAACCCGCTCGTCGCAAGTCTCTTTCCGCGGCAGAAACGCGGCCTGCGCCGAACGGCACATTTTTCAACTGGTCCGGGTTTTCTCGGATTTGGATGGCTCCAATACATCCCGATCCGGACGGCGGAAAGAACTCACGTCTTGAAATGATCCGGGATTTGATCTTTGGAGTAAGCGATTTTGCAAGAAAGGCAATCCATCGAAAGTGCGACTCCGCCTCCATCAGCCGAGGTATTTCGTGCAAAGCATCTGCCGCACTTTGCTTAAGCACTACGGCATGAACGTCACCGAGACCGCCATTATCGATCGCAAGCACGTCTACATGTTGGCCGCCCGCATATTTGGGCGGCCAAGTCAGGCCAAAATAAATTCGCGGCACGCACAATTCCTTATTGAGAAGCTTTGCGATCGGCTCCAGACAGCGTGATTCGATTTGTGATGAAGTCATTTAGAATTCTCCAGTTCGAGAACGACATTTGGAAAAAACTCAACTTGCCAGACGTAAAACTGTTTTGCCATAAGAACGGCTTGCTTGATGTCCTTTGCTAAATCCAAACGCCTGTCACCGTATTCGAGGTCGGTCTTACGGTTGACCAACCATGACAAGCATCGGCAACCCCCACGATCTTTCTTCTGCTCGGTGCAAACTCTTTTCAGTTCTGGCACAGCGTCAGGATGTGCCTGACTCTTCCCGCGCTTTCCAGTATACCAAGCGCGGACTGAGTCGGCGAAGGATAATACTGAATGCACAGCCAGGATCGCCGCCCCATTCCCGTACGTTTCCAATTCGCCCTCCAATAAACGCATGGCGTCCAAACATTGTTTTGCACGACGGTAATGATGGCGCGCAAGCACGATATCGACACATTTCATCGAATATCTCCTTTACATATACCCATCCCGCCGCAGCTTCTCGAACGCATCCTCGCTCTCCTGATCCTGCGCGCGGCCTGAACGTTCGGCCGTCTTCGTGTGGCGCAGTTCTTCGATGATTTCCGGCACCGTCTTCGCCTGCGATTTGATTGGAAACGTGCACGGGTAGCAGCCCAGGCTGCGGTAGCGCTCGCCTTTTTCATTTGCAAAATAGAGCGGAATGATCGGCATGTTCTCGCGCTGGATGTACTCCCAGATATTCAGCTCGGTCCAATGCAGCAGCGGATGGATGCGGATGTGCGTGCCGGGCTCGAAATCGGTTTTGAACTGGTCCCACAATTCCGGCGGCTGGTCCTCGACGTTCCATTCCATATTTTTGTCGCGGGGCGAGAAATAACGTTCCTTCGCGCGCGTAGGTTCTTCGTCGCGGCGCACGCCGACAATCACGCCGGTGTAGTTTTTTTCTTCGAGCAAGTGCTTCAGCGCGTCTTTCTTAAGCGTCCCGCAGCATTCGACGCGCGTGGCCTTGCCGTGCGGGTAGTCGATTCCGCTGTCGAGCACCTTTTTGTTCTGGCCGACGACCAGGTTCAGATTCCATTCGCGCGCCATTTTGTCGCGGTACTCGATCATCGATGGGATTTTGTACGACGTGTCGATGTGCACGAGCGGGAAGGGGACGTGGCCGAAAAAGGCCTTGCGCGCGAGCCACAACAGCACCGTGGAATCCTTGCCGATCGACCAGAGCATCGCGAGATTTTCAAACTTGTTGAAGGCCTCGCGCATGATAAAAATGCTCTGGTTTTCCAGTTCGTCGAGATGGTCCATTTGATCCTCAAAAGCGATTTTACATAATGTCTATCGGAAATGTATGAATTGTCAAACTAATTCCGCTAAGTTGGACGTGAACTTTCGTCGCAGAGGCGTCACATATAGGCCTTATAGGGCCTATATGTCCTATAGGGACACGCCTAATGCGAGCGATAAAAGAGTTGCCAACCGCGCCCATTCGGTTTATGTTGCGGGCGTGAGGAGCCTTCGACCGATAAGAAACATGATGCGCCTGCTTCAAATTACACCATTACTCCGCAGCCCGTTGCGAATCACCATCGTCGCTCTCGCCTTGGCGCTGTGCTGCTTTGGAGCGGCCGAAGACAGCGCACTCAAAATTGATCCCGCCAAAGCCAAACTAGCGCGCAAACTCGTCAATGCGCTCAACGACGACAGCTATCAGGTGCGGCTCAAAGCCCGCGAGATTTTGCCGCATTTGGGCCGCGCCGCGATTGATCCGCTTGAATTCGCGGCAAAATCCGAAGAAAGCGAAACGCGCTTGCGTGCGGAGGAGATCTTGATGGCGCTGCGGGGGCAGGGCATGTTGGGCATTAACCTGACGCTGCCGCCGTTCGTGCCGGAATGGGGCGCGGGAGTGGCCGCGGCGCCGGAAAATTCGCCCGCGGGACAAGCTGGAGTGCAGTCGGGCGATGTCGTTCTGGCGATTAATAACGAACCGGTCGAGGACAGCAACGGGCTGCGCCAGCGCGTCTTTGCCGCGGGGCCCGCGCGAAACGTGGATTTGATCGTTCAACGCGGCGATGAGCGGCTGCACCTGACCGTGTTGTTAATGCTGTACGCCAGCCAGTCCGTAAGCCGTCCGCCGGTCGATCTTGAACGCGAACTGCCCGACGTCGCCGCGCGGGAACAAGTGCGCCAGGAATTCATCACCAAACAATTCGGAGGGTTCGCGGGACAAGTGCGAGTCGTCAACGGACAGATTGTGCCCGTCGCGCCGGCGGAGACGCCGCAAGCGCTTCCGCCGCCGATGCCTGAAGAAATCGTCAACGTCCAGCAACTCGAAGCCGAATTCAACCGCGTCAAAGCCGATGCTGAAAAAGAGAAGGCTCAAAGCACTCAGGACAACGACAAAACCGCCGCAAAGTAAAACGGGCTTTCAGCCCGCGGATGCAGCGGCGTTCAATTCGACAAATCCGCCCAACTCCTCAGCCAGCCGCCAATACGAAATCTCCTCGAATCCGCCCGCCGACACGCGCGCAATCGCATACACATAAAACGCGCGCGTCACATCGAACAGCCCGCGCGCCATCTCCAAATCGGTGACCGAAGGCCGTGCCGGCGCATCCGGATGGCTGTGAAAAAAACCCACCACCTGCGATCCGTCGCGCCGCGCATCCAACTCGCGTTCAATCGCCATCAAATCGCGCGGTTCGATCTCGAAGCGGTCCGCGCCGCGTTTCATTTCCGCATTTCGTGCTCCCGCCGCGCGCGAAATCTCAATGCGATCGTCCGCCGTGGAACCAATCAAAACGCCGCAACCTTCATTTGGATATGCGTGAATGAGATGCGCGCGAATCGCCGCAAGCGCGCCGGAGCTAATTGAAACGACGCCGCGCTGCTCCGGTCGCCCGTCTCCAGTCTCCAGTCTCGCGCCACTCACAGCTTCGGAATATCCGTGGACTTGTTCGTATGATCGATCACGAATTCCTCGACATAAATCGGCACCGCGGACCGCACCGCCAGCGCCACGGCGTCCGACGGCCGCGCGTCCACTTCGATCACCGAACCGTCCTGCTTGATCTCCAGCATCGCGAAGTAAGTTTCCTGACGCAAGTCGTTGATCACCACGCGCCGCACTTCGCCGCCAAGCTTCTGAATCAAATCGATCGCCAGATCGTGTGTGAGAGGGCGGGGGACGGGAACGTCTTTGAGCTTGCGTTCGATCGCGCGCGCTTCATTGACACCGATAAAAATCGGCAACTGGCGCTCGCCCAGCTTTTCCTTGAGCACAATGACTTGCGTCTCAAGTCCGTCGGTGATGACGATTTGATAAAGCTCGACTTCGATCAACATGGGCCGCGCCCCCTGTCCATTAAACTAACGGCGCAAGCGTAAAAGTAAAAAGAAAAAAGCCGCGCAGGCGCCACGGATTTGAATGTACTCATTCAAATCCGTGCTGGCACCATCATGCGTTCGTAACTCAGTGAGACGCCTTGCGACCGAGCACGGATTTGCAAACAGCCGCAAATCCATGGCACCCGGCGACAATGCCGCTTGACATTAGCCGATTGTTGTGTATTGTCCTTGCTCCGCCGCTGTAGGCGGCGGCACTTGTCGGTATCGTCTAGAGGCCTAGGACAGAGGACTTTCAATCCTCCAACCGGGGTTCGAATCCCCGTACCGACGCTTTTTAAGACGATGGCGTCTCCGCGAAATGAAAGCCTGTCGGTTCAGGCGCGCGGCACATTGAAAAAGTCAAAAGGAAGGGTGGTTCTTTGTGGTTAGAGTAGAAGGCCGAGCCGGCGAGAGTTTGGAAAAGGTGTTGCGTCGTTTCAAGAAGGCCTGCGAGAAGGAGGGCCTCACCAAGCAGCTCCGCCAGAACCAGCACTTCGAAAAACCCAGCGACAAGAACCGCCGCAAGATCGTCGCCGCCAAGCGCGCTCAGCGCAAACAGTTGATGGAATCGCAGCCGCGGATGAAGCGGCGGTAGAAACTGGAAGACTCTCATGGAAATACACCAGGCGCCCGCGCTTCAGCAAGATCGCGAACTCTCCGCCCAAGTCGCGCGACGGGATGCATTGCTGAGCGGCGTTGTGGACGTTGCCACGGCAGAAGGCACATGGGAATTGCATAAGGACAAATGGCATCGCTCGCTTCTCACGCTTCGACTGAAAGATCGGTTCAACGGTCAAACCACTGCGGACTTTGCGCCCGAAGAACTTCAAAATGAATCGCACATGTCGTCGCGCTTCAATGTGCTGAAGAGCGCGCTTATCCGCGTCGGGCATTGGCGTGAACTACTGCGTCAATTGTTTTCAACAATACGGGAATGGAGCCGGGAGTTGCCCGGTACGCCTCATTTTGAAGAAGACGCAATCGAGTTGTACGAGGAACGCAGTGGAAGGTACGAAGTTCCTCGTCTCATCATCACAAGCAATGGACAGTCGATGCGCATTGAACCGGTTGCGGCGTGGGTTGTTGGCGCCGATGGCCGTGTCGATATGAAGGGGACTGGCGGACCGCTGATCTTAATTTACCGGGAAACGGAGAAGCGCTGGTTTTACTTCCAGCAATTCCCGGCCGCTGAAATTCCGCTCACCAAGGACGTATTCGTGCGCTTGGCCGAGGCGTGCTTGAATGGCTGACAACCCTCTTGATCCAGTGATCCAATGGTATCAAACGGCGCTGGACAGCATTCGCGTCACCCAGCGCGTCGTCAACCAATCTATCCCGAATGCGATCACCGACAAACACGGCGCGATCTTCAATAAAGTGCCTCAAGAATGTGTCCTCAAACTGGACTTGGCGAAAGAGGAACTGGAACGCTTGGTGGTACTCGCGCTAAGCGCGATCTTTGAACGCTCGCTCCGAGATTATTTGGCTCAATTCGCGCGCAACGCCCTGCAAACTGGTGACGCGCATCGTGAAATGGTCCGGGATGAGATCCTAAAGGATATTGAATTTTGGAATATTTCGTCGCGCGTCCTGGAACTTTTCCCGTCGGTTGATCCAAATCTTCGTGGCCAGATCAAGCAAATTATCGACTATCGCAATTGGGTCGCACACGGACATACTCTTGCCAAACCGGAACCGTCGAACGTTACTCCCGCAGGTGCGCACCGGCATCTCACCGACTTTCTCGTCCAAGCGGGTGTTGTTGCACCGTAGACAATATAAGCGAACTCTGTTTTGGGCAAATTCTCCGAGTTAATCGGTTTTTACTGGCCCGCCTTCACCGTAAACACCGAAACCTGCGTATTATTGAAACTCCCGCCCGCCGCGAGGCGGATGGATGTTTTCGTTGAGTCCGGCAAAAACGCGATGGTTTTGAATTCACCGGAGTGCTGTTTGTTCATCAGCACCGTGCCGCTGGCCGCGTCGTAGAGCACGATCTTGCCATCTTTGCTCGTCGAAGCCACGAAGTTTCCGTCCGGCGAATAGGCCACGGACGTGACCTGCTTGGTGTGCTGATCCTTCATTGCGAAAAGATCGTTGAAAGCGCCGTTATTGATTTTGAAGGCGTGAACGCCGTTTTCGCTGCCGACCGCCAGGATTTTTTCGTCCGGTGAGAGCGCAGAAGGGAACATGAATCCGCTCGTTTTGATTTTGGTCTTGCCCAATTCGGCTGCCGAATCGTCTTTCAATTCGAAGACGCGGATGTCGCCGTTGCCGCAGCCGGTGAGCAGTTTCTTGCCGCCGTCCAAAAAAAAGAGCGCTTTGATGCCGAGGTTTGCTTTTTCGATTTTGTGCGTGATGCGGTCCTTGGGCTTCTCGCCGGTGATGTCGTAAACATGAAAACTCATGTCGTCGCTGCCGGTCGCGAGCAGTTTGCTGTCCGCCGAAAACGCTGTGGCGTGGATCGCTTTGATGTGATCTTTCAGCGGGGGCTTTTCGTTTAGCGCGGCGCCGTTGACGGCATAGAGCCGCACGCCCTGATCGCCGGTGCCCGACGCAATCCACTTTCCATCCGGCGAAATCGCCAGCGAAAGAAAACCCATGCCCATGCCGATGGTGTGCGACTTGGCGCGCTCCTTGAGTTTGCCGCCGGCGGCATCCCAGAGTTTCAGGTCGTCGCCGGTGGCGGTGACGGCTTGTTTTTGCGCGCCGAAGACGATGGCGATCGTTTTGGAACCGTTCTCGTATTTTTCTTCATCGGCAATGGAGAAATCGGAGGCACGGAGCGTCACAATGGCGGCTGCTACGAGTGAAATCGCGCAAATGCGATGCATGCGAATACCTCCGCGTGCTGTTTTACGGAAAAATCTTGTAAATATCCTTCCGATCCGCGACGCGCTCGAAAAGCACAACGCGATTTGTCGAATCGATTGTCAGCCCGATGCGAAATTGCCCAACTCGAATTTTGTATTTATCCGCGTAACCAGTCATTTTTTCAACATAGCCTAATTGAAACGGATCCGACTTTGGCATCACTCGAAGAGCGATTTCCTCGACTTTCTTTCGAATGTGCGGCGGAAGAAGTGCCATCTCCTTTAGAAACCGCTTCTGCAGTCTAACGCGCCACATTGGATTTCCTCAGCGTGCGATAATATTTTTTTGCCTCCTGCAATTCCAACGGCGGCTCGCTTTCGGGCTCATCCATCAGCCTTGCGAGTCCATAGTTTTCCAACGCCTCTTCAATTCGTTCAAAATCTTTGATCGACAATTGCACTGCATAGGGCTTTTTATTTTCGTCGAGCACAAGATTCGTTTTGATTTTCAACATGATGAATTCTCCTACTCCCATTCAATCGTCGCCGGCGGCTTCTGCGAAATGTCGTAGACCACGCGGTTCACGCCCGCCACTTCGTTCACGATGCGGCTCGAGATTTTCGCGAGCACGTCGTACGGCAGCCGCGCCCAATCCGCCGTCATCCCGTCGGTCGATTCCACCGCGCGCAAACAAATCGTCTCGCCGTACGCGCGCTCGTCGCCCAGCACACCGACGCTGCGCACCGGCAGCAGCACGGCGAACGATTGCCATAATTTAATTCCCGCCGCTTCGATTTCCTCCTGCACGATTTCATCTGCGTCCTGCACCAATCGCACGCGCGAAGAATCAATTGGCCCGACGATGCGCACGCCCAAGCCAGGGCCGGGGAACGGCTGGCGCCATACGATTTCGTCGGGCACGCCAAGTTCGGTGCCGATCTGGCGGACTTCGTCTTTGAAGAGCGTTCGGAACGGCTCGATCAGTTCCAGCGCCAGATCGTCCGGCAAGCCGCCGACGTTGTGGTGGCTCTTGATCGTCGCCGTCGGTCCGCCGTGCGCGGAGACGGATTCGATCACGTCCGGATACAGCGTGCCCTGCGCCAGAAAGCGCGCGCCTTTGACTTCGCGCGCCTTGGATTCGAAGACGCGGATGAATTCGCGGCCGATGATCTTGCGTTTCTGTTCCGGATCGGTGACGCCTTTGAGCGCATCCAGAAATTGCTCCGCCGCATCCACGCACCAGAGCGGAATTTTGAAATGCCCTTTGAACGTCGTCTCGACGCGCTTGGATTCGTTCTTCCGGCACAGCCCGTTATCGACGAAAATGCACTGCAATTTTTCGCCGATGGCCTGATGAACCAGCACCGCCGCGACCGACGAATCCACGCCGCCGCTCAATCCCAGAATCACGCGGTC
>DATGGK010000048.1:0-5926 GCA_035308565.1 Planctomycetota bacterium | reverse complement strand
TTGAATTTTGAATTTTGAATTTTGAATTTTGAATTTGCGATGCCAATTTCCACTTTGAAACGATCGGACACAGTTTTCCTGGCCGGGCTGGCACTCTTCGGCGGGCTGTACCTTTTTTTAATTATTGCGATGCTGGTGGCGGATGCGTCATTTACGACGCCATCGCACGTGTGGCAATCGCTGCAAAGCCCGGAGATTCGCTATTCGATCAAATTGAGTTTGATTTCGTGCAGTGTGACGGCGCTGCTTTCCGTCTGGTGCGCGACGGCGATCGGGTACGTGATGTCGCGGTTCGATTTTCGCGGAAAACAATTGATCGAAGCGATTCTCGATATTCCGATTGTGCTGCCGCCGCTCGTGGTGGGCTTGAGCCTGCTGATTTTATTTCAAACGCCGCCGGGAAAATTCATCGAACACTACGTGCCCGTGACGTACGCGATACCGAGCGTGATTCTCGCTCAATTTTCCGTTGCGTGCGCATTCGCGGTGCGAACGATGCGCGGTACGTTCGATCTGATTTCGCCGCGCAGCGAGCAGGTGGCGATGACGCTGGGCTGTTCGCGCGCGCAGGCGTTCTGGATCGTGGCGCTGCCCGAAGCGCGGCACGGAATTCTCACTGCGGCGACGCTGGCCTGGGCGCGTTCGCTGGGCGAATTCGGGCCGATCCTTGTTTTCTCCGGCGCGACGCGCTTTCACACGGAGGTTTTGCCGACGACGGTGTTCCTCGAATTAAGCACCGGAAACATCGAATCGGCGGTGGCCGTGTCTCTATTAATGGTAGCGGCCGCGGCAATCGTGCTGACGCTGGTGCGCGTATTCGGCGGTCCGGACGCGGCAGCGGGAAGGGCGATCTAATCCTATGATCGCGATTGAAAACCTGTGCGTCCGCGCCGGCGCTTTCGCGCTCGACGGCATCAGTTTCGAAATTCGATCCGGCCAGCACGGTGTGCTGATGGGCAAAACCGGCTGCGGAAAGACGACGATTCTGGAAGCCGTCTGCGGATTGCGTGCGGCGCTTTCAGGGCGCGTGATATTGATGAACCGCGACGTGACCCATCTGCCGCCGGCGCAGCGTGGAATCGGCTATGTACCGCAGGATCGCGCGCTTTTTTCGACGATGACGGTCGCGGAGAACATCGGCTTCGCGCTGGCGCTGCGCAAATTTCCGCCGGGCGAAATCGAGACGGCCGTACGCGAATTGGCCTCGTGGCTGGGCATCAGCGCGCTGCTCTCGCGCAAACCGCGGGGCCTCAGCGGCGGCGAAGCACAGCGCGTCGCGCTTGCTCGTGCGCTCGCCGCGCGCCCCGACGTGCTGATCTTCGACGAACCGCTCAGCGCGCTCGACGAAGACACGCGCGGCGAAATTTGCGAACTGCTCGAACGTGTGCGCGAGCATTCGAAGGCGACGATTTTGCATGTCACGCACAGCAAAAGCGAAGCGGCGCGGCTGGCGGATGTGATTTATTCGCTCAATGAAGGAAAGATTGAAAGAATTCAAAATTCAAAATTCAAAATTCAAAATTAAGCCGCGCGATTCGGTCTTCAACTTTGCATTTTGCATTTTGAATTTTACTTATCCGCCTTCAGCGCTTGCAGCGCCTCGCCATACTTCGACCCGCCGGGGCCGAAGAGTTTCTCCGCGCTGCGGTTGAGCGCAAATTTTGTCTGGTGGCACTGCTGGCAGTCCTGATGCTGGCCGAACGTCGGGCTCGTGCGCATGATCTGCGCGCGCTCGCCGACTTTGGTCAGCGCCGGCGCTTCCGCAGTGATCATTTCGACTTTGTCGGTGCTGTGGCAATGCGTGCAGGTGACACGGAAGTGGTCGCTTTCCTGCTGGCATTCGCGCAGCACTTTCTGGCGCGGGGTTTCTTTGATGCGGCGGTCGAAGAGTTTGGAGTCGCGGATTTTGTCGATGTTCGGCAACGACGCATCGCAGGCCGCGAGGATCAGCAGGACCATCGCGGCACTCAGCGCGATGCGGCAACGTTTGGCGGTGACGCTCATTCGATTACGATTCCAAAATCCACGGCAGCGTGCAGCAAACTCTGTAAATGAATCGGCTATTTTATTGAAATTCAGTCCACTTTAAAGACTTATCTTCGGATAAAATCTTCATTTGAATTTAATTTACCGCCGGCAAGGTTTTCAAATGAGCGATGAGACCAACGAGAGCGCTGGGCGCGTGCGCAGTTCGACGCTCCATTATGCCGCCTTCAAAACGGTGTGCTGGCTTGCGTCCGTGCTGCCGCTGCGGACTCAATATGCGATCGCGCGAATGGGTGCGGAGATTTATTTCAAGCTCGACCGTTCCGCGCGCGAAGCGGTTTGCGCAAACTTGCGCGCCGTGCGCGGGCCTGACGCGGCGCCCGCCGCGATTCGCGAGGACGCGCGGCGCGTGTTCCATTCCTTTGGGCGCTACCTCTGCGAATTCTTTGGCTTCGAACATTTCGCCGGGCAGTACATCGACCGGCATGTGATGATTCAAGGGCGCGAGCATGTCGATGCGGCGCTGAAGCGGGGGCGCGGTGTGCTCTTTTGTTCCGGGCACTATTCGAATTGGGAACTCGGCGCGTGGGCGGTCGCGCGCATGGGGTATCCGATCACCGCCGTCACGCTCGCGCATGCGCACTCGAAGGTCAACGCGCTGTTCGTGCGGCAGCGCGCGCAGCGCGGCGTGAAAGTCGCGCACAGCCATGACAGCGTGCGCCGCGTCATGGCGCTCCTGCGCGCTAACGAAACCGTGGCCATGCTCGGCGACCGCGCGACCGGCGGGCCGACGGTGGAGGTGACCCTTTTTGGCCGGAAAACGCACTTACCTCAGGGGCCGTGGCGCATCGCGCTGAAGACCGGCGCGGTGCTGCTGCCGACTTTTGTGACGCGCCGCGAAGAAAACGATTACACTCTGGAAATCGGTGCGCCGATAGAGATTTCTGGATATAATGAGCGGGATTCAAGCGTCTTTGCTTTGGCGCAAGCGTGGGCCGAACGCTTCGAAGCGCGGCTGCGCAGCGATCCGACGCAGTGGGAAGTGTTTTTTCCGGTTTGGGGCAGTTGAGCGGGGAAGGGCAGGGGTGACTTGATTTCCGACAGCGATATCCGAAATGACGTGTGTGCGATCATTCCCTGCTTCAACGAAGCCCGTTCCATCGCGCGCATCGTGGCCGGCGTTCGCCAGCATCTTGCAATGGCGCTGGTTGTGGATGACGGCTCGACCGATGCTACCGCACGCGAAGCCGAACGGGCTGGAGCGATCGTGCTCAAGCAGCCGCGCAATCTGGGCAAAGGCGCGGCGCTCAAGGCTGGTTTCGCCTGGGCCGCGGAGCGCGGATATCGCGCCGCGCTCACGCTGGACGGCGACGGCCAGCACGACACCAATGAAATTCCACTCTTCTTAAGCGAATTCAATAATGGATCTTGCGACATCGCCGTCGGAAATCGCATGACCGATCTTGCCCCCATGCCGCCGCTGCGCCGCTGGACCAATCGCTTCACGTCCTGGGCGCTCAGCCGCATGGCCGGCCAAAGAATTTACGACTCGCAATGCGGGTATCGTCTGATTTCAATCGCGACGTGGAAAGCCGTGCGTCTTGAAACGCGCCGCTACGAGCTTGAATCGGAAATCCTGATTCGCGCCTGCCGCCACGGTGCGAGGTTGAGGCAAGTCAAAGTGCGGACCATCTATTTCCACGCCGCGCAAAGCAAGATCAATCCGATCACGGACGCGTACCGGTTCGTGCGCTTGCTGTGGCGCTGCCGGAAAGCGTCGATCTAAATTCCTCGCACGCAGAGGCTTAGCGCGCCGTTGGCCGCAACCAAATGGAAAGGCATTCTCAATCGAGGTAAAGTTGTGTTTACTAGGGGAAGTCAGCACCGATAGCCATACCCTCGGTTCTCTGCGCCTTTGCGCCTCCGCGCGCGAGTTCTGTTGCGCGGAATTAATTGTTGATCGGCGATATCTTCAGCAGCGCGGCGCCGATTTTGACGCAGAGCATGTTCTGCCCTTTCTTGCCGTCGAGCAGCGCGAGCAGTTTTGATTTCGCGGAGACGGCTTGCGGCCCGATTTCGCCGAAGGCATCGACGGCGGCGGCGCACAATTCGGGTTTGGGCAGACATTTCTCCAGCGCCTTGATCGCGTCTTTCACGATGCCGGATTTGTCCACCTTGCCTTCGGAAAACGCCAGACCGATAGCGCCAACCGCGTCGGACTTGCAGGCGTTGTCGGAGTTCGCGTCTTCGAGCACGTCGATGATGCGGCCCAGCCCGTCGAGGCCGAAGCCGACCATGCAGTGCAGCGCCTCCCTGCGGACATTTTCGTCTTTATCCGTGAGCGACGGGGTGAGGGCGTCGATGACCTGAAGCTGTTCTTCGGGAAGCATGCGGAGACTCCTTGGGCGAAATGAGGCGCGGCGATGAGTCGAGTCACTGCAATTATGCGCGAAGTTTGGCGCGCGCAACGGGAAAAAAGAAATTCAAGGATCAAAATTCAAGGGTCGAGAGGCTGAGTCCATTAGGCTTCCTCCAGTTCTACTCTCGTTTGGTCGCTTGGATCTCTTGACGCAGCCACTCGGCAAACGCTTCTGCTTTGCGCTGGTCCTGCCATTCGGCAACGATTTCCGCGCGCGCCGCTCCGGACGCGACCCATTCGATCGTCACCGCGTGCCGCACCGCGCTGCTGCGCCGGTCTTTCGTGCTTCTCGAGGATATTCGCGAGACTGCGGCCAGCGGGAGCGTGACATGCTCGTGGCGTGCGACGTATTTTGGCAGCGTTACTTCGCGCCGCACGCGATCAATGATCAAATCGTTTGCTCCGGATTGCTCGCGCACTTTCTGGCGCACGAAAACGGCAGCGGCGCTGAGAAGAAGCACGCTCCACTGTACGACGGCCACAGTGATGCTGGGGTGAAATCCGCCCAGGAAAAAGCCGACGACAAAAACCGAGACGAATGCCTCGGCAGCGAGGGTCATTCCAGCAACGGCGAACGCCGGAAAAGCCACGATTCGAGCGCGGGTCAGGCTGCCTTCGCTGAGAATTTTTACATCGGAAAACGCTTTTCCACGACGGCGTTCGCGCAGCGCCTTAAGCCCCGCGTACCAAAAGCTCAGCATGACTGCATTAAACGGCGCGAGGAACGCAAACGCGAAGAGGTCGAAGCCCTCGATGCCTTGTATAAGCACTGCGTCGCTTGGATTGCGGGGATTGTAAAACACGGTCACGCTTTTTCCCGGCGGGAAATTCTTCACGACTACCGCCGCCCAATTGTCCGACGACGACATGTGCTCATACCGGTATCGCGTTCCGTCATACGATTTTCCACTAACCGCATAGGTGTAGCCAATATCGACGTCGTAAGTGCTCCCGCCCTTGGAGTGGGGTCGCGCTGAGACAGCACTTTTGGTGATTAGCCCTGTTGTCGAAGCATACACGTACACCTGTAGCTGTTGCGCCACGCCATAGAGAATTGCTCCGTCGAATAGCAGCGTGAGGGTGGACCAAAACAGGGCAAAGCAGCCTATGGCCGCAGCACTCTTGATTTCCGACACAGTTTTCGATGCCTCGACGGCGCTCCATGGCATTCGATAAAAAATAAGCGGAGCGGGTGGGATTCGAACCCACGTGACAGTTTCCCGTCTACACGCTTTCCAGGCGTGTTCCTTAAACCACTCGGACACCGCTCCAACCGTAGGGCAGGGCAGAAACAAACCGGCGAACGCTGCAACAAGCCGCTCGCCGGAAAGAATCGACTTTATAATCGAAACAATTCGGCGTGCAAGTTCCGGCAAATCGTTGGTTGCATTCAAAAAGTCTGGAGAAGGTCGAGGCGAATGCGAAGGATATTGTCGGCTCCGGTTTTGGTCCAGCCCATTCCTCTGTGCTTCATTCTCTGGCCAATGTAGACATCTACATTGCGCTCAATGACACCCGAGC
>DATGGK010000047.1:0-59307 GCA_035308565.1 Planctomycetota bacterium | reverse complement strand
ATCTTCGCCCACATGAGTCCCAAAGGTTACGAAGAAATCTCGCGCGCCCACATCCTCGAACCCACCGCGGACGTCTTCGGGCGCAAAGTGATCTGGAGCCATCCGGCGTTCGCCGACAAAAAATGCTTCGCGCGCAACGATAAGGAAATTATCTGCGTTGATTTAAAGTAACGCGGGCTTTTGGCCCGTCGAGTCAACGAAGTGGCGCGTCTACGGCGCCGGCGTGCTCGGGGCATCCAGCGCTTCCCACGCTTTCAGCCAGCTTTCGTCGACCACGCCCGGCTGGCGGTAGCTGCGGCTGATGCGCTGTTCGCCGGAGGACATGCCGCTGACGCAGTTGAAGTACGCGACAATCATTTTCTTCTGCTTCATTTTTTCGACGGCGTCGGGCAGCGCTTTGACGATCTGCTCTTTCACCGATTTGATTTCGTCGTCGTTCAAGTTTCGGCGCGCGTCGTAGAGCGTGCCGGGGTTGTGCGAGGCCAATTTGGGTTCGGCTTTGGTAATGTCGTCCCAATATTTCTTGGCCATCGTGTTGCGGTCAACGCTGCGGCTAAGCGCGCTTTCGATCTGCTCGATCGCGTCGTGCCAGTCCACGTCGCCTTCGTCGAAAATCGCCCATTGCTTGTCGGCGGTCTTGCCGGCTTCGAGCGTCACCGTGTGGCGCTGAACCATGGTCAGCGCGCCGTCCACCAGCGCTTTATTTTGAAAACGATCCTTGGTAACTTCGCCGCCGAGTTCCTTCAGCACTTGCGCTTTGTAAATGTTGGACGTGCCGTCGTCGTTGAGCCGCACTTCGACCGGCACTTTCATTCCGCCCACGTCCACTTCGACCGGCAGCGCGAAACTGACTTTCATGATCGCGAGGTCTTGATTGTTCTTGGTTGAGTTTTTGACTTCAAACGGGAACGCGACCACGTACTTCTCGCCGCCGGCGGGCGTCTTGATTTTCTGCGCTTTGATCGCGGGATCTTTGGCGTCGGCGGGGATGGGGACAGTGATGTCCTGGTCCCACATCCAAATGTATTCCCAGCGCTTGCCTTTGTATTTGAGCTGGGAGTTGGCGACGTCGAAGCCGTCGCTGATGCGTTCGAACGAAAGCACCATCACGCGGCGCAGTTTTTCATCGTACTTGTGCGAATTGGTGAGGCCGCTGACGACGATTTTGAGCTGCGTGAATTGGTTGTCGAAATCCGACCACATGGCCGCGCCCCAGCGCGTTTGGCCGGGCTGGAAATTCAGCGAGGGTTTGAGCACGTCGCCGGATTTTTCGACGCCGCTGGCGATCTCCAAGGCGGATTCGAGCGGCAGAATGTTCTGGCCGAGCAGTTCGCGGTCCATCAACGAATTGCCGCCGGCCATCGGGCGGTACATGGCGTTGGCCAGCAGGCGTTCGGGAAGATAACCGCCGGAATTGACTTTGAACGCGCCACGGTCGGTGACCGCGGTGAAGACCGGCGCGATACGGCGCGGCTTGGTGCTGGAATTGGTGATCGAGAACGTGAACGTGAACCAGGTTTTGTCCATGCCGTACTGCGTCTGGCCGGTGATGTAATGCGGCAGATCGATTTTGAAATCGCTCAAGTTCAGCGCCCAGCGTTCGCGTGTAACGATGTCGAAATCGTCGGGGCTGACTTCGTAAATGTCGCGCACACGGCGGTCGCCGGTGAAGCCCAGCGCTTCTTCGGGCGTACCGGGTTCCTTGACTTCGATGGTTTCACCGTCCACGGTGATGGTGTCTTTGAGCAACTGCGCGGCTTTGGCGTGCGCTTCTTTCAAGGCCGCGGCGGCGGCCTCGTTTTCCTTCATCTTCTTGTCACGCTCGGCAAGGATTTGGCGGTCCAATTCCTGCTTGTGCTGGCGGTACGCTTCATCCGGATCGACCTCGCCGGCCCGGCACGACGCTCCGCAGATGGCGATGAATCCCGCCAGGACCAGGTACGACAAACACACTCGCATGTCTTCTCTCCGCGCCGAAACGTTTTCCCACTCCGTAATCGCCGTATTGTCGCACGGATTTTCCAATCCGCAAGGACAGCCCGCCACGCACGCCGAGGCTTTCCCCGCGAGACGTAAAGTGGACGATGAAACTATATGCTGTTGCTGCTTACTTTAGTTGTTTTTTAGAGATGTCAATCTCAAAATGGGAAATGGAGCGCCGGCTTCCAGCCGGCTGGAAGCCGGCGCTCCATCTAAGAGTGACGCCAAACCCCGCTTGTCTGTAAAACTCTCTTAGACGGCACTATGATGTGCGCTTCGTCGTCCGAATCTGGATTCCTTCTCATGCAAGCCATGCCATCGAATCCGCCAAATGCCTTCCCTTTATTCACGCTGCTGCGCTATCGCTTCATTTCCATCAAAAACACGCTCAAAAACGCGCACAAGGAATCGCGGCTGAAAATTGTTGTGGTCACGATTGCGGGCATCATTTTCTGGCTGGGCTTGTTCTGGGCGTTCATGGACAGCATTCATTTTGTGTTCTTGAAAACCGGGCCGCAGATGGGGACGAAACTGGTTCACCTCGGCTTGAGCATCTTTTTCATGGCGCTGATGGTGATGCTCATTTTTTCAAACGCGCTGATTTCGTTTACCAATCTTTTCAAATCGAATGAGACAGCTCATCTGTACTCGATGCCGCTGCGGCGCGAAACCATTTTTCTGTACAAGCTCTTCGAATCGCTGCTGTACTCGTCGTGGGCGGTCTTCGCGCTGGGTTGCCCGCTGATGCTGGCGCTGGGGATTCAGACCCATGCCGACTGGCGCTTTTATCCGCTCTCGGCGCTGATGTCGCTGCCGTTTGTGCTCTTTCCGGCGGGCGTGGGCGCGCTGATTGGCCTGCTGCTCACGGCGCTGGTGCCGCGCTATAAAAAGAAAATTCTCGCGCTCGCGGCCGCCGCGGTGGCATGCGCGGCGGTTTATGTGGGCTATCAATTGTACGACCCCCACCTTGGCCTGTCGAGCCGCGGGATGGACCAGTTGTTCACGGCGGTGATGAGCAAAGTTCAATTCGCGCGGCATTACATGACGCCCAATTATTGGATGGCAGAAGGGCTGCTGCGGGTCGGCGAAGGAAGCACGGACGGCATTCGGATATGCGGAATCTTCGCGGCGGCGATTTTGTCGAGCGCGCTGCTGGCCGTGGCGCTGGGGTGGTTTCTGGCGGGGTCGATGTATGCAAGCGCGTATTCGGCGGCGCACGGCATGGGCAACGCGGCGCGGCGCGCGGGGCCGTCGCTGATCGAGCGCGTGTTCAAGCCGTTTGCGATGCGCCAGCCGCAAGTCGCGGCGCTAATGATCAAGGACGTGAAGACGTTTTTCCGCGATCCGGCGCAGTGGGCGCAGGTGCTTATTTTCTTCGGCATTTTGCTAATCTACAACACCAACATTCAGGGCCTCACGTATCCGATCGACCAGCCACTGTACAAAAACATGACGCAATTTTTGAATCTTGGCGCGGCCTCGATGACGCTGGCGACGATTTGCAGCCGTTTTATTTTTCCGATGATTTCGCTGGAAGGGCAGCGCTTCTGGATTCTGGGTTTGGCCCCGATCAGCCGGCGGCAGATCATCTGGTCGAAGTTTTATTTCGCGTTCGGCGGCACGGCGCTGATCAGCGTGCCCTTGGCCACAGTGTCGAATCTGGCGCAGCACAGCGAGCCGCTGGTGCTGGGCGTGCAGGTGTGGATGGCGCTGCTGATCGCGTTCGGCTTGAGCGGCCTGACGGTGGGCATGGGCGCGTTGTTTCCGAATTTCAAGGAGCACAACCCGTCGAAGATCGTCTCCGGATTCGGCGGGACGCTGACGCTGGTGCTGGCGATTGGATTGGTGGCGACGTCCGTCGGCGGCGGCGGACTGCTGTTTCACCGCTTTATGGTGCTGCCGCAAGTGGACACGCTGGCGTGGCATCCCAAAAACGATGCGGTGTGGGCGCTGCCGTTCGTGGGATTTGTGACGGTGCTGAATCTGGCGGCAGGGCTGATTCCGATGAAATTGGGCGCGCGGGCGCTGGAGTGGGTGGAATTCTAAACGGACCATTTGTCATTTGGCAGTTGTCATTTGAGATTTGTCATTTTCGCCGGCGCTGTAGTCCAAATAACAAATAACAAATCACAATTGACAAATGACAAATGGTTTGGTCGCGGCCCGAATTCTGAAAATATTGTCACGCATTTTTCCGCTCATTTCTCCGCGAAAAAACACTAACATTGCGGCGTTTAGTCATTAAAATACGCAGCCCTTCGCGGCGAAAAACAATGTCCTTGCATGACTCTCCCCTTCCCTCTGCGTCTCCGCGCCTCTGCGTGAGATTTTTTTTCGTCGCTGTTCTCTGCGTGTGCTTCAACAGTCTCCGCGCCGAAGACGTCTCCGCGCCGGCGATTCTCCAATATTTCGAGAGCCGCTACGAAACTATCGAGGAACGCGCGGCGGATATTTTCAAGGCCGGTTACGGGATCATGTTTACGCCGCCGCCCGGCCGCGCCGATTCGGGCAACTCCTCCGTCGGCTATGACCAATACGACCGCTTCGATCTTGGCGGCCCCAGCAACTACACGCTCTACGGTTCCGAAACGGGCTTGAAGACCGTCATTAAAACCGTTCACCGCGCGGCGTGCGATTATTACATCGACCTCGTGCTCAATCATGATGGCTTTTCCGACCTCGGCTCCACCGACGGCAATGGAGTTTCGTTTTACGACGCGGGCGGCTATCCTGGGATGTGCATCACGCTGCCGCAGGCCGTCGATGGCGATTTCCATTCGAAGTATGCCACCGGCGATCTGGACGGGAGGCTGGCCGGATTGATCGACATCGACCACACGACCAATTGGCGTTTTTACCGCAGCCCCGTCCCCGGCATCGTGGCCGGCCCCAACGACGGCGGAAACATTCGCGCCGGCACGAAGTACGCGTTCGGGCGCATCGCCAATGTTCCCGACATCAACAACACGCGATTTTATCCCGATCAGACTTTGAATCCGATCCGCGTTTACGATCCCAACACGGGCGAGCAGAACATTCCCATTTACCCATTTAATCTGGCCAACCCTTACAACGGCACGCCGGTGCCCGAAAACGTGCTGGGCTATTTGATGCGCCATACGCAGTGGCTGGTGCAAACTTGCAATGTGGACGGTTTCCGGCTGGATGCGGCGAAGAATTTCGACGGCTTCGTGTTGAATTATTACGACCGCGCCGTGTATCGCTCGTCGTTCCACAATCTGCTCAACGGCCAGCAGCGCAACGTCTTTGCGTTTGCCGAAGCGTACGACGGGAATCAGGATTATTTGCAGACGTTCGTGGTCAAGACCATCAATCCCAACGATCCGGGGACCATCGGCGGCAACCGCGACACGCTGGATTTCCCGCTCTTCTTCGCGCTGCAAAGCAACCTGAGCAGCAACGGGCTGAACAACGATTGGCACAACATCGAAAACGCCTCGCTCGATTTTCACGACGACGGCCTGCACAACGGTTCGCAAGGCGTGATGTTCGTGAGCAGCCACGATGACTTCGGCCCCGATTTGTCCAATGTGGCTTATGCGTACGTGCTGATGAATCCAGGCAACGCGATTGTGTATTTCAATGCGCACGAATTCGGCGACGCGAACGCGCGCCCGTTTCCTAAAGATGGGCGCGGCGACGCGCTGGGCGGGATGTACGGCAACACGATCACAGCACTTGTCGATATTCGCAACCGCTATGGGCGCGGCAATTATGTCGAGCGCTGGCTTGAAAAAGAGAACTTCGCGTATGAACGCAGCGGTTCGGCGCTGGTGCTATTGAGCAACCGCTCCGATGCCGGCTACGACAGCCGCACGCTGCTGACCAATTTTAACGGCGGCACGCGATTGATCGAACTGACCGGCAACGCGGCGAGCGGCACGTCGAATCCATTTCAGGACGTGCCACAATTATTGGTCGTGAACAATGACCACACGGTGAACGTGCGCTTTCTGCGCAACGTTGCGCCGGGGACGAACAATTTCACGGGCAACGGCTACCTTATTTATGGATTGCCCGCGCCGCAGGGCACGCTCTCGCTGACCAACGTGGCGTTCACCATCGCCGGCGGCACGCCCACGGCCGCGACCAACGGGACGACGCGCATCAACGACATGGAAGTCATCACCGCGGATTCGTTTCAAGTCAAGCTGACGACGATTCCCGTGAATCTGCTCGGCAGCATCCGCGAACGCGAAGCGGACGGCGACAACGCGCTGATTCGCATCGACGAAGGCATCGACGTGAACGGCAACGGGCGCGTCGATTACACCACGCCCGGCGCGACCAATTACGGCTTCGAAGAATTCGTCACGCAGCATAATCCGGGCTACTTCGATCCCAACGGCAACGGCACGTATGTCCAAACGATCGATGCGACCAAATTGAGCGAAGGCATGCATTTCATCACCGTGCGCTGCTATCGCCATCGCGACGACGGCGGACCGGCGATTTTCACCGATTTTCGACAGACGATTTACGTCGATCGTAAGCCACCGCTTTCTGCTATCGATAGCTTCAATCCGCTCGTTGTGGGCGTGAACGAAAATCGCCAGCTTCGCGTACGTTCGACTGACCAGACTGCCAATTCAGTGCATGTCTTCATGGATTTGCCCGCGTCAAAAACCAGCGCCGACATCATCAACATGACCAGCGCTCAAACGCAAGCCGGCAAGATCGATCGCGATTTGTTCGCGTACGGATTCAACAATGTGTCGAACGGGAATCACGTCTTTTCAGTCGTCAGTTTCGAACGCACGGGCAACGTGAATGTTCAGCGCTTCCCCGGATTTTATACGTCCACGATCAATGGCGCGGGATTGGGCGACACGGATTTTGATGGCCAGTACACGCCCAACGATATCACCATTTTCCGCACGCTGTTGGCGTCGAACAACACGCAGTTCAATCCCGCCGCGGACCTCAACGGCGACGGCGTGATTGACAGTAAAGATTTGACGCTGCTGGGCACGCAGCTTACCACAGTCAACGCGAGCGCGGCGACGAAACTCGCATACGATCAGCTTGTTAACGATGTCTCGCCCTTCAACAATCCGCCCGTCGCCAATCCCGACAACGTCACCACGCCCGAAAACACCTTGCTTCAAATTCCGGCGGCGACGCTGCTGGCGAACGACTCTCCGGGCCCCGGCGCGGAACACGTCCAGATTCTGACCGTCATCTCGGTCAGCGCCGCCAGCATGCAAGGCGGCACGGTGAGCCTCAACGGCAGCACCGTTACGTATATGCCGGCGGCGAACTTCAATGGCAACGACACGTTCACGTACACCATTACAGATAACGGCACGTCGAACGGCGCCGCCGATTACAAAACGGCGACGGGCACCGTGACGGTGACTGTCACCGAGGTCAATCAGCCGCCCACCGCCAATCCGGATAACGTGTACACGCCGAAGAACACGCCGCTGTCGATTTTGGCGAGTTCGCTGACGGCCAACGACATCGCCGGCCCGATGAACGAGAGCAACCAGACGCTGACAATCACCGCGGTCAGCCCCACCAGCGCGCAAGCGGGGACGGTGGCGCTCAACGGAACAACCGTGACGTACACGCCGCCGAATAATTACATCGGGCCGGACACTTTTACCTATACGGTCACCGATAACGGCACGACCAATGGCGTGCCCGATTTCAAAACAGCGACGGGGATAGTCAACGTGAACGTCACCGACCCGGCTACGAATCAGCCGCCGATTACGAATCCCGTGAACGTCACGACTGCTGAGAATGCGCAAATACAAATTGCCGCCGCGCTGCTGCTGGCCAACGATTCGCCCGGTCCCAGCAACGAAAGCGCGCAGACGCTGGCGCTCACCGCCGTCAGCGCCGCAAGCACGCAAGGCGGCACGGTCGCGCTCAACGGAAATAACGTGACGTACACGCCGCCGGCGCATTTCAACGGCGCCGATTCGTTCACGGTGACCGTGACGGATAACGGCGCGCCGCCCGCGAGCGCGACCGGATTGGTGTTGGTCACTGTTACCGAAGTCAACGATCCGCCGATCCTTAATCCCGACACCGTCACCACGCCGGAAGACGCGCCGCTCGATGTTGCGGCCAGTTTTCTGCTGCTCAACGACGCACCCGGCCCGGATAACGAAAGTTCGCAGACGCTCACCGTGACCGCGGTCAGCGCCACCAGCACGCAAGGCGGGACGGTCGTCTTAAATGGCGCGATCGTCAGCTACACACCGCCGCTGCATTTCTACGGAGCGGACACGTTTATCTATACGGCCACCGACAACGGCACCACCAACGGCGCGCCCGATCCCAAGAGCAGCACGTGTACAGTTACGGTAAATGTCACCGCTGTGAATCAGCCGCCCATCGCAAATCCGGACACGATCACCGCGCAGCAAAATTCGCCGCGGCTGGTTGCCGTCAGCGTGCTGTTGTCCAACGATTCGCCCGGCCCGTCGAACGAAAGTGCGCAAACGCTCACACTCACTGGCGTATCGGCGGCTTCGACGCAAGGCGGCACGGTGACGCTCAACGCCAACGTCGTCACGTACACGCCGCCGAGCGGATTTTCCGGCACGGATACATTTACGTACACAATTACTGACAACGGACTGACCGACGGCACGCCCGATCCGAAAACCGCAACGGGGACCGTGACCGTCAACGTCGGTGCCATCAACCAGCCGCCGACGGCGTTTCCCGACAGCATCATCGCGTTCGAAAACGAAGCGCTGACGTTTTCCAAGAGCATCCTTTTGGCCAACGACATCCCCGGCCCGCCGAGCGAAAGCGCGCAGACACTGACGGTCACCGGCGTGACGCTGGCGAGTTCGCAGGGCGGCAGCGTGGCGCTCAACGGCGCGAACATCACGTACACACCGCCGCCGCAGTTTACTGGCGCGGACTCGTTCAGCTATTCGATCACCGATAACGGCCTGTCGCTGGGCGTGCCCGATCCAAAAGTCGCGACGGGAGTGGTGACGGTGCTGGTGCAGCCGAAAAATCACGCCCCAGTGATCGTCTCGGCCGGCCTCACGCCGCAAAATGCGCTGGTGAATGAGGAAGTCGATTTCACTGTCAGCGCGACCGATGTGGACAACGACCCGATTGCGTTCGCGTGGGATTTTGGCGACGGCGTGCAAGGCGCCGGCGCCGCGCCCAGCCACTTCTACACGAAATCAGGTGCGTATACGGCGACCGTCAGCGCCAGCGACGGCAAAGGCGGCGTCGCGTCGTCGCAGATGAGCGTCACGATCGACACGACCAGCGGACTGAGCATTGTGAAAGCGTCGATCAAACTGAATTTCAAGCCGGGTTCGAAGCCGGCGGATTCGATGACGTTCAGCGGCACGCTGGCCGTGCCCGCGGCGCTGAAATTCAACGGCGCGGAAGTGGACGTAAACATCAGCGGCATTACGCAGACGTTCTTACTCGACGCAAAAGGCCACGCCAAAACCGCCGCCGGCGCAAGCCTCACCATCGCGACGAAGCCCAAGAACGGCGTGTCAAAATTTGCGCTGAGTTTCAAAAAAGGAAGCTACTCCGCCGCGCTGGCCGCGTCGGGATTGACGAACGCCGACGCGAAAAACGTGGCGGTGCAAGTGCCGGTGTCGATCAAATTGCCGGGGCATTCGTATGCGGCGAATGCGGCTTTGCATTATACGGCGAAGATGAATGTGAGCGGGGCGGCGAAGTAGTGGTGCCAGGATTGACAATGAGCCGATATGAAAGATAATGTTTCAAAAGGAGTTTGTTTGCCATGATCATCTCGCTTCCGCCTGAATTGGATGAGTTTGTAAAATCCAAAGTTGCAAACGGACAGTTCCCGTCGGCTGACGACGCGGTGCAAGAAGCGGTGCGATTATTAATGGAACAGGACGACGAACAGCAGAGGAAGTGCGAGGCGTTGAAACGCGATATTGCGAAGGGAATCGAAGATATCGAGCAGGGGCGCGTTTATCCGGTAGAAACCGAAAAGATGCTTGCCGAGTTGCGCGCTGCTCGGAAAACCCGGGCGAATCACTAAAATGATCGAGTTGATTCAGTCCGAGAACGCGCTCGAAGACGTCCGCGAAATATGGCAATATATCGCCGAGCGGGATATCGATGCCGCTGATCGCGTTGTTCGCGACATCGATTGCGTCTATCAGCGCATGCGTGAATTTCCGCAGATCGGGAGAATTCGGGACGATATTTCGAGCGGGCTGCGAAGTGCTATAAGCGGAAAATACGTGATCTTTTATCAGGCAACAGCAACGAGTATCCAAATCGTCCGTGTTCTGCACGGAGCGCGCGACATTGAGAGAGTGTTCAAAGGAACATTGCAGCCGTGACGCAAGATTCGGCGAAACTTCATGATGTGGACGCGCTTACGACAGACCTGCCGCAATATAACCTTTTGCGCGGCCAAGTCGGCACAGTCGTTGAAATTCTTGCCAACGGAACCGCATTTGAAGTGGAGTTCAGCGACCGCAACGGACGAGCATTTGAATCCGTGGGGCTGCGTCCGGAGCAATTGATGGTGCTGCGTTACGATCCGCTGAGTTCACCGCCGGCGATGGCAAGCGCTTGATCCAAAATCGTTGTTCACTCCCGCATCCGCCTTCTCAGAATCTCCACCGCCTTCGTTGAAAGCCCCAACTCCGGCGCCTCCGCTTCGAACTGCGCCCGCGACCCGCTCCCATTCAGATACCCATTCACGCGTGCCGCCGCGGTTGAATTGACGAAATCGTTCAGCTTCGGATACATCGCGTTGAATTCCGCGGACAATTCCGATGAACAGCGAATCGCGTATTTCTGGTGATAATCTTCCGCGAGGTAAAATTCGGTTGCCGGCACGATCGCTGTCGCGATTTTTCCACGCGTTGCCTCTTCGCGATGCATCGTCTCCAGCGCAAGCTTCTTCTGCTCGTCGTTGTGGTAAAAAATCGCCGAACGATATTGGCGGCTGTATTCCGCGCGGCAGGGATTGTGCGCGTGCCAGAATTTGTCGAGCAACCGTTCGTAGGTGAGTTTCGTCGGATCGAAATCGATTTGTATCGACTCGGAATGGTCGCCAAGATTGTGGTACGTCGGATTCTTCAACGTCCCGCCCGCGTATCCGACGCGCGTGCGCACGACACCGGGAATCGCTCCGAACTCGGAGTCGGGTCCCCAGAATCACCCCAGCGCAAATGTCGCGGTTTCGACGTGGCGCGGCTGATCGCGGTCAATCAGCGCAACGCTCGCGGATTCTCTTGTCGTCGGCGATGTCAATTCAGCGAGCATGGGCTTGCCCTCCTTATTGGAGTATGGAATGGGAATCGACGGATCGCTGTGCGCGGGGCCATCGATGAAGCGGGCGTAAACAAGATACGCGCTCGAAACAAGCAGGGCACAGATTACGATGGATGCGAAACGAGGCATGGCCTTTCTCCAAGTCGCATAATAGGACGAACGAGGGGCGAAGGCACTCAAAGAATTACGTTCAGGAAAGCGAAGCATGAGCAATAATATTGAACTTCTCGACGTGGTTGCGCTCGCCGTTGATCTGCCTGAACGCAATCTTCAGCGCGGCCAAGTCGGAACCGTCGTCGAAATTCTTGCGAACGGCTCCGCGTATGAAATCGAATTCAGCGACCGCGACGGGCGAGTGTTTGAATCGCTCGGCCTGCGCAGCGAGCAATTAATGGTCTTGCGCTTCGAACCGGCGAAGCAACCTATTTAGCGCGTCCTCACTCCACAATCTTCCGCCCAAAAAACGGCTTCTCCGGCTCCGGAATCTTCTCCCACTCCGCCGGATTCGCCGTGCGCGCTTTTTGCCACGCCTCCACCACCGCCGTCAGATAGCCCAGAATATGCTCGCGGTACGGCGTCATTTCTTCCAAATCCAACTCCATGATCGCCGCCAGCGCCGCCTTTTCGGCCGATAATTCCGAAATCTTCTCGGCCACATCCAGCGCTTTGAAGGCCCATTGGAAATAGCGGTCGCCCAGACGCCGCGTCAGCCAGAATTCCAATTCAAATTTTCCGTATAATCTTTTGTTGAATTTCGCGGATTCGAGCGTCTCTGGAACAATCGCGGTCACTTCAGTTTCCGGAACCGCTCGCCCGCATTTGGGGCAGCTTAAGCCTGGCGCATAGGGCAGCCAGGCGAGCGCACAGGCTGGACAGGCGTATTCGATTTGTGATTTGATGGTCATGGCCGAATCAATCGTAGGCGGGGCGGCACTCCTGCCGCCCTCAAATTTCACCTGTGCATCGTGCCGCTTTATTTCCGCACACGTTCATTCCATTTTCGGCGAAATTCCCTTCCCTTTGAAGGCAATATCGGCGATGATGGGTCAATTCAATCAGAAACCGTGGGAGGGGAGCGAAAATTCGCAAGGTAGCGTCATGCTTTTACCTTTAGCCACTCCTCGTGTTGCGACGATACAACCTATCATCCTGACTCATGGGGGGGTCGCATAGGGTATGCATTATCGTCGCTTCAGCCTGTTGAAGTTTGTGACGCCGATCGTGGCGTCCGCAGCTTTTGTCTTCGGCGCCGTCCGGGCGTTCGAATCCGCGCCGGCCAACGCAAACGCCGCGCGTTCCGCTTCCTCTTCTTCCGCCGATTCCGCCGGCGACGGCATGAGTTGGGCACGCGTCAGCGCCGATTCGGTCAACATCCGCACGGGTCCGAGCACAACGAATCAGGCGGTGACGCAACTGCGCAGCGGCGATTACGTGCGCGCCAAACCCGCGCAGAACAATTGGCTCGAAATCGAATGGCCGCACAACGTCCCCGCGTGGGTGCTGCGCGACACGATTCAAGTTTCCTCCGCCGACGGCCACATCGGCACCGTCCGCACCAACCGCGCGCGCATCATGAGCCAGGGCATGAGCACGGCGCCCGAATTGGCCGTGCTCGATCGCGGCGCGCACGTGGCCATCGTCGCTGAAAAAGGCGATTGGTATCAGGTTCAAGCTCCGCCGGCCGCGCGCGCGTACATCAGCGCCAAATACGTCGTGGTTGGCGTCGAACCGCCCGCGCCCGCCGACACTGTCGCGATCTCAAAACGCATTGAAGAACCGCGACCGCAAGGGAGCGGGAATGCCGGCGAAGCCGTCGAACTGTCTTCGGCCAAGCGCGAGCATAATTTCGGCGAGACCGTTGACGTGCCCGCCGCGGCGTCCAAGCCCGCGCCGAAACACGCGGCTCAGCCCGATGCCAACGCCGGAGAGGTCGTCGTCTTCCAGCAGGAAACGAATTGGCCGAAGAGCAATCTCGCCGCTCGCGATGTGGTAAAGACCGAGAGCGCGCAGCCCATCTTCGCCGCGCCGCTGAATAATTCTGCCGCAAAGCGTGAAGCCGATCAGGGCGCATCCGTGAAAGCCGCCGCTGAAAAGAAGCGCCAGGAAGAAGCGGACGCAGCCCGCGCCGCTGCCGCGAAAATCAAAGTTGAACAAGAAGCGCTGGCCAAAGCCGCCGCGGAGAAAAAGCGTCTCGAAGAAGCTGAGGCTCAGCGTGTCGCCGATGCGCGCAGAAAAGCCGAGCAGGAAGAACTCGCGCACATTGCCGCGGAGAAGAAGCGCATCGAGGAAGCGGAGTTGGCGCGCAAGGCCGCTGAAGCGCGCAAGGCTGAACTCGACACGCAGACGCTCGCCGCCGACGAGCGTAAAAAAGCGCTCGAATCCGAAATCGAGAAGCTCGCCGACGCGCGCAAGAAAGCTGAAGCAGATGAAGCTGCGCGCGTCGCCGCGGATAAGAAGCGCGCCGACGACGCTGAAACGGCGCGCGTCGCCGCTGAAGCCAAGCGCAAACTGGAATTGGAAGAACAATCGCGCCTCGCCGCGGAACGCAAGCGCTTGGAAGATGAAGGCCGCACGCAGACCGCGAAAAAAGTCGAGATCGAGACGCAGACCAAAGCCGCCGCCGAACGCAAGAAAGCGCTCGAAGACGAATTGGCCAAGCTGAGCGAAGCGAAGAAAAAAGCGGAGGACGACGAAAAGGCCCGCGTCGCCGCTGAGAAGAAGCGCCTGCAGGACGCTGAATCCGCACGCCTCGCCGCCGAAGCCAAACGCACTGAATTGGAAGCGCAGGCTCAGAAAGCCGCCGAGAAAAAGCTCGCGCTTGAAACCGAAATCGCCACGTTGGCGAAGCTCAAAGAAAAAGACCAGGCCGACGCTGCCGCTCGCGCCGCGCGCGAAAAGAAACTTTTGCAGGAAACCGAAAGCGCGCGCCTCGCCGCTGAAGCGCGCCACAAAACCGAGCAGGAAGAACTTGCGAAGAAGGAAGCGGACAAAAAAAGGCTCGAAGAAGCCGATGCCATTCGCGCCGCCGCGGACGCGCGCCGCCGCGCTGATCTGGCCGAACAGGAACGCGCCGCGCTGGCCCGCAAGAAAACGCTCGAAGACGAAATCGCGCGCCTTTACGACGCCAAGCGCAAAGCTGAAGATGAGATGCTCGCCCGCACCGCCGCGGACAAAAAGAGCCTCGCCGAATCGCTGGCCGCTCATGCCGCGGAGGAATCGAAGCAAAAGGCCGAGATCGTTGAACTGACCAAGATCGCTTCCGAAAAGAAACACATCGCCGACGAAGAAGCCGCTCGCGCCGCCGACGCGCGCAAACGCGCCGACGAAGCGGAAGCCGCGCGGGTCGCCGCGGAGAAGAAGCGCGTCGAAGAATCCGAAGCCGCGCGTGTGGCGTCGGAGCACAAGCGAATCGAAGAAGACGCCGCGCAAAAGGCCGCCGCGCGCAAGCAAGCCGACGAGGAAGCCGCGAAGCTCGCCGCGTCGCGCAAGCAGGCTGAAGAACTTGAGCTCGCGCGGATCGCCACGGAGAAAAAGCGCGCCGAGGAAGAGGCCGCGAAACTCACTGAGCGCAAGCAGATCGAAGAACAAGCCGTGAAAGCCGCCGCCGCGCGCAAAATCAAAGAAGAAGCGGAACTGGCGCGAATCGCCGCGGAGAAGAAACGCGCCGAAGAAGAAACCGCGCGCATTGCCGCCGAAAACAAACGCAAACTCGACGAGCAGGCCACGTTCTCCGCCTTCAACGATTCGTCCGCCGCGCGCTTGCCCGAACCCGGCGCCGACAGCGCGCCCGCACGTCAGATTGTGTTGAAGGCCGACAAGCCCGTGGTGCTCGACGATTTCGAACTCGCCAAAGACGAACCGACCGAAGCGAATTACAACGCCGACTACGTGCCGCTGCGCATCCGCGAAATGCAGAAGAAATATGTGATGCCGACGGTACCGAAGACAGTCGTGGCGGAAACGCTCGACGACGCCGCCACCAGCGCCGGTTCTGCGCCGTCGAAAATCGCGCCGGCCGTTCCGGCCGTGATCGAACCATCCGCTCCCGCGCCGGAGCAGAAAGAAAAGAAATCCGCCGGCGAAACCGTGGAACTCACCGCGCGCGGCGCTTCCAAAGCGATAGCGCCCGAAGCGTCGCCTCTCGCCGTGATCGTAGACGACCAGAATTTTGAAAGCGAAATCGCGCAGTACAAAGGCGTCGCGCTGGTCGATTTCGGCGCAACCTGGTGCATGCCCTGCCGCCGCACCGCGCCGATCATGGATGAACTGGCCGGCGAGTACAAAGGCAAAGTCAAAGTCGTGCGCATCGACGTCGATCAAGCGCCCGCGCTCGTGCGCCGCTACGGCATCTCGAACCTGCCGTGCCTGGTGATTTTTAACGATGGCAAGAGCATCGACCGCCGCGTGGGCGAACAGTCGAAGGATTATTTGAAGCAGTGGATGCAGGCTACCGCCGAGCCGCCCAAATCCAAAGAGGCCGGAATGAACGTCATTCCGCCCGAAAAACGCTCGCTCGTGTCGGACGTCGGCACGCTGCAGCGCGTGTCGAACTCGAAGATCGCCGGCGTCAAATACGTGCTGCTCAACGGCGACGTGGTCTCGCGCTACATCATCGAACCCTCCGACGTGGACATGAGTCCGATGGTGGGCCGCACGATCTCGATTTCCGGCACGACCATCGGCCGCACCTACTCGGACACATCGGTGATCCAGATGAAAAACGCCTCGACGTTTGGGTGACGGAATGTCCCTGGGAGTGCGTGCCACTCCGTTGCGCTTGAAAGTTTCCGGTAACCGATACGTTTAAGAGTAGGGTGATTTGAAATAGCGGTGCCGCCTCTGGGTGGCCCCGCTTTTTTTGTGCTCACGCAGAGACGCAAAGGCGCGGAGAACAGCGAAAACCATACAGGGTAAACAACGAATCGCGCGAATCTTCACTAAGGGGATCAGGTAGAAACGAATTCAAACGGAGGGCGGCGTAAAAAGGAGTTTCCCTTTGCGCCTTCGCGCCTTTGCGAGAGACTATCGCGCGCAATGGAACACACGGCTTTCATCGGTTTGGGCGCGAATCTGGGCGAGCGCGGAACGACGCTGAGGCGCGCGCTTGAAATGTTGAACGCGCGCGACGGTATTCGCGTTCAGAAAGTGTCGGCGTTTATTGAAACAAAAGCTGTCGGCGGGCCGCCGGGGCAGCCGGATTATTTGAACGGCGCGGCGCAGCTTTCGACGAATCTTTCGCCGCGCGAATTGCTTGCTGCGTTGCTGGATGTGGAACGCGCGCTGGGGCGCGACCGTTCGTCGCAGGAACGCAATTTGCCACGCACGATCGATCTCGATCTGCTGCTTTACGACGATCTGGTGATCGACGAACCGGATTTGCGCGTGCCGCATCCACGCTTGCACGAACGCGCGTTTGTGCTTATTCCGCTGGCGGAGATTGCGCCGGAAGCGCGGCATCCGGTGCTTGGCAAAAGCATCGGCGAGCTGGCGTGCAGCGCGTCATAAGTCCGGCTCTTTTTCGCCGGGCCGCAGCAGATTGATTTCCTTTTTATCGGTGACGACGCTCAACGATGTGTACGTCCACTTGTCGTTTACCGCGGTGGCGACGACGTGAATCTTGGCCGAACCGTTTGGACCGGAAATTGGAATTGTGAAGTCGGCCGAGCCGCTTCCGTTTACGTAATTGATATTGCCCTGTATCATCCAGCCTTCCTCGATTGGCGTGCCGAGTTGCGCCTGGACTTCAGGGTTCTCTTTCGCGCGTTTGACCGATTCCGCGAAGATCGGGGCCTTCTTGATCTGGCTGATGCCCCAATAGAAAAAGCCGCCGACACCCGCGCAGCCGAGAAACAACACTCCAAGACATCCCGCTGGAATAATGCACGCCCAACTGCAGCCCATGCAGCCGCCTTTTTTCTTCGGCGGCTGCGCGCCGTCTTGCACC
Organism: Planctomycetota bacterium; assembly: GCA_035308565.1. Taxonomy (GTDB): domain Bacteria; phylum Planctomycetota; class SZUA-567; order H5-PLA8; family H5-PLA8; genus JANXLS01. The sequence goes on along the minus strand of DATGGK010000047.1, from coordinate 42,104 downwards.
GGTTGACTCATTGGATTCCCCTCCGCAAAGTTCCCTGTTCAGTGGATTGCTCGTTACCATACTCGATTTCACGGATGTGTTCTACAAAATCCGCGCTGATTATATATAAAGGTGAGCTTCATTCTCGAAGAAGAATGAGCGAATTCTAAAGGAGCATCACGGCGCATGGCCGATCAGAACAATGCAGGCAAGATGCCTGCACCACAACAGCAGAAACGTGCAGGCGGGACGCCTGCACCACGCATCACGCCGCGCGCGGAGGATTATTCGCGCTGGTACCTCGACATCGTGAAGGAAGCGCAGCTCGCCGACCACAGCGCCGTGCGCGGCTGCATGGTGATCCGGCCGAACGGGTACGCGATCTGGGAGAAGATGCAGCGCGAATTGGACGCGCGCTTCAAAGCGACTGGACACGTCAACGCGTACTTTCCGCTCTTCATTCCGGTGAGTTTCTTGAGTAAAGAAGCGCAGCACGTTGAAGGCTTCGCGAAGGAATGCGCGGTCGTGACGCATCACCGCCTGCGCGCGAACGCGGATCACACCGGCGTCGAAGTCGATCCGGCGAGCAAGCTCGAAGAGCCGCTGATCGTGCGCCCGACCAGCGAGACGATCATCTGGAGCGCCTACAAAGAGTGGATTCAAAGTTACCGCGACCTGCCGATTCTCATTAACCAATGGGCGAACGTGGTCCGCTGGGAAATGCGCACGCGTTTGTTTCTGCGCACAGCCGAATTTCTGTGGCAGGAAGGCCACACGGCTCATGAGACGGAGAAGGAAGCGATCGAAGAAGCGTACCGGATGCTGGACGTGTACGCGGATTTTGCTGAAAACGTGATGGCCGTGCCGGTCGTGCGGGGCGCGAAAACGGCGGGCGAGCGTTTCGCCGGCGCCGTCGAAAGCCTCTCCATCGAAGCGATGATGCAGGACGGCAAAGCGCTGCAAGCCGGCACCAGCCATTATCTCGGCCAGAATTTTGCGCGCGCGTTTGACGTGACGTTCCAGAACAAGGAAGGCAAGCGCGAACTGGTTTACGCGACAAGCTGGGGCGTTTCGACGCGCTTGATCGGCGCGCTGATCATGACGCATTCGGACGACACGGGATTGATTCTGCCGCCGAAACTTGCGACGACGCACGTCGTCATCGTGCCGATTTACAAAACAGACGAGGAAAAGGCGCGCGTGTACAAAGAGGCCGACGCGGTCGAAGCGGAACTCAAAGCGCAAGGCATCGGCGTGGCCGTGGATCGCCGCGAAGGCATGGCGCCGGGCGCGAAGTATTACGATTGGGAATGCAAAGGCGTGCCGCTGCGGATTGAAATCGGGCCGAAGGATTTGGACAACGGGTCGCTATGCGTGGCGCGCCGCTTCGTGATCGAAATTCCCGGCGAAGACGAGAAAGCGCAGCGCGCGCGCAAGAAGTCATTCTTGCCAAGAGCCGAAGCGCTTGCGCGCATCAAGCCGCTGCTCGACGAAATGCAGAATGATTTATTCCAGCGCGCGCTGGCCTTTAGAACGAAACGCACGCGCGTGATCAACACGATGGAGGAGTACGAGAAATTCTTCAAAGAAGAAGGCGGCGGGTTCGCGTGGGTGCATTGGGCGGGATCGCGCGAGGAAGAGGACGCGATGGCGAAGAAGTATCAGACGAGCATCCGGAATATTCCGCTGGATAGCCAGGTGCCGGACGACGCGAAGGGCGCGGGAACGTGCATTCTCACGAGGAAACCGAGCGCGCGGCGCGTGGTGATGGCGGAGAGTTATTAAGCGGGCCGCGAACTGCCGCTATCGCGGCCACCTCTCACCCCCGGCCCCTCTCCCCCAAGGGGAGAGGGGAGAAATTATTGGGTTGCGCTAAGGGATCCACGTCAAGCACACCAGCTTCCCGCCGGTGCGCATCACCAGCTTCGCCGGCGCAATCGGTGTTGGGGAACTCCAACTCTCCACCGCTTCTTCCGCGGCTGGATAATCGGCGAGCAGTTTCATTTCCAGTTTGCGGATGTCGATGAATTTCAAGGTGCCTTCGTGCAGGCGGCAAACCAGCACGCCGTCCCACGCAACGAGCGCGCAATACTGTGCTGCAAGATCAAGCTTCGAAATCGTCTGGCCATTCGCGGGATCGAGGCACAGCACGCTGCTTTCGTTATGGAGATAAATGCGGCCGTTTGCAAAAACAGGCGTCGATAGACCCCCCGCCTCTTCGATCTTCCAAAGCGGCTCGCATTTCGCCGCGCCCGGCGCGACTTTCAGTGCGATTGTGGCGTCGTGGCCTGTGATGAGCAAGCGATCAGGCCCGAGCGCGACGGGCGTGGCGGCGTTGCCGTCGGCGCCGCCGGCAAGTTCGAAATTACACGCCGTCACGAATCGCGCGCCGTCTTTCTTGAACACCGCGAGAGTATTGAAGAGCAGCGTTGCCAGATATTCCTCGCCGCCTAATTTCATCGCTAAAAACGAACTGTAACCCGGGGCATCGGTTGGTTGTTCCCAAGCCGTTGAGCCGTCGCTGAGTTTCAGCGCGATTGCTTTTCCGGTTTCCTTGTCGCCGACGGGGAGCGCGAGCGTGTCGCCGACGACCAACGGCGACGCGGCGACGCCGTACATGCCGCGGTATTTTTCGCCTTTCCATTCAGACGGCAGATCGCGCCGCCAGATTTTCTTTCCGCTCGAGTCGATTTTGTGAACCGTACCGGTGAGCGAATGAATGTAGAGCGCGCCGTCGTGAAATGCGGGCGTTGAGGCCGGCTCGTGCTGCATGGGATCTTTGATGGATTCGAGTTTTACTTCCCACAACTTGTGTCCGTTCGACGCATCGAATGCGGCGATGAGTTCGTCAGTGTCAGTGCGCGATTGCAGGTAGATTGTTTTGCCGTCAATAATCGGCGAGGAATAACCGGGGCCGACGGGGACGCTCCAGATTTCGGTCAGCTTCTTGGGCCACGCGGCGGGGAGTTGAAATGGGATGGCGGCGACGCCATCGCGGTTGGGGCCGCGCCAGGCGGGCCAGGCTGTGTCCGCAGCGAGAGCGTGCAAGGAAGCGGCTACGAACAAGCTGAGGGCGAGGAGATTTTGCATGACGGGTTCCAATTATTTGACGGCTGAGAAGGGAATACACTGTGGGATTGGTTTTGGTTGCAATGGTTTCCCCTCACCCCGCGGACGGGTACGCCCGTCGGCCCTCTCCCGGAGGGAGAGGGGAACGGCGGCGGCGCGCTTCGCGCGACAAATTGCCGGCGGGACGCCGGCGGTACAGTTCTACTTTGATTGAATTGCAGCGATGATTTCGGCGCGGCGGGATCGAACGAGCTTCATGTCGGCTTCGCCGGGCTGCTGATTTTTCTTCAACGCGGCTTCGCGCGATTTTTCGCCGGCGATGGCGGCGGCGATTTGTTCGTGGAGTTTGAGGAAACGCGCTTTGTCTTCGGCGGCAATTTTTTCGGCGGCGGCCAGAATGGCGGGCGGATCGGCGGCGACGGTTTTGGCGGCTTTGGCCAGCCACGATTTTTCGGTGTCGAGCACAGCCAAGCGCGCGTTCGTGTCTACTTTTGCGGTTGCGTCGGGATTCGGTTCGGTGCTGCCTTCGTCGAGCTTCAGCGCCCAGCGCATTCCGTTGAGCAGATGCGCGCGGAAAAGTTCTTCGTTCCAGATCGCTTCGGAGTTTCCGAAATTCGTATAGAAGACGCGGCCTTTGCCATAATCGCGGACCCAACTGACCGGCACCAGTTTGGGAAGCTTGGGTTCGGATTGAGCCATATCCAGCGCGAGCAGCACGCGCACTTTTTTGGAATCGAAGTAACGGTACTCGCACAGTTCGTCGTTCCATTCGAATTGAGCGGGGAACATTCTCGTTGCGGGGTGTTCGCGGTCGAGATTTATGACCGTTGCGCCGTGTGTCCAGGGGTGGCGCAGATACGTGGCGCCGAGCATTTCGTAATAGGGCCGAAATTCCTTGAACGTGTCCGCGGCGCTGTGAATGCCGATGAAGGCTTTGCCGCCGCGCAGCCAATCCTGAATTGCGCTGAATGCAGCGGGTTTGATGGGCAGATCGCCGCTGGTGAAAAAGACGAGCGCGTCGAGCGTTTTTAGTTTTTGGGGAGTGATCTGCGTGGCATCTTGGGTGCATTCGGCATCGAAGACGCCGCTTTGTTTGCCGATTTCAGCGAGGGCGGATTCAGCGACGGAGAGCGCGCCATTCGTGGGACGCGTGACGACGGCGTGTTTGAAGCCCATGGATTGGGTGAGGAAGAGAAGTTGGAATTTCTTCGCAGGCGGTTGCACGGGCGCGGTGCCGCTTAACGGGGCCGGTTCGGCGGCGAACGAGGCAGAGAGCGATAGGCAGACGGCGATGCTCGCCGCGCGCGCGGCGAATGAGAATTGTGCGGACATGGTCCCCTTGCCCCCATGGGAATGCGCTGTAAGGAATGTCGGCTGTTTGGGGGTGGGGCTTGAGTTGGCAGGGGCTTCTCGCGGTCAATGGCGCGATTAATAGGGCGTATAGGGCCAATAGGACGCACAGGGCAAATGAGCCAAATAGACCAAATGAAAGGGGCGCGCTTAAATTGGCGTTGAGCTTGGCGTTGTGGGGTTCGTTGAGTAAAGTAGTATCCGCGCGACTATTCGCGCCACGGACGGGCTGGCAGCCCGTCCTACTTTTACGCACTGGATTCTATAATGCCCGAGCTTGCAAATCCGTTTTCCGCGCCGCACCCCAATCCGCTTGCTTTTTTTGAGCGCATGGTTTTGATCCGCACTTTCGAGACGATGATGGAGGATGAGGCGCGCGCGGGGCGGCTGCCGGGGACGTTTCACAGTTCGGCGGGACAGGAAGCCGTTGCCGTCGGCGCGTGTTCGTGTTTGACGAATGACGATCTGGTCGTCAGCAATCATCGCGGGCATGGGCATTTTCTGGCGAAGGGCGGCGACCTCTTTCGCATTATGGCCGAATTGTACGGGCGCGGCGAAGGGTACAGCGGCGGGAAGGGCGGCACGCAGCACATGGCTGGCGTCGAAGTCGGCTTCATGGGCTCGAACGGCATCACGGGCGGCGGGATGCCGGTCGCGACGGGGCTGGCGCTGGCGCTCAAGCGGCGCAAAACGCCGCACGCGGTGATTTCATTTTTTGGCGACGGCGCGACGAATCAAGGCACGTTTCACGAGAGCTTGAACATGGCGGCGATCTACAAGCTGCCGATTGTTTTTCTCTGCGAGAACAATGGATGGGGCATGTCCACGCCTGCGGCGTCGGTCGTCGCGGGTATGAACATTGCCAAGCGCGGCGACGCGTATGGCATGCTCAATAAATCGATCGATGGCAACGATGTTGAGCTTGTGCACGATCAAGTGCGCGCGGCGCTGGCGCTCGCGCGCGGCGGGTCGCCGGTGTTGCTCGAATGCAGAACGTGGCGCATGAAGGGGCACAGCCGCGGCGATCAGAATGCGTACCGCGACAAGGAAGAGGAGCGGCGCTGGCATGAGCGCGATCCGATTGAGCGATTGCGCGGGCGGCTGATTGAACGCAAGCTGGCGACGAGCGAAGAATTGGCGGCGATTGAAGCGTGGATGCGCGCGCTGATTTCGGAGCAGATCAAGAAATGCAGCGCGCTGCCGCCGGCGCGGGGGGAAACGGCGTTTGAGAAGGTTTATGCAAGCGCTGCGGAGAAACTGGCCGGCGGGACGCCGGCGGGACAAACTTCGGAGACGCGCCCTACGCCGTATTGGCAGGCGATTCAGGAGGCGATGAGCGAGGCGATGGACCGCGACGAGCGGTTCTTTGTTTTCGGCGAAGATGTCGCGGAGTATGGCGGGTGCTTCAAAGTCACGCGCGGCATGTTCGAAAAATACGGCGCGTCGCGGATTGTGAACACGCCGATCAGCGAAGCGACCATCGCGGGGATGTGCCTGGGCGCGGCGATGGGCGGCGTGCGGCCGATCGGCGAAATCATGTTCATGGATTTTATTTTGCTGGCGCTCGACCAGCTCGCCAATCACGCGGCGAAATTTCATTACATTTACAACGGGCAGATCAAAGCGCCGTTTGTGATGCGCACGCCGATGGGCGGCTATCGCGGTTATGGCGCGACGCACAGCCAGTGCCTCGACACGCTGCTTATGAAATTCCCGGGCCTGCGCGTGGTCACGCCGTGGAGTCCGCGCGATGCGAAAGGATTGTTGAAGACGTGTCTGATGAGCGACGATCCGGTTGTGTTCATCGAACACAAGGCGCTGTATGGAACAACGGGACCGGTGCCGATGGCGGAGGAATTTATTCCGCTGGGTAAGGCGGCCATTGTCCGCGCCGGCAGGGACGTGACGCTGTGTGCGAATTCGTACATGGTGTCGCTGTGCATTCAGGCTGCTGAGATTTTGGCAAAGGGCGGCGTCGAAGCGGAGGTCATCGACTTGCGCTGTCTGGCTCCGTTGGATCGCGAAACGGTTGCGAAATCGGCGGCGCGCACGCAGGCGCTGGTGGTGGTCGAAGAAGGGCATCTGACGTGCGGCATGGGCGCGGAGTTGGCGGCGAGCGTTCAGGAGATGGCGTTCGGGTATCTGGACGCGCCTATCCAGCGCGTGGCGGCGGCGGACGTGCCGATTCCGAGCGGGACGGAGTTGGAGCGCGCGATTCTGCCGAGCGTGGAGAAGATTGTGGCGGCGGTGCGGAAGGCGCTGGAGTACCGGGGATAGTGCTGAGCGCGCCTACCCCTCACCCCCGGCCCCTCTCCCCCAAGGGGAGAGGGGAGAACGGCGGCGATATTTGCTTGTCAAGGGAGTGTGGAATGCCGAATATCTTTGATGACTTTGTGGAGCGTGCTTGAATGAGCAAGCGGACGATGATGCAGGAAGTGAAGTCGATGGTGGATTCCAAACGAATCCTCGACGCGCTGCTGCGCCATCTCACTTCGAACAAGCCGATCGTCAAAGAGGACCTCGGCACGGTGCTGGGGCTGACGGTGCGCAAGATCGCCGACACGCTTTATGCGCAGAACATTTCGATCTACACGGTCGATAAGATGCAGAACAAAATCAAGTATCTGAAGGTGTTGTTCACGCAATATCTTTACGGCGGGGACGAAGAGCAGAAAAAGCATTTTGACGACAAAACCGCGGAGATGGAGAAGATGCTGCTGCCGGTGAATTACGGCATTCCCGGGCAGGTGATCCGCTCGTCGCGTTCGGCGCTCGTCCCCGATGTGCGCCTCGATCCGCTGTACAACGCGCTGGTCGAAGAGGACGGCATTTTCATCCCGCGTTCGATGATCGCGGTGCCGATGATCGTCAACAATGTGGCCATCGGCTGCATTCAAGCGTTCAACCGCTGCCCGGACTTCGAGGAGGTGACGCAGTTCGGCGAGGACGATCTGCTGCTGATCGAAGACGTGGCGCTGTACTCGGGCAAGATCATTCAGAAAGCCACCGATCCGACGACCGTGTTCACCGAGCGCGAGATGGCCAGCTACGTGGCGCGCCTGGCGAAGGTGAAATACCTGGAGATCGATTCGGCTTTCAAGCCGGACATGAACCTGATCAAATGGATCGGCGAGGAGACGCTGTACAAATATGGCGTTCTGCCGCTGGCGATGCTCAGCGAAAATTCATGCTCGGCGGTGATGGCCAACCCGAACGATTTTCAGCGCATCAGCGATTTTGAAATCGTGACCGGCTTGAAGCTCTCGGAAAAATGGGTTACGGCGCACAAGGACATTCAGGAATTCATCGCGAAGACTTTTCCGAAGGCCACGAAGATCGACATTGCGAAGCAGGCGATCGAAAAGGAATTTGGCGAACAGTCGCTCGCGGACTCCGGCGAGTTCAAAGTTGGCGAAACCGACTACGACAATGAGAACGCGGGCGCGATCGTGAAGCTGAGCAGCCAGGTAATTGAAGATGCTTATTTGAAGGGTTCGAGCGACATTCACATCGAACCGATGGACGGCAAGGTGCGCGTGCGCTACCGCATCGACGGCGTGCTGAAGGAAACGATGGACATTCCGACGGCGGCGCACCGCGCGCTGATCAGCCGCTTCAAGATCATGAGCAACCTCAACATTTCGGAGCGGCGCCTGCCGCAGGACGGGCGCATCATTTACAAGCGCTTCAATTCGAAATACGATCTCGACCTGCGCATCTCCACGCTGCCCTCGAATCACGGCGAGAAAATCTGCATGCGTATCCTGGACAAAGCCAAATCGACGCTGCCGCTCGATAAGCTGGGCTTCAGCGAGTACAATCTGGGATTGTACCGCAGATCGCTGCAAGCGCCTTACGGGATGATCCTGCACTGCGGGCCGACGGGATCGGGAAAGTCGATGTCGCTGTATTCGGCGCTGAACGAGATCAATTCGCCGGAGTGGAACGTCATCACGATTGAAGATCCGATTGAATACACGCTGCCGGGGTTGAATCAAGTACAGGTGAAAGCGGACATCGGGCTGACGTTTGCGGCGGCGCTGCGCTCGTTTTTGCGGCAGGACCCGGACATCATTCTGGTCGGCGAAATCCGCGATTTGGAGACGGCGGAGATTGCGGTCGAAGCGTCGCTGACGGGGCATCTGCTTTTTTCGACGCTGCACACCAACGACGCGCCGGCGGCCATCACGCGGTTTGACGAAATGGGGATCGAGCCGTTCATGGTTTCCACGTCGCTGATTTGCGTGTGCGCGCAGCGGCTGGTGCGAAAAGTGTGTTCGTGCGCCACGCTGGAAACGCCGACGGCGGACGAATACATCTTGCTCGACCGCGCCCTGGATCCCGCGCCGATCGGCAAAATCGCGCGCCTGCAAGGCTGCGCGAAATGCGAGAAGACGGGATTTAAAGGGCGCATGGGCGTGCACGAGATCATGACCGCGACGGATGAATTGCGCACGCTGATCAATCACCGCGCCTCGGTGGACCGCCTGAAAATGGCCGCGCGCGAGCACGGCATGCACACGCTGTTCGAAGACGTGATGGAGAAGGTGAAAGCCGGTTATACGACGCTGCCGGAGGCGATCGCCACGGCGCGGCCGGACGACGCGATGTCGCCCCAAGCGGAAGTGGCCACGCCGGTGAGGGCGTCCTCGTCGAGTGTGATGATGCCGACGCCGGTTGAATAAGTGCTGAGTGCTGAGTCCTGAGTGCTGAGTAACGGCGGCGAAGCGCTTCGCGCTTTTTTTCGCGCTCGGCGGTTAATTCGAGATTAGAATGTGATTTTGAGTTAGTGCCAGCCGCACGTTTTGCGCGTTTTACTCAGGACTCAGGACTTTGGAGGCGACGATGGCGGATTCGGACGAGAAGAAGGACGAGATTCCAGCGTTTAAGATTTCGCAGAAGAAAGTGGACGATAGCTGGAAGGAAGAAGTGCGCCGGGAGCGCGAAGCGGCGGCGCGCGCGGCGGCGGCGCAGCGCCCGCAAGCGGCTCCCGGGGCGCAGACGACTCCGACTGCCGCGCCCGCGAACGAGCCGCGACCGCAAGGAAGCGGGCCGGCGGCTCCGGCCAACGTCGCTCCGAAAGGCACCGTCTCCGATGCGCCGGCAGGTGAGGCTTCGGCGGAGAAAGCGCAGTCGCCGCAGGAAGCGCAGCAGACGAAGATTTTTTTGAATTTCATCGACGGCCTCGCGCAGCAGGCGCTGATGCAATTGGGCGAATTGGAAAATCCGTACACGGGACAGGCCGAGTTGGATTTGCAGGGCGCGCGCTACACGATCGAACTGCTCTCGGTGATTTCGGCAAAGACGAAAGGGAATTTGACCGAGACGGAGCAGAAAGCGCTGACCAGCGTCGTGCAGGATTTGCGCACGCATTTCGCGGCCATCGCGCAGGAAGTTCAGCGGCAGATGCAGGCGCAGGCGGCGAAAGGCGGGGCGAAGCGGCCGGGGCCGGGGGGGACGGTGAGGTAGGTTGACGCTGCGCGTCGATCATCCGGGGAACCTTTGAAAAGTCTTGCGCCTGTTTGAGTAGACCACGTGGACGAAGTGGACGACGTGGACATTTGTTAGCCGCACGGGATTTTTACAATTTGCGAATGGCTATCCGTCGTCGCGCAGCGCTGCCTAATAATTCGTATTAACTCGTCTATCAAATCCGCTATTATTCTCATAAAATCGTATATCTTCGTCGCAAAACGAAGGAGGAGGGTTATATGTCGAAGCATTCATTTCAACACGATTCCGGGCATAGGGAACTGCTGAGGCCGCAGGATGCGGCGCGGCAGATGGGGATCAGTTATCCCACGCTCAAGCAGTGGATTTACAAGAAGAAGGTGCGCGCGGCGCGGACGGCGGGCGGGCATTACCGGATTCCGGCGTCGGAAGTCGAGCGGCTGAGCCGGATCATGGCGGCGCCGAATTCGGGGAAGAAGCCGCTGGGGGTGCAGGCGATTTCGGCGCGCAACAAGCTGCTGGGGCGCGTGGTTGAATTGAAGATGGATGGGCTGCTTGCGCAGGTCACCGTGGACATCGGCGGAAATTTTGTCACGTCGCTGATGACGCGCGATGCGTGTGTGGAACTGGGTTTGAAGATCGGCGTGCGGGCGTTCGCGCTCGTAAAGGCCACGGAAGTGATGATGATCCGCGCGTGAGATTGACGCTCATGCGCCTAGCGAAGGAGCGCGCATGAGTCGTTCAACGTGGATGTTGGTGGAGGTGCTGGTTGGATTTTTGGGCGTGTCCGTGTTGAGGGCTGAGGACGATTTGCGAGCCACGGTCGAGGCGCTGAAAAAGCAGGTTGACGCGCTGCAAAGCGTGCGCGCGGAAAACGAAAACATCAGGCGTGAGCTCGAAGGAATGAAGAGTGCGGCTGCTCCAATGGCCTCCAGCGCCGTGGATGTTGCGCTCGATTCCAAGTATGGCCCAAACGCCAACGTGACGACGAAGACCGGCAAACTGACCGTCGGTCTGATCACGCAAATCTGGTACTATGGATTTGAGCACGACACGCGCGGCCTGTTCGACGCGCCGGGCCTCGGCGTTCGCGATACCAACGCGACGCAGGACAACAACACCTTCCGCATTCGCCGCACTGAATTGAAATTCACCTACGATCTCGATGAAAACTTCACCTGTTTCATGATGATCGATCCCGCGCGCGAAACGTCCACGGGTTTTCCGAACTTACCCTACAATCAAGGCAGCACCAAACGCGCCAACGTGCTTTCTCCAGAGTTCGCTGTTGCCAACAAAGACGGACTGACCAGCAACACAGGCCCAGTCTCTCAGGTCCAAAACGGCGCGTTTCCTTCGGGTGGCGCGAAGCTGTTGCAGGACACCTATTTCAACTGGCACGGCTGTATTCCGAACCACGATTTCACCATCGGCCAGTTCTCGGTGCTTCTGGGCGAAGAAGGGCTTCGCGCCGACTACGAATTGGACTTCGTTGAACGCTCCATGCTCGGCTTCCAATGCGCCACTCGCGATATGGGCGCGATCATTCATGGCTCGTGGTGGAATTGTGATGGTGGCGACGGAGTTGACTTTCACTACCAGTATTACATGCCCGCTCTTCCTGACGGGCGTTTCCAATATTGGATCGCGGTTCTCGATGGCGCCGGCAGCTATTTCGATCCAGGCAATCAGCATAATCGCCCCGATACGAACAACGAGAAAGACATCAACGCGCGCATGTTGGTTCGACCGCTGTGGGACCGGTGCGCGGGACATCTGGAAGTCGGCGTTTCGTTTGACGGCGGCACGAAAGGCGAATCGGGCTCGCAGGATCCGCTCAACCAGCCGCTGAACAACCTGAATCGTCCCACGCACTGGGCCGCCCGCGGCAACGCGTGGCTCAGCTACAAATTCGGCGATTGGTTCGCGCGCGGCCTGTGGGCGCGTTCCGAATGGGGATACATCCGCGATCAGGAAGCGCCGGGCAGCGTGCTGGCGATCTTCGGCAACGGCGTCAACGCCGCAAGTCCGTTCGTTCAAGCTCAAGGCCGGAATATGACCCGCAGCGGTGGCTACGCGGCGCTGGGTTACAATTTCGGCGACTGCTCGTTCAACAATTGCCTCCCGTGTTGGGTTAAAAAGTTCGAGCTGGCCGGGCGTTGGGAAGAATTCCAGAACGTCGAAGTGGCCAACGCGGTGGATTCGACCAAGACGGATCTGTTCTACTCGCAAGCCTGGACCGCGGGCGTGAACTACTACATCAAAGGGCAGAACGCCAAGATCCAAGCGAACTACATTTTCATGAACGGCCCGAAGGGCCCCAGTGCCACGGCGCACAGTTTCCACAACGTTCGCGACGACGCCTTCGCGCTGAATTTTCAGATTGCATTCTAGTGTAGCGATTCACTTTAGTTGCCGGTGATAGGATTGTCGGCAACTCCATTGATTCCCTGCGTGGCGTTGTACGTCAACGAGAGCTGCGTGGCATAGAGTTGGCCGATCAACGTCACTCCGACGGGGATCGATACCGGAACGTCGCTGGCCGTTGCGTTGGTCAAGCCTGAAGTCATGAGTGTCGAGGCGAAGTGGCCGTGGGTCAAGGCGATGTAAAATGGCGCCGTTTGCGCGACGGTGACTCCTTTTATTTCTTGAAGCGGCATGCGCAGCAAGGTGTTTTTGGTTTTTGCGCTGCCTTTGCGATTGAGATCGAACGTCGTCGTCACGCCGCCCACACTCACGGTCATGAGCTGGAGTTCGGGAACGAAACCTGCCGGCACATCGAGCGAACCGTAAAACGCGATCGAATCGTTGCCCGGTTTGGCGAAGTTCAGCTTGATCGTTGCGGAGGTGATCGTCAGAACCTTGGTGGGCGCGCCAGTCACGCTCACGAGCACCTCCCCTCGGACGCTGTTGCCCTGAGCGTCCGAGACCGTGACGAACACCGTGTAGTGGCCTGCCGAGAGGTAAATGTGGGTGGTCGAGGCGCCAAGCGCACCGGTTCCGTCGCCGAAGTTCCACGCGTACGTCAGGGCGCTCGCCCCGGCCGAGGTGTCCGTGGCCGCCGCGGAAAACGAAATCAATTCGCCGGTCGACGTGTTCGCGGGACTTGCTGTGGGCACCGACGTGAACATGACGGCCGGTCCTCCCGCGCTCGGGCCGTACAATTCGGAATTAGCCTGGACGTTGCCGTTTGTGTCCTGGCCGCCGGCTACGAGCACATCACCGTTGTTGAGCAATGTGGCGGTGTGAAAGATGCGCGTGGCGGTCATCGAACCGGCAGTGGGCGACCAAGTATCCGACGCGGGGTCGTAGAGTTCGGCGCTGGAAACGGCATAGGCTTGTTCATCCTCGCCGCCAGTCACGAGCACAGTTCCATCCGCAAGCAGCGTGGCGGTGTGGCCGGAACGGTAATCGTTCATCGGTTGCGAAGAGACGGTGAACGTATTGGCCGCGGGATCGTAAAGCTCGGAACTATTCAGAACGATGCCAGTCAAATCCTGGCCGCCCGCCAGGAGCACTTTGCCATTGGCAAGCAGCGTGGCCGTGTGATCTGTCCGCGCGACGGCCAGACCGCTTTGCGAGAGCGCGAACGCATTGGCGGCGGGGTCGTAAAGCTCAGCTTCGTCAACGGGACCGCCGGCGATCAAGACTTTTCCGGAGGGGAGCAGCGTCGCGCTATGGCCTGAGCGCCAGACCGCCATCGGCGTGCCCGTCGCCGTAAACGTGTCGGCAACCGGATCGTACAGTTCCGCGCCCCCGCTTTCAAAACCGTTGATGTTGATGCCTCCAGCGAGCAGCACTTTCCCATTGGCCAGCAGCGTCGCAGTCAACTTCGCTCGCGCGACGGTCAGCGTTTGAGCCGTCGCCGTGAAGGTATCGGTCGCGGGATCGTAGAGTTCGGCGCTGGACAGGGCCACGTCGAACCGATCGTAGCCTCCAGCCAGGAGCACTTTGCCCGTGGGAAGCAGCAGCGCCGCGTGATTGTAGCGTGCCGTCAGCATCGTGTGGGCAGTGGGGGCCCATGTCCCCGCAACCGGGTCATACAACTCGGCTGAGCCGTTCACGACATAGGTGGGCGGTGAGAGATTGAATGTAATTTGATTGATTCCGCCCGCGACTAAAACCTTTCCATTGGGAAGCAGCGTGGCGGTGTGGAACGCGCGCGCGTTGTTGAGAAGCGTCGGCGTGGACACGAACGTGTCCACCGCGCGCGCGCCGGAAATCGAAAGGGCCAGCGCGAGCGCGCCCAGCAGTAGAACCGGATGACGATTTGGCATGACGGTGCTCCTTCGCAGGCGATCGAGCGATTCCCTCCAACTCTATAAGCAACTGTCGGGCGGATATTTCAGACTTTCGCGGTTTGAGATTGCCGCGTCCGTGTGTAATTTTTAGTTTAAATTCACGCCGTTTTTGCGTATGATTGCCGCTGCAAAATACAGATAACCATCACGGAGCATGCAGCGCACATGGGCGAGTACCACCGCAAGGGCTTTGGACTTAAAGAAACCGTCAAACCAATGCTGGAGGCGGCTTATGCCAGCCGCGTCGTCGATCTGCTGCGGCTCAAAGGCCATCAGCTTTCGCGCGGGGGGCTGACCGTGCGGCTGGCGAAGGAGTTTGGGTTTTGCTACGGCGTCGAACGCGCGGTGGACATGGCGTACCAGACGCGCCACCAGTATCCGGACAAGCGGATTTTCATCACGAACGAAATCATTCACAACGCGTCGGTGAACAACCGGCTGCGCGACATGGGCTTTATTTTTCTGTCGGGCAGCTACAACCGCGGCGAGACTTACGCGGACATCACCAAGGACGACGTGGTGATTTTGCCGGCGTTCGGTGCGCCGGTGAAGGAGATCGAGACGCTGCGGCAGAAGAATTGCATTCTGGTCGATACGACCTGCGGCGCGGTGGTGAAGGTTTGGACGAGCGTTGAGAAATACGCGCGCGACAAATTCACCAGCATCATTCACGGCAAATACAGCCACGAGGAGACGATCGCGACGTCCAGCCGCGCGGGGGCGCGCTATTTGATCGTGCGCGATCTGGACGAAGCCGATTACGTGTGCGATTACATTCTGGGCCACGGCAACCGCGAGCATTTTTTGCAGAAATTTTCGAAGGCGTTTTCGCCCGGGTTCGATCCGGACGAAGATTTGGGGCTGCTGGGTTTGGCGAATCAGACCACGATGCTTTCGACCGAGTCGATGGAGATTGGCGCGCGGCTGCGCGGAGCGTTTGTGAAAAAATACGGCGAGGCCGAAGCCGCGCAGCGCTTCCGCAGTTTCGACACGATTTGCAGCGCGACGCAGGACCGGCAGGATGCGGTCAACGCGATCATGCAGACGCCGCCGAATTTGATGATCGTGATCGGCGGGTATAATTCGTCGAACACGACGCATCTGGCGGAGATCGGGCATCACCGCAACGTTCCGTCGTACCACATCGACGATGCGGCGTGCATGATTTCGCGCGCGCAGATCCGGCATCTGCCGGTCGGGCAGCACAGCGAAGTTGTGGCGGAAAATTGGATGCCGCAGAAGGACGAATTGGTGATCGGCGTCACGGCGGGCGCGAGCACGCCGAACAACAAAATCGGCGACACGATTTTGAGACTGTTCGAATTGTGGGGCGAAGACACGAGCCATTTGATTGCGGAGATCGAGGCGCTGGCGCCGGTGGAGCCGAAGGTTGGGGCGGCGGATCCGCATGAGGAATGAAATTCAAAATTTAAAATTCAAGATTCAAGATTCAAATTTCAACGCTTAACGACAAACGTGCAGGCGAGACGCCTGCACCACGGGCTCATTTAGATTAATGGAACGCTTGTGGCGCGCCGTCTTACAAAACGACCTAAACGACCTGATTTTAACCTGCATAATCTTGAATCTCGAATCTTAAATCTTGAATTGCCGTTAACGAGGGAACGTTGAATTCGCTGTTGCTAGAGCTTCACAGCATCGTGACCGAAGTGCGGCGGCCCGCGTGGACGCTGATGTGGTACGTGCTGCGCGAATTTCTGGTGACGTTTGCGCTCACGCTGGCGGCGGTCACGCTGTTGTGGCTGCTGCTGCTGTCGTTTGGGATGGCGTCGGAGCTGGACAATTTCGGGATCACGCTGGCGGACGTGCTGATGCTTTCGCCTTTCATGCTGCCGCACGCGGCGGGGCTGTCGCTGCCGCCGGCGACGCTGATTGCGACCGTGATGGTGATGGGGCGCTTGAGCGCGGAGAGCGAGATTCTGGCGGCGCAGGCCGGCGGCGCTTCGCTGCGCCGCTTTGTGTGGCCGCTGGTGGCGGGCGGCGTGCTGGTTTCCGGACTGACACTGTGGCTCGAAGACGCGGGCGTAACCTGGGGCAACCAGACCATTCGCACGCAGGTATTGAAGATCAACAAGCCGGAGTTTTTTGAGAGCCTGGACAAACCGGGGAAGACCATCTCCCCGCACAGCGACGCCAACAACGACATGCGCATCAACGTTCTTCAGTACGAAACCGACAAGGAGGGCAAAGTCTGGCGGCCGGTTCAGATCGTGGATTTTGCGGGCGGCAAAGTGGTGCAGACTTTGTTTGCTCGAAACCACACCTTTAAAGTGGACGATGCGGACGCCAAGAATCCGAACGAGCACAATCTTTCGATCATTCTGGATGACGTGCAGATTTACACCGACCGTTTTGTGACGGCGGACAACATGGTGATCAAAATGCCGCTGCCGGATATTGGCGCGATGATTCCGATTGGGAACCAGCGCGGCCAGAAAAGCTGGCGCGAGAATCTTAACGAATCGAAGCTGGTGGCGGCGAGCATGCCGCGGCGCTACGAATTCACGCTGCGGCGGGCGTCGGATTTCGGCGCGCTGGCCGCGGCGTCGTCGCCGCTCAACGCGTCGTCGGCGCCGCTGATCATCAGCTCGTGGAACGACACGCACATCGAGGACGAGCAGCTCGAGACGGCGAAGGACCGGCTGCGCCAGGACCAGATCGAATACCACCGCAAGATCGCGATCGGGATTCTGCCCTTGTCGATGATGTTCCTGGGCGTGGGTTTGGGGCTGCTCGTCAAAAAGAACAACCGCATGATCGGCTTTCTGCTGGGCGTGGCGACGTACGCGACGCTCTATTATCCGCTGACGATTGTGGCGAAGTCGCTGTCGAGCAGCGGAAATTGGGACGCGATGCCGCGCTTCATCCCGCCGCCGCAGTACTTGCCCAACCTCATTTTCCTGCTGATGGGCTACGGCTTGTGGCGCGCCTTCGAACGCGGGCGCGTGGCGGGCATGCCGCCGTGGGCCACGCGGCTGCTGAGGCGGATGCGCATCATCAATTCCGCGCCGGACGGCGAGATGGGCATGGACGAGGCCGGCCTCGGGGCTCTGGATCCGCGCGGCCTGGCGGTCGGCGGCGATTTGGACGCGCCGCAGATGGCGCGGCGCAATACCTTTCGCGGCAGCATCGCAAGTCTGTGGGGCGAAGTGTACGCCTTCGTCGAGACGATCGTCAAATTTCCGCTGCGCCTGCTTTTCCGGCGCACGGTGGATGTGTATGTCGCTTCGACGTTCCTCGTTCCGTTCGTGGTGATCGTGGTGTGTCTCGCGGGATTCATTTCGGCGATTGACATTATCGATCATTTCGCTGAAATCCTCGACGGCATTCGCAAGGCGGGCGATCCGCTGGGCAACCTGCCCGTGCGCTCGGAATGGCAGGCGCTGCGCGACGTGTTCGTTTACTACGGAATTCAAGCGGTCGATTACACGCTGGAACTGCTGCCGCTGGAAGTGCTGATCGCGGGGCTGCTGTGCGCGATGCAGTTGGTGCGCAATCAGGAACATTTGATTTTGAAATCGTCGGGGATGCGCTTGCAGCGCGCGCTGCGCCCCGCGGTGCTGCTGGCGCTGATGGCATGCCTGGGCGTGTCGGCGATTCGCGAGTACGCGGTGCCGTCGATGATGCTGCGGCGCGATTTCCTGAAGCCGCAGGTGTACCACCGCAATTCGACGCCCAGTTCGCTGGCGCTGTACACTGTGGACGAGAAGCGGCAGCCGATTTTGTTCGAGATGGGGCAATACAATTCGATCGTGAAAATCGGGCGCGACCTGCACGTGTACCTGATCGGCGAGAAGAAAAATGAGCGCATCCCCCTCGCCAGTTCCGACGTGGCGGTGTGGAACATCGAGAAAGAGCTGTGGGAACTGTGGACCGACCCGGCGGTTCAGGAGCAGAAGCAGATTGAGCAAAGCGCCGGTTCGCTCGGCGGCGGAAAAGGCAAAGGCGGCAAAACCGGACCCGTTACCGGCGAG
Source organism: Planctomycetota bacterium (assembly GCA_035308565.1). Classification (GTDB taxonomy): domain Bacteria; phylum Planctomycetota; class SZUA-567; order H5-PLA8; family H5-PLA8; genus JANXLS01. Next base: position 23,959 of record DATGGK010000047.1, on the reverse strand, counting down.
AAATCCACGGCGAACCCGGACAAAAACAAGCCGGACACTTCCGCCGAAACAGCGCGCGCGAAATCGGCGGCCAGCATCACAGCGGTCGCGACGGCCGTGCGCAACAGCGGCCCGCCGCCGTTGAATGCGGCGTTCAATGCGGTCAATTCGAAAGCCGCCGACGCGAAGATCGTCTCGTACGAATGGGACTTCGGCGACAAGACCGCCGGCAGCGGCAAAACGGCCACGCACCTCTATGAAAAACCGGGCCTCTATACCGCGACGCTGACCGTCAAAGACAGCGCGGGAAATTCGAGCACGGCATCGGTGCAAGTGGACGCGTGGATCCGCGGAGGCTTGAGGCAGCGCTGGGAGATTGTGCCGACGGCGATCGAAATCGCCTCCGCCGGGCCGGAGCGCGAAGCCATGATTCCGCTGGAGAAGATTGTCAAAGCGCCGCTGGAGGATTGGCAGGGGCCGATCAATCCAAAATTCATCGACAGCGACCGCCTGGGCGTAAAAGTGATGACCCTCAACGAACTGCGAACGCTTAGCGAATTCAAGCCGGAATTGATGGTCGAGTTTTACAAGCGCATCGGCGAATTCCTGATGGGCGTGCTGCTGCTGTGGTGCGCGCTGCCGCTGATGCTCAGCGACAACCGCACGATTGTGGTCTCGATCGGCACCAGCATTTTGTTCGGCGCGGTCTATTGGGGGCTGTGCAAAGTGTCGGAGCGGCTGGCGGCCGAGTCGAAGAACTGGATGGCGTTCATTCCGCACGGGCCGTGGCTGCCGCTGGTGCCGCACGCGATTTTTCTGGTGATTGGGTGGGTGCAGTTTTATTGGAAGATGGAGACGTGAACGGCGCCGCGCGCAACCAAAAGGCATGAACAACGAATCGCACGAATCTTCACGAATTGTTTTTGATTGAGCATTCATAGGCGTATTCTCGCGAGCCGTTGTCTTTCAACCCGTAGCGCACGCGTCCCGCCTGCGCCTCTTTCGCCAGGCGAAACGCCGCCGTTTTCCCCGGAGGGGAACAAGATGGTAGCCGGGGGTTGACGGCGCTTGCGCCCGATACCCCCGGTTCCGTCGTGAAAACAACCTGCGCCCCGGAAGGGGTGCCAGAGCGCATCCCCCAACATACCGATTTCAAAAATCCCATTGGCCCCATCAGCCGCATGAGGCCTATTCTCGCTTCGTGCTACACACCGGCCATCCCTTCTTCGCGCAGGCGCGCGATTAATTCTTTGCCTCCGAGATTCAACAAATCCTGGCCGAGGGCTGCGCCCAATTTTTTCGCGGATTTTGGCGAGCCGGTTCGTTCGTGGCTTAGGAAATAAGAACCGTCGGGATGGCCGAGGACGGCGCGGAGACGCAGGGCGGCAGGCGTGCCGCCGCTCCTGGATTTCTTTGCGGCCATTTCGCCGAGCGTGCCGAGCGGCAGGTGGCAGCCGCCGCCGAGCGCTTCGAGCAGCGCGCGTTCGGCGTTCACGCAGGCGGCGGTTTCCGCGTCATGCAGCGCGTTCAAGAAGCGGCGCGTGGCGCGATCCGCCGCGCGGCATTCGAGGCCGAGCGCGCCTTGGCCCGGCGCGGGGAGCATCAGGTCGAACGGCAGGATGGCGCTGGCGCGCGCGTGCAGGCCGAGACGTTTGAGGCCGGCGAGCGCGAGGATCGTGCCGGCGTAGCGGCCTTCATCGACTTTGCGCAGGCGCGTGTCCACGTTGCCGCGGATTTCGGCGAATTCCAACTGAGGAAAGCGCGCTTTCAATTGCATGCGGCGGCGCGGGCTGCCGGAGCCGATCACGCTGCCGCGCGGCATCTGCTCCAGCGGAACATTCCCGCGCGAGACGAGCGCGTCGCGCGGATCTTCGCGCGGTGAAATCGCGGCGATGAGCAGCCCTTTCGGCTGCTGCGTGGGGACGTCCTTCAAACTGTGCACCGCGAAATCGACGCGCTTGTCGAGCAGCGCGGCTTCGAGTTCCTTCACGAAGACGCCGGCGCCGCCGAAACTGGCCAGCGATTGGCCGGTGACGCGGTCGCCGGTGGTGGAGATTTCGATGAGTTCGACGCGCAGATTTTTGTGGGCGCGTTCGAGCAGCCGCGCGACGGTGCGGGATTGAGTCAGGGCAAGCGCGCTGGCGCGGGTGCCGAGGCGGAGGACTTTTTTTGATTTCATAATCTTCTCTGACCCACTCACTCCTGATCCCTGACTCCTGACCCCTGATTCCTGACCTCTGATCCCTGACCCCTGACTCCTGCCTATCACGGCAGCTTCGTCTCATCCTGCTTTTCCGGCGTCAACAATTTTTCGAGATGCGGCGCATCGACAACGACCGGCGCACGGCTGCGTTCGGCCCAGAGCACCCACGCGGCGTAGGCAGCGACGCTGAAGGCGACGAGGATCGAGGCGATGTCTTCGAAGCGTTCGTTATCGCTTTTCGAAAATTCGAGCATGAGATGCAGCACGGCCAGGAACAGAAATCCTCCGGCGGCGGCGAGCATCACCCGTTCGTGGCGCGTGTGCCCCGGGCCGTCGGCGGCGCCCGCGGTGAGCGCGAGGCTGCTGAAGACCAACATGCCGTGGCGGAAGACGCCGCCGAGGTTGTGCAGCGCGCCGATGCCGTATGCGCGCGCGAGCACGCTCAGCGCTTCGCTGATCACGAACGCGCCGAAGCCGATCACGAAGAGCGCGCGGAAATCGCCTTCGTTGCGCCGCAGCGCCGCGTAGAGCGCGACGCCCACTCCGACCACGACGTTCAAATACCAGAACGGCGTGCCGTGCCCGGCGGGCGGGCCGCTCAAGCCCAGCGCGAGGGCAATCAATTGCATGCCGCCGAGACCGAGGCAAAAGGCAAGCGCGAGTTTGAACACGGGCGGGTGCAGGCGCGTGGCGTGCGCGCGGTCGTCCTCGACGCGCCGAAGGCGCGCGCCGCCGCAGTAGGGGCAGGCGTTGCCGGCTTCGCCGTGAACGATGCGGCGGCAATCTTCGCAGCGTCGAATCGAATCCAAATCCTGAGTCCTGAGTGCTGAGTGCTGAGTGCTTAGTGCTGGGTCCTGAGTGCTGAGTGCTGAGTGCTGAGAAACTGTTTCAAAACTTCGCGAAGCGCCGCCGTTCTCCCCTCTCCCCTTGGGGGAGAGGGGCCGGGGGTGAGGGGCTGGCCGCCATTGTAATCAGGCTTTGAAACAGTCCTGCGGGTTCACCGTTTCGGGTGGCAGGAGTGCCGCCACTCCAAACACACAAACGCCGCGAACGGTTTCGGTTCGCGGCGCATGTGGAACGATTCCGTCGCTTCACATCGGCGCATCAACCGAACACGGTCGGCGTGCGTCCGCGCGCGCGGCGGCGGTTGATCACTTTGCGCCCGGACTTGGTGCTGTTGCGCTGCCGAAAGCCGCTCACGCGGCGTTTCTTGAGCTTCGAATTGCGGACATTGGTTTTCATCGGTCGGATATCCCCTTCGTGTAAAATTCGCTGGCGCAGTTTGCGCGCGCGAAGCGAAAGATTATGCAAGGCTGGGCATCAAAGTCAATTCTCAACCCAGTTTTTTACCAGTTCAACTCCGCGCCTTTCCGTCCTCCGCGCCTTTGCGCCTCCGCGTGAGAATCGCTTCACGAATGCGCGATCCCGTCCGCGCGGTCCTGGTTGTAAATCGGGTCGAAGATCGTTTTGAATTTCGGCGACTGCGCCAAAAACTGGTACGGATTTTCCCACACCACGCCGCGGGTTTGCGCGCGCGTGAAACCGGTTTGCAGCATCAGCCGCGCCGCTTTGGGCACCGTCAGCGGATCGGAGGTTTCCCAGTCGCAAGCGCTGTTAAGCAAGATGCGTTCGCTGCCATAACGTTCGACCATGTCGCGCGCGCGCTGCGGCGTGCATTTCGTGCGCGGGTACATGGTGATGCCCGCGTAAAATCCGCCGTCGAGCGTGTGCTGAATCGTCTCCTCCGTGTTGTGGTCGATGTCGATGCGCAGCGGGTTGACGCCGATTTCCTTGCAGAGCGCGATCGTGCGCAGCGTGCCTTCGAGCTTGTTGTTGTGCGGCGTGTGGATGATCACGGGCACGTCGAGTTTCTTCGCGAGCACCAGTTGCTCGGCGAGGATTTTTTCTTCGTTGGGCGTAATGTTGTTGAATCCGATTTCGCCGATGCCGACGGCTGTGGGGCGATCGAGGTAAGGCATCATGCCCTTGATGACTTCGCGCGCCAGCTCGATGTTCTCGGCCTCTTTCGGATTCATGCCGATGGTACAGAAGTGTTTCATGCCGCGTTTGGCCGCGCGATTTTTCGGCTCCCACTCGCTGATGTGGTTGAAGTAATCGTAGAAACTGCCCGCGTGCTGGCGGTCGTTGCCGAGCCAGAAGGAGGGTTCGACAAGCGCTTCGATGCCGCAGAGGACCATCATTTCATAGTCGTCCACGGTGCGGCTGTACATGTGGCAGTGGGGGTCGATGATGCGCATGATTTGAGTCCTGAGTCCTGAGTCCTGAGCGTCTGCTGCGCGATTCACGCCACGCGCTCCAATGTCATGGGTTCGGGCAACGCGCGGCCATCGGCGCGATAGGTTTCGATTAAGAGTTCAAGCACTTCGTTGCCCTGGCGCGCCGCTTCTTCGTACGTGGCTCCGTGAGTCTGGCAGACCGGAAATTCGGGCAGCGTCACGACAAAGGCTTGATCTTCGTCGGACCAGTGAATCTCCATGCTATAACGGTGACCCGCCTTCTGCAGCATCTGCTTCAATTGGCGGATTTTTTTGGGCATGTCGATGAGGCCTCACATTGCTTTATAATCTACAGCTAAAATGAAGCGAGTGGAACGAAAAAACGAAGTGAATGAAAGATGAGCCGCCGGGTGCCAAGGAGCGGTACTCCGCTCCTTGCTGTTGCGCCCCCGATCCGCAAAAGCCAAACGCCGCTCGCGCAAACACCCAAGCCGCCTATTGGCCCTGTCACCCCTATACGTCCCATAGGGCCTATTAAGCCCCATGCAATCCACGTAACCTTGGACCTTGGACCTTGGACTTTGGACCTTGGACCTACGCCGTAGCCCACATCTTCTCCCGCTCCTCCTGCAAGATCGCATCAAACCCCCGATACCCCTTGATCGCCGCCTCCAACTCCGCTCGATTCCACTCCTTAAACTCCTTCCCCAACACCTTCTCCGCCAACTTCCCCATCAAATACTGTACCGCCGGCGTCCCGCCGGCCAGTTTCTGCGAGCGCAGCGAGCATTCCTTCCTCTCATTTTTTTCCGACAGCCGCAACGCCTCCTCTATCAGCGTCATCTCCAACTGCTGCGGCGTCATCTCATAAACCACCTTACACGCTTTGTACATCCGAATATACGAAGAGAACCCATACCCCTGCGCCCAAGTCTCCCGCGAAAACACCGGCGCCTTCCGCGACGCCTTCAAATCCTTCCAAACCGCCCACGCATCCTCCCTATGAGAACTCACCTCTTCCTCATCCCTTGCAAAAGTTGCACACTGCGCGTCCTCGTTCGTAGTCCCGCCTTTAGGCGGAACAGCATTCGCCTCCAATCCGCCCGCCCGAACTTCAACCCGACCGCCCGAACCCGCATCTGCATTTTGCATTCTTAATTTTTCATTTTGAATTTTGAATTTTGTATTTTGAATTAAAAACTCCCTCACCTCCCCGCGCATCCGATTAATAATCCCCTCCCCCCGCACCGAATCCACCACCCCCTTTAAATTCATCCCATTCAATTCCACGCAAAACCGCGACAGCGCCGACTGCGCAATCCCAAACGCCCGGCACACCGCCGTAATCGGCTCCCAATAAACCGTGCAGTCCTTATAATCCGGATCCTCCTCATAAGCCGCCAACCCCATCCGAATATGCAGTTTCACCGCCTCAATCAAATGCCGCAGCCGCTTCCGCCGCTCCGCAAGCGAAATATCCAATTTCTCATCCAACCCGCTCACCCACTGCCAAGCCGGCGGAGCCCCATAAGTATTCCGCCGCAAATAATCCAAAAGCATCCGCCGCTGAGCCGCACTCTTCGGCACCATCTCCGCCGTATACTTCGCCTCCACCAAAACCTTCGCGTCCCCAAAACAGATCCCCGTCTCATAAGCCAAATCGTCCGCCGCCTGATCCTGCCACTCCATCATCTCATACCGCCGCCGCTCCCGCTCCGAAGCAAAACGAGGCCCCGTACCGCCGAAGTTCCTCGGAGCGCCCGCATTCGTACCGCCGGCTTCCAGCCGGCCCGACTGCGTACCGCCGGCTTCCCCCCGGCCCGACTGCGTACCGCCGGCGTCCCGCCGGCGAGCATCTGTACCGCCGGCTTCCAGCCGGCCCGCATCGCCCCGAACTCCCACATTAAGTTGTGAATTAGAATCCGTCGAAGCCCCCGACGGCACCGAAGCAGAACCAGAAAAATCCTCACGACCATCCCGAGTGTCCATAAAAAAAATCCCCCAATCCAACACCAAAGGCTCTCTGAAAACCTTTGGCCGGATTAAGGGACGAGCGGGCCTTATTCGCCCGTGCCGACCACCCAAGATGCTTAAACAATACCGGACGAACAGCATCCTGTCAACCTAATAACTATAAAATTTATAAAAATATTTAGACATCAAACCCCTCCAATTACCCTATCCCTCCCAAACTCCCATTTTTAATTTTGAATTTTGAATTTTTCATTTTGAATTATTGCGCGCCTTCCTCCGCGCCTTTGCGTGAGACTCGCCGTTTATTCCGGCCGCATCAGTGGAAACAAAATCACATCGCGAATCGAGTCCGCGCCCGCCAGCAGCATCACCACGCGGTCGATGCCGATGCCCAATCCGCCGGCGGGGGGCATGGCGTGTTCGAGGGCGGTGAGGAAGTCTTCATCAATGCGCAAAGACGGGTCAGTGAGGCGCTCTTTTATTGCAAGTAACTCCCTCCAACGCGGGGTATATTCACGAATCTTGATAAAAAATGCTTCCGTCGAATCACTTAGCTTTCCCGAATGCGAAACGCCTTCAGCAATCGGTCGAAGCTGCAACCATGCAGGGGCGATATATTTATTTTCCGGCGGTAGTCGGTCTAATGACTCGAAGAGCTTTCGCAGAAGAAATAACACTAAATTCACGAGGTCTTGGAGTGCCTCTCGAAAGTCGGGGTCCGGCGATGTTTGAATTTCATTTAATGTTACCATGTCGTCGTACCATCTGCGAAATGCTTGAGAGATCAACCGCCCTCGCTGATCTTGTGCATCATTCAACTCGCTATACGCATTCGCAATCTCCATCCCCGCCGCGAACGCTTCGAAGCGATCCGACAAATCCGGATTCGTGGGCAGCGCTTTGCACAGCGGCGCCATGTCCTTTGGCTGATTGCAAATAAAACACGCGTCCCACAAATGCGGCTCGCAAAATTCGCCGAAGACACCGTCGATTTTATCGACGTGCGACATGCCTTCCGGATTGAGCTTCGCTTCACGCAGTTTGCGGTCGAGGCCGGCGATGTCGTCGTAGCTCACGCCCGCGTGCTGCTTGAGCAGTTCGCAATATTCCAAACGCGGCCACGGCGCTTTCAAACTCAGCGGCCTGCCGCGCCAAGTGACCGTGGTCGAGCCGGTCAGCGTTTGCGCGAGCTGGCTGACCGCGCTCTCGGTCAGCGCCATCATGTCGCGCAAGTCGCCGTAGGCTTGATACAACTCAACGGTCGTGAATTCCGGATTGTGCCGCGCGTCGATGCCTTCGTTGCGGAAGATGCGGCCAAGTTCGTAGACTTTTTCCAAGCCGCCGACGAGCAATTTCTTCAGCGGGATTTCGGTCGCAATGCGCAGGTACATTTTCATGTCGAGCGCGTTGAGTTTGGTTTCGAACGGCCGCGCCGCCGCGCCGCCCGGAATGGTTTGCAGCGTGGGGGTTTCCATTTCCAGAAATCCCTGCTCATCAAGAAAGCGGCGCAACCCCGCGACGGCGCGCGCGCGCAGGATGAACGTCTTGCGCGATTCGGGCGTGGTGATCAGATCCAGGTAGCGCTGGCGGTAGCGGATTTCCTTGTCGTGCAAACCGTGGTGCTTGTCCGGCGGCGGCGCGATGCACTTCGACAAGATGCGGATGCTCGTCGCCCAGACGGTCGGTTCGCCTTTTTGCGTGAACGCTAGTTTGCCGCAGACGCCGACGATGTCCCACAGATCGAGCGTGTCGCGCAGCAGCGCGAGCGTGTCTTCGTTGAGCAGCGCGTTCCACAACGCGATTTGAATCGAGCCGCTTTGGTCCTGGCCGGTGAGGAAAATCAATTTCTTCGACTGGTCGCGGCGCAGCATCACGCGCGCGGCCAGATACACTTCGTCGAGCGCGGCTTGCGGATCGGTGTGCCGAGCCGGGTCGAGCGCCTCGAATTTCTTGCGGATGGCTTCGATGTTCGTCAACGCTTTACCGCTGTCGGCGGGTGGAAATTTCGCGCCCCACGCGGACCCGAGGCCAAGTTTTGGCGCGCGCTCCTCGTAGGCTTTGAGCTTGTCGAGCCGCTCCTGCTTGAGCGCTTCGTAACTGCTGGAACCGCCCGCGGCGGGAGTTTGTGCGGCGAGAGATTCAACGCGCGCTTTAGCGGCGTCGAAGAGACCTTGGAGTTCGGCGCTGGCTTCGTTGGCGCGTTTCCCGACGACCGGCTTCTGCTCTTTCGGAACCTCGCCCATACGGCCCAGCATTTGTTTGAGCTTGCCGCGCGTGCCCAAATATTCAATGCGGGCCGCTTCAAGCGACGCCGCATCCGTCGCGGCATCGAAGGCGGATTTTGCGGATTGGACTAACTCGTTGAGATCGTCGAGCAGGGGCATTGCGGACTCCGATTTTGTGGGGCGATGTTTTAACACAAACATTGCGCGAAATAAAGCACGAGCCGCTCCTGTCCTCCTGACTCCTGACTCCTGACCCCTGACCCCCTATCTCCTATCTCCTATCTCCTGCCGTTAGCATGTTCTTTATGCTAAATTCATGCACATGTGAATTTGCTTTGTCCGATATCCTGTGGTATAGTCTTCGTCAAGTACGATGCAGCAAATCCGGTTACTACGAGGGGGACCGATTTCGGAAAGGCGCGATAGCTGTCATGGATTCTGTGCTTTGCGACAAGGTTCTGGTTCTCAACCGCTCCTGGATTGCCGTCAATGTGGCGACCGTGCGCCGCGCCTTGACGCTGGTCTTTCAGGACGTGGCCCGCATTGTCGCGCCTGAAGATTACTCCACGTACGATTTCGAAGGCTGGGTCGAAGCCACGCGCGAAGCCAAAGCCGGCCGGCGCATCCAGTCGGCAACCTTGAGCATCGCCGCGCCGGAAGTCATCGTGCTGACCAACTTCAACGGCCGTTTCAGCAAGGAAGTGCGCTTCTCGCGCCGCAACATTTTCGAACGCGACGAAAACTGCTGCCAGTACTGCGGGCGCAAGTACGACCGCGGCGAATTGACGCTCGACCACGTCGTCCCGCGCAGCCGCGGCGGCACGAGCACCTGGACCAATATCGTGCTGGCGTGCGTGAAATGCAACATGCGCAAAGGCGACCGGCTGCTGACTGAGACGCACATGAAGCTGGCGCGCCGGCCGGTCAAGCCGCAGTGGGCCACGCGCGTGGGCGTCAAACTCGGCCGCGTGCGCAAGCCGTCCTGGGAACGGTTCCTTGAGGAAGCGTACTGGGATGTGGAATTGAAGGCGTAGCTTGCAAACAAAAAGGACCCGGAGCGCAATGCTTCGGGTTTTTTGTTTGATTGAATTTTTTCTGAAACCGGTTTCGGAAGTTTTCGCACAATCTAATTGCGCTTCTGAACGTTTAATAACGCGAACCGCCAGTCAAGGAGGGGAAATTATGTCTTCACGACTCGTTTCGATGTTGCTTTCTTTCTGTTCACTTTGCGCTTTTTCGTCCGCGTGGGGTGCGTCGCCTGTCTTTACTTCCGGGCCTTACGTTTCAGCAAATCCGGCGTTAACGGGCCAAAAGCTTACCGTTACCGCGGTCGCCAGCGAGCCCGGCGCTGCGTTGACGTATACGTACAGATTGGGCGATGGAACGGTGCAGACGACGACCGCTACGAGCGTTGATCACGTCTATGTATTGCGCGGGCTTTACGGGATCGATGTTTCGGTCAGTGACGGGACGAACACGACGTCTGGGCAGACGATATTTTTAAGTGTCAACGAGCCCGCGACGGAGCCGCCCGTTGGCAATGGCGTGGACACCGACGGCGACGGCTTCTCCGATTTGTTTGAAATGTCCATCGGCACCGATCCGTACAACAACGCCAGCACGCCCTTTGGCGCACAGACCATCACCGCGGCGGACGTGTACAAGATGAGCGTCACAAAGGCGAAGATCACGCTGCATTTCGACAAGAAGGGCAGCAGCGAAATCAAAATGTCGGGAATCATCACCGCGCCGCAGGGCTTCACTTCGGCCAATGCAACGTTCATCGCCAGCGTGGGCGGTTACGCGCTGCCGTTTAAACTCAATGCCAGCGGCAAGGGCACGTTGGGCAAATCGAGCATGAGCATCTCGACGAAAGGCTCGCCGATTTCGAAAGCCCGCGCCGCGCGCGAGGGCTTCATCGTCGGCCCGGGCGTGATGATGTACACGTGGAACGTGGACATGAAGGAGTCACAGAAGCAATCCGATCTGCCGCCGCCTCAGCCGTACCCGTTCGAACCGCCAGCGGACCAGCCGCAGATTCCGGACTTTGTTCCCACCGTTGGCGACATGCTTAATTTTATGGCGGAGTTCGGCCTGATCGACGACGATGTGGGCTATTCAGTGGGAAAGTATTTTCCGGAGATTATTCCGCTGCCTATCGCGTTGATGTGCCCCGAATGTTTCTTCGATATTGTGGATGACATCGCGTACAGCGCGCACAAAGGCAAGACTGGTTCGGGCGTGCCGCCGCCCCCGTCGAAATAAAGGAGCGTCCCGTGACAAGCAGAACCGCGCTAATGGCAATTGTCGTATTGGCGCTTGGCATTTCTCAAGCCTGGTGCGCCAGCAGCAGTGTCACCATCACCTCGCAGCCGTTTCCCTCGAAGAATCCGGCGCTGACCGGAGAACTCGTGACGTTCACCGCCGCGGCGACCGATGCCAACGGCGGCACGATCACGTACACCTGGCAGTTTGGCGATGGCGTCGTTCACAATACGACCACTGGTTCGATTCAACACCGCTATTCAGCAAAAGGCGTGTACACGTTAATTGTGGCGTTCAGCGGCAGCGTGGGCGGCGTGGTGGGACAGCCGTTTAATCTGACTATCGACGATCCCTCACCGCCGGCGCCCGTGGGGCCGGGAGTGGATACGGACGGCGACGGCTTCTCCGACTTGTTCGAAATCCAGATGGGCAGCGATCCCAACAACGCCGCAAGCACTCCCGCCGCCGGCAGCACCATTACCGCCGCCAACGTGGAAAGCATGACCGTCACCAAAGCCAAACTTGTCCTTCAATTCGGCAAAAAGGGCAAGACCATGATCTCGCTGTCCGGCACCCTGCTCGCGCAGCAAGGCTTCAGCAGCGCCAACCAAACCTTCATGGTCAACATCGGCGGCGCTGCGTTTCCATTTGCGCTCGGCAAAACCGGAAAAGGCAGCGTCGGGAAATCGAAGTTCTCGATCGCCACCAAAGGCAAAGCGCCCAAGACGGCCAATGGCAAGACGCGGGACGGCATTGTCGTCGGGCCGGGAGTGATGGAATACAACTGGAATGTCACCATCGAACCGCCGCCCGACACAGCCCCGCCGCCCTCTGTCCCTTATCCCTTCCAACCGCCTCCCACCGACCCTCCATTGCCGAATATTCCCGGCGTCACTCTTGGCGACCTTCTAGAGTTCCTGCAGGATGAGGGTTTTATTAACGCCAACATCGGGATCAAAACATCCGGCGGCTTTCTCGGCCTCATCCTCGACTTTCCGATTGGAATATTTACGAAAAAAGACGTCTTTTACATCTCGACCGAGTTGAATTACATTGCGACGGAAGGAAAGTCCGGCACGGCGACGCTGCCGAATACCAAATAGCGCGTGGTCGCGTATTTCCTCAAAACCCAGGTCCGCTCGACGCGCGCAAGGGCGTCGAGTATTCTTTAAGTCATGGGCAAACGCTCCATTGTATCCGAACAGCGAGCACCCTATGGGCTGCGCGTAGCGCGGCGGCCGAAGAGCAGCGTGCCGCCCGATCCAGAAATTCCGCCACTCGAAAACGGCGATAATCTCGATTCAGTTGAGTTCATGCGGCGCTATGAGGCGATGCCGAATTTGAAGAAGGCGGAATTGATTCAAGGGGTCGTTTATATCATGAGTTCACCATTGCACGTCATGCGTCACGCCACGCCCGACAACATTATGCAGGGGCAAATGCATATTTACGCGGCCGAATCGCCGGGCGTGGATGTGCATGCGAACCCAACCGTCCAATTCGGCCCTGAAGACACACCGCAACCGGATTCGGTCATGCGGCTGCTGCCGGAATTCGGCGGGAAAAGTTCGGTCACGGACGACGACTACATCGCCGGTTCGCCCGAAATGGTTGTCGAAATCGCCGCAAGCAGCGCCTCGTACGATTTGAACCAAAAAAAGGAATCGTATTTGAAATACGGCGTGCTCGAATACGTCGCGTGGCGCACGCGCGACAAAGCGCTGAGTTGGTTTTATCTCGAGAACGGCGAGTACTGTGAATTGCTCGCGGACAAAGACGGGATCATCCGCAGCCGTGTGTTTCCCGGGTTTTGGATCGACGTCGCCGCGCTGATGAAACGCGACAGAGCGCGCCTCAAAGCCATGCTGGAACGCGGCTTGAAGAGCGCCGAACACGCGGCGTTCCTGCGCGCGCACAAGAGCTGACCGATGAACCTGCGCGAATCCAGACTCGAAGTCATCGACGTCGCCACCGGCCATCGTCGCATCGTCTACACATCGCCCGATCACTTCGAAGCGCCAAATTGGTCCCGCGATGGCAAGCGTTTCTACCTCAACAGCGGCGGACAAATCTGGACACTGCCCTGTACCGCAGGCGTCTCGCCTGCTTGCGGTGCAGGCGTCTCGCCTGCTTGTACCGCAGGCGTCTCGCCTGCTTGTGGTGCAGGCGTCTCGCCTGCACTCGCGCGTATCAACACCGGCCCCATCAATCGCTGCAACAACGACCACGGCCTCTCCCCCGACGGCCAATGGCTCGCCATCAGTTCCAACGTCGGCGACGAAGGCTCGAAGATTTTTGTGCTGCCGTCAAGCGGCGGTGAACCGCGCCTGGTCACCCCGGTCGGGCCGTCGTACTGGCACGGCTGGTCGCCCAATGGAAGAACGCTGGCGTATTGTGGCGTGCGCGAAAAGCGCTTCGATATCTACACGATCCCCGTCGAAGGCGGCGCGGAAGCGCGCCTCACGAATGAAGGCTTCAACGACGGCCCCGACTACAGCCCCGACGGCTCGAAAATCTATTGGCAATCCGACCGCACCGGCCTGCTGAAAATCTGGCGCATGAACCCCGACGGCACTCAGCCCGAACAACTCACCTTCGATGCAGACTACAACGATTGGTTCCCCCACCCTTCGCCCGACGGGCGCTGGCTGGTCTTCCTCTCCTATGACAAAGACGTAAAAGGCCATCCGCCCAACAAGGACGTAGTCCTGCGCATCATGCCGCTCTCCGGCGGCGAGCCGCGCATTCTCGCGAAACTCTTCGGCGGACAAGGCTCGCTGAACGTTCCGTCATGGTCGCCGGACGGTTCAGAATTGGCGTTCGTGAGTTACGCGCCGAATTGAATGCAACGCTCTCAATTTGTGCCCGCTAACTCCTATCTCCTGCCGTTTCATTTCCCCGCCGGCGCAATTCCGCGATTCCCAATGCGCTCTTTGCTCAACGCAATGTCGTCGATCCACGCCACGAAACCTTTGCCGGCAGACTGGTAATTGTTCCAGCCGAAGGAGAGGCTCTCGAAGACTTCCGGAATCTCCGCGCCGGCAAAATTTCCAGCGCCCTTGTTTAACGCCACGTCTTTAATCTCTTCGCCATTGATGAAAAGCCGGTACGATTGCGTGGCATAATCGACGTACCATTCCGCCAGCGTCCATTCGTCGGAGTAATGGTAATTGTACTTGCTGCCCTTTCCAAACTCCGGACGCTTGCGCGGCTGAACATTGTAAATCCATTGATGCGTGCCCTTCGGCCCCATCACCGTGTCCAACACGCGCACCTCAATCGGGTCCTTGCTGAGCGGGCTTTGCGCGGAACCGGCGACGAGCGTCGAATGAATCACCGGAAAATTGCCGGCGCCTTGCGGCGTGGGCGTGGGCAACTGCACCTTAAAATAGAGCCGCCCCCAATGCTGCCCGCCGAGCGTGGCGATGGCGTCGCCTTTGAGCGTGATGCGGCGCGCGCCTTTTTCCGCGGCTTCCATGCGCAACGATTTTTTCCCGCTGTGCGCCACGTCGTCCACGACAGCAACTGCGCCGGTTTTGGTGAAGCCCTTTGGAATCTGGCCAACCGGCGTGGATTCGAAATCCTCCGCGAGGATCAGTTTCGCGGTGCCGAGCGGCGGGTCGAAGACAAGGGGTTTTTCGGCGGCGTGAGCGAGCGCGAACGTGAGAACGAATGCGAGAGCCGCGCTCGTGAATTGGCGTGTAATTATCATGCGATTATTGTTGCGGCAAGGAGGCTGTTTCTTCCGAATTACGCCGCCTTCGCCTCCTCCATAATCTCATAATAAAAATTCCGCTTCTTCAATTCCAATCCCAACTCGGCGCTTAAGCACCGCATCTGCTCGATCTTCACGTCATGCACTGTGCCCGCCTGGCTCACCACGTTCTCCTCCATCATCAGCCCGCCCCAATCGTTGCAGCCGTGCAGGAAACTCAACTGCCCGACCTTCGCGCCTTGCGTCACCCAGCTCGATTGAATGTTCGGAATATTGTCGAGGTACAGCCGCGCGACGGAGAGCGTGCGCAAATAATCGAACGCGCCCGCCGCTTCGATTTTGCCTTCGAGTTTCGTGTGCTTCGGCTGCATCGTCCAGACGATGAACGCGCTGAACGGCGCGTGTTCGTCCTGCGCGCGGCGCAGGCGCTCGAGGTGTTCGATGCGTTCGGCCAGCGTTTCGTAGTGGCCGATGACCATGGTGCTGGAGCCTTTCAGGCCCTCTTTGGCCGCGTCGATCATCACGCCCAGCCAGTCGTCGGTCATCGCTTTTTTCGGCGCGATGATGTTGCGCACGCGATCGACAAGAATTTCGCCGCCGCCGCCGGGAATCGAATGCAGGCCCGCGTCCTTCAATCGCCGCACCACTTCGCGCACGGGCATTTTGAAGATGTGTGAAAAGTGCACGACTTCGCTGGGCGAAAAGGCGTGGATGTGGATGTCCGGAAATTCGCGGCGGATGTCGCGCAGCAATTCTTCGTACCAATCGAGCTTCAAATACGGATGATGCCCGCCCTGCATCAGAATCTGCGTCCCGCCGACGGCGCGCAGTTCGCGGATTTTCGCGTAAAGCTCTTCGCGCGGCAGCACGTATTCTTCCGGATCGCCCGGCCGCCGATAAAACGCGCAGAAGTCGCAATCGGCGACGCAGATGTTTGTGTAATTAATGTTGCGGTCGATGACGTACGTCGCGACCGGCTCCGGGTGCAACCGCCGCCGCGCGGCCAGCGCGGCGCGGCCGAGTGAGGCGAGGTCGGCGCGCTCCATTAAGAGGAGCGCGTCGCCGGGGCTGAGGCGCTGGCCTTCGGCGCAGTGGCCGAGAATGGATTGAATCGCGTTGCTCATGCTTTCGTAGGACGGGCTGCCAGCCCGTCGACTCCTCGTGGTTTGTGTCAAGACTGGATGGACTGGCAGCCCGTCCTGCGTCACCGCGTATAAAAATTAAACTCCGGGCATTCCCGAATGATCTGCTGCCGTACCAGATACCGCCCAAACAAACTCATCCCGCCCAACTCCTCGCGCCCCAGATCGTACTTCACAATCCGCGAGATGTACTGCTTCGTTCGCGCAAAATCCAAACCCAGCTTCGGCGCTTCTTCGCGCGCGATCGTTTCGACGTTGCGCAGGCCCTCTTTTTTCGCGAGGAACAAATCCATATTCACGCGCTCCAAGTCGATGCCAGCGCGGCACAGCCACACCGCAAAGACGAACGGCAAATTGGTGAACGCGTACCATTCCGCGGCCAGATCGATCATTTCGTAACCGGCCGGCGGATTGAAGAGCAAACACGGATCGCCGATTTTCAAAAAGCCGTCGAGATCGTCGCGCTTCAGCGGATCCTCGCTCAGTTCCAAATCGACCAGTTCGACGCCCAGCCCCATCTTCTCCTGCAAAATGATTTGAAGCAGCGCATTGGTCGTCTCCGACGCCGGGTCCATCGCGATGCGCCGCGCTTTGCGCAGCGGCACGCGGTGGTACAACTGGATCGACCAGATTTCGCCGTGCGACGAAATCGAGATGCTGGGCACGATCTGCAAACCAGGCGTGCGGAAGAATTCGATCGAACTCAGCAGCGCCACGTCGATGCTTCCGTCGCGCAGCATCCGCGACAGCACGCTCGGCACATGCGATTCAAACGTGTACGTGGCCGTGCGCGGCTGCAGCCCGTAGGTGAGCACTTTGGAATTCAAATAGGGCACGCTGCCGATACGAATCACGGGTGTGTCGATAAGCTCCTGAATGGAACCGTTATAGCCGCGAACGGCGCCAATTTCCACTTCTGTAGCCGTCTGAATCATCGCGATGCCTCCCGCCACAGCAGGATGCAAGCGCGGTGCCGGGCGAATAGATTCGAGATTCCAAATTCAAGATTCAAGGTTTGCGCGCGACTGTTGAATCTTGAATTTTGAATCACTGCTGTCCAAAACAACCGCGCGAAGCGCGCCACCGCCGTTCAGCCCCGCAGGGGCGAAACATCTTAGAGGGTGTTTAAAAAGTGGGTGCGAGCGGAAAACGAGCGATTTTTGTTCGGATCGAGGCGCGAACTTCATGCGCTATTCGCAGGAGATAACGCTTGAAGTTCGCAACGAAGAGCCAGACAAAAAGCGCCGTTTTACGCCGCGCTCACTTTTTAAACACCCTCTTAGCCCAGCGCGTAAGCCTGGGTACACTTCATCCGCATGGCCCAAGCCCTGAAGGGGCGTCACATAAATTCGCGGTTGCATGCACGATTTGCCTTTGAGTTTGAATTCGTTTTGGACACAACTAATCTTGAATCTTGAATCTTGAATCTTGAATTTACTTTCCCACTTCCCTTCGCTGAAACGCCACAAACCCCGGCAGCGCCCAGCCAATCCCGCGCAACAATCCCACCCACAGCGCCGTGTGCGCCAGCGCCAAATTCGGAACGTATGTCCCGTCCACAAACGCCGCCGGCCCGCCCGCCGCGCGAAAATCCGGGAAGAGCCCCAGCAGCGTCTTCAGCCGCGCGACCGATTGCATCTGATAGTCGTAATTCTGCGCGTTGATCACGCCAAGTTGGGCGAGCTCTTTGAGCCGTTCGCTGTCGTTCTGCATCAGCTCGATCACATTGCGCGACATCTCGCCGCTCAAGACAAACAGCACGCCCAGCGCCACCGTCACCGGAAACGAAAGCACGCCCGACCAACTGGCCGTGATGATCGCCAGCACCCAGCCTTGAATCGCCATCAGTAAAAACGATTTCAGAAGATTCGCGGCGAAACCGTCCGCGGCGACGCCCAACTTCACGCTGCTATTGCGCGAGATAACCAGCTTCGTCGGCGGGACGTTCGATGACGGATCGTGTGCCGGCGCGGTGACTGCGACTTCAATTTCGCCGCCTTCAGTTTTCTGCGGATCCAAAAAAATCTGGAACGCGCGGCCCAGCGGAATGCTTTCAGTGCGGTCGAAAATCAGCGCGCGCGTTGCGTTGTGAACAGTGATGCGCACGCCTTTCGCCGTCGGTTGAAACGAATCCCCGTTGATCGACAAGACCAGCGAGCGCTGCGCGTCCGCCGGCGTGCCGGGCGGCGGGGAAAGCGTCCACGTCTGCGTTTGCAGAGGGTTGAGCACACGCAAATCGTGCGCCCCTTGCTCGCTCGCTTTCGCGGGCGCATAGGTCCGCGTGGTCAGCGCTTCGCGCACGAGTCTGCTCCACGAACCGGTGTCCGCTTTGAGCGCGGCAAATTCCGACGGCGCCAGTTTCAGCCGCGCCGCGATTTCGGAATCGGTCGGTCCGCGCTTCAATTCCGCGGTCAGTTCCCGCGCGGCTTCATCGAGCTTCGAATTCCCGCGCGTCTCCGCGCGCCACGGCACTGCGCGCACCAGCCCCGCGCTGAAGACCAGCAGCACCGCCAGAAAACACAGATCGATCGCGCAAAACCCAAACGCTTTTCCCGCCAGAATCGCCCAGCGCGGCACCGGCTTGGCGCCCATCGTGTGCATGATGCGCGATTCGATTTCGCGCGCGACCGAGAGCGCCGAGAGCAGCACGATCAGACTCGCACCAAGCAGTTCGCCGCTGGCGATGCAGGTGTCCAGAATCAAGCGCGCGCGGCCGGCATGCGTGCCGTCGGCGTCGGAGCAGTACGCGATCACGCCGGGAATCAGCGCCAGCGCAAAGACCGTCCACAGAATTTTGAGCCGCAGCCCTTCGCGAAATCCCAGCGACGCCAGCGCATAAATCTGCCGCGCAATCGTTCGTCCGCGCGGCCAGATCAAAATAGTCAGCGCGGCAAGAACAATGGCCCACACCAGCACGATGGCGGGCGTCGTGGATTTCGGATCGTTGAGCGCGTCGTACAGATCAGTCAGGAATTTCGGCATTTCGCGTTCTCGCCGCTTTAACGATTGCTAAACGGGCGCTTTTGCGGCACATTTTTATAGGGCCCTATAGGTCCTATAGGGCAAATAGGGCCTATTATGTTACTTCTCCACCGCCTTCAACCGCGCCGAATCCGCCGCCGCCGGAATTCCTTCAGCATTCATTTCGGACTGCCGTTCCACCGCCGCCTGCGCCGGCGGCGCACTCTCGCGGCCGGACGCGCTCGGTTCGCTCGCCGCCGCTTTCTTTTCGCCGGAATCTTCGGGCGTCGAGCGCGTCGATGGCCGCGCGCGGCGCACGGTAATCCTACGCAGCCGCCGCCCGTCGCGTTTGGTGATTTTGAACGACAATTCGTTATTGACGATGATGTCGCCTTCCTTCGGCACGCGGCCCGCCAGTTGAAAAACCAATCCCGCCACCGTCTCGTACGAACCTTCGGGCGCTTCGAAATTCGGGAACACCTCCTTGAAGCGCGCCATCGACGTTTTCCCGTCGAAGATCAGCACGCCGTCCGGCGCGCGCTGCACGTCCGCGGCTTCGTAATCGTATTCGTCCTGGATTTCCCCGACAATCTCCTCGATCACGTCCTCAAGCGTCACCAGTCCCGCGGTGTCGCCGAATTCATCGACGACGATGGCCATGTGCGTGCGGCCTTTCTGAAAATCGTGCAGCAGCTTCGAGACCGGCATCGTCTCCGGCACGAAAACCGCCTCGCGCAGCAGATCGACCAGTTTGATCAGCTTCGGGTCTTGCAGCGTGTAAAGCAGATCCTTGACGTACACGATGCCTTTGATGTTGTCCAAGGTGCCGTCGTAAACAGGCAGGCGCGAGAAGCCTTTTTCGAAGGCCTTTCGAATTTCGTCTTCGCTCGCGCGCAGATTCAAGCCGTCCATATCCGGGCGCGGCACCATGATTTCGCGCACGTTTTTGTCGTGAAATTTGAAGACGCGCTGCAGCATCTTCTGCTCGTCTTCCGATACCACGCCGGCCTTTTTGCTCTCGGAAAGCAGCATCAGCAACTCTTCTTCCGTGAAAGCCAGCGCGTGCGATTCGACGACCTTCAAGCCAAACATGCGCAGGAACAATCCGGCCGACCCGTTGAGGAACCAGATCAGCGGGCGAAAGATGAACATGCAAAAACGCATCGGCCGCGCGAGGTACATCGCGACGCGCTCCGGAAATTGCAGCGACACATTTTTCGGAATGATCTCGCCGACGATGACATGGATGATCGTGATCGCAAGCAGCGCGATCGCGGTGGCCACGCCATGGTCCCAGATCGGCGAGTGGCCCTCGGGCAGCGCCATGTTGAACGCGTTCTTTAAGCGGTGTGCGATAAACGGCTCGCCAATTGCGCCCAGCGCCAAACTTGCCGCCGTTACGCCGACTTGCGTCGCGGAGATGTAGCGATCCATCTGCTCCAGCGCCTGCCGCACGACCGTGGCCGCGCTGACGCCGTCGCCGATCAATTTCTCGATCTTCGTCCGCCGCACGCGCACCAGCGCATACTCGGCCGCGACGAAAAACGCATTCGTCAGCACCAGTAGAACGATGATCAAAATATTGAGCGTGATGTCGTCGTTCATCGAGGCTTTAGTTTAACCGAAAATGAACGAATCGAAAGGCAAATCGAAACGGCAGGAGATGGGAATCAGATAGCAGGAGTGCGTTTGAGGTGCCAAATTGGCACCTCAAACGCTGCAGTTTACGCTTTTCGCCGAAATCCAATTTTGCCTCGGGTCCGCCTCTCCGGCGCATCCATCAGTTCGTGGATTGCCTCGAAGACCGTGCCGAATTGTCTGTCGTATTTCTTCTCCAATTCCTCGAGCTTGCGCCTGATGTCCGCATGTGTGGCCAGCAATTCGCGCATTTGGATGAATGTGCGCACGATCAAGAGGCTGGCCTCAATGGCGCGCGGGGAATTGAGCACGTTGGCGGCCATGACGATGCCGTGTTCGGTGAATGCGTAAGGCAAAAAACGCCTGCCGCCGCGGCCTATCTTTGAGGCGCCATATTGCGATTGCAGAAGCTTGAATTCATTTTGAGTCAGTTGGAACATGAAGTCCCTTGGAAAACGTTCGCGGTTGCGCGCGACGGCGCGGTTCAACGCCTTGGTTTCGACACCAAACAACATCGCCAAATCGCTGTCGAGCATAACTTTCTGCCCGCGCAGAAAAACAATCAGCGTTTGAATACGCACAACCGCGGGCGCGGGTACGAGAGCATGTTTGGTTGCCATGATTCGCGAGAACATAACGAGGTTTTTATTTTGCTGCAACGCCAAAATCGAATGCCAGTCGAATACCGCGTTTGAGGTGCCAAATTGGCACCTCAAAGAATCTCAAAAAGCGATTTCCCCTATGAAATCGAGCAGAACTGAAACTCTGTTTGAGGTGCCAGATTGGCACCTCAAATCTTTTCGCGCGCTACTCCAGCAGCCTTTCCCCTCGCGTATACTTTGCGACAGCCTCGCGATTGAGCGCCAAGCCCAAGCCCGGCTTCTCCGGAATCGCCAGCATTCCGTCCGCGTCCAGCCGCCAGCCGCCTTCGGTGATTTCGTCGATGAATGGCGAGCCGGTCAGGTACTCGACCAAATCCGTCCCCGCGAATGCTGACGCCAATTGCAAATCCGCCGCAAGGCCGACCGCCGTGTTCCAGCCGTGTGGAATAAAGCGCACGCCATGCTCCTGCGCCATCCAGGCGATGCGGCGTTCTTCGCTGATGCCGCCGCATTTCGTCACATCGGGCTGGACGATGTCGAACGCGCGCGCTTCGAGCCACGGCTGAAACGTCTGCCGCCGCGTGAGCACTTCACCGCCGGCGATCGGCACCGGCGAATGTTCGCGCAGCAACGCGTATTCGTCGAGCGCGTCGGGGACGAGCGCTTCCTCGAACCAATACACGCCGTAATCGGCGAGCATCTCAGCGCTGTTGAGCGCCCATTTGTAGCCGTTGCGCCAATGCGCGTCGCTGCCGCCGGCGTCCACCATGAGTTTCGATTCCGCGCCCACCGCTTCGCGCGCGGCGCTCACGATCGCTTCGTCGGTTGCGTCGTCGCGCCGTCCGAAAGGTCCCCATCCTATTTTGAACGCGCGAAATCCCTGCGCTTTTACTGCGAGCAAATGCTCGCGCAACTTCGCCGGCTCATCCATCAACAGCGACGCGTATGGCTGCACGCGCTCCCGGTAGCGCCCGCCGAGCAAGCGTCCGACCGGCTGGCCCGTGGCTTTTCCAAGCAAATCCCACAGCGCGATGTCGATGCCGCTGATCGTATGCGTGAGCGTTCCGCCGCGCCCAAGCCAGAACGAATTCTGATGCAGTTTCTCGCTGACCCGCTCCGGCTCCAGCGCGTTCTCTCCTTTATAGAGCGGTTCCAGCACCGCGAGCGCCGCGCGGACGAGCGCATCGTTCGTGAAGACGCTGCCGAGGCCCACGGCGCCCTCATCGGTGTGGACGGCGACGAGCGTGTGGACGCAATCGTCGGGGCGGAGTTCATTGGACCAGCCGCCTTCGGGAGTAGCGCCGCGCAGGCCGGCGCAGCGGATTTCACGGATGCGCATGATATGTTCCTTTTTGATGAGATGACATACAATGGCGGGGAGTGGTTGTCATGCGAAATTACCGGAGCCGCGCACGTAAGTAAGCGGCACAATCGGAACGATGCGCCATGCCCGAAGCTCCCCGCCGCAAGCGCTTTCAAATTCATCTTTCGACGGCCATCGTGCTCATGTTTGTGGCGGGCGGGCTGATGTGGGCGAACACGCGGCCGCGTATCGGAACCACGGATGAGTACAGTGCATTTCTTCGCGTGTATCATGGCGAAGTAAAGTGCGAGCGATATGGGTTTCCATTCACAATTGCCTGCTTTGTGCCAGAGCAACGCGTACAGAGTGGTGGGGAGGTCGCGACGGTTTCCGAAGAATACCAAACCTCGCTGTGGTTTCTCGTATTAAATGCAGTCGTGGCGATGGAAATCCTCTTTATCGCGCGACTGCTCTGCGAAGGGATGATTCGTCGACGGAAAGTTAGTGAAACGCGAAAGTAGCGCACCGGGCTTGTCATGCGTCATCCATATTGCGAATATCGTTGCTCAATCAATGACGCAGTAACGATTGATTTTTCCGAGAGAAAAATGTCTTGCATTACTTCCTGCAAAACGCGCGATGCTCGGCGCTCTTTAAGCCCATCTGCAAGACTTCCAACACGCGCGCTCCATCGGCGGACAGAAGCGCATTCTTGTCCAGCCACAATCCGGGAAAGACACGGCTGCGCAAAACTCCGTCGGCACTCGGCTGAAGGGGAACATACTCGCCGTTTTCGAGCTTCCACCAATCCAACTCCGCGCGCTCGGTCTGCCACAAGATATATTCCGGCACGCCCGCTTTAAGATAGGATTCGCGCTTTTCGCGCGCATCGGACAGTGCGCTGCTGGCGCCGATCTCGACGACCAATTCCGGCGCGCCTTCCAGGTACCCGTCGCTCGCGACGCGCGCCTTTCCGCCAAACTCGGGCAGAATGCGGAGCAGCGCATCAGGCTGCGGCACGTCCTTCGTGCTCAACTTCGCCGTCGAGTTCGTCGCGCTCTTTACGCCGCGCGTTCCGATCGCATAGGTGCCGGCCCACGTTTGAATCAAGCTGTCCGGTTCGCCGTGAAATTGAATCCGCACAAATGAAGGTATCACATGCACGACTCCGTCAATTAATTCCGCCCGGAAATCTTCGTCTGTCGTCAAATAGCGCCGCAGGAATTCGTCCGCATCCAGCTTCGCCCCGTCCACCAACAACGGCACGCCTTCGCGGGCGGTCCGCACCCCGCGCCGCCCGTACGGCGCTCGCTGTTCGGATACAACTCTTGCATTTCGCATGGGCAACAGCACCTCAACTCGCTCACTTCCTGCAGAACGCGCGATGCTCGGCGCTCTTCAATCCGCGCTTCAGCACGCGGATCACCGCCGCGCGATCGCCGGCCAGCAGCGCCTCAAGTCCGATCCAAAATCCCGGGAAAACGCGGCTGCGAAATATGCCGTCCTTATCCGGCAGCAGCGGCCGATACTCTCCATTTTCCAGATAAAACCAATAAAGCAATTTCTCGGGCGTGCGCCACGCCAGGTATTCCTTCACTCCAAATTTTCGATACGTTTCCAACTTATCCTTCAAATCCAGCGCCGCCGTGTTCGCGACAATTTCCACCGCCATTTCCGGCGCGCCCTCGACATAGCCTTGAGCGTTGATCCGCGAT
>DATGGK010000046.1:0-3597 GCA_035308565.1 Planctomycetota bacterium | reverse complement strand
AAACTGTACGTCTCGTGCGGCGATAAAGTGGACGTGCTCTATAACAACAAGGTCATCGGCCAAAGCTCTCAATGGGGCGAATTGACGCCAATTTCGATTGCACTCGTCAATGGCGACACCATTTACTTTGTCGCGAAGGGGGAGAGCAAACATACTTACGGGGTTTCGTGGGCGTTCATTTCCGATGACACCAGGCTCTACATGGTCTCAAATGGGCAGAATACGCTGGGCATCAACGGAGCGCTCGCTAAGGACTCTAAATTTTCAGAGACGACAGCCGGTGAATTTTGGGTAAGAACGTCGCTCACGAATCGAATGGACAAAGAGCTTGTCTCGCGCATCCAGGAACCCCAGGCTGTTTGTGTAAAGGCCCAAAAATCGGCCACGTATCGATGGATCTTCGATGCAAACGCATTGCAGCCCATTCCGGATGCATCAAAAGAATAACTGGCTGCGCTACCTTGCTGCGCCGGTGTTACGCAGCCCTACCGTTATTGCCCCCGCGCATCTCTGAGCGCCGAAACCAGATGCGCCACGACCTTCCCGCGCTTGCGAATCTCAACGCTGCTGTTTAATCGAAGGGCTGCGGCGCGTTCTTTACACCGCGGCAGAGTTCAAGATATTTTTCGCGGACGTAGGGATTGAGCTTCGCGGCGAAATCTTCGTCGAGGTTGCGGGCTTGGATTAATGCGATCACGTCGGCAAGATCGTTTAGAAAAGCCAGTCCCACCATGCCGGAAGCGAGCTTCAGCTCGATTAAAGTGTCCAACTTGACGTAGTGAATGCCGTCAATTTGCGTTGATCACGCCGAAGGATCGGGGAACACAACTGGCTTTGGTTTGCCGTCGCCGGGAAAGCTGCCTGCCGTAGTGAATATAATTTTCACACCAAGCCTGGCCACCATTTTGCGGGCGCGCGGCAATTCCGCCGGTCTTACGAGAATGCCGATTTCGCATCTCATGCCGCTCATTCCGTAGATGCTCAACGGAACGCCGTCGAGCATGGCGTACGGGATTTTGGCTTCGCGGGAGCGATGGGCGAGCTCAAGAATGGAATCGAGAAGACGATCTCCGTCGCCAAAGAAATCGCACGTGAGCTTTAACGCGTCGATGCCGCCTTGTCTCAATCGTTCTTCGTATGCGAGCATGGCGTTCCTCCATTCATTGCTCATTGCATGCACAACGACGCGGGCAGCTTATGGGGCACAACGTTAGCTTCGTAGCATTTCGGACATACCCACATTTCTCTTCCAAAGCAAGATGTTGCAACGTACGCGCTCGTGTTTTCATGCTCCGAAATTGTCGCCCAGCAAAAAGTGAAAGCGCAGTGCTCGTGATCCCAACCCTTGCTTCGTTTCTTGACGTTCTTTGCGTCCGGTGGGGGCAGCGCCGCTGGCTGCAACGTAGTGCGCCAACCGGGAGAACTCTCGTAAGTCCACGCATCTTCCGACTTAAAAGTACGCTCACTCCATGTAGTGTCGAGATCCAGAATGAGCAACAATGCATCCAATTTAAGAGTGCCGCAAGGAATTGAATTTCCGACGGCCATTTCGTTGTTGTCCGAATGCTCGTCATACCTGACGACAGCCGAACTGCTGTCTGGCGCTTCCCAAAGAACCTCGATCCAAGCCTGCCGAACGTCGTTCAGATCCGCAAGAGCGTATGCGAAACACCAATTCTGCCAACTCTCAAGCCGTGGCGCAAACACCCCCGTGAGATAGATTTCCTCCGCTCGTTGGAATCGGTCACGAATTAGGAAATGCGGCAGCTTTTCGAGTTCTTCTAATTTGAGATTCATCGCAACTCTCGCGTAGAAAACGGCGCGAAGCGCCGCGCCGTCTTTCCATTTTGCATTTTGAATTTTTCATTTTGCATTGAAATCTACATGTGCTTCACAATCTCCCTTGCGAATTCGCTGCACTTCACCAGTTTCGCGCCTTCCATCTGGCGCTCGAAATCGTAGGTCACAGTCTTCGCGCCGATGGCGCCGTCCATGCCTTTGATGATCAGATCGGCGGCTTCGTTCCACTTCAGGTGGCGGAACATCATTTCGCCGGACAGAATCACTGAACCCGGGTTGACTTTGTCCTGGTTGGCGTATTTGGGCGCGGTGCCGTGCGTGGCTTCGAAGATCGCGTGGCCGGTGAGGTAATTAATGTTTCCGCCCGGCGCAATGCCGATGCCGCCGACTTGCGCGGCCAGCGCGTCGCTCAAATAATCGCCGTTGAGGTTCAGCGTGGCGATCACGTCGAAATCTTTGGGGCGCGTGAGCACCTGCTGCAAGGTGATGTCGGCGATCGAGTCGCGGACCATCAGCTTCTGTTTCCATTTGCCGTCGCCGTGAGTCTCCCACAGTTTCAGCGCGGTTTCCACTTCGACGCAGACTTTCTGTTTCTGCGCGGGCGTCATCATGTCGTAGCCGGGGTCGATTTCTTTCGCGTTGGCTTCGGCGCTCAAGCTCGGCGTCTTCTCCTTGTTGCCCAAAATCCACGATTCGCGCTCGGTCACGACCTGGTTGCGGAAGAAGCTCGTCGCGACGGAGTAGCCCCATTCGCGGAACGCGCCTTCGGTGAACTTCATGATGTTGCCTTTGTGGACCAGCGTCAGCGATTTGCGCTTGTGCTGCAGCGCGTAGCCGATGGCGCTGTGCACGAGCCGCTCGGTGCCCAGATAGCTGACCGGCTTGATACCGATGCCGACCTGCACGCTCACTTCGCGCTTGGGCGCGCCGATGGTTTCGAGCTGCTTCTGCCAGCCGTTGGAGGCTTCCTGCGTGCCGAAGCGGATTTTCTTGAATTCCTTCGGAAATTCCTTCGCAAAGAAATCGAGAATCTTCTGCGACTCCGGCGAACCGCCGGCGTACTCGATGCCCGCGTAAATGTCCTCGGTGTTTTCGCGGAAGATGACCATGTCCACGGCTTCGGGCTTCTTCACGGGCGACGGCACGCCCTTGAAGTAACGCACGGGACGGAGGCAGACGTACAGGTCGAGCATCTGGCGCAGCGCGACGTTCAAGCTGCGGATGCCGCCGCCGATGGGCGTGGTCAGCGGGCCTTTGATGCCGACGAGATAATCCCGGAACGCGGTGACGGTTTCATCGGGCAGCCAGTTGCCGGTGAGGTTGAACGCCTTTTCGCCGGCGAGCACTTCGTACCATTTGATCTTTTTGTTGCCGCCGTAGGCTTTTTCGACGGCCTGATCGAAGACGTACTGCGACGCCTTCCAGATATCCGGGCCGGTGCCGTCGCCTTCTATAAAGGGGAGCACCGGCTGATCCGGCACTTCGAGCTTGCCGTTTTTGATATGAATTTTGTCGCCCGCGGGTGGAGTTGTCGTAGACATGCGCGTGATCCTTGCAAAATGGTTTTGTAGAACGGAGCACCGCTCCGTTCATGTGGCGGAAAAGTGATGTTGAAGTTTAGCGGATTTGGCGCGCAAGGCAACATGCGGCGAAATCTTGGTTGCATTCAAAAAGTCTGGAGAAGGTCGAGGCGAATGCGAAGGATATTGTCGGCTCCGGTTTTGGTCCAGCCCATTCCTCTGTGCTTCATTCTCTGGCCAATGTAGACATCTACATTGCGCTCAATGACACCCGAGC
>DATGGK010000045.1:0-3058 GCA_035308565.1 Planctomycetota bacterium | reverse complement strand
GGCGGGTGGGTGAAGGGTCTTCTTTAGCCTCGTTCTTCAAGCTTGCTCCTCTAACGAAGCGATCATGTCAGTGCGCGATCAGAATTCGGAGGTCGCGCAAATTATTCCCGGTTGGTCCGATAACAATCGCATCGTCGAGCGTCGAGAAGAAATTGAAAGCATCACTGCGTTTCTGAAAGTCCAGTGGATCAAGGCCTTTGGCACGTGCGCGAGCTAGGGTCTCGCCGTCTGCCACGGCACCTGCGGCGGGGCTGTTCCCGTCAATGCCGTCCGTGCCCGCGCTGAGCACGGCAATATTTTTACCCGCAATTTTCGGCACGCACGCCAGAACGAAAGCAGAATTGCGCCCGCCCATTCCGTCTCCCGTCACAGGGCTGCTCACTTCGCCGCCGGAAACAATTGCGCAGCGTTGCTTCGGGTCGCTCGATTTCGTCGATTCCAGCAAACTCAGCAAATGATCGGCAGCTTTTTCGAGGGGCCAATTGTCGGTCGTGTTGTCGGCGATGCAGTAGATTCCTTCACTTTCCAGAGCATGGTGTGCGGCGTGGAGCAGTTCGTGCGTTCCAAGAAGCAGCGAGAAATGCGCGCGTGCAAATGCTGGATCGGATTCCTTGGGAGTTTCTTGCAAGCGCTGCTTTTTGAAAAGTTCTCGGATGGATGGCGGCAACGTTGGCAGCAAATGGTATCGAGCCACGATTCGCTGAGCGTCAGCGATTGTGGTTGGATCGGGCAACGTCGGTCCCGAGGCAAGCGCAGACTCATAGCCTTGGGGCACATCACTTACACCCAAGGTGAGTTTTGTTGAGCGCGGCGCCGCAGCGGCGAGACGCCCTCCCTTCGTTGCCGAAAAGTGTTTTCGTACGACGTTGATCTCTTCAATCGGGGCGCCGCAGGTAACGAGCACTTGATTCAATTTCTCGAAGTCGCGGTGACTTACCGAGGGATCGAGGGACTGCTCAACTAGCGCCGAACCGCCACCGGACACCAAAAAAAATATGAGCGTCCGCTCGTCGCAACGCGCTAGCCGGTCAAGAATTGCGCGGCCCGCTACAAAACTGGCCTCAGTCGGAATCGGATGTCCGCCGATGAAAATCTTCCACCCGGGCAGGGCGCGCGCCGGAGCGGCAGGCGCAACCAGCACTCCTTCTAGAGAACAATCCGAAGGGAGCACATTGATCAGAGCTTCGGCCATCGGAAGGGCAGCTTTGCCAAGCGCGATGGCGACGAACTCAGAAAAATCCGCAAGGTTGATTGTGTTGCCTTCCACATGAACGCGTTTACCGTCGCAATCGAGCTTGCGCTCAAGCGCCGCTTGGATATTGATTGCGGCGAGTGTTTCGCGGAAAACGCGGAGGGCTGTTTCTTTCACGCTGTTTCAGGTAAGCGGCGAACGATCCGGCATGAGTTTTATCATTTCAACCCGAGGGCGTCCGCATTGAGAGCATTGGGCGGCCGCTTGCCCTCGAAGCACGCTACGAGGTTGTTCGCAGCCATCACTGCCATTTTCGTGCGCGTTTCAACGGAAGCGCTGGCGATGTGCGGCGTCAGGATCACATCTTTCCGTCCGAGCAGAGCCGGGTTGGCTTTTGGCTCGGCTTCGAACACATCGAGAGCTGCGCCGGCAATTTTCTTGCGTTCTAGAGCGTCTGCGAGTGCCGCTTCGTCCACCACAGGACCGCGGGCTGTATTGATCAAATATGCGGTCGGTTTCATTTTGTCGAGGTTCTCTTTGGAAATGAGGTGCCGCGTGTCAGGCAGTAGTGGAACGTGCAAGCTGATAAAATCGGACTCTCGAAAAAGGCGATCGCGATCGACAAATTCGGCGCGCAACTCTTTTTCGACATCCGCAGGCGCCCGTACCGCATCGCTGTAAAGCACTCTCATCTGGAAGCCTTGCGCACGCCGCGCCACACCGCGCCCGATTCGGCCAAAACCGATAATGCCAAGCGTCTTGCCCCAAACATCGCCACCGAGCAACTGATCGAAGTCCCATCCCGGCCAGTTTCCCGACCGCATCTTTTCATCGCCTTCGAGCACACGCCGGGCGATTGCCATCAAGAGCGTCCAGGCGAAATCCGCCGTGGTGTCGTCGAGAACTCCGGGCGTATTTGTGGCGATCACTTTGTGCTTTGTACAAGCAGCCACGTCGATGTGGTCGAAGCCGACCGAGACAGTCGCGGCGATGCGCAACTTCGGCGCGGCGTCGAGGAGTTCCTCATCCACTTTTTCGGTGAGCAAGCAGACGAGCCCTTCCTTATCGGCCACACGTTTCAACAATTCGCTCCGAGAAATTTGTTGGCCAGGTTTTCCGTAATCAACTTCAAAGTGCTTATCCAAGATGTCGCGAGCCGCAGGAAACAATTCGCGCGTCGACAGGATTTTTGGCCTACTCACTCGCCACCTCGTTCGAAACCGCCACAAAGAAATAATATACACCCGAAACTGCGCTGGCACGGACGCGGCTGCCCCCTAATAATTCGATGATTCGAAGGAGTTGGGCGCGCGTTGACGGCCCCCCTACAGGCAGCTATAGTTGCGATGTTATCGTTACGCAGGCAAGCGAAAAGATCAGTAACAACCACACCCAAGGGCCAAAGCCATATAAATCCATGGAACCCCGGCTCCTTCAAGACCTGAAAAAGCTGCTTGGCTCAGATGCGGTGTTGCACGAGCCGGAGGACCTCATCCTTTACGAATACGATGGCTCCGTGGAGGTAGCGCGCCCGAATTGCGTCGTATTCCCGCGTACCAAGGAGCACATTGTTGGCCTCGTCGAGATCGCCAATCGCTACAAGACTCCCATTGTTGGCCGTGGCGCAGGCACAGGTTTGTCCGGCGGCGCATTGGCGCGGCGGGGAGGCATTCTAGCGATTTTCTCAAAAATGAATCGCATCCTTGAAGTGGACGTCGAAAACCAGCGAGCAATCGTTCAGCCGGGAGTCGTGAACGCCGATCTGAGCGCAGCTGTAGCGCACACCGGCCTCCATTTCGCGCCTGACCCGTCGAGCCAGAAGGCATGTACGATCGGCGGCAACGTTTCGGAAAATTCCGGCGGCCC
>DATGGK010000044.1:0-14237 GCA_035308565.1 Planctomycetota bacterium | reverse complement strand
CGGCGTCAGCACCGCCAAAGTAAACGTTGCAGAATGCGCATCCAGTCCTAGACTCTTCATCGCGGGCTCCTTTCGTTGGTGTAAGGCTCTCACTTGCTTAGCCACACTAACGTCTGGATGCCCGTTTTTCACATTACCACTTGCGGGATCATACAAAAGGCACGATTTCGAACTGCTGCTGGATGCACCTCCGGCAATCAGAACTTTTCCGTTGGGTAAAAGTGTGGACGTGAAGGCATCACGCGCACCGTTGGAGATTGACGCAGTCGGATTCCATTGACCAGATGTTGGCGAATACACCTCGCACACGACGTCATTGGACGACCGCCCGATGCAAAAGAAGGTGCCATCGGCGAGCCGAGTGGTCCGATGATTGAAGCATAGGACAGCCATCGACGCTGCGGCAGACCATGTCGCGGCGGCAGGATCATAAATCTCGCAGGTGGACGTTGGTGTCGAAATTCCTGTGGTAAGGCCGCCCACGACGAGCACGGTACCATCGTCCAAAAGGTTCGCTGTATGTCCGTTTCGTGCAACCGCCATCGCCCCCGTGCTGCTCCAGCTTGGATCGATAACGACCGGTAAGGCCAAGCCCTTCACATCCGCCGAGACGGTGAGCCGCATGCCGTCCAGCGTGAGCGTCAAGCGTTCGCCGGCTTGCAGCGGGGCGCCGTGCGCGTCTGTGCCGCGCGGGGCGTCGATGCGCAGGCGCGGGGTGCCGTTGGCGTCGCACAATTCAATCGTGTGCATCGGCGTCATGCGCGGCTTAAGGGCTGCGCCGCAGTCCAAATTCCAGGACCACTTCGTTGTTGCGGAACTGTCGCGGATGACGATGAACTCTTCCGTCTTCAGCGCGGTGCAGCGATAGGCAATGTCGCAACCGGGAAAAGCGTCGGCGTAAACAAGGCTTCCGTCGCCGCCAATTTTCGCGGCGCTCACCGGATTCGCGTCCAGCGGCACGGCTCGAACCTGATGCGACTGACTGAAAATCCTGATTGCGTCCGCGTACGTTTCAGGAAAAATCGGGCGAACAAACTTTTCGGGATCAATCGGATGCCAACCCGGCTTTGCCAGTTTTTCGCGCGCGCTTTTTTCGATTTGATTCATGGCGCGATTATCGGGCACGAAGCCTTCGCCGTTTGGATTTTGAATGATCGCCAGTTGCGATTCGTCAGTTAATTCGAAGTGCTCGGCGACTCGCTTTGGATAGTATGTGGTGAGCGCGGCGCTAGTTTTCTCTGCAGAGCAGCAGTCGGCGGATGGAGCGTTTGATCGAGTGGCCGGTGCGCCAGTTTGTGCGTGGAGGAGGAGCAAAAGCGCGGCGATGCCAGCAATGCCTAAAAGTGTCGCTGCGATTTTGGTGTCGGCTCGAATCGAATTAATGAGGCGCATTTCAATCCTCCGCAAAACTGAGCCATCTGCTGTCAGTGTCCAACCATTTGAAAATGGTTCACCTTAATTTTAAACTGAAAATGCAGCAATAAAAACGCTTTGACAATTTGCCGTCAACTCCTGCGTACACCGTCAAACTCGCACAGAGCTACTCCTTCTTCTCCCCCGCTTCTTTCCCCGCGCCCTCCTTCGCTTTTTCCGGCGCTTCCTTTCCGTGCTCGGCGTGTTCAGGAACTTTCGGAATACTTATCGCGCCGTATCCGAGGAAGCCCAATCCCGCCAGTCCGAAGATCAGCGAGACGAACCAGAACGGTTTCTTTTTCGTCAGCACCGAGATCGCGCCGATGGCGATGGCGATTTGGAACATGGTCACGCCCAGCGCGAAACGCGACTGGCAGACCTCGTGTTCTTCGGAAATGTTTTCAAATTCCTGCGCCTCTGCTTTTAGCGCCTTCTGCTT
Source organism: Planctomycetota bacterium (assembly GCA_035308565.1). Taxonomy (GTDB): domain Bacteria; phylum Planctomycetota; class SZUA-567; order H5-PLA8; family H5-PLA8; genus JANXLS01. The sequence continues at coordinate 12,385 of DATGGK010000044.1, read as the reverse complement.
CTTTTGGTAGTCGGCGATTTTTTCCGAGGCGTCGAGAGGCTTGCCCAGCGCCGCGAAGGTGTCGATCTTGCTTTGCAGCACATTTTCCTTGATGCGCTCAGCTTGGAAGTAGCCCCACTTGTCGTGTGCCTTCGCTAATTCGCGGGCCGACATGCCCTCGTAGCGGCTGGAGAGCAGCGCGGCAATTGCCGCCGCCGTCGCCAGCAGGGCGGTGCTCAGCGCAACGCCGCCGATCCATTTTTCCTTCGCTTCGTGGGCGTGTTCGTGAATGTGCTCGTGAAGTTCTTCCAATGGGACTTCGTGTTCGGACATGGGATTCTCCTGGATAAAATTGAGCCGTTGAGCGTACGGAAGACGGCGCAGTTTGCCACTGAAAAAAAGAATCGGTGCACGGGCCTGCGAGGACGCTGGCGATACAACAGAGCGCACGTGTGCGCATGACAAAAGCGCAGATTTCTGTATGGTTCGCGCGTGCGCTTTCGATCAAATTCAGTGGGATTTGGAAGGGGCGGGGGCGTGTCATGAAAGTCAATATCGAAGTCACCGCCGGGCCGGCGCGCGGGCGGATTTTCCACATCAATCAGGCCGATCTGTTCATTGTCGGGCGCGCGAAGGATTCGAAGATTGCGCTGCCCAACGACCCGTATCTTTCGCGCCAGCATTTTGTCCTTGAGATCGCTCCACCCAATTGCAAAATCACCGACCTCGGCAGCAAGAACGGCACGTTCGTCAACGGCGTTCGCTACGGCGGGCGCAAGCCTGACACGAAAATCAAGCAGGCGCCCGATGGCGCGATGTCCGTCACGATCCAGAGCGGCGAGATCGTCGTCGGCGACACCCGGCTGAAAGTCAGCGTGGACGATTCCGAAGCTACGCGCGTCCAGACACGCACCGGCCGCGGCCGCTCGGCCGTTTCCGTCAGCGTCGCGCCGGCCACGATCGTGCGCGGAGCGCCCGGCGATGCGCGGACCGGCCTCGATCTGAGCGTGCCCGTCGCGGAGTTGCCGCCGCCTTCCGAAGACGACGCGCCCGCGCAAGATTCGCCTAAAGATGACGCCCCAAAAGCCGGCCACGCTCCTGTCGCCGGCGCCGTCTTGCCGACGCCTGCGGATTCCAGTCTCGGATTCCTCGTCCCGCGCAATCAAAATCGCTCCCTCCAAGCCTCGCCAGTTCCCGCGCCCGCGTCTAATCCCAGCGCCTTGCACATCAACGCGCCGCCGTCGAATTCCAACGGCTCGCCGCGTCGCCCGAGTTCCGCCGCCGCCCATGAAGCGCTCGACGAAGCGCTCGCCGATTCCCGCGCCGAAACCATCCGCGAGCGCGACGACAATGCCCGCACCGTCTTCGAGCCGCCGCCGACGGTTCCTTGCGACGAGCGCACAGTCCTCGAAGCCCCGCCGCCGGGCATCGAAGCTGATGCCACGGTCCTCGAGCACGTCGGACTGACCGTTCACGGCGTTGCGCCGGTTGACTTTACCGACAAGCTCACCTGCGCGCTCTGCGGCAAAGACGCCTCCACCGAAATCGGCCCGCGCGGGCGCATCGCGGGAGCCGAGTACGTCTGCTACGAGTGCCGCGCCAGTCGCGCCTTCACCGCCCGCGAGCGCATGTCCAAGAAAAAGCGCGAGCAGGCCAGCGCCGTCCGCCCCGCTAAACCCGGCTCCTCGCCAGCCTTAGACATGTTCCGCAGTTCCGGCGTCGTCTACCCCGGTTACGACGTCATCGACGTCCTTGGAAGCGGCGGCATGGGCGTGGTTTACAAAGCCGTGCGCAAGCGCGACAAGCTCGTCGTCGCGATAAAGTCTTTGCTGCCAAACGTTCCCGTGAGCTTCGAAAACTACCGCATCTTCCACCGCGAGATCGAGCTCACCAGCAAGCTCAAGCACCCCAACATCGTCGAAGTCATCGACCACGGCCACGTCAAAGGCGCCTACTATTGCGTCTTGGAATTCGTTGACGGCCTTAGCCTTAAGGAGTACGTCGCCGAGATGGGCGGCAAGCTCACGCTCAAGCAGGCCGCCCCATTAATGATGGACACCCTCGCTGGCCTCGCCGCCGCTCACGAAGCCCTGATCGAAACCCGCAACAGCGGTCCGCGCATGCTCTCCGGCATCGTGCACCGCGACCTAAAGCCTGAGAACATCTTGCTTAAGCGCGACGCCTTCGGCTGGATTCCCAAGATCGCCGACTTCGGCATCGCCAAAAGCTTCGAATCCGCCGGCATGACCGACATGACCATCGCCGGCGTCTGCGGCACCCCAACCTATTGGCCCCGCGAGCAGCTCACCCACTACCGCTACCTGCACCCAGCCACCGACGTCTTCTCGATCGCCGCCGTCTTCTACGAAATCCTCTCCGGCTCGTGCGCCCGCCCCGGCATCCAGGAAACCCTCGTCCAATGCCACAAGCGCTCAGTTTCCCCTGAGTTAGCCGATTTCATGCGCGTCATCGGCAGCAATCCCATTCCGCCCATCCGCGACTCCGTCCCCGAAATCCCCGCGCCCATCGCCGCCGTCATCGACAAAGCGCTCCTGGAGATCGAAGTCCCGCTCGACGAAGTCGAGATGCGCGAAACCCTCCAGCGCCTGCGCTACCCCAACGCCGCCGCTTTCCGCGAAGCCCTCGCCGCCTCGTTCAAATACTCCGGCCTGGCCATCTAACCCGTTCTGTCGTTTCGCCTTCAGGCGTACGCGTCGCGGGAGAAATCCACGCGAAAAAGAGTTGTCAGAATTGCACTACGTGCTCTCAACCGCCCTTTAGCGCTCGTTCCCACCGTTATATCACATCTTCTGACCCATAATGTTCCACGTGGAACATAGGGTAATATTAATATTTAACTAAATTCCGATAGGATTACCTTAGCAAGCCATTGTGGTGCAGGCGTCTCGCCTGCACGTTTCCGCAAGTGCACACCTGCCCACAAAACTCGCACAATCCGTGCAGGAATTCTCCCCCTAACTTCGTCAAGACTCACGCAAGCATTGTTCCCAAGCTCTCCACTCGGTGAGGACGACTTAAAACGCCGCGTTGCGTAGTTTATTTCATAGGGGCTTTAGTCGGAAGCTGCGGAACGTGGCGCAGCGGCGCGGACAATTGTTTCATATAGTGGGAGTAAGCAAATGCCGTCTGTCCCAAAATTTGTTCTAAAGCGGTTTTCATTACAGACGCTCGTCTTGGTTGTTTTGCTTGGCTCGTCAATCTGGTGTGGAATAGTCTTTAACAATTGTTGGGAATTGGCGACAAAAAAAGGCGTAACTGGCAAGAATATTAGCGGCATAGAGTCGGGCTCAGTTGTTTCCCCCGATGGTTTGCGTCGAGTCTCACCAAGCTGGCCGATAACCCCGGGCGAGCTAAGTCCAACAACTGGCCCCGGATGGTATGGAGTTGCAGTAAGGGATGTAGCGACGGCAAGAATTTTGCAAATATTGGTTAATTCAGGAATTTCACGAGCTGGTTTTCGTTCAAATGACGACATCATTGTGATTGCATATTCGTCGGATGAGTCATTTCCCTACGATGTCCTCGCCTTTCATAGACGGTTCCCAGAATCTCGTTTCGGATTCTTGCACAGGCCAGAAATCTGGATCGCGATGGGTGCAGGAGTACTACTACTCATTAGATTTGTGTCCAATATTCGTTCCCTTCGCAATAACCGAGAATCGCGGAATGGCGAGCGAGCGGCGGATGGAATGGCAGGCGGACCGAAAAACGGGTGAGCGATGACTGAGCCTCCGCGCCGCGCGCGCTTTCAGATTCATCTCTCCACGGCCATCGTGCTGATGTTTGTCGCGGGCGCGTTGATTTGGGCGAATGTGGTGCCTTCACGATCTACAATCAACTTTAGAAATTCAGAGGATAACTTTATATTCGATTTTACTCGTGTTGACTACGGATGGCCATCAATAGTAATCAGAGAAACCTATTCTAAAAATGCACGTCTTAAAAGAATAAGTCAAAAGGATGTTGCAGATTTTAATCGTGAGTACGGGGACGGCAAATATGGGGACAGACTACGCATTTCTTCTTGACATCCCCGCTCGCTGCATTATCTTCCACGCATGGCCCGTCTCGCTCGCATTGTCATTCCCGGCGTTCCGCACCACGTTACCCAGCGCGGGAATCGCCGCATGAATGTATTCGACGACGACAGTTCCCGCTTGCTTTATCTATCGTTTTTCGACCGCTACCGCAAGGCTCACGGCGTCGACGTGTGGGCTTATTGCCTAATGTCCAATCACGTTCACTGGATCGTCGTCCCGCGCCACGAACATTCGCTCGCTCGCTGTTTCCGCGATACGCACACGGCCTACGCCGCCGCCGTCAACAAGCGCCGCGCCGAAAGCGGCCATCTTTGGCAAGGCCGCTTCTTCTCTTGCCCGCTCGACGAACCGCACGTCTGGGCCGCCGTGCGTTACGTCGAACGCAACCCCGTGCGCGCGAGAATCGTCCGCCAAGCCGAAAACTACGCATGGTCCAGCGCCGCCGCGCACTGCGGGCAGTGCGAAGACCCCATGCTCTCCGCCGAATTCCCGCCGCGCGGTGTACTAAAAGACTGGAGCGAGTTTCTCAAAAGCGAAGATGACGCGCAAACTGACGAAATCCGCCGCAACACGCACACCGGCCGACCGTGCGGTGGAACGGAATTCGCCGAACGATTGGAGAAGATGCTCGGGCGAGTGTTGCAGCCACAGCGCGCGGGACGAAAAAAGAAAACGGTTCAACAGGACGAATCGGAAGGGCTTTTTAATGAGTAGTCTGTCCCCGTTTTTCGTCCCCGTTTTTCCCTGTCCCCGTTTTTCCCTGTCCCCGTTTTTCCAATAATCAAACGCTGCAGACGACGAAGACCATGCTGTACACCGCGAAGAAAGCAGCAAGCGGCAAGGCGTCGTCGAAGTGATGCGCGTTACTTCGCGGACGCGGAAGACTCGGCGATAATTCTCTCTGTTTTGATATCGACTATTTTTACGCCGTACATGTCCGCCGAACTCGAACTGCCTTTCATCCAACTGATCGCATACTTCGGCGACAGACGCCCCGTGTAGATTACGACATTCATGATTCCACTATGGTGCAGATCGATAATCCTGTTCAGATCCAGGCCAACTTTTGCCCAATATTCTTTTTCATTGACGGTCTCTCCCAACGGGATCGTTTTCGTAATTGCCGTGATAATTTGGAGTATTTCGGTATCGGTGAATCCGGTCTTTATTTTTTCCGCCCCACGCACCGAGACAGTGGCCGCAAAAATCAGTATTGTCGATAGGAGTGCTTTCATAATGATAGTCGCCGATTCAAATTTTCAGATTCATCCCATCAACGCGCCGCGCTACTTCCCCACCACCAAAATCGTAAACGACCCCGGCACGACAGCCCCGCCCCGCCCTCCTCCGCCGCCGCCGCCCGCGGCGCGCTCGGCGGTGATCAGATAAATCTGACTGGTCTTGCTGTCCAGCGTCGAGCATTTCGCGCCCTTCTTGGTCTGCACCGTTTGCTCGACCACAAACGTGGTCGGATTGTTCTCCTTAATTACCGTTAACGTCCCATCGCCCTGTGAACTGAACGCTTCCATCGTTTTGGGATTGAATTCAGCCGCATCGCAGCCGTTGCCCGTCGGCAAGGTCGTGATGATCTTTCCGTCGGCCGCGTTGAGAACGAGGCACGCTTGCGCTTTGCGGCAGTACACGAACAGAATGTTGTTGGCCGTGTCCATTGACAGGCCAGCGGGCGTGCCGCCCTTTTCGCCCAGGTCGTAATGCGCGGTCGTTTTCATCGTGTTGGCGTCCACCACGGCGACCTGTCCTTTGTCCTCGACGCAAATATACACATGCCCTTTCCCGTCGCTGGCGCCCTGCTCGGGCGCGCCGCCCAAGTCGATCGTGCCGGCAATCGCGCCGTCGGCCGCGTTGATCACAGTCACGTTTGGCGCGGCGTGGCTCAAGACATAAATCTTCTCCGTCGCCGGCTCGAACAGAATTCCATCCGGCCTGCCGGTGACGTCGATGGTCTTGATTGTCTCCAGCGTCTTCGAGTCGAACATGACGACTGGATTGCTGCTGCTGAAGGCATGTCCCGATTTGGGATCGACCGCCACGCCGTGCCCGCCTTTGACGTTCGGAATTTCTTTGACCAATTTGACTGTATCCAGATCGTACGCTGAAATGCGGCCCGTGTTGCCGCCGCGAACGACGAATAAATGGCGGCTGTCGGCGTCGGCGTAGACATAATCGAATCCGCCCTCGCCGCCGACTTTGGCCTCATTGACGACCTTGTAAGGCCCTGCTGCCGGGGCGGTCTCCGCCCACACCAGGGACGCCGAAGCGACGATCGACGCGGCAATGAATGCTCGGAAATGAAACATGATTGGGGTTCTCCAAAGAATTGCTTTCGGGTTGCGTAGCAATACAGGCTATCCTTATGGGCGATGAAGCGCCAGTGAAATGAAGAATACCAATCTGGATGTGAAAGCGGATAACGAAACGGCGCGCGCATCAATGCGAAACAGGCCACTGCTCCGCATCGCCGCGTCCATAGTCCTTCGTGAAGATTCGTGCGATTCGTTGTTAATTCAAGACCGTGTACTGGTACCGCACCTGAATCAGCTTCTTCGTCTTCGGCGCAAGGTACTCCACCGTGAACGTGTACACGCCCGGCCCATCTGGCGTTCCGGCGAGGATCTGGCTCTTCAGCGCCACGTGATTTCCCGGCGTGCCCTGAATAATCGTCGCCTTCGCGTGATCCCTCTTCGTCAATCCCGGCGGCAGCGGTATGCGCAGTTTGACGTAGCCGGATTTGGCGATGACGAAGCCCAAATCCACGATCGTGCTGTCGAGCACCTGATACGTCAGCGTCGATTGTACACTCGTAAACGGCCCGTCCGAAACAGTCACCGTGACGTTGTAACTGCCGGGCGCAACAAAGGCATGTTGAATCGACGCGCCACCGAACGCCGCGCCCGAGCCGTCGCCGAAATCCCAACTGTAGTAAATTGGATCGCCGTCCGGATCGCCCGCGACGACCGTGAACGTGCTCGCTTGATTTGCGGTGCCCACAAGAGGATTGGCCGTGACCGACGACAGAATCGCCGGCGCATTGTTCGCGACGCCCCAAATCGCCGACGCCACATTGTTGGTCTCGACGTCTTCGACCACGACGTTATAAATGTCCGCATAAATCCACGCGCGTCCGCTGCGCGGTACGTTCTGCGGCGGCAGCGTAAAAGTAAGAACGACCGTGTCCGCCGCGCTTCCGAACGAACCGAGGTTCGCCACGGCCTGCGTCGAATCGGGTGAATCGGACGTCGTGGGCGGCAGCGGGCGGTTCGCAAAGAATCCGACCGTGAACGGCCCCGTCGGCACATTCCCGCGGTTTTGCAGCGTGGCCGCGAACGTCGCCGTCGTGCCCGGATTGACGTTCGTCGTGATCATCGATACGGCCACGATATCCTTGCTCTGCGCCACAACCAGCACGCGCTGGTCGAGCTCATTGTTTAATTCATCTGTTTCATTCACGTTTTGCTGCGAGTCGGCGAGCACGGCGATCGTGTTCGTTCCGGGTGTGTTGTAGAGCATCGTCAAAATCACATCCACGCTCGTGCCGGTGGGCAAACCCTGCACTTGTGCGGTGCTAACCTTCTTGGGATGCGCCGGATCGGCCACCGAGAAATCCGTCACGGTCTGATCGTAGAGCCCGACATATTTTGGATCGCTGAACGCCGACACATAGAACGACGAGGCGTCGTTGGGTCCCTGGTTTGTGATCGTCGCATCGATCGTAAATGGGAAACCCGCCACCGGCGTGCTTAGCACCGTGATGGCGGAGACGTACAAATCAGGCTTGCCCGTGCCCGGCGTGATCACCGGCATCGTCACGACGTTCGTCGATGCGGAATAAAGCTCAAGGAACGTCAACTTTCCGTCGACGTTGTCGCCGGTGCTGTTCGAATTGTCGCTCCACATCGTCACGACGTTTCCGTTGTAGAACGCGATTCCCTGGTAATCGCCAAAATCAAACCCGCCGGAGTTCACGTCCGAATCCGCCGCGTTCGACGCGCCCACGCTGACCTGCACGTTCGGCGCAAATGTCGCTCCGCCGTCCGGCGAAACCGCGAGGAAATACTCCGCGTCGTCGTCGGGAATGCCGTTCGTGTCGCCGGGACCGTTATTGCCCGAATCGTTGCGGCAGTCATAGAACGCGACCGCCACGTTGCCCGTCACCTGATCGACCGCAATGCAGCCGTTGAACTGGTCGTTAAATCCGCCGTCGTCGTTGACGATAACTGGCAAACTCCAAGTAGTTCCTGTGTCATCCGAGGAACAGAGCAGTACGTCCGTGTCGCCATTGCCGCTGAAATCCGTGTATGCAACATAAACGCGCCCCGAGAAACTTGAATTTCCACGGTCCCATGCCAGCATCGGCGCCGCGGTAATTCCATACGTGTTCTGCGCCGGAATCAAGGCGCCCTGTGCCACGCCGGTCGTCGCGACAGTGACCGGGTTTCCGAATCCGTTCGGGCCCAAGCCGTCGGCATCCACGGATACTTGAACCGCTGTCGGCGAAACCTGCGCGATGATCACTTCGCCATTCGGTCCAACGACGATGTCCGTGGCAAAATTTCCCGTGCTGTTGGGCAGACTTTGCGCGGGGCTGAACGCCCCCACCACCCCAAGGCCCGTCACCGACGCATTCGAAACCATGATGCCGGCCGTTGTGCCGCTGTAATATTCCACCCACACGCTGCCGCCGGCCGTCGCATCCGGTCCCGCCGCGATGCGCGAAATTCCCGCGACGCCCGCTGCGTCCGTGAACGTTTGCAGCGGATTGAACGTGACCCCGCCGTCCGTGCTCAGATACACGACGATGTTCGTTCCCGTGCTGTCCGCCGCCGTCAGAAACAAATTGCCCATGCTGTCCCACGACGCGCACGGGAAGGCCAGCGCATTCGATAGTTGCCCCGCTTGCGGCCAACTGGATCCGCCGTCCGTGCTAATCGCTTCGAACACACCGTAAACGCTTCCTGAAATATTCGAAAACGCCACCACTTGCTGCGGGTTGCTCGGATTGATCGCCACCGTCGATTCATATTGGTTTTCGGTCGTCAAACTGACGTTGACGTTCGGCCCAGGCGTGATCGTGACCGTGTTTTGCGCGGCCACATGAAACGTCGCCGCCATCAAGATAACCCACGCGGCCGCACAGCATGTTCGCCGTGCGCCGTGTCGCCGATTCGAAGATCGCAGCATGCGCTTCTCCCGCCTCGTTTACCGCTTCTAAAAATGGACAAGTATGCGCACCCTTTTACTGCCAAAATCCATTCGGTGCAAGCCCTTTTACTAATGATACACCCGCGCTAATGGTTTGCTTCCAAATAGCGTTTTCTTCGGCCCACGCAAGAATCGTGACCGTAAATTAATCTGAGCGTCGCACCGCTCGTCTCCGTATCCCCCGAGTCGCGCTTTCCGGGGATTCAACGGAACCCAACGGGATTCAACAGGCCTGCTTGCAATTTGCGCTCTCCCAGTTACACTTTTGGCATGAGTACGCTTCTGGAAATCGAAACCGCTGCCAGGCAATTACCCCCCTCGCAACGGCAGCAATTACTCATCGCAATCGCTCAGTCTTTGCGTTCTGAGGGTCGCCCACTTCCCGAGCCGCGCCGCTTCTCTCCGGCCGAAATAGAATCCTGGATTCGTGAAGACGAACGGGAGATGAGCGGGTTGAAGAATCGGACATGAACCTTTTTCTCGATACCAGCGTTATTCTCGCCGCGTGCGCGTCCCACACGGGGGCCTCGCGCGCTCTGTTCGCCTGGGCCGCCGCAAATTGCTGGACACTGCTAACGAGCTCCTAGGTGTTAAACGAGACAGCGACAAATTTAGTGACAATGCCAGAAAAGGCTTCTGACGATTGGCTCGAGCTCCAACGCTAACTGACTGTCGTGCCCGACGTGTTCAGTTTCGAGTGGCCGGTGCTGTCCCTGCCAGCCAAAGACCGTCCAATTCTATTTACGGCAATGGCTTGGGCGGACGTGTTGTTGACGCTTGACCGGCGCGATTTTGGCGAGTTGGTCGGAAATGACGTTTACGGAATGCCGGTGCTAACTCCTGGCACTTTCCTCATTCGCGAACGCGACGTTGGGCGGCTTGTCACGCCGTAAATCAACTCCGCAGGCAAATATCGAGGGGTCACTCTCCTTGACCCGCTCCCCTCCCCCATTATGCTAGTCGCCCACAATGTCCATATTGCAGATTATCATTTCAATTCTGGTGCTGGCGATTCTTGCGATTCCGGCACTGGTCGCGTTTCTTTTTTTGCTCGTCTCGACGATCACCGTACTGACCACGCGCGGCACGTTCGCGGCGATCAGCGCCGACTTGCGCGCCATTCGCGAACGCGATCCCGCCGCCGAAGGCTGGCTGGCTTGCATCTGCTACCCCGGCTGGTGGGCGCTGAGCATCCATCGTCTTGCCGCGCACCCTTTATATAAGGCGGGCTTGCGCACGCCCGCGCGCCTCTTCAATTTCCTCGCGCGTTTTTTAAGCGGCTGCGACATTCATCCGGGCGCCGTCTTCGGCCGCGGCATTTTCATCGATCACGCTCACGGCGTGGTCATCGGCGAAACCGCCGTGATCGGCGACAACGTCACCATGCTCCACCAAGTCACGCTCGGCGGCACCGGCAAACAAACCGGCAAGCGCCATCCCACTATAGAGGAGGGCGTGCTGCTGGGCGTCGGCGCGAAAGTCCTCGGCAGCATCGTCATCGGCAAGAACTCCAAAATCGGCGCAGGCTCCGTGGTCGTCCATGCCGTCCCGCCCAACTCCACCGTCGTCGGCATCCCCGGCCGCGTCGTCGCCTCCGGCGGCCAGCGCATTCCATCCCAGCAGCTCGATCAAACCAGCCTGCCCGATCCGCTCATCGAGCGCATCCGCGAACAAGTCCACGACGAATTCCGGCGCATCAACGAAAAACACCGGAAGGAGAAGGACAAAGCCGCCGGAAGCGGTCCGCTTCCGTCTCACGACACGCTCGCTGAAATCGTCGAACACAACATCACCAAAGTGGACGAAATGGAACAGGTCCGCCCCATTCATACGCTGCGCGAAATGCCCACGCGCCGAGCGGACTTGCGCAGTTTTTCCGCCGCGCTGAAAAAACCCGGCCTCGCGCTGATCGCTGAAATCAAAAAAGCCAGCCCCTCAGCCGGCCTAATCCGCCCCGATTTCAACCCCGCTGCCATCGCCGCAACCTACGCGCAAAGCGGCGCCGCCGCGCTCTCGGTGCTGACGACCGACATTTATTTTCAAGGCTCCGTCGAATACCTGGCTCAAGCGCGCGCCGCCGCGAAGCTGCCGATCCTGCGCAAAGATTTCATCGTCGATGAGTACCAGATCATCGAAGCCGAACGCTACGGCGCCGACGCAATCCTGTTGATCGCCGCCTGCCTCGACGAACACCGCCTGCGCGGTTTCCGCGAAACTGCCGAAGGCGAAGGCCTCGACGCGCTGGTCGAAGTCCACGACCAAGCCGAATTGGAACTCGCGCTCAAAAGCGGCGCGACGATCCTGGGCATCAACAACCGCAACCTGAAGACGCTCCAAATCGACCTGGAAACAACCTTCACGCTCCTGAAAAAAATCCCCGCCGCGCAGCGCAAGGATTTAATCGTCGTCAGCGAATCCGGCATCCGCACAAACGAAGACATTAAACGTCTGACCCAAGCCGGCATCGACGCGGTCCTGATCGGCGAAACATTCATGCGCGCGCCGGAAATTGCGGGGAAGGTGCGAGAGATTATGGGGAGTGCCGCGGCGGTGGAATTTGCGATTTGAAATGCAGCTAAGTTTACAAACCGGTTTACAACCCATGCTCTCCCGCGCCGTCCCCATCATCGCCGTCTCGGACTCGTCCAGAGCCGAAAACTATTACTGCAGCGTGCTTGGTTTTCAGAAGCTTTTCGCTTATCGGCCCGATCCCGGCAAGCTTGACCCGTGCTATCTCGGCGTAATTCGGGACGGCGTGGAATTGCATCTTCAGTCGTTCAAGCCCGAGCGCGCGGGAATGACGAACGCATTTCTTTGGGTTGACGACGTGGATTTGCTGTACGGCGAGATTTCCGCGCGAGGCGCGGTCGTCCAACTCCCGCCGACCAATCAAACGTGGGGCACGCGCGAGACGGGCATTCGCGATCCGGACGGAAACGTGCTTGTCTTTGCCAAACGTTCAGCGGCCAAATGAACGAACGATTTGAGTTGCATTCATAGTTCCTGGAGATTTAGAAGCAGGACAGACGAGCGCGTGCTTGCGCCCCGTCCTCTGCCGCCCGCCTTAGATTGAGCGGTGGCGGCGGCAAAAAGGGGGCGCAAGCACGCGCGGTGGCATGTCCACT
>DATGGK010000043.1:0-22366 GCA_035308565.1 Planctomycetota bacterium | reverse complement strand
ACAGTACGCTCTCGATTCGAGACGATGATGTTCACAGTCAAGCCTCCTTTTGGATCGCAGATTCAAGTTCGCCAAACTTTGAATCGTCCAAAAAGGAGGCTTTCTATTTTTCATTTTTTACTTAAAGAAGCAGCATTGGGCGGGTAGCCGTGCTTTTTGAGGATGCGCTTCACCATCACTTTGATCTTCGCCCGAGCGCGGACTTGCGTGACCAACTCGGCAGCGATCTCTTTTAGCTTAGCGCTGCCCATCGCTTTGACGGCGCTCTTACTGGCGGCGAGCGCGTCGTAAAAAGCGATTTCGTCGTCGTTCAATCGAGGTCCTAACCGCGCTTTGAGGCGCCGTTTTTTGCTTCGTTAATTCACGAAATTCAAGAACGACGATAAAGCCAGGCAAGTGCCTGTTATCTTATTTCTCGAAAATCCGCACGTGGTCAAGGTGGAACCAATTCTTGATTGTCAATCCCAGTCTCACATAGCGGCAGGTAACCGGTTTCTCCAGCAGGATCACGTAATGCCCTTGAGGCCGGGCGGGCAGCCATTGGGAAGTCCATGGTCCGCCAGCGCTGTCGCCTGTCCAAAGCTGCAGATTGTTCACGCGAGCAAAAAAAGCCCCCTTACCCAGCGACACATCCACCACGGCGACCGAGCGCGCGGTGCCCAAGTCTATAATTATGTCAGGCGTCTGATCTTCATTCGTGTAGAAGTTGCCCTTGTCGTAGTGTATTCCTTGGCATGTCAAAAGTTTCGGCGACGGCCGATACTTCTCGAAGACGGAACTGACCGTGTAAACGCACTCCTTCGAAATCCAGCGGTAATTTGCGGCAAGCTTTTTAAGCTGCGTCATGGTCCCTTGGAGTTCCGCGTCGGCCAGCGGCGGAATGCAAGGCGCCGGATAGGGCGTCTTGACCTGATTTAATTTGGCGGGAATCGATGTGGTGGCATTGGGTAATCCTGTGCAATTTGAAAGATAGGCATCGACCATGGGTGACTCAAAGCCCGTCAGGTTGGCGGGCTTCTGTGGAAACACGCAATTGATGAAGTTGCTTTGCACGGTAAACCAGAAGAAGTTCGGATGAACGTTGCAATCGATGAAGGTACAGCATCCGTAACGCAGGTCGAAATCGAACAAGATTGACATATTTCTCTGCGTGGTCTTCGCGGCGTAATAATTTGGAGTCAAATTGACTTGCGGAAAGGTCATGGAGGCAAGCACGCAGTTTTGAAGATTAAAGTGTATCAGTGGAGATGGCTCTTCTTTGTATGCGCATTTGTAGAACAGAGTATTCGAGCATTCGAATTCAATGCGGGAACCGGCGCGATTTTCCCGCACCACATCGAATTTGCATTGATTGAGAATGGCAAAACTTGACGTCAATTTGGATCCGAGGTCGCCGACAATCTCGACATTCTTCAACACGACCGGCAGCGTATCCGTGCCTTCGAGCTTTAACGAAGCGCCCATATCGAGTGTAATTTTGCCGCTCTGAATTGTGGTTCCCGCGGGGACGATAATGTGTGCCTGTTTGCCCGAGGTCAGCGCGCCGCCCACTGTGTAAACGCCCACGGGAAGGGTCTGGCTTCGCTCAAGAAGTTGCGCCGTCAGGGGGACGGCAGGAGTCGCTTTCTCCGCCGATTTGGGATTAGCGCCTTGGATGCGCGTTTCGACTTTTGCGCGTTGCAAGCCTTTCAGTTCAGGAAGCGCAAGATTGTACCAGTGTAGCGCGCGCTGTTGAAAGCCGTGCTGCTCGCTCTTGTCGGCTTTCGCGGCCAATTCCCACCATTCGTCGCCTAACGCCAATTGTTCCGCCGAGGTGGCCGGCCCGCCGAGTTCGTGTTCCGCGGCCAACTTCAGTGTCGGGCGTGGAGCTTTTGCCAGCAGCGGCAGTCCGCTGCTCCAATTGTCCAGCGTGAAGCATAGGTACAGTCCCGCGGTAAGATTGGCCGGGGGATCGTTGGGCAACTCCGCCAGGGTTCTGAGCGCCGCGACAACTTTTGACAAGGCCGGATCCTTGACCGCCAGCGCGGCCTGGCTCAGTGCGGTTTTGCTGAATTCGGCTGCGTCCGCAGTGCTGAGTTCAAAGGTGTCGAGCAATTTGCCGCGCAGTTCAAGGAACTTCTGAATCTCGCCGGCTTGCGCGTGCAGCGATGCCGCTTCCGCCAGCAGTGCGTACAGACCCGCCGCATCACCCTGAATCCCCGCCGCCTGTGCCAGCATTTTTTGAGCAAGCGCAAGCTTGTCCTTTGCCGCGCTTTTGGCGTAGTCGTCTTTGTAGATATCTTTGAGCGCGTCAATGGCCTGCTTTCGCTGCTCGGCTGGCGGTGCGGCCTGCTTCGGCGGCGGTTCAACTTTCGCGGGCTTCTGAGGGGCACGTTTGTCTTTGTTGGGATCGAGGTCGGCGGACGAGATCCTGTCCGCCGCGCCGGCGGAGGCACAAGCCAGAGCGAGCAGCACGAAACGTAGGGGCAACATGATATTCTATACCTCGAAGAAGTATGCGTTGTATCGTATAAGATTAAGCTCAGAGTCAAGCGGCAGAAGATTCCTCCATCGTCTCGGGAGGCAGGGACCATGCAATACATCGCACGCCTGATCACGCTACTGTGTTTTGCCTGCGCGTTCTGCGCTGGTGCTGAAGAACCACCCGCTGAATTGGAAAGAAACGGAATTGAAGCACTGCGGCAATCCGACACCGAAGCCGAGGCCCTTGTCGCGGCAACCATAAATTTTGCGAGAGCGGGGGAGGCGTTCGAAGCGGCGGGGAACATCGCCAAATCCGCTGAAGCCGATGCGTACTTGTATTGGTGCAAACGGAAAATGACGCCCGAACAACTGGCTGCCACGAGCCGTAATGGCGAAGGCGCTGCAAAAGAGGCCATCGAAAAGCGATTGAAAAGACTCGAGGCCAACCTGGTTCAAAGCGAGGCCGAACTCTATTTCAAGCGCGCGGACGATTATGCCAAAGCGAATCCTGCGGAACACCTCAACAACGCGGTTCGTTTTTTCGAGATCGCCGGTCGCGCGCGAGGTTTGGAGATCAGTCTGCGCGCGCAGGATCGCAGTCTTCAGGAATTGCAATTATGGCTTAAGAACCGGGAGATTTCAGAGACACTTGTGAAACAACCGCCTAACGAACCGCGACCACAACGAAGCGAAATGATGCCCGCCACGCCTCCATCGTTGAAACCAGTTCCCATTCCAACGGCCGCCCAGCAAAAGGAAGCTGAAAAGACAATCAAAGAAGTGTTCAAGGACGAATTCGCCAAGACTGCGGTGCCGGACAAATTGGCCTTTGCCAAAAATCTGATCTTGAACGGCGATGAGACGCGGGACGACGACGCGGCGCGGTACATGCTGCTGGTGGAGGCAGCGCATCAAGCCGCGCAGGCGGCAGATATCGAACTGCTTTTTGCGGTCTGGGAGAAAATCGCCGCCGAATTCAGCGGCGACTTGAAGGCAGTCAAAGGAGCCGGCTGGACCGCATTCAGCGCCAGCACGAAGGATCCCGGGCTGCTTAAACTCGCAACCGCTTACAAGACGCTGCTGGACAAGCCCGACGACCTTGGCGCGATGCTGGCGCTCGCCCGGCACGAGTGTTTTACGCTCGGAAACTGGGAGCGCGGCATGAGCCTGTTTGCGAAATCGCCCAATGCGGCGTTGAGTGCGGCGGCGCGCCAGGACATAAAGGACCCCACCGAGAGCGCCGCGCAGGTCGCGCTCGGCGATTTGTGGTGGGACTTGGGCGACAAGGAACGCGATAAAGACGACAAGGTCCTCTACCAAGTGCGCGCCGCGTTCTGGTATAGGCTGGCCATGCCCAGCTTGAACGGGCTGGTCAAAGTCCGCTACGACACGCGCGCCGCCAAGGCGGAAAGCGCCGGCGCCGCGCTGTTGGCCGCGTCCGCTCCGCCGGCACTTCCGGAAAGGGCCGTTCAACTGAGGCCCACGGCGCCGCAGCCAAAAGACTCTATCGTAAACGATGAAAACTTCAGCGAGTCGAAAGTATTCCCAAAAGGCGTCTACAGATTGATGCGCCGGATTCATTTTGCCGGTGAGAACTTAAGGGCGACGATCGAGGCGGGCGCCGAATTTTCAGAAGGTCTTATTGAATTCGGACCCAACGGAAGACTGTTGCTCAACGGCGAAGAGGAAGCCCCGTGGTTTTTCACCGGTTAAACCCGAGTTTTGACTACGGCGGAAGCCTGCATGCACAATGGACACTTTTTGACAACTGCAAGTTCTATGTGCGCGCTTACAATAAAGGCCAGTTCCCCATCAAGATGCGCTTTCACAATTGTATTTTTCACCGCTGCGATTTTGAACACTGGAGCGACACAGTCTGCGGCGTTGAGTTTCATAACTGCGCGTTCATCAATCTGGTCCTGCCGGACATCGACCACGAAGTCCGCAAGGATTTCGACTGCATGGACAGAACTCATCGCGAATGGCACCAATTCGGCGGCTGTACGTTCCTGAATTGTGAAATTCCGCCATCGGTGGTGTGGTACAGCGCCGCGTGCAATTATCTGAACTGCAGATTTTTGACGGGCGGTCCATTCGAGGCAAAGCATGAACTGACCGTTTATGCCTGCATGAAGGACTGCACCGGCACGCCTCCGTCGGGAAGCGCCGCGCAGAAGATCACAATCGTTCAGCCGGCTGAGCCGTATTTGCCGCCGGCGCTTCCCATCTGCGCTTTTTCCGAGATTGAGCCCAAAGCGCGCAAGATCGCCGATCTAGGCAAAGGCTATCGTTGGATTTCCCAGAAAGCCACCTACACGCTAAGTTCCGCTGACCAGAATGAGAAACTCTCCGCAAAATTGCTCAACGGCGAAGGCGGTTGGGGACGGAGCGATTCATTCTCGTTTCAAACGAGCATGGAAGATTCGCCCTCAATGGTCATCGATCTGGGGCGTCGCCGCGCGGTGGCCGCGTTGGAGCTTGAGAACAGCTGGGTGGAAATGGGCCGTGCCAAAACACTCACTGCATGGATTTCCGACCGAGGCAATGGTCCCTGGGTGGAAGTTTGGAGCGCAAAGGAGGCTCAATCACAGTGGTGTGTCCAGTTGGAGCACTCCTATCCCTGCCGGTTCATCAAGCTGGGGTTGAAAGAAAAATCAATTTTACACTTGAACCAGGTTAAGATTTTCGAAAGATGATACAGCTTTGAACGCTTGAGATTGTCATACCGGCGAAGGGAATTGGTATGAAACCGCGCCATCCTCTTCTTGTGTTCGCGTTGCTGGCCATTCTGCCGCAGGCCATGCTCAAGGGCGAAGACACGGGCGCATCCACGGCAAAGAAACGTCAGGTGCCTGGCACCGCACTGCAGAAGGAAGCCGAAAAGACCATTCGCGAAGTGTTTAAGGACGACTTTGCGAAGAGCGCTCCCGCCGACAAAATCGCGCTGTCGCAGAAACTCGCCGCGCAAGCCGACGAAACCAAAGACGACATGGCCGGACATTATCAGTTGCTGCTGATGAGCGCCAATCTGGCTGCCGAAGCGGGCGAGCTCGATGCCATGTCCGCGGCGTTCGACAAACTCGCCGCGGAATTTGAAGGCGATTTCGCCGCCCAGCGCAAGGCTGCTCTCGGGCTGATCATCGGTCATGCGGCGCAGGACCCGGCGTTAGTCAAACTTGCCATGGCTTACAAGACGCTGCTCGACAAGCCTGACGATGCCGCGTCCTGTCTGGCCGTTGGTAAATATCAACTCTTCGTCAAACACGATTTTGAGCGCGCGCTTCCGCTGCTGGCCAAATCGGGGCATGAAGTGCTGAGCAAACTGGCGAAGGGAGACCTCGTCCAACCCGCGCAGGCATCGGCGCAATTAGGCGCGGGCGACGCGTGGTGGGATGCCGTCGGCAAGAGCGCTGACAAAGATGAAAGAGCGCGCTTTACGGAACGTGCGGCGTTCTGGTACGCGAAGGCGCTGCCGTCGCTGACGGGATTAAACAAAATCAAAGTACAGAAGCGCATCGATACGGCAGCCGCGGCGACAAAGGAGGCAGTTGCAAGCGTGCCAAAACCAGCGCCGGAGGGGGTTGCGAATAATGCGCTTCCGCCCGGCGCCGAAGCGCCGGTGAAATTGCCGGGCGAAGCCGCCGCGCCCGCGCCGGCCAAGCCCACTCCTCCGCGCGGTACGGCGCTTTCGGCGGAGGAAGCACGCGCCCAGGCTGACTTTAAGACTGCGTACAACAACCCGGACAAATCCGCGCGGAAGACGGCGTGCGCGCTGCTGGCCAACGCGTACCACACCACGTCGTGGCAATTGCTGGCCAGCGCGGCGCTCAAAGATCCAGACGATTCCGTTCGGTTGGTGGCATTCACCACGCTGGCGAAAGTGCGGGCGCGTAACGGCTCGCAAGCATACATGCTGGCGCAGTGCTTTTCGGCGTTGAAGCCTGCGGAAGGCGACCTGCGTTTGGAATTCGCGCGCGCGCTGGCGCCGGTGGAATTCAAATATGAAATCACGGCGGCGATGGTCGAGGTGATCTCCAAAATGGTCTATCCCAATGTTCCGACGACAACAACAAGCGTGCAGGGTTTGCCCAGCGGAAATCCGGAGGCGGTCCGGAAAGTGCGGCGGCACTTCGAGGCAATGCTGGCCGCATTCAACGCGGTCGCCAAGAGCGAGATCGATACGGCGTCATACGAGGTGCCGCGCAAGGTCAAGGCGTGGTGGGAGGCCAACATGGCGCAGTTTGCGAAAGCCGACCGCGAATTGGCGGAGAAATATAAGAAAGACGATGCGCAGGCCGTGAAGAGCAATCCATAACGCGGCTTCAACTTTGTTGACGCAGTTTCGCTGAATTTCGCGACTTAATAACGTCACTCGTTAACAAATTGAGGAAATCCCATGCAGCGCGCACTTGCTTGCGTGATGGTACTCGCCTTTTACACGGGCGCTTTTGCCGGCGACGAGCCCGATCCTGCTTGTCCGACGTGTCACGGCTTGGGTATCGTCCCAAATGTGCCATACAAACCTTATGTGCGATTCGACAACCAGCCCGCCGAAGCGACGGTGCCGCCGGCGTGGTACTACTGCGAGAAATGTCAGAAGGGCAAAGATGCGAAGAGCATTTCCGCGGAGATGAAGGAAATTCAAGGCCGCGCGCGTGAAAGACACAAAGAGGCGCTTGAGAAGACGGGACTGAAACTGGAGTTGGTTATGACGCCGTTCGTGGCGCTGCACACGAATGCGCCCGCCGCAGCGGCTAAGAAGATCGTCGATACGCTTGAAAAATGTACGGGTCTGCTGCAAAGCACGCTGAAATCCATGCGCTGTGTGGCAACGCGCCCCGATCAGGACGATCTTTATTTTTTCAGCGACGCAAAATCGTATGAGACCTTTCTGGATAAAAATGAGGCCAGCCCAGAGGAAAAAAAGTCGCCATTCTTCTCGCAGGCACATCTTGCCGCGACTAAAAGCGGCCCTCAAAACGACGCCGGGATAGTGTATTTATTTGGCTATGAACTCATCAAGTCGGCCACCAGCGCCAAGGCGTCCCCCTGGCTGGGTGCGGGCTTCGCAGCTTACTGTGAAAACAAGACGCTTGGAACCAACATAATGGCCGGCGGAACGACCGACGCGCTAGGCACAAAATTGGGCAACAAATGGGCGGACGCAGTCGGCAAAAACGTCAAGAGCCTTAAGAAATGGGAGCAACTATTTGAGGTTCAAATCCCTGCGCTGACAAAGTCCGATACGATCACTGGTTTTTCAGTCGTCTCATATTTGATCGCGCTTGATGTCGGGCGCTTCGACAAATTCATTCAAAACATCAACGACGGCGACGACAGCGTTACCGCGATTGAAAAAGCTTACGGCCGCAAGATCGCTGAACTGCAAGCGAATTGGATTCAATGGACGCAAACGCAACATTAAGGGTATTCAAGAGGATGCGCGTCTTGATTTTTATCGCGGCGCTTGGTTGCGCGACCGTTGAATCCGCCCGGTGCGAAGATGCTCCGAAAAAATTGCCCGTTCCGCCCGCGGCGGAACGCCAGGCCGCGGAAAAGGTCGTGCGCGAGATTTACGCGGATGATCTGGCGAAGCTCACGCCCGAAACGCGCCCGGCGTTGATCCAGCGCATGCTCGCTCAAGCCACTGAGACCAAAGACGATGCCGCCGGGCGCTACACGCTGATGGCCGAAGCAGCCGATATTGCGGCGCAGGGCGGAGAACTGGATTTATTCATGTCCCTGCGCGACAAGCTGGCGGGCGAGTTCGCGATCCCGAAAGAATTCACGCTGGGCGGCTTGATCACGCTCACGGCGGAGTCCAAAAATAATCCGGCGCTGGCGAAAGCCGTCGTTGCGGAAAAAACGCTGCTCGAAAAGCCCAACGATGCCGCCGCGAATCTCGCCGCCGGCCGTTACGCGCTGTTGGTCAAGGGCGACGCGGAGCGCGGCGCGGAGCTGCTCGCGAAATCCGGCCATCCGATTTTGAAGGTCGTCGCGGCGCAGGAAAAATCCAAACCCACTGCCGCGCCGGACCAGGTCGCGCTCGGCGATTTGTGGTGGAATTTTTATGAAAACGGGGCTGAAAAAGAGGACAAACTGCCGGCGCAGCAGCGCGCCATTTTTTGGTACAAGCAAGCGCTGCCGTCGCTGGCGGGTTTGACCAAGCTCAAAGTCGAAAAACGTGTGGCTTCCGTGGAACCCGCAGCGCCGCCTGCGAAAGCATCCGCTGAAGCGGCCAAGCCCGCTGAAGTGAAGCCCGAATCGCCGCAGCAAAAAGCGGAGGCAAAGAAGCCCGGCAATTTTGTCGAGAGTTCGCTAGACTTGGGCGAAAATGTGAAGCTCGACCTGGTTCAGGTTAAAGCGGGGCAATTCAAGATGGGATCCGAAGATGCGGAGGCCCATGTGTACGAGCGCCCAGTGCGAGTGATTACGATTACAAAGAACTATTGGATTGGGAAGTACTCGGTTACAGTGGCGCAGTTTCGCCGTTTTATCGACGAGACGAAGTACAAGACCGACGCGGAGAAGTCGGGCCGCGGAAGCACGCCGGTCAATCACAAGTTTAGCTGGAGTCCTGGGGCGACCTGGAGCAATCCGGGATTTTCACAGGAAGATACGCACCCCGTTGTGATGGTCAGTTGGAACGATGCGCAAGCGTTTTGCGCGTGGCTTTCGAAAAAGACAAAGCGCCAGGTGCGATTGCCCACTGAGGCGGAATGGGAGTATGCCTGCCGGGGGCCTCAGGCGCTTAAATACCCGTGGGGGAACTCCTGGGACGGGTCGAAGGCCAACCATGCCGATCAGGCGCTGAAGAACGCAGCCGTCTTTTTTGACAACGATGTATACAGCGACAACGATGACGGCTACGTCTACACCTCGCCGGCCGGCGCATTTGAGAACGCCAGTTGGTGCGGCGCGTACGACATGGCGGGCAATTGTAAGAACTGGGTTTTCAACTGGTATTCCAAAGCGTTCCGTTTCACCGGCACTACAGTCGACCCTGCCGGGCCGCCCGAAGGCGAGAAAATGAAATTTGACGGTTTGGAACAGACCTCGCGCGTGTTGAAAGGGAGCGCGTGGAGCGATAGCGCTAAAAATTTGCGCGGCTCCGTATTTCACAATTCGCTGCCTGAACTACCGCAGTCGTCGATTGGATTTCGCATCGTGGTCCAACCTTGAAACGATTCAAAAATTCAAAACTCCGCGCGGACCTGGAATCTTGAATCGTGAATTTACTTCGCCGATTCGTAGATTCGCACGTGGTTCAGGTGCAGGCACTCTTTTTTAGTGAGTCCAATGCGCACGTACTGACACGATACCGGCTTCGGCAGAATTGCGGTGAAGAATGGCTGTGGGAACTTGGCTCGCCATTGCTGAGTCCATGGGCCGTTCTCGGTGTCGCCGGTCCATATGGTGAGCGTGTCCGCGCGAGACAAGACATCGTCTCTTTTCCTGTTCTCGATTTCGAGCGCCGACACAAAATGGGGCGCACCCAGATTCACCACGATATCCGGCGCATCGTCCATGTTGGTGTGAAAATTATGCGTGTCGTATTCGCTGCCCTCGCCCGTCAGCAGCTTCGGTGATGGACGGTCATTCCCATACACCGAACTGACAGTGTAGACGGCATCGCGCGAAACCCATTTGTAGCGGCGCCCGATTTCATCGACTTTCGCGCGCACGGTTTGGACGTCCTCGGCGGTGCTGGCGGGCACACTCGGCGCCGGGAATGGCGCGGGCATCTGAACGAGATTGATCGGCTTCGTTTGCGCCTCCATGTTCGCATGGCCGGTGCAATTTGAAATCCACGCCCACGTCCACATTTCGCTTCCGTCCACTACCTTGAACGGCGCGGCCACAAATCTGCAGTCCGCAAAATTGCACTGCTCGCTGAAACACACCAGGCTTTGATTGACGTTGCAGTCAAGGAACAGACATCCGGCCAGGATCGCATTTTGCACGCGGCCTCGAATCGTGATGCGCTTCGAGGCCTTGTCAGCCTGGATGAAATCGTTTCGCGGCAGGACCATCGACGCGAAGGTGTTGCGAATGAATTCGAAACCTATTTTCGAACCAAAAGAGGGGCCGATTTCGCATTTCAAAAGCAGCGATTCGCGCATGAAAAGCTTCAATGGCTGCTGTGCATTGGGATTGTTCTCGCCGATTTCGAAGGAACAGGTGTCGAAGATCGCATGATTCGCGCGGATTTCATTCAAGCCATTGCAGATGAAATTAACATTGCGGAAAACGACCGGCGCAGCCTCGGTTCCGGTGCAATTTAAATTAGCGCCGCCTTCCAACGCAATCGTGCCTTCTTGAATGGTTGTGTGCGCGGGAATGGTGAGCTGCGTCTCCGTGCTCAGCGGATCTTTTGGCAATTGGTAAATGGCGGCGCTTAGGACGCCTTTCTTTCCCAATGCGAGCGTAGACAGCAAAACGCCCGCGGCCTGCGGTTCGTTCTTATCCGGCTCGGCTTTGGCCGGGGAAGCGGCCACTCCGGTGCCCGTTTGAGCGACCGAAATGCGCTTCTCCAATTTCGCCTTGGTCAATCCCGCTTGCGACGGCAGCGCCTGCCCGTACCAAAAAAGCGCGCGCGCCATGCCGCCGCGCTTCTCGCCGGCATCGCCCTTTTCAGCAAATTCCCACCAGCGGTCACCTAATTCCACTTGAATTGCGGCTGCTTTGGCGTCGCCGGGCTTCGACGCGGTTTGAGCCATATCCTTTTGCGCGAGCGCGTTCAGCGGCGCGCGGTTGCTCTTCGCAAGCATGGGCAGACCCTGCTCCCAATCGTTCTGTACGAAACAATTCCACGCGCCAACCACGGCGTTGGCGGCGGGATCGCCGGGTTTTTCGGCGAGCGTTTTGAATGCGGCAACCAGCTTCGCGGCGGAAGGGTCCTTCGAGGCTGCCGCGCTCAATCCCGCTTTGGTGAACTCGGCAACTTCCTTGGCATCCAGATCGAATTCGCTCAAGAGTCTGTCGCGCAAACCGAAAAATCGCGGGAGGTCGCCGCCCTGCGCCGCCAACAGCGCGGCTTGCGAAATCATGGCGTGCCGGCCGGGCGGGTCGTCCTTCACCGTGCCGGCCTGCTCAACTAATTTCGCGGAGAATTCGAGCTTGTCCTTCGGCGCGGTTTTGGCGAAGTCGTCTTTAAAGATTTCGCGCAGCGCCGCGAGCGACTCGGCGCGCTGCGCGGCCGTGGGCGCCGGACTCTTTAGCGCGGTGCTGCCCGGCGGGGCATCGGAGGGCTTTGCGGCATCTTTTGGCGCCGTGGTTGGGAAATCCGCCGACGAAATGCGGTTTTTGCTTCTGTATCCGGGCTGGCCGGGGTCGGCCTGCACCGGATCGACGTTGTCATCCGCAAAGACAGGCTGCGCCGGCGCGTCCGGCGCTTCGGTGATCTCGATCACGCGAAACTGCGCGCTCGCATCGTTGCAGTACAAACCCAGCGAGCGGCTGTCGCGCAATTTCCACTGATTCTTCAGCGTGAATTTATGTCCGGCGAAATTGAAATCGACAAATAGCTGGCCGTGCATGTACGCGCGTATTGTTTTGGCGCGCACTTGAATCGTCAGATCGTTTTCAATTCCTGTCTTGAGTCCCGAGGCGGTGCGCGTCGGGTTGGCGTCCTCGCTCAGCAGAATTCCATCGATTTTCTGCAGCCCGGCATACTTGTTGACGCAGGAAGTGGAGAGCAGCACCAGCCGTCCGCCGCACACGAGGAAGTAGCCGACATCGTTGCCGGGAGTCATGCGTGTATAAACGATGTGCAAATCGTATTCGAGGCGCGGCTCGTACGGGAGCTGTAAGCGCGAATATGTTTTCGTCCGGGCATTCGACACGATGCCGTTTTCGAGGCTCCAATCGCCTTCCACGGCGTGCTCGGCCGGCTTGATCAACCGCATCAAATTCGTGGTGGCGCCTTTGATCGCATTGGGCAGCGTGTGGGCGTCCGCGATGGCCGGCGCGGTCACATTCTTCATCGCCAATTGCATTTCGGCGAGGCTGCGCTCCTGAGCTTTTAAACTTAACTCAGTGCCTTTGAAGCGGTCGGCAATTTCGAAAAACCGCACGGCAATCAAATAATGCTCGCCGGGGTGGTCTATTGCGTAGGATGAGGCGCGGTCGAAGTATTTTTGCGCGTCGCTCGCCGCGAGGGCGGTCTTTTCACTTTGCTGGATTCGTTGAGCGGCGGCCAATGTATCGGGATCGCCGCCTTTCAGGTATTGATCCACCTGCTGGAGCGTCATTTTCTTTCGGCACCAATACAGGAAACCGAGCATGTCCTGAGCTTTTGCGTCGTTCTTCGCTTTCTCATAAGCATCGGCGGCTTTCACAAAAAAAAGCGCCGCGGGCACGATTGCATCTTCCTGTGTTTGCGCCAATTTCAGAGCCGCGATGCCCTTCGCCTCAAATTCTGCCGCACCGTCTGCCGCCGCGGCCGGCCAGGCCCAGATGAACGTACCCATACACACCGCAAGAACAAAATTAAGTGTGCGCATTGGCGTCCTCGACTTTATGTGCCACTTCTC
This sequence comes from Planctomycetota bacterium, assembly GCA_035308565.1. GTDB lineage: Bacteria > Planctomycetota > SZUA-567 > H5-PLA8 > H5-PLA8 > JANXLS01. The sequence continues at coordinate 9,368 of DATGGK010000043.1, read as the reverse complement.
GACGAGCTTCGGAGCATCCACAGTATACACGCCCGCGCACTGCTTGTCATTCGTGAGTCGTTGTGGCGTTCAGCCCCGTGGAAGGTTGCTTTTCCGATGTATTCGAAGCCTTCACCGCGGGGCGAGCAGCGGCGTGCGGCGGGGAGGGACGGGTGTGCTTCCTGCGCGCGTCCTCAATCGCCGTTCGCGCCAGACGCTCCACAGAAATTCCGCGCCTAGCACGAGCGTCAGCCGGAATTCGGGGAGGCGGCGGGGCAATACATCGCCGAAAATTTCGCTGCGCGGCAGCATTGTGCTTTGCGCAATGATACCACAAAAACTGGCCTCCTTGACTTGAGCCGCGCGCAATGCGCTCCATTCGTCGCGACGCTTTTTGAATTTCACTGCTGGACCACAATGCGGAATCCGATTTGAGGATCTCGCGCAGTCGGGGCGAACCGGTTGACATACGCGCTTCGGCAGTGCTGAGCCTGGCTCCACCACGAACTGCCTCGCACCACACGAGCCACCATTTCCCTGCCGTCCTTGAGCTTGATTTTATCACCGGCGGCCGGGCCGGGAGGGTCGGGCGGCAGGTGCGCGGTGCGATAGCTTGCACTGTACCAACTGGACGTCCATTGCGCAGCGTTGCCTGACATATCATAGGCACCGCACCAACTGGCATTGTCAAACTTTCCCACTGGCGCGGTGAACACATAGCCATCTTTGTCGTTGCTAACCGGGTAATCGTCGGCAAATACCCGCGCCCTGTACAGGGTCTGATCGGCATGATTAGCTTTTGTACCGTCCCACGAATCGCCCCACGGATAGCGGCGGGACTCAGGGCCGCGCGCGGCGTATTCCCACTCCGCTTCAGTCGGAAGCCGGACGGTGCGTTTCGTTTCTTTCGAGAGCCATGTACAGAATTGCACGGCATCGTTCCAGGTCACTTCCAAGACGGGATGTTCGTCGCCTTGTTTAAAACCCGGGTTCTGCCAGTTCGCGCCGGCGGTCCGCTGTGGCTTGAAGTTAAAGACCGTATAGCCGAAATCGTCCCTTTCCGCGTCAGTCTTATATTTCGCAGCCTCTACAAAGCGGCGGAATTGCGCCACCGTGACCGGGTATTTTCCAATCCAGTACTGTTTGGTCATTGAGACGTTCTGCACGGGCTTTTCGGCCGCCGTGGCCAGCGTTTCGTCCGAGCCCATTTTGAAGAAGCCTGGCTTGACCTGGACCAGTTCGAGCTTGACTTTCTCGCCGAGGTCGAGGGTACTTTCCACGACGTTGGCTGGCTTGTCCGCGGACTTTTTCGTTTCCGGCGATTTGACCGCGCTGGCCGGGGCGGCGAGAAACGGGCGGACATGCGAGACTGGAATTGCAAAATTCACGGCGTCCGCGCCGACCATTTTCGCGACGACGACACCGACCACCATGCCCTTCGAGTCGAGTATGGGTCCGCCGGAATTACCGAAATTAATGATCGCGTCAATCTGGATCAGCGTGAGTTTACCGTCTTTTTTTCGTAAGGCCGTGATGCGGCCTTTATTGACGCTGATCGACGGGTACTCGCCGCGGTTGAGCGACAGTTTCTTGCCGAACGGGTAGCCAAATGCGACGACTTCCTGCAACTCCGACAAACCCGCATCGTCCCCGAGTTCCAGCGGCGTCACGGCCTTGGTAGTATCGATTTTCAAGAGCGCCAGATCGAAATTCTCGTCGGTCTTTACGATTTGCGCAATGACACTTGTCTGCGCCGCCTCCCCGGATGAGAGGATTAACTTCACGGAATCCCCAGCTCCGTTGACGACGTGTGCGTTGGTCAGAAACATACCCTTTGCGTCGATACAAAACGCGGTCCCGGATCCGCCAGTGTTGTTCTCCACCAGCGCGGTCGACGCCTTGCCCTTTGCCGCCAATTCGGTATCTGAAAGTTGCTTGCCGTCCGAATGCAGTGCGCCGATCGGACCCACTTCGGCGAGGCGCTTTTCGAGCTTGAGTTTGGCAAGCCCCATCGCTGCCGGCAGCGCCTTATTGTACCAGAACGCGGCGCGACGCTGGCACGGCACCTTTTCGTCCTTTTCGGCGCCATTCTCTGCAAAGTTCCACCACTGATCGCCGAGTGTTATTTGCTCCAGCGCAGCAGCGGGCGCTGTTCTTTCCAGTTGAGCCAGATTTTTTAACGCCGGATGGCCGGATTTGGCGAGTAACTCAAGACCTCGCTCAAATTGGTCTTTCACAAACAGTGCATACTTCCCGGATACCAGATTCGCTGAGGGATCGTCCGGTTTTTCCAGCAGCGTGGTTTCGGCGGCGACCACTTTCAGCAATGCGGCATCCTTCGCGGTGGCGGCGAGTTTCGCAAGCGCGGGCGCAGTGAATGCTTTCAGATCGATGGTAAACTCTTGCGCGAGGCGCTCTCGTACGTTGAAAAAGGCCGAGAGATCCTCGGCTTGAATGTCTAGTTGCGCGGCCATCGACAGAAGCGTGTAGCGGCCGGCCGGATCTCCTTTCATTTCGCCGGCCTGCGACAGCATCTTTTCGGAAACCGCCAGTTTCTCTTCACGCGCGGTTTTGGCGAGTTCTTCGTGGTAAAGTTCGAGGATGATTTTTTCGGACTCTTTCAGCGCGACAGCGGCGGGAACGGGTAGTTTCAGAGGTTTCTTGCCCGGTAAATCTTCAGCGCGCGCTCCGCCTAAAGATATGAACAGTATAAGGACTAACATTAAGCGCATATTAAGCCTCCGGTACTAGCTCGCTGTTGCCGCAGTTTGCCGCCGAGCGACTGCCTGTCCAGTTGCTTTTTTCGAATGACGTTTTCGACAAACCTGCATGACAGGACGCTAAATGAGCCGCACCCCAAAGTCAAATCTTCCCGCGCCAAGCGGCTGCTTGTCGTTGCAGTTGCCGTGAACAGGCATATCCGTCTCACATTGCACTTCGGTCAACGTCCATCGCGCTTAAAATTCATTCGGCGGAGCGGGCGGCTTCACGGGCGCGGGCGGCAGCGCCAACGATGTGCTCAGCTTCTCGAAGCCTGACCAGCGCGCGTGGTCCGCCGCGGTTTGATTTCGACTGTCGCGGTGGGTCGCATCGGCGCCTCTGGACCTGAGCAACTCGCACACTTTGGACTGGCCTGTGCGTGCGGCCCACATCAGCGCAGTTTCTTTGGCATCCGAGGTGGCTAGATTGATGTCAGTACCCCGCGCGAGCAGTTCACGGACCAACTCCACTTGCCCCGCCGCCGCAGCCCCGTGCAAAGCAGGCCACGCGGCCGACAGATTTTTGCCGGGGCCGGGTGCCGCTGCGGCGGCGAGTGTCACGACAGCGTCCCGATCCCCCAATGCTCCTGCTACGACTTCATCCGTGACGCCGGTTTTTGCGGTCAGTAGCTTCAACATCGCGACATCGCCCATCTGCGCGGCCAGTTGCGCGGGTGTATGCGAGTTCTTGTCCATCGCCGCTGGATTCGCGCCCATGTCGAGCAGAATGCGGGCTTCGGCAATGTGCCCGCAGGCAGCTTCACGATGCAGGCGCGTTTGCCCATTTTGGAACGGCGTGTTAACAGATTCCTTCACCGCCGCGCGGTACTCCGCATCGGTGCAGAGTTCGTCCATGCGAATCGAACGGGCATCAAGCGCCATCCCCGATGTGCCAAGCTGAATCTTCCATTCACCGGGTTCTGCAGTGAACGTATAGAATATGCGCGCCCTGTCCAGTTCGCATTCGACCCGGCCATTGGCCGCGCCAATTCGCAGCTCGCGAACGCGCTCCACGTCGGCGTTGGCGCCAAGAACCAGCGACTTCATGAACATCGGCGTGCGCAGGGATTCAACGAGTGTCAAGTACTCGTATAGTTCCAGGGAAAGCTCCGGAACGATCTTACCGGCGGACGCGCCGGGGTGATTGAGCTGAAATTTTGTGAATTTACCAAACATGGATGGCCCGGCCTCATTAACCCGCATTTTGAAACGGCAGGCGAACAGCAGTTTCTTTGCGGACAAGTTGGGGCTGTTTTCGTCATAAAACCCAGGCGCGGAGTTCAGCCGCTGCTCGCCATTGACATTGAGGTCCCAGCGTAATAGCCGTCTTGATTCATCCAGTGGGCTGATGAATCTGCGCTGCTCGCCCGGTAGTTTGCTCCAGGCGGCGATGCTGGGCTCCAGCGTGTTTTCCAATTCCCGGCCACTCGGGCTTGAAGTTCGCTTCTTAAGCATATCGCTCACGGCCTGCATCTTACACAAGGCCGAGCCTGCGTAGTGAAACGTGTCAAGCACCTCGTTGTCTTTCGATCCTCCTTCGATTGCCAGCCAGGCGAAATCCATGGCGCGAGCAAATTGCCACTGCTTCAACGCCAATTCCGCGAACCATCCGTCTGTTTGGTGGCCCTTCGGCAAACCCGATTCGATCGCCCGATTCAATTCGATCTCCGCCATCGCCGGGTCCAGAAAGAAGAAGCGCTTGAAGGCGGCCATATGCGTATTCCAGCGTGGGTCAGCCGGAACCTCGCCGAACGCCGGAAGTCCTAGCGGATCGTAAGCAGATTGTCCGATACCGAGTCGTCCTGGGGGAACAATGACAATTCGATTGGGCTGGCCATAGTGGTACACGGTCAGTTTTTGTGCGGCATCTTTACGCATTGGCCCGAGATCGCCGGGGAGGTCCACGCCATCGACCTGGAGTACGACATCCATCTCTTTCAATCCCGCCTTCGCGCCGGGTGAATTGGGCTCGACGTAGTCGATACTCGCGCCATGCGTGGGGTACTTTTTCATCTCGGCCGCAAAATCGTCAGCGCGTTGGGACGCAAGGGCCATGCGTTCGTTCAAGGCGGGAGACTCAGGCGGAATAGGCGTCGCAGGAGGGCGCTTTGCGGGAGGCACCCACAGCGTCGGATCCTCACCCGTCGCCGCCCCATCGGCGGACGAGGCGCTCGCGATCAGCAACGCCGCCGCAGTCAGAAATAAAATGTGCCGCATAGCAGCAATCTCGATAGAAGCCGAAGTTTTGCTTATTCTGCATTCTTATTCAGTTTTTCCAATTGAATTTCCAACCGGTTCCCGCGCGCCGCAGTCGGCCAGTCGCCGCTCAAATATTTCACGATCAAGCTTGCATGCGAAAGCGGCTTTTACAGATTCTCCAAGTCGGCGTTGGCAAGCGGCGCAGCTCATTGAGTTCAGATTGTAGGAGGTTGTCGAGAAGCCAACGGTACGCTGGCAAGTAAAGTTTGAAGCGCGCCGTTCGGTAATCCAGCAGCTCCTTCCCGTGGATGCAACCTGTTGAACCTTCTCGATCCAGGGCGCATTTTCGAGCTGCGCTTAAACGTCGCACCGACTCAAGCGGCGCCAATCGTTCGCGTCGGCGCCCCCGGGCCAACGAGAAACCGTTGCGTAGCGCTGGAGATCTGTGCCAGATGTCCTCAAAACCGAGATTGGCGCCCGACTGATTAGGCGCAGAAGCGGACTTGGCTCGGTGCTATGCGAAGGTTATCCGAGAGTGTGTCAGAATTCAGCGAGTTCGTTTTGTAGCGAAAGATGGAAGATAAAACTAACGTGATTCGGTGAGACGTCCAGAAACGAAAAGTCGCTGTCCACTACGGCCTCGGCGAACCAAGCGGCGAATTGCAAAAGCGGCGGATGGTGTTCGAGACTGTATACGAAGCACAAATTTTTCACGCCGGAAAATAAGTGGCGATACGTCTATCCTTTAAACCTTCCACTCAAAGGAGACTCGTCATGCGTTTCCTCTCTTCCGCCATTCTTCTCGCGATTACACAGCTTGCCTTTGCCGGCGACGAAATCAAGCCGGCGCTTGATACAGCCGAGGGCCGGACAGCTTTCGAACTCCTCGGCAAATATTACGCGGAGAACGGCGCGCGTCCGAACACTCAAGACGTGCTTGCCCGCCTGAAGAATCCGGACGCCTCCGCGCGCAAATCCGCGGGTCAATTGCTGCTGGGCCTGCTCATGCAATCCATGGCCGACGAGCGCAACGGCCGCGCGGAATGGCGCCAGACGCCCTTCTGGGGCGGCGGCTCGGAGAACGCGGCGCGTAATTTCCGGAAAGAACTGGCGACGGAAATCGGCGACAAGGCGGAAGGTGTCGAGGCCCTCGACGCCGTGCGCTGGCTGTTGGACAACGAGCGGCTTGCGGAGGCTCAGGCCGCCGGCGTCCAGGCGTTGCGCAAAATCAAGGGACCTGGCGGCGACGAGTTCTTGATCAAACTGCTGGCGCAACAGCATCCGAATGCGGCCGTGCTCAAGGATTCGATTGACGAAGCCGCCGCGCGCGGGCTGAAAAATTGTTCGGCTGAGATTCAGAAACTCTGCACTCACTACCGCGCCGCCGTGCGCGAGGCCGCAATCGCTGCGGCGAAGAAACTGGCCATCGCTCCGATTCCTGAATACAAGCCGGAAGACGCTTTCACGCCCGAACTGGATTTGCAAATCCGTTCCATGGCTGCGCGCGTTTGGCCGCCGATTCCCGGCACCGCCGAATTCAAACGCTTCACGCGGAAGAATACCGATCAGCCCGGACGAAAATCCCGGCGGGACCCAGAGGGAAGCGCGCCGTTCAGCGCCTGGGTATTGAAGACCGACAACGACACGTTGCGCGTGTTGGATTGCTTCGGGCGCGAACTGAACCTTACTGCGTCCAATTATGAGATCACGCCGCGCACGCTCGCGGATGAAGCCGCTGATCTGATCAAGCTGCGAAACGGCAACGATCATGACCAGCGCGAAAAGCTTTCCGTCGGCGGCGGACTGACCGGCCAGTTCGAGCCGGGATTCATCAGTGTCCCCGAAGCGCTGGTCGGCGCCTGGAGCCTGGTGCGCGGCGACCGCAAGACCGCGGCTGCGGTGCTTTTCCCGCGCATCGACGACGCCGCGGACGACCGCTGGCTCGACGGCGCGACCATGGACCTGCTCGGCCACATTTACCATCAGCGCATGCTGGACGTTTTCTCGCACAACCGCGATTACGCCCTGACGCTCGAACTTGCGCGGCATCTTTCAAAGGATTGTTTCAACGGCTATCAATACCAGCAGCGCGCGAAAGAAATGGCGGCCCAGCTCATCAAGCGCAGCGACGACTTCAAAACGTTCACGCTGCCGGAACCCGCGGCGTGGGCCGAGCAGAAGAAAAACATGAGCCGCGAGGATCAAATCAAATTCCTCGCGTCGCACCTGCGCCTGCTCAACTGCGTGCAAATGAGCCAGCCTGGCGGAGTGAATTACGAAGACAGGCAGAGTTCGCTTCCGATTTATTCCCGCGACCAGAATTCGCACGAGGTTATCAACCCGTACAGTGAACTAAACGCCATGAAACTCGCCATCGCCGATCTCCCCGCGCTGGTGCCGTTCCTGGGCGACGAGAATTTCATGCTGACTTTCAGTTACTGGCGCGACTTTCATCCCAGCCGCACGCTGCATCAAGTCAACTGGGCCGTGGCGACCATCGTTGACAACACCGCAAAGCGTGAGCTCTCGGACCTCAAGACCTACTTTTCGCTCGACGATGAAGGCAAGCGCCAGCATCTCGCCAAAATCATGGAGTGGTGCAAAGCCAATGCGGGAAAATCGCGTGAAGACCTGATTCTTCAAACCATGCGCGAATCGAAAGACTGGAAGGAATTCGAATCTGTTGCGCAAGAGGCCGTGGCTGGGAAAATCGCTGCGGCATTGCCTGTCTTGCTTTCCCGAGCAGGCGATTTTCTCAAATGGAAAGGAGAGATCGCTGAACTTTGTTTCCACACGCATCTGCCAGGCGCGTTGGAGGCCGCGCGTGGCTGGGCGAAGGAAGGATTCCCCGCGCAGGATCCCAACGAACGGCGCCTGGACAAATTGGTGGAAGGCCACAGCAGCGACTCGCTACGCTTCTGGTCGGGCATGATTCTGCTTGAGCACGGGGACAGAACGAAGCTCGAAGGGCTTTCGCTGGTCCGGCCGCTGCTTGAGAAAGACGACGACGAAATCTATTGGCATTCGAGGGCGATTGACACGCTCTTGAATTTAAAGAATGAGGAGGCCAGTGTGCTGGCCTGCGGGGTCCTGAAGAATAAGCGGCTCGATCTGCACTGGGACGGAGCGCCGCTCGTGCATCGACTGCTGCTCGCCGGCCGCGACGAGGCCGTCCGCTTCGTCTGCGGGAAGCTCGACAGCGACAGCGATGCGCGAGATTCGAAGGGCACGTGGAAAGGCGCCGAAGTCACACGCAAAACTACCGAAGGAGACCGCGTCGCGGAAACTGTCGCTCATTGGCGCACAGACAAATACGAGTATCCTGAATATGCTCCCGACGACGAGCGCAAGAAAGCACGGGAGGAGCTTAAAATGTGGCTGAAGGACCAAGTCGCGCTGATCAAAGCCGGGAAGAAATCTGAATTAAAGCCCGATGCCGGAAACGCACCTACGGCAGGATGGCGATTGGATGCGCCGTAAGGAACTCAACTTCGACGAGTCCGATTTTCAGCGACTCCGTTCCGGCACGCTATTGCTGGGCGAAAACGGTTGGCGACCACCTGAACATGCCTGCCGCCCCGTATTCCACTTAGCCCCGAAAATCTTGAGTTGAAATTGAATCACCGCTTATCGCCAATTTTTCTTTTCAATGGACAAAATGCAAAAAGACTCTAATCTTTGGCAACGGTTGAAGCACTATATAGATCGCCCGACCGGCGTCTTTTTCCGCGTGTTCCCTTGCGGTGACGGAGGTAATCAATGATCCGATTTCATTTCCTGTTTGCACTTGCCGTAATCCCGCTGGCGATTCGCACTTGCGCTGGTGCCCAATCAGCGACGACGACGGCGGTTGACGCCACTGTTGCGATCACGTACCAATCTACAACGCAAGCCATATCGCTTGGTGCCACGGTGACGTCTCAGGCCGGAGTGCTCAACGAGGGCACCGTCACGTTTCAGCTAAAGAGTGGCGATTCGAATATCGGTGTTGCCGTGACTTCTGGATCGCTGACAAATGGCGTCACCGGCGCAGTAAGTTACAGCGTGCCGGCTGGGACGCCTGCTGGGGCATATGTAATTATCGCGGTTTACAATGGTACTCCATCATTTGCAATCAGTGTGGACGCGTCGCAACAACTGACGATCAACAAAGCGCCGCTGACGGTGGTGGCCGACAATGCCAGTCGTCAATACGGCACAAACAACCCAGTTTTTACGGGAACAGTGACGGGCGCGCAGCCCGGAGACGGAATCACCGCTACGTATAGTTCTTCCACCAACGCCTACTATGTGGTTGGTAATTATCAAATCGTGCCGACCGTCGTTGACCTCAACCACAAGCTTGGCAACTATGCGGTTACTGTGGCCAATGGGACTTTGAGCATTACGAAAGCTCCGTTGACTGCCGTCGCGTTCGTCGGTTCGCGTCCG
>DATGGK010000042.1:0-17743 GCA_035308565.1 Planctomycetota bacterium | reverse complement strand
TGGGAGGGGGGAGGAGGGAGGGGGGAGGGGGGAGGCGGCCTTTTCTGCTCCCTCCTCCCTCCTTCCTCCTCCCGTGCGTTCCAGTATGAACTTGTGGACTGCCAGATACACGCCGTGTAGAGAGCCCCAGATGGCGAATTTCCAGGAGGCGCCGTGCCAGAGGCCGCCGAGGAACATGGTTAGGAAGAGGTTGCGGTAGGTGTTGAAATGGCCGTGGCGGTTGCCGCCGAGGGGGATGTAGAGGTAATCGCGCAGCCAGGTGGAGAGGCTGATGTGCCAGCGGCGCCAGAAGTCGGTGATGTTGGAGGCGAAGTAGGGCTGGTTGAAATTTTCGATGAGTTCGAAGCCCATGAGGCGCGCGAGGCCGCGGGCGATGTCGGTGTAGCCGGAGAAATCGGCGTAGATTTGGATTGAGAAGCTGTAGAGGCCGAGCAAAAGCACGCTGCCTGAACAGAGCGACGGATTGCGGAAGACGCTGGCGGCGATGGGGGCCATCGAATCGGCGACGACGATTTTTTTGAAAAATCCGACGAGCATTAACAACGCGCCCTGGCACCAGCCGTCCCAGGTCATGTGGCGAGGTTTCTCGAATTGGGGCATCTGCCAGGACGCTCGGCCGATCGGGCCGGCGACGAGCTGCGGGAAGAAGGCGATGAAGCAGGCGAAGTCTTCGAAGTTGCGCGCAGGTTTGATGTGGCCGCGATAGACGTCCACCGTGTAGCTGATTTCGTGGAAAGTGTAAAAGCTGATGCCGGCGGGGACGCCGACTTTGATGAGCCACGGGGAAAGGTGGATGCCGAGGTGGGCGAACGCTTGTGCGAAAGAAGTGGCGAAGAAGTCGTAGTATTTGAAGACGCCGAGCATGGTGAGGTTCATCACGATGCTAATGATGAGCCAGCGTTTGCGGGCGCGTGCGTCGGTGCCGCCGCCGGGTGCAGGCGGGCCGCCTGCACCACAAGGAGACTCGCTGCGCTCGCCGATTTTGAGGCCGATGAAGAAGTCGATGATCGTCGTCAACGCCATCAAACAGACGAAGCGGGGTTCGGCCCAGCCGTAGAAGAGGTAGCTGGCGGCGAGGAGCAAGCGGTTTTGCCAGCGGAAATTGAGGATGCAATAGAGGGGGAAGACGAGGGCGAAGAAGAGGAGGAAGGCGAGGGAGTTGAATTGCATATTCAGACGGTTTCACGCAAAGGCGCAAAGGAAGTCGCAAAGTTCGCAAAGAGGAATAAAGGAGGGATTGTAGCGGGAGGGCGGGAATATTCATTTGCCATTTGGCATTTGTGGGTTGGCATTGGGCATTTTTAGCGTGCGGCGGTCGGCGATGAGGGAGAAGGGGAGGGCGAGTGCGAAGAGTGTGGTGAGCCAGAATTCGGGGAGGGCGGCGGGGCCGTACCAGGCGCGAGGACGATTTTGACGGAACGCGTCAATTTGCTGCGAGTTTTGCGGCTTGTTGCTTTTGCACGTGAAGAAGATGGGCTTAGTCCTCGAGAATTCAATCTCCAAGTGTTGGACGGCGAATTCCCGCCAGCGGGGAGACGAGAAATCGATCAACGTTTCGCACGTGTCGGCGTCGATGATAGCGGCGACATTCGATGCGGATTGGAATTGGTTAGTACCACGAATTTCGTCGATGCGGAGCGCGAAACGTTTGTTTTCCGTTGAACTGTATTCTGGCTCCATTCTGGTCACCTCCTGTCCCGTGTTCAAATCGACCCACGTCGATAAATCGCGCGGAAAGCCTGCGTAGTAGTTAGCGTGCTTAAAAAATTGAAGCAGGCCGTTGTGAACTTGCACCGCTTTCCCATCTGGATACGCGTTAAGTGCAAAACGGCGGCGTGGCGATGGCGTGGTTTCCCACACTTCCGCTGGATTTTCTGTGAGAACATAGTTGCCGCTGAAACGAGAAAAGGAGCCCGGAATTTCAGCGAGGATCGAGCCGGTGGACGCGTCGCAAAGCAACGTGAAGTATTTGCGGTCTGATGTCGATTTTCGGCAGACGAAAATCGTGCCGTCTGGAGAGAATGGCTGAGGTGGCGAGTTGGGAAAAGCGGGAAAGCTCCATTCGTTTTGAGTTTTTCCCGTGGACGTGGCGATGCGTTTTACGGTTTGGCTTTTGAAATCAGAGAAATATAAGAAATTATCGTCTGGTGAGAAATCGATGGAGCATAGTTCATTCAGGGAGTCGAAGCGCTTGACGATCTGGCGACTGTCAAGGTTTACAAGTGTACGAGTCCACCTGTCACCAAGCAGGACATAGCGGTCGTGCGGCGAAAAATAGAGATAGTCATTGGAAACGGCGCTCCATTTTTCAAGCTCCATTTTTCGTCCGGTTTCGACAGTCCAAACCTCTTTTGCCATTACGGCGCCATAGGGGCTGTGCCAAACGCAAAACTCTCCGCCCGGCGAGGTCAAGAAACCCGAAACGATTCTGCTGCTACCGATGGTGTCGCTCTTCGATTCATGAGTAATCGTTCGCAGGAGCACGCCGCTGCGCGCATCGTAATACGCCATGCAATCATTGGAGCCGTCATGATACTCGTTCTCGATGAACCGATCGTTAGAGGTGAATTCGACTCGATTATTATTAGGGATGATGATTTTATATGCGTGATGCCAGACGTCCCAATTCCACCAGAGCGTGGCGGAACTGGCGATGAGGAGCACCGTTAACAGGAGGGTGCGGAGGGTGAAGCGGGGGCGGGGGAGGCGCATGGCGGGGTGCCGATTTTTTTGAGGATGCAGCCATGCGATGATAGGGAGAGTGCGCGCGGGCGCCAGCGGACAAACGATGGCGCGGCGCTCGCGGCGCCGTTCAGGATTTGCCGATGAGTTTGGCTTTTTCGTTGACGCTGCGCTGGAGTTTTCCGGTTTCAGCTTTTGCGGGTTTGTATGTTTGGCCGGCCACGCCGGCGCAGTCTATTTTGGCTGTCACGCTGCCCGGTGCTGTGTCGCCGAAACTGACCGTGATGGTATCGAGCAGGGGTGCAGATGTGATATTCGCCGGGGCGAGTTGAGCGGAGGTTCCGTATAGCAGAAGGTCTCCGGTCGCGACGGTGGAGTCGCCGTTGTTAAATAAGGCGTAACGGCGGAAGGCTTCTATGGTAATTATCAGTTCCGTGGCTCTCATGCCGTGCGGGCCGCCGAGTTTGATGGTAACGGTGGTGGTGGGATCGCCGGTGCTCCAGCCTTTGGGGGGTTTTTGCATGGCGGGAAAATAGGCGTCGTCGGCAAAGGCCGCGCGCTTAATCAGGATCTCGCCTTTGTTGTCGATGTCGCTTGAGACATTGGGATCCTCCGAAACAGCGACACTGAAAAGGCTGCCTTTTGTGCTGCTGGTAAAGCTAAGAACGCTATCGGTAAGGATAGTGAGGCTGGTGGGTTTGGCGTCGGCGGGCTGAGGGAGGCTCGTGACATCGAGAGTGACTTTGTAAGTGCATTTTTGATAGACTACTATATCGGAGACGGTGTTGGGGCCGTTGTAGAGTACGAATTGTGTTTTGGCTTCTTGATATTCGAGCGTGCCCGTGGACTGGACGACAGTTCGCGGCGCGGCGCCTTCGGTGTGGGCGTTAGCGGGGTGCGGAAGGGCCACGGCGAGGGCTTGCCAGAAGGCGGTGGTGAGGAGGGCTGAGTGGATGAGGGGATGGCGCATAGGGGACCTCCGTTCGATATGGCTTGGGAAGCGCGATGCGAAGGGGATTTATAGGCAACGGCGAGGCGAACGTCAAGAGGGAAATTTCATTTGTCATTTTGCATTTTTGATTTTTCATTTGTCATTTTTAGAGCGCCAGAGTCGGTGAGGATGCCTGGGACTCGACCGCGAACCAAATTTCGTTGGCAAAAAGTATTGCTTTCAGATCAGGCGGGGTTAATTTAAGAAACTTTTTCTATGGAAGAATCCCAAACGGGGATCAACACCGGAAGCGGAGCGACGATTATGAAGCGAATCTGCGCGGGTTTTGTGTTGGGATTGCTGGCTTGTGTTTTCGCGCCGTCGGTCTGCTGTGGCGCGGCGGATACTGTCGTGAAGGCGGCCGATTCGACGCCCTTCAGCGCGCTGGCCGGAACCTGGAACGTTGTCTATACGCCGGTTCCGCCACCTCCTCCCACGACCAATAACATTCCCCCACCGGACAACATTACCCTGACGTTTTCCGCGGGCATGACAAATCCTGATAATGGAATTGTCTTCGGCACCGTGACGGGAGTAGACGGCGGCGTAGCGATACACAATGGAAATTGGGATAGCGCGGCCGGTGGTGCACTTCCAGTTGCTATATCTTATATTTCAAGCAGCGTAGGTACCTTAGAAAATATATTCCTCAGCGCAACAACGGTTGGCGAGAGTACCATGAGCGGTACGTACTTTTCCGGCGATTTGGTCAGCAAGAATAATTCAGGGACGTTTACGGCAACGAAGCCAGGCGGCGGAGGGAAGCCGCCGCCGCCCCCGACGACGAAAAGTGCGAATGTCAAAGGGACGTGGTTGTTCGAGTTGAAGCCGGACGACAGCATCTTGACGGCAAATATCTTGAACTTCAGTTCGGCGGACGCGTTGGGAAACGGTACGGCAGCCGACAGCACTTCGGGAGCGGCAATCGCGACGTACTCGGTGTCGAATGCTCAGATCACCATCACGACGAGCGGCAGCAGCTTGACTTTGACGGGCAGTGTGACCAAAGATGGAATGTCGGGAAGTTACTCGGACAATGCCGGGGGCAGTGGAACGTGGTCTGCGGTCCAAGTGACGCCGCCGAAGTTTTTAGGAACAGAATCCCTTGGAAGGATTGCAGCGACGCAGACTGCCGCCGATAAGACGAAAACTGCGCTTATCTTGGATGAGGGAAAATTCTCGATTTCATTGACAGTGCCGGTTCCCGCGGATGTCGTGGCGACCCTTAACGGGCAATCGACGTTTAATGTTGTTTTTGGAGGGTTGAGCAATAACAATGCGCCTATTTCGTTTAGCGACGACAGCAGCTACGCGGCGGGAGCCACAACGCTTAATGTTAAAGAGGCAGTCAATGGCAGTGGTGGTTTTCCGACTCTATATAGTCTGAGTTGGTCCGGGAAAAACACGCTGAAGATTAAAGTCACGGGCTCATACTATCGGCAGATACTCCCTTTCACTCAGGATGCATTGGGTGTTTCGCCTCAAGCGGCGTCGTATATTGAAGGGTCCAGCGAAAGCACGACCCTTTTCGATCAGAAGTGTGTGATTACGTTTGGGGCGTATAAAACGACGCTGGACCTGGGGAGCGTAATTGTGGTGCAAACGGCCAGCGGCACCGTGTTGAAAAACGGACTGACTTATACGCCGTCGAAGGTATCGATTGGGACGACGATTCCGAAAGCATCGAAATAACCCATGCGCGGCGCGCTTTGCGTCATTTGGGCGGCAACGTGAGACACGAATTGCGGGTCCGATTTTAGTTGCGGAAAGGATTTTCGGACAGCAGGATTCGCCTGCGACGACCAAGGGAGCGTCAGCCGGACAGGGAATTGCGCTTTAAAATTCTTATCAAATTCTTCCAAAAAAATCAAATTCGCTCTTGCGCTTTCGGCTGGAATCACTATAGTTCTTTCTCCCTGACTGGAAGCGGGACGGGCTGGCAGCCCGTCCTACGGATGTTCCCTGTAGGGCTTGAAAGCGAGTTTGAACCTCGCAAGATCAGAGCCCGGGGCGAGACAGACCTTTGTAATTGGGGTCGAAGTCGAAGGGTGTTTGGGAAACGCGTCATGCGCGTTAACCGCAAATCCCTTGGGCTTCGGCATTTTTGTTTTGTACGGAAAACAGCTTTCACGCAAAGGCGCGAAGAACGAAAAAGACGGGTATACGAGATGATTTGGGCGCTTGCGGTTGTGCGGTAATTTCAAGCGAGTGCAGACGTTTTTCCGCCTAAAGGCGGGACTACGAACGAGGAATGGCAATGGATATACAGGTTTTCGGGGCGGACGGTGGAGTGGTTGGCACTGTCGCCTTCGATGAGAAGATGCTGGGCGAGAAGGTGCGCACCAAGCTTTTGCATCAGGCGGTGATCCGTGCTGAGGCGAATCGGCGCGTGGGGACGCACAAGACGCGTTCGAAAGCCGAGCGGCATGGGTCGGGTGTGAAGCCTTTCAAGCAGAAGCACACGGGGCGCGCGCGCGCGGGGATGAAGCGTTCTCCTCTTTGGCGCGGCGGTGGAAATGCGTTTGGGCCGCACCAGCGCGATTACCATTTGGGAATGCCGGTGCGGATGCGGCGCGAGGCTTTGAAGTCGGCCCTTCTGAGCAAAATTAATGATAAAGAATTGACGGTGATCGACCAGCTCAATTATAAATCGCCGAAGACCTCCACATTTACGAAAACGCTGAAGGCTCTGAAACTGACCGGAACGTGTCTGGTCGCCGATTACAATCCCGCTGAAGCGCTAGTCAAGTCGGTTCGAAATATTGCAAGCTGTAAGATTATGCCCGCCAGAAACTTAAACGCCTACGACCTCCTCAAACACAAGCACGTCCTCCTCACCAAAGAAACCATCGAAAAACTAGCTGAAGTGGTGAAAGCATGAGCAGAAATCGCGCGTCGCACCTGTTGTCGGACCCCTACGCCGTACTTCGCCGCCCGATCATGACGGAGAAGAGCCACGACATGGCTGCGGCTCCCGGGGAAGACAAGCAAGAGGAGAACAAGAAGCGCCGGTACACCTTCGAGGTGCATCCGAAGGCGAATAAGAATCAGATCAAGGCGGCGATCGAATCGGCGTTTTCGGGCGTGAAGGTGGACGCGGTGAACACGATGATGGTCAAGCCGCGGAAGAAGTCGTTCCGTGGCGGAGCGCGGGTGCCTGGGTTTTCGCGGATTCGGAAGAAGGCGGTGATTCGGCTGACGAAGGGGTCGAAGCAGATTGATTTGATGTAACGGATTTCACGCAAAGGCGCAAAGGAAGGGCACGCAAAGGGCGCAAAGAAGAGGAGACGTTTCACACGTTGTGCAACTTTTTCTCGAAAAAAAGCCGAGTAGGTCTTATAGGCGTAATAGGCCACTGACACGATGTGCAACTTTTGCACCGAAAAATGAAGCGCGAGGCTATTCCGCCTAAAAGGCGGGACTACGAACGAAGGAACGATGTGCAACTTTTGCACGGAAAATGGGTGGAGGCGGGAAGCGGGCGGTGAGTAATGGGCGAGGAACGGAGTGAGGATGAGGCGACGCCTTCGGCGCCGAACGCTCCGGAAACGCCTGCGGTCGAAAATGAGGGATTGAAGGCGGCTGACGAAGTGCCGCTGCAAGGGAATCAGAGTGCGGGAGTTAAGGGAACGGATGCGCCTAGTGCAATTAATGCAACGAATTTAGCGGGCGATGGTGGTCGGTTGGAGGCGGGCGTCGTTGGTGATGTGGGCCGGCTGGAAGCCGGCGGTACAGTACCGGTAAAGGAGGAGGAAAGGAAAGAGGATCCGGACGAGCATACGTCGGCGTTTCGCGAATGGTTTGATCTCATTGTGCGTGCGGCGTTTTGGGCGCTGATCCTTTACCTGTTCTTCTTTCAAGTGTCGGTGGTCGATGGGCCGTCGATGGAACCGACCTTTTATACCAACGACCGGTTGGTGATCGACAAAGTGACGTTGACGTTTTCGGACATACACAGATTTGACGTGGTGGTTTTTTCGGCAGTGGATTCGGAAAGGTCTTCGGAGAGCAAGGATTACATCAAGCGGGTGATTGGGTTGCCCGGCGAGACGGTGGAGATTAAAGCTGGGCGGGTGTTCATCGACGGGAAGTTGCTGGAAGAGCCGTTCGAGCGCGAGCCGACGCCGTGTTATTTTGGAAATGAGAAATACGTGGTGCCGCCTTACCATTACTTTGTGATGGGCGACAACCGCAAGGACAGTAAAGACAGCCGGACATCGGGAGTCAGTGCGGGGCTTGGGTTTGTGCCGTATTCGCAGATTCGAGGCATCGCGCGGCTGAGGTTTTTGCCGGTGGGCAGGTGGAAGTGGTTTTGGCGGAAGTAACAGAAGTGCTGAGTGCTGAGTGCTGAGTCCTGAGTGCTGAGTAACAGCATCGGGAATTAACACTCAGGACTCAGGACTCAGGACTCAGGACTCAGGACTCAGGACTCAGGACTCAGGACTCAGGACTATGGCATTACGATTCTACCGACCGATCACCGCGGGCACTCGTGGCGCGTCCGTGATCGACTTCCGTCAGGAACTGACGAAGAAGAAGCCTGAGAAATCGCTGCTGGAACGCATTCCGCGGACCGGCGGGCGCAACGCACATGGGCGCATCACCAATCCGCACATGCAGAGCACTTACGCGAAGCTGTATCGCAAGATCGATTACAAGCGCAACAAAGACGGCGTGCCGGCGACGGTGGCGGGGATTGAGTACGATCCGATTCGGTCGGCGTTCATCGCATTGCTGCACTACCAGGACGGCGAGAAGCGCTACATTATTGCGCCGCTGGGACTTAAAGTCGGTCAGAAAGTGATTTCGGGCGAGCGCGTCGAACCTGATTTGGGAAACGCGATGCCGCTCAAGAGCATGCCGCTTTCGACGCAGATCCATTGCATCGAATTGCAGCCTGGCGCGGGCGGAAAGCTGGTGCGCGCGGCGGGCGGGGAAGCTCGGCTGCTGGCGAAAGAGGGCGACAACGCCACGATTGTGCTGCCATCGGGCGAAATGCGATTTGTGCCGGCGGAATGCCGTGCCACAGTGGGGCAGATTGGGAACTTGGACCATCAGAACGTGACGGTCGGCAAAGCGGGGCGCAACCGGCACATGTTTGGGCGGCGTCCACGCGGGCGCGGCATGGCGAAGAACCCGGTGGATCATCCGATGGGCGGCGGCGCAGCTCGGCGCAAGGGCCATATTCCACAATCGCCCAGCGGCGTGTTGGCGAAGGGCGGGAAGACGCGCAAGTTGAAGGCGCGGACGAACAATCAGATTATTCGGCGTAGAACGAATGCGCCGAGCGCAACGGTGTAATGTACCGCCGGCGTCTCGCCGGCGAGTTTCAAGGATTCGGGCCGGCGGGACGCCGGCGGTACAGGAGTTTGCATGTCTCGTTCGATGAAAAAAGGTCCATTCGTGGACGACAAGCTGCTGAAGAAGGTGGAGCGGCAGAAGGACACAGGCGCGCGCGACCCGATCAAGACGTGGTCGCGGGCGTGCACGGTGACGCCGGACTTTGTCGGGCATACCTTCATGGTCCATAACGGCAAGAACCATTTGAAGGTTTATGTGACGGAAGAAATGGTGGGGCACAAGCTGGGCGAGTTCTCGCCGACGCGCATCTTCAAAGGACATTCGGGCGCGGGATCGGCGGCGAAGGCCGCGTCCACGCCGGCTGCGCCGGCAGCGGCAGGAGCGGCGGCGGCTCCGGCGGAAAAGAAATAGTTGTAGAACGGAGCTCCTGCTCCGTTCGATTGCGAAGGTGCGGAAAGGAACGGAGCGGAGCTTCGTTCTACGAGGCAAATGGGTGCGGGAGATTGAACGGAGCGGAGCTCCGTTCTACGAAACGAACATGGGCAAGATTAAACGCAGCAAAGTGGTGCACGAGAAGCGCATCGAACGCAAGCACGCCGGGAAGGATCGCGCGCCTACCAGCAAGCTGGTCTATCCCGAAGGCAAATTCGGCGCGTCGTTGCGCGGGATTCGCATGGCGCCTCAGAAAGTGCGCCTGGTGATCGACCAAATTCGCGGGCAGAGCGTGGACCGCGCGAGGGAAATCCTGCGTTATTCGAGCAAGCGCGCGGCGTACTACATCGACCGCGTCTTGTTGAGCGCAATCGGCAACGCGGACGTGAAGAGCGAAGGCAAAGTGAGCGCCGAAGATTTGGTCGTCGCGGAATGTTACGTGGATGAAGGCGCGCGCTTGAAGCGCTTCCTGGCGGGACCGATGGGGCGCGCGCGGCCGATTTTGAGACGGTTGTGTCATATTACTGTCGTTGTTGGGGAGCCGGAGAACGACTAATTCAAGATTCAAGATTCAAGATTCAAGGTTCGCGTTGAGCCTGAAATCTTGAATCTTGAATTTGGAACCTGGAATTTAAACATGGGCCAAAAAGTACATCCCTACGGATTTCGAGTCGGCATCACGCGGCCGTGGACGTCGCGCTGGTATGCTCGGCGCAAGGACTACGGCACGTACGTGGTTGAGGATCAGAAGATCAAGAAGTTCATCCGCTCGCGCTTGAAGCAGGCGGGGTTGAGCAAGATCGAGATCGAACGGACGGGGGATGAGACGCGCGTCTACTTGTACACGTCGCGGCCGGGCGTCGTGATCGGGAAGAAGGGTTCCGAAATCGACAAGATGCGCGAGGAGCTGCAGAAGTTTTCGAAGGAAGGGTCGGGCAAAAAAGTACAGGTCAACATTCGCGAAGTGACCAAGCCCGAATTGGATTCGCAGTTGGTGGCCGAAGGCATCGCCGAACAATTGCTCAAGAGAGCCAGTTTCCGCCGCGCGATGAAGAAGGCCGTGGAAGCGACGATGGGCCAGGGCGCGCTGGGTTGCAAAGTGATCGTGGCAGGCCGCTTGGGCGGTGCGGAAATTGCGCGCACGGAGCCGTACATGGTGGGGTCGCTGCCGCTGCACACGTTGACGGCGGATGTGGAATACGGGTTTGCCGAAGCGAACACGACGTACGGCGTGATCGGCGTGAAGGTGTGGATTTACAAGGGAAAGATCAGCGATAATCAGGCGGAAGCGCCGACGGTGACGGAGAGTTAATTCAAAATTCAAAGTTCAAAATTCAAAATTAACGGCGCGCAATTTTGAATTTTGAACTTTGAATTTTGAATTTTGAATTGGAGTTTGTCATGTCTTTGATGCCGAAGAGAGTGAAGTACCGCAAGAGCCAGCGCGGGCGGATTCGCGGGAATGCGACGGCGGGGAATTATGTCGCGTTCGGGGATTTTGGAATCCAGGCGATGCAAGCCGGCTGGCTGAGCGCGCAACAGTTGGAAGCCGCGCGCGTGGTCTTGTCGCGCTCGCTGGGGACCGACGGGCGTTATTGGTGCCGCGTGTTCCCGCACAAGTCGATCACGGCGATCGCGGCTGAGACGCGCATGGGCAAGGGCAAGGGCGAAATCGAGTATTGGGCGGTGGTGATCAAGCCGGGCACGGTGTTGTTCGAAGTCGCCGGCATTCCGGAGTCGGCGGCGCGCGAAGCGTTCCGGTTGCAGTCGGGGAAGCTGCCGTTGCGGATGAAGTTTTTGAAGCGAAGACAGGAATTCTAAACGGCAGAATGTGGAATGTTGAATGCGGAATATGGAATTTCAGAATGCGTACTTCTACATTCCACATTCAAAATTCCACATTCCGAATTTGAGGTAGGGCATGCCAGCGATTACAGCGAAATCATTGCGCGAGAAGACCACCGGCGAACTGCAGGACCAGTTGTTGCTGGAGAAGAAGAAACTCTTCGACGGCATCGTCAAAGGCGCGTCGGGTGAAGCGATCAAAGCTCACGAGAAGCGTATCGGACGGCGGCTGGTGGCGCGGATTCAGTCGATCTTGAGCGAGCGGACCAAGCGTGTGGAGTTGGACGCGGCGATCAAGGCGCTGACTCCGAAGGCGGAGAAGGCGGACGCAAAGTTTGTGAAGCTGATCAAGGGCGTGGACGAGCGCGCGGCGGCGATCAAGGCGGAACTGGCCAAGCCGGTGGGTGAGCGCAAAGTCAAGCCGCAGTTGAAGCACATTCGCACGAAGCAGTTTTGTCCGGTGGAATTGAGCGCCCAGGGCGGTGCCAACCGGAACGCGGTGCGATTGGCGGAAGCGCGGCGCGTGCGGCACGGGTTGGATCGGGAAGACATGGGGTCTGGAAGATAACTACGAATTCAAAATTCAAAATTCAAAATTTGCGGTCGTCCAATCTTGAATCTTGAATCTTGAATTTTGAACTTTGAATTGGGATGGGCGATATGGCTGAAGCAGCAAAAAAAGTCGAAGGGGCGGTTGAATCGCACGGCGGGCGGCGGTCCGAAGTGGGGATCGTGACCAGCGACGTGCGGCAGAAGACGATCAAGGTGGAAATCAAGCGCCTGGTCAAGCACCCGCGCTACGGGAAGTACATCTTCCGGTCCACGAATCTGCACGCTCACGACGAGAAGAACGAAGCCAAAAAAGGCGACCGCGTCGAGATCACCGAAACGCGGCCGTTGTCGAAGCAGAAGCGCTGGCGGCTGGTGAAGATCGTCGAACGCGCGGCGGTGCTGGGGCAGTTGGAAATCAAGGAGGTAGAGGAAGTTGCGCCGAAGAAGCATGCGGAGCCGGAAGCGGTTGGGGCGGCTCCGGTGGCGGCGGGGGCGGAGTAACGGATTATTTGGCATTTGGCATTTGGCATTTGTGATTTGTCATTTTCAGCGCGATTCAATGACAAATGACAAATGACAAATCAAAAATGACAAATGAATAGGACACGGGAATGATACAGCATCACACGGAATTGGTAGTTGCCGACAACACCGGCGCAAGAACAGCCGTTTGCATCAAGGTGTTGGGCGGGACGCACCGGCGCTATGCGTCGGTGGGGGATATTATTGTTGCGGCGGTGAAGAAAGTGCAGCCGGGCAGCGAATTCATGACGACCAGCAAGAAGGACAAGAAGAAACTGGTGGTCAAAGGCGTGGTGGTGCGCACGCGCAAAGCGGTCAAGCGCGCGGACGGAAGTTCAGTGCGCTTCGACAACAACGCGATTGTGTTGATCACGCCCGAAAAAGAACCACGCGGGACGCGCATCTTTGGGCCGGTGGCTCGCGAACTGCGGTCGAAGGGGTTCATGAAGATTGTGTCGCTGGCGGCGGAAGTGGTTTGACTGCGGGTTTCACGCAAAGGCGCAAAGGAACGGCACGCAAAGACCGCAAAGAGCGAATAGAAGAGAAGAGGGATTGTGGTTTGTTTTCTTTGCGCGCTTAGCGAGAACGTTGCGCCTTTGCGTGTGAAGGAATGAAACAAGGATCGCGCATGAAGAACACGATGATCAAAACGAAGATTTGCAAGGGCGACAAGGTGGTCATCATCAAGGGCGAAGGCTCGAACTTGATTGATGCGGAGACCAAGAAGCCTCAGTTGTGCACGGTGATCAAGGTGGATCGTGTCAAGGGCAGCGTGGAGTTGGACGTGCCCAAGCACAAGAAACGCGGCGAGAAGGCGACGCCGGTGCGCGGGGTCGAGCAGTGGAAGACGGCGCGGTACAACCAGAAGACCGGCGAGGCCGGCGGTTTGAAGATCATGAAGCGGCCGATTCACGTGTCGAACGTGCGGGTGATGGAGAAGGCGCCGCCGAAGGAACATGGGGTGAAGGCGTAACGGAGTAGGACGGGCTGCCAGCCCGTCCGATTTGACGCGTGAGATTCGACGGGCTGGCAGCCCGTCCTATGGAATAAGCGATATGGCAGATAAAGAAAAAGAACACGACAAGAAAGACGCCAAGCCCTCTGCGGCGCCGAAGGCCAAGCCGGATGCGGCTAAGGTCGAGAAGGCGAAGGCTGCGGCGAAGGGGCCGAAGGTTGAGGGTGGCGAGCAGGTTGCGGCCAAACTCATCCGGCTGCGCGACAAGTACCAGAAGGATGTCGTGCCGGCGCTGAAGGAGAAGTTCAACTTCAAGAACGGGATGGCCGTGCCCAAGCTGGTCAAGGTCTGCTTGAACATGGGGTTTGGCAAAGCCGCGACTGACAACAACCCGAAGGTGGGCGAGACCTGCATCGCTCACATGACCGAAGTCGCCGGACAAAAAGCCGTCGTGACGCTTTCGACGAAATCGGTGTCGAATTTCAAATTGCGCGAGAACATGCAGATCGGCTGCCGCGTGACGCTGCGCGGCCCGAAGATGTACGAGTTTCTGGACCGCTTGTTCAACGTGGCGCTGCCGCGCGTGCGCGACTTCCGCGGGATTTCGCCGCGCGCGTTCGATGGGCGCGGGAATTATTCGCTGGGGTTGAAAGAGCAGACGGTGTTCCCGGAGATCGAGACGGACAAGACGGACATCATCCACGGGATGGATATTACGATCTGCACGACGGCGAAGAAAGACGAACATGCGCGGGAGTTGTTGAAGGCGCTGGGGTGTCCGTTCAGGGACCACTAAAATTGTACCGCCGGCGTCCCGTCGGCCCGAATCAGTTGAAGATGGATACTTGCCGGCGGGACGCCGGCGGTACAGGAGAATGCGATGGCCAGTGTACGCTGGAAAGTGAAGTGCAAGTTGAAGCCCAAGTTTTCGACGCGGGGGTATAACCGCTGCGAATTGTGCGGGCGCTCGCGCGGGTATTACCGGAAGTTCAAGATCTGCCGGTTGTGTTTCCGGCTGTTGGCGCACAAGGGCGAGCTGCCTGGGGTGAAGAAGTCGAGCTGGTAAACGGAGTATTTGTCATTTGGCAGTTGTCATTTGTGATTTGTCATTTTATGCGCAGGCGGCAGTTCAAATGACAAATCAGAAATGACAAATGACAAATGAAGTGGAATTGAAGAGCTGATTTAAAAAACTGTAGTGACAAGGAATTGCCAAATGCCTGTTACCGATCCGATTGCCGACATGTTGACGCGCATCCGCAACGCGGTTCATTTGCGCCGCGAAACGGTCAGCGTGCGCAGCTCGAAGATCGTCATTTCGATTTCCGAGGCGCTCAAGCGCGAAGGGTTCATCTCGAATTTTGAGATCGTCAAGAACGTCGCGACGCCGGCGCAGAACGACATCAAGCTGTTCCTGAAGTACGGGCGCTCCGGCGAGCAGGTGATCAACTTGATCGAACGCGTGAGCAAGCCAGGCCGCCGCGTGTACGCTCAGAAGAACGCGCTGAAGCCGGTCTTGCGCGGCATGGGAGTACAGATTTTGACGACGTCGAAGGGTGTGCTGTCGGACAAGGAAGCGCGGGCGGCCAATGTGGGTGGGGAAGTGCTTGTAAAGGTGTATTGAACGGCTCATTTGTCATTTTTGATTTGTCATTTGTCATTTGTCATTTTCCTGACGCGCGCGTGCAACAAAATGACAAATCACAAATGACAAATGCCAAATGACAAATGGCAGTTGCGACGAGGAGTTTGAAATGTCCAGAATCGGCAAGAAGCCCATCGCCATTCCTGCGGGCGTGGAAGTGAAAGTGGACGGCAATGCCGTGTCGGTCAAGGGCCCGAAAGGGACGTTGACGCAGGTGTTGACCGGCGCGATCAAAGCGGAAGTGGACGCGGGGACCAAAGAGCTCAAGTTCACGCGCGAGAGCGAACTGCGAACCGACCGCGCCAAGCACGGGTTGTACCGGGCCATCGTCAACAACATGATCGAAGGCGTGACCAAAGGCTATTCGAAGGAACTGGAGATTCAAGGCGTCGGCTACCGCGCGGAATTGACCGGCAACCGCTTGAAGTTATTCGTCGGCTACAACACGAAGATTCCGGAAGTGTACATGGTTCCGACCGGCGTGAAAGTCACGGTGCCTCAGCCGACGACGATCAACGTCGAAGGGATCGACAAGCAGTTGGTGGGACAAGTCGCCGCGTCGATCCGCTTGATCCGCATCCCGGATGTGTATAAGGGCAAGGGCGTGCGGTACAAGGGCGAGGTGGTGCGCAAGTTGCCGGGCAAGACGGTGGCGGCCACTGGCGCGAAGTAGTAGTGCGAGTGTTGGTTGAACGGCATTTGTCATTTGATATTTGGCATTTGTGATCTGTCATTTTTAGGCGGCTTGCGGGTGGTTCGGGGGTGCCGGACGCCGTTGAACGCGGGCTGAAGAATGTTTGTAGTACCGCCTTTAGGCGGCAGCGCGTTCGGAGAAGATCAGCACGCTGGTTTCAATCAACGGTTTGCCGCCTAAAGGCGGGACTACGAACGAAGAGGCGCGAAAGCGCGAAGGTGAGATGGTATGAGTCATGTATCGCGGTCGGAACGGCGGGTGCGCAAGCATGAGCGGGTGCGCAAAAAGGTCGAGGGCACGGCGGAGCAGCCGCGCTTGAACGTGTACCGTTCGTCGAAACACATTTACGCTCAGTTGGTGGACGACCACATCGGCCAGACATTGGCGACGGCGTCGTCGTTGAGCAAGGAATTGGACGGATTGAAGACGGGCGCGAACAAGCAGGCGGCTCGGGAAGTCGGCAAGTTGATCGCGAAGAAGGCCAAAGAGAAGAACATCGCGAAAGCGGTCTTCGACCGCGGCGGGTATGTGTACCACGGGCGGGTCAAGGAATTGGCGGACGGGGCGCGCGAGGGCGGGTTGAAATTCTAACGGCGGAATGTGGAATATGGAATTTGGAATTTGGAATGTATGGCTTCCATATTCCACATTCCATATTCCATATTCTTCAGGAGAAGACAGTGGCAAACGAACGAATAGATGCGGCGGGGTTGAATCTCGAAGAGCGCGTGATCGACATTTGGCGCTGCGCGACGGTGGTGAAGGGCGGCAAGCGCTTCTCCTTCGCGGTGATGTCCGTCGTGGGCAACGGCGCGGGCGTGATGGGCGTGGGTTATGGCAAGGCGCGCGAAGTGCCGAACGCGATCGAGAAGGCCGTCAAGGACGCCAAGAAAAATCTGATCCGCGTGGAGACGTTTGGGAGCACGATTCCGCACGAAGTCCGTGGGAGCTACGGCGCATCCACGGTCGTGATGCTGCCGGCTCTGCCTGGTACTGGTGTTATCGCGGGGACGGCGGTGCGGTCGGTGCTGGAGTGCATCGGCGTTCACGACGTGTTGTCGAAGTCCGTGGGCGGGTCGAACAACAAGAAGAATCTGGTGCGCGCGGCGATCAAGTGTCTGGAGCAGTTGCGCAACCGCGAGATGACGGCGATGCTGCGCGGGATTGAGATTCCGCCGGACGCTCAGTTGGCGGTGAGTTTGACGGCGGCCAAGCCGAAGCCGCGGTTTGAACGCGAGGAGCGCCAGCGCGGCCCGGATCGTGGCGGACGCGGCGGAGGCGGTGGTGGTCGCGGCGGCGGTGGGCGCGGTCGCGGTGATGGTGGTGGCGGGCGCGGTGGGCAAGGCGGCGGCGGTGGGCCGGGGGCTTCGGGGACGCAGGTGGCTGTGCCGGCTGTGGCGGTTGCCGCGGTGGCGGCTGAGGAAGCGAAGACTGAGGCACCTGCGGCAGAGGCACCGAAGACGTAACGGACCATTTGTCATTTGTGATTTTTCACTTGTAATTTGTCATTTGAAGAGGCGGACGACATGCAACTGCACGAGGCTCGGCGAGCGGATTTATCGAATAAGAAGAAGGTGCGCGTGGGGCGCGGGCCGGGGAGCGGGCTGGGCAAGACGGCCGGGCGCGGGATCAAGGGCGCCACGTCGCGGTCCGGTTACGCGATGAAAGTCACCTACGAAGGCGGGCAGATGCCGCTCTTCCGCCGCCTGCCCAAGCGCGGGTTTGGCAATGGGCGGTTCATGGTCACGTACACGGCGGTGAATGTCGGCGATCTGTCGATTTTTCCGGCGAACAGCACGGTGGGAATTAATGAGCTGCGCGAAGAAGGATTGGCGCACGGGCCTCGGCACATGCCGGTAAAGATTCTGGGCGAAGGCGAGTTGACGGTGGCGCTGAATGTGTCGGCGGATGCGTTCAGCAAGAGCGCGATCGAGAAGATTCAGAAGGCCGGCGGGAAAGCCGAGTGGATTGGCGGCGCGCCGAAGAAGAAAGCGCCGAATTTCAAACGCATCGCGTCGGATAAGAAGATCGCGGAACAGAACAAGGCCGCGGCTGGAAAGGCTGAAGGCAAACCGGAAGCGAAGGGCGGGGAAGGGAAGCCCGCGGTAGAAAAGCCGAAGGGCG
>DATGGK010000041.1:0-34393 GCA_035308565.1 Planctomycetota bacterium | reverse complement strand
GTGCAACTGGTGCTCGCGAGCCGCGCCGAATGGGCAATGCGTTTATTGCAGGAAATCGAAAACGGCAAAATTGAACGCAGCGCCATCGCGCGCGAAACTGTCGATAAGCTGCGCCAGCACGACGACGAAAAAGTCGTTTCGCTGATGGAGAAACTTTTCGGCAAACCGCGCGAATCGGTCGCGACGCTCGTCACCGCCGAAACGCTCGCGGAAGTCGCGCGCCTCGCCGCGAAAGTCAAAGACGGCGGCAACCCGCTCAAAGGCCAGGCCGTCTTCGCGCAGCGCTGCGGGAATTGTCACGCAATTTTCGGACAGGGCGGCCGCGTCGGTCCCGATCTGACGTCGTACAAACGCGACGACCTCGACGTCATGCTGATCAACATCACCGCCCCTAGCGCCGAAATCCGCGAAGGGTTCGAAAGCTATTTCATCAAAACCAAAGACGGCCGCCGCCTGACGGGAATTCTCGCGCAGCAGGACAAGCAACTCATCGTCCTGCGCGGCGCCGACGGCCAGGACACCAGCGTCCCGCGCGATCAAATCGAACTGCAAAAACTGCTGCGCCAATCGCTCATGCCGGAGGGAATTTTAAACGATATTTCGGACGACGATTTGCGCAACCTGTTCGCGTTTCTGCGAAGTTCGCAGCCGCCGAAGTAACACGGGCTTTCAGCCCGTGGATGTGAACCACTTGTCAAACATACGTAGTCGTACGCCCCTGATGCGGGTCGATAGGCCGCCCCTTCAGGGGTTTGGACCGTTGTTGTGCGCCCACCCAGGGCTGCGCGAGTACGCTCCGCCCTGGGCTAACATATTTCGCCCCATTGGGGCTGACAGCGGCGGCGCGCTTCACGCGCCCATTTTTGAAGGTCGCCATCTTGAATCTTGAATTTTGAATCTCGCCATCACGGTTTGAGATAAATCTGTTTACCTTCGAGGTACGTCTCCAGCACTTGTGTCTTGCTGATTTCATCGGCGGGACACGTCAACAAATCCTGATCGATCACAATTAAATCCGCGCGCTTGCCGGCTTCAAGCGACCCAACCTGATCGTCGCAAAACAGAATGTACGCGTTGTTGCGCGTGTAAAAGCGAATCGCCTGCTCGCGCGTCAGCGCCTCCTCCGGATGCAAAACGCCGTCGTACCATTTCGCCGTGCGCGTGATTGCCGTCTGCATTCCGAGAAACGGATTGTACGGATTGATCGCGCGGAACGAGCCGACTTTCATCATGTGATCCGACCCGCCGCCCGCGATCACGCCCGCCGCGAAGATACTCTTCAGCGGCTGGAACCAGCGCAGCCGTTCGTAGCCGAAATGGTTCATCAGAGCGCGCGTGTCCATGTACAGCCAGATCGGCTGGATATCGAGCGATACGCCCAGCTTCGCCGCCTTTGCAATCGCTTCTTCGCTCATGAAATTCGAATGCGTCACGCACGGCCGCGTCTCGCGAATTGGCAAATCTTTGCTCACCTCCTCGTATGCATCCAGCAGCGCGTGCACCGCTCCGTCGCCGACCGAATGCGCCGTGAATTGCAATTTGCTTTCAACCGCGGCCCGCACCATTGGCACCAGCCGCTCGTGCGGAATGAAGCGCACGCCGCGATATTCAGGATCCGTAATTCCGTACAATTTGCTCACGCCCCACGGCGCGCGCATGTACGCGCTGCCCGTGAGCATCCCGCCATCCATGTACGTTTTGATGCCGATGATACGCAACATGCCGTCTTTCTGCTTGTCGCGAAAAAGCGGATGTTCCGCAATCTGATGAATCATGTGAACGATGTCGTTAATCGGGCCGATGTTCGTGACATCGTGCGAAAACGCCACGCGCATTGTCAGCTGGTCGGCGTCACGCACTTTCACGTAGCGCTCAATGTCCGACTCGCTCGCGTCGCGGTCGCCGATTGTGGTCAAGCCGACGGAATTGTAGTCTTTGAGCAGCGCGACGAGGCGCGCGGTCTTCTCCGCGTCCGTCGCTTTTTTCCCAGGCGCGTTGACTTTTACAAAGCGGCTAAGATTTCGGATCACGCCGTTGGGTTCGCCGTCTGCGTCTTTTTCAAAAAATCCCGATCCGCCGTCGGTAACTTTGAAATCCTTTTCGATGCCCGCGGCTTTCAGCGCCAGCGAATTGAGCGAGGCATCGGGCCCCGTGCGATAGAAAACCGGATTTTTTGGCGACGCCTCGTCCAATTCCGTGCGCGCCGGATAGCGCATTTCTTTCAAGCGCGTAATGAACACCTGCGACACCGAAACCCATTCGTCTTCCTTCAAATTCTGCGCGCACTCCTTCACATACTTGAGCACGTCCGCAATCGTTTCCATGTCAGGGATCGGATGATCGAACTCGGTCATGCTCGCGCCGACGGGATGCACGTGCGAATCGATCAGGCCGGGCAAGACCATTTTGCCGGCGAGATCGACGACTTTCGTCCCCGCGCCGCGCGATTTCAAAATCGTCTGATCGTCGCCGGTTTGCAGGACGCGCCCGTCCTGAATCGCAAGCGCGTGCTGAACCGAAAAACGCTCATCGACAGTGACGATCTTCCCGTTGTAAAAAATCAGCGACGGCTCGGCGCAGTGGACGAGCCGCAGCGCAAGGAAAAGAGAGGAGAGGAGCGTGAAGCGGTGCATGTTTTATCTTCCAAGATCGGGCGTGCGTTGAGGAACGCGCACAAAATAATAAATCAGCGCGCCGATCCAATGGGTCAGCACAATGATCAGAATCCAGATCAATTTGTCGTTGCCTTCCGATGGTTCATTCTTAACGCAGTCTACGAGCGCCCAAATCCAAAAAATCGTGCCGAGGATGCCGATGAGAAAAAAAGTACCGAAACAAATCAGGCCGACGGGCTCGAAGTGCGCGATAGTCATAATTGTGTCCTCAAAACTTCGATTGCTTCGGTTGCGGCGCCTCAGCCGCGGGCTGAGCCGTGGATTTTATAAACAGATTCGGATTTTCAAACCAGATCGCGAGGTACGGATTCACAGCGCGCGCGCGTTCTATATAAAGTAAGAACGGCCGGTTAAAGAGAATGTTGCGCGCAGCATGGCCATTCTTGGATGCCACGATTTGCGCTTCAGATTTCAACACGGCGCCTTTTTCGTCGAGCTTAAACCGTATGTCCTGGCGCGCGTCTGAGATGAAATAACCGTTCGCAAGCTTTGCGTTGAGAATATTCTTTCCAATGATTTCATTGTAGACTCGCGTCACATCGATGCCTACGCACGGCATCAAACACTGGTCGGAAACCTGAATTGCAAACGGCGCGCGGTCAGGCTTGACGACTTTTTTACGCACGGCGTCGAGCGTGTCTTTGAGCGTCGCGCCCGGCGTGACTTGCGCGAGGATGATGTGGTCGGCGTCGGATTTGGTTTTCAATTCAATGATGTATTCACCATGTTTATCGTTGACGATCTGAATTTGTTTCGCCGCGCCGGCGTTTGCGCCGCCGACCTTGATCAGCCCAAACGCTTGCAGCGGCGCGTTCGCGCCTTCGTCGCCGCGCCAAGCCAGCGCTTCCTTCTGCTTATCCAGCGGTGTTGCGAACGCGAGGTTCTTAAAGAGGTACGCGTACGCGAGGACGTCCGGCGCATCCGGATGAATTTCCATTTTGAGCGGAGGCGGCGCATCGTCGCCGAAGCGCTTTTTCAATTCTCCATTCAACGCATCGAGAAACGCTTGATTCACTTCACCGACTTTGACCAGCGCGCTCTCCGCATCCACGTCGGCCTTGCTGACCGTCGATGCGTTCATCGATTTTTCAATCGCCGGCGTGCCTTCGAGCCGCAGCGCTTCGCCGCAGAAATCCTTGCCCATCGCATTCCACGCCAATTGAAGCGTGTTGCACCAAATCAGGTTTTGCCCTTTCTGGTGCGGCACGTCCAGCGTGGCGGAAATTGTCGTCTTTTCCGGAAGCTGAGCGGGGGAGTGCTCTTCTCCGCAGAGCGCCAATGCGGCACGCAGCATAATCGCAACGATCAGCAAAGTTTTCATCGCGCGCTCCCTGGGTTCCATTCAGTCATACACCCATCTCTACCGCTTCATCGCTCGAAACACCGCCAGCAGAAGCTCCGGACTCAGCGCCTCCGCGCGCGCGTTTGGTGCGACGCCCGCAATCTCCGGAACGCTCGCCGGCTTGAGCAGCGCGCGCAGCGTCTTGCGCCGCTGCGAAAAAACGTGTTTCAGGAATTCCTGAAACCCCGCCGCCTCGTCGCGCTGAAGTGAATCGGCAATCGGATGCTGCGCCCACGGCTTGAATGCCAGTTCAATCACCGCTGAATCGACTTTCGGGCGCGGCCAGAAAATTTCCGCGCCGACGCGGCGCGCGATCCGCCCGTTGGCGCGAAGCGCCAGCAGCGCCGACAATGCGCCGTACGCCGCATCGCCCGGCCGCGCCAGCATTCGCTGGGCCAACTCAAGCTGAATCGTCGCCAGCGCAAAAGTTACGCTCAAGCCCTGCTCATCCAGCGCCGCGTTCGCTAGAAACGGCGTGGCGATGTTGTACGGAAGATTCGCGCACACAATTACGCGCGAACGTTTTTCGTTCGCAGCAATTTGCTTCGCCGCATCGCACAGCGCCTGTGAAATGCGATGTTTCCCATCGAGCGCATCGCCTTCGATCAGCGTCAAACGCTGCGAAGCGATTTCGCTCGAAAACGTGTCGCGCAACAATTCCGCCAATCCGCGATCAATCTCAATCGCCAGCACGCGCGCGCATGGGTGACTCTCAAGCATCGCGCGCGTGAGCAGGCCGGTGCCGGGTCCAGCCTCGATCGCCAGTGTGTGTTCGTCCAGTTTCGCGTCGCGCGCAATCGCGGCGGCGAAATTCGAATCGGCCATGAAATTTTGGCCGAAGATTTTGCGCGGGGAAAGGCCGCGCGATTGCAAGAGCGCTTGGATTGAATTCAAACTCGGCCGTCCATAAAATTATCCCCCCGCAATCGCCCCAATCACCATATACGCCTCTTTTTCCGAAATCACTTCCTCCGGAAGCGGCGTGTCCGGCGATTCGTTCGACAGATCCTCTTCGCACGCGTAGAAGCGAATCATCGGGCGGCGCGTCTTGCTGCCGTGATCGCGGATGGTGCCTTTGAGCATCGGGAAGCGGGCTTCTAATGCGTCGAGAACGGCACATTGCGTCACTGGCGCGGCGACTTCAAGTTGCACTTCGCCGTCGATTTTCGCGAGCGTTCGCAGATGGTAGGGGAGCACGACTCGGATCATGATCGAGCCTCGGGACTGTGCAGGCGAGACGCCTGCACCACAAATTGCAGGCGGGCCGCCTGCACCACAATTATCGCAGCGTCTGCACTTCCACCGACAGCACCGCCGGCAAATCGCGCACGATCGCGTTCCAATTATTGCCGCCGTCGGGCGAGCCGTAGACCTGGCCGCCGGTCGTGCCGAAATAAATCCCGCAATCGTCAAGCGTATCCACGGACATGGCGTCGCGCAGAATGTTGACGTAGCAATTCTCCTGCGGCAGGCCCTTGGTCAGCGGCTCCCATTCGTTGCCGCCGGATTTGCTGCGGTAGACGCGCAGTTTGCCTTCCGGCGGGTAATGCTCCGAATCGCTTTTGATTGGGACGACGTAGATCGTCTCCGGATCGTGCGCGTGAACGTCGATGGGGAAACCGAAATCCGTGGGTAAATTTCCGCCGACGTCGTTCCATAGATCGCCCGCATTATCGCTGCGCAACACGTCCCAATGTTTTTGCATAAACAACACGCCCGGACGAGCCGGATGCATCGCGATGCGATGCACGCAATGGCCGACTTCGGCGTCGGGATCGGGAAGAACGTACGGCGACTTCAGGCCTTTGTTGATCGGCTTCCACGTTTCGCCGCCGTCGTCGGTGCGGAACGCGCCCGCTGCCGAAATCGCGATGAACATGCGCTGCGGATTTGTCGGGTCGAGCACAATCGTGTGCAGGCCCATGCCGCCAGCGCCCGGTTGCCAGAGGTGAGCTTTGGCTTTGCGCAAGCCCGAGAGTTCTTTCCAGGTTTTGCCGCCGTCGGTCGTCTTGAAAAGCGCCGCATCTTCCACGCCTGCGTAGACGGTATCGGGATCGGTGAGCGACGGTTCGACATGCCAGACGCGCTTGAATTCCCACGGGTGCTGCGTGCCGTCGTACCAAAGGTGTTTTCCGACTTCGCCCTCGTACACAAATTTATTGCTGGCGCCGTCAGGAGGCGGACCGGCCGGCCCAGGCATCGACTCGCCACCCGGGATGGTCCACGTTTTGCCGCCATCGTCGGAGCGTTGAATGATCTGTCCGAACCAGCCGCTGGTTTGCGAGACGTAGAGGCGGTTGGAATCGACGGGCGAGCCTTTGAAATGGTAGATTTCCCAGCCGCCGAAATGCGGGCCGCTGACTTGCCATTTTTCACGCTTGCCGTCGGATGTGAGGATGAACGCGCCTTTTTTTGTGCCGACGAGAACCCGTACGCCGCTCATGGAATCGCTCCTCTTTTGTGAAATGTTTGAAAATGAGTTTGCCGATGAATGCCGACAGATTTGAAATGTATAAGGCTTGCGCGGGGTTCTGCAAATGAGGAATGAAAAAAATCGATTTTGGTTCTAGCGTCGAGTTTGCG
This sequence comes from Planctomycetota bacterium, assembly GCA_035308565.1. Classification (GTDB taxonomy): domain Bacteria; phylum Planctomycetota; class SZUA-567; order H5-PLA8; family H5-PLA8; genus JANXLS01. Next base: position 27,793 of record DATGGK010000041.1, on the reverse strand, counting down.
GCGCGTTTCCCTCTCTCCCACGGGGAGAGGGCCGACGAGCGTACTCGCTCGCGGGGTGAGGGGAGGGTTATGCGGTCGTCCAGGGTGCCGAATTCCCCTCACCCCGCGCATGAGTACATGCGTCGGTCCTCTCCCGGAGGGAGAGGGCAACTGCAAATCACGCCAGGCCGCAGGCTAACTTCGCTTCGTTCAGCGTTGCGCGCGCGACGAGCCGGGCTTTGCGCGCGCCTTCGCGCAGCACGTCTTCGACGTAATCGGGTTTGGCGAGCAACTCCGCGCGCTTCGCTCGGTAGGGCGCGAAATACGTCGCGACTTTTTCGAGCAGCAATTTCTTCGCGTCGCCATAGCCCATGCCGCCCGCGCGGTAGCGCGCGGCCAGCGCCGCTTTTTCTTCATCGTTGGCGAAGAGCGAATACAGCGCGAAAATGTTGTCGCCGTCCGGATTCTTTGGCGCTTCGACCGGCGTGCTGTCAGTCTTGATGCTCATGATCACTTTTTTCAATTTCTTCTCGTCGGACTGCAAGTCGATCGTATTGCCGTACGATTTGCTCATCTTCTCGCCGTCGGTGCCGGGCACTTTCGGTGCGACGCCCATTTTGGATTCAGGGCGCGGGAAGACGCTGCATTTATAGGTCTGATTGAAATACGTGGCCATGTCCTGCGTCATCTCGACGTGCTGAATCTGATCCTGGCCGACGGGGACAAGCTGCGGTTTGTAGATGAGAATGTCCGCGGCCATCAGCAGTGGATAATAGAACAGGCCCACGCAGGGTTTGATGCCGCGCGCGATTTTGTCTTTGTAACTGTGGGCGCGTTCGAGCAACCCCATGCCGGTCACGCACGCGAACATCCATGCCAGCTCCTGCACTTCCGGCACGTCGCTTTGGCGAAAGAAGACGGATTTTTCGGGGTCGAGTCCGAGTGCGAGGTAGTCGATGGCGACGCCTTTGATGTAACTGCGCAGCAACTCCGCGTCCTGCACGGTCGTCAGCGCGTGATAGTCGGCGATGAAGTAGAAGCATTCAAAGCCCTCGTTCTGCAGCGCAATGTGCTGCTGAATCGCGCCGAAGTAATTTCCGAGATGCAGTTTTCCGGAGGGCTGGACGCCGGATAGGATTCGCTTGGCCATGAGGTCCTCAAATTCAAAATGAAAATTCAAAATGCAAAATTAAAGACGCTGCGCATTGCGCCGGTCATCGTCACGACGCGCGGTTGCGCGGATTTTAACGGCGTACTGGCGTTTGTCATTTGGCATTTGGAGCGTTGCGCGGAAAGGCCCATAGGGCGTTTCAAAAGCCCGATCGTACGCTCGGCCACCCCTTACCCGGCCCCTCTCCCCCAAGAGGAAGGGGGGAGAACGGCGGCACTTCGCACAACTAATTGATGGCGCCCAATTGTCGCGCGTCTAGTAACTGTCTCGCGGTAACAACATCACAAAGGAGAGGAAACCATGCACACCACGAAAATCGACTTGCCGGCGGCAAAACGCGAAGCGCTGGTCAAGCTGCTCAATCAGGAACTGGCCACGCTGATCGACCTGCAATCGCAATCCAAGCAGGCGCATTGGAATGTGCGCGGCCCTCATTTCATCTCGCTGCATGAGCTTTTCGACGAGACGTACAAAGAAGTCTCCGGCTACGTGGACATGACTGCCGAACGCATCGGCGCGCTCGGCGGAATTGCCGAAGGCACGCTTTCTCAAGCGCTCAAACACACCAAGCTCAACGCTTATCCCGAAGACATCGTGGACGGCAGCGCGCACGTGGCGGCGCTGTCAACGTCCGTCGCTGCCGCGGCAAAATTCTCGCGCGCCGGCATCGACTTCGCCGAAGAACACGGCGACACATGCAGCGCCGATTTGTACACCGAAATCACGCGCGGTTTGGACCAGCGCCTGTGGTTCCTGGAAGCGCATTTGCAGGCGGGGAAGTAGCGTCAATTCAAAATGAAAAATGCAAAATGCAAAATGAAAGGCGCGTGAAGGATGGCTGAGGTTACTCGCCGCAAATGGCTGCAAGTGCATCTGAGCACGGCGCTGGTGCTGATGTTTGTGGCGGGGACGTTGATTTGGGCGAATGTGCTTGATCCTCGCGAAGAATATCTTGGCAAAGGCGTTTACCATCGCACCTATGGGTGGCCTTGGGACGCTGTGGTAGTTCGTTCCATCCAAGGAATTTTCATGAAGCGGGCGCCGAGTTCAGACTTCGAAATTTCGAAAGTTGGCATCGCAATTAATCTGGCCGGGGGAATTGCAATTCTCTTCGTTGCGTGGCTGGTGTGCGAACGGTGGGTTCGCTGGCGCACAACTCGAAAGATCGGACAAACGGTTCCAGACGCCCCTCGGCGAGAATGGCTGCAACTTCATTTAAGCACAGCGGTGGTGCTGATGTTCGTGGCGGGGGGCATACTCTGGCTGAATCTGATGCCGCGCGAATTAAGTCGTAACAAATTCAGACCAGACGAGTACATTGATTTTTTGGAGGCCGGCAACTATCCGGAAGAGGCTTTGCGGCGCTATAAACTTAGCGCGGAGAGCAGCGGAGGGAAAAACGAACTAATCCGAGACCCAATAAACGGCTATGGATGGCCGGAAATCGTCTACGTCAGATCCGCTTACAAATGGATTCATAACGATGTCGTTAAGATGAGTCAACCGGCTCGAGTCTTTTTCGGATATGGCGTCGCAGGCGTTAACTTCTCGGTTGCGCTGGCGATTCTTTTCGCGGTGTGGTTCGTGTGCGAGTGGTGGATTCACCGCCGCGCCGTGCGCAAAAGAAACCCATGACTTCCCCCCATTCCCTGCTATAATGCCCTCCGTTCGCGAATCCTTGCGAGCGCCGACTGTTTCGCCGATCGATTCGGCCAGGCCGCGCGACCGGGGACGAGCCCAACAAAGGAATGCTCTTTCTTCTCCGCGCCTCCCTCTGCGCCTCCGCGCCTTTGCGTGAGAAAAAAAGTCACCGCCAAAATGCTTGCAAAATACCCGCTTCCCATGTCCATTGAAGAAGCCCGCCGCAATTATGGCTGGGAGGAATTCGACGTCATTCTTGTCTCCGGCGACGCGTACATCGACCACCCCGCCTTCGGCGCGGGCATCATCGGGCGCTGGCTGGAGCATCTCGGCTTGCGCGTGGGCATAATCGCGCAGCCGGATTGGAAGAGCGTTGATGATTTCAAAAAGCTTGGGCGGCCGAAACTTTTTTTCGGCGTGACTGCGGGGAACCTCGACAGCCAGCTTGCGCGGTTGACCGTGATGCGCCGGCCGCGCCGCGAAGACCATTACACGCCCGGCGCGGTCACCGGCAAGCGGCCGGACATGGCGACGGTGGTGTATTGCCAGCGATTGCGCGAAGCGTTCAAGCAGGATTGCCCGCCGCTGGTGATTGGCGGCGTTGAAGCCAGTCTGCGCCGCTTGAGCTACTACGATTATTGGTCGGACAAAGTGAAGCGCCCGATTTTGCTCGACGCGAAGGCCGACATTCTCGTCTTCGGGCAGGCCGAACAGGCGCTGACGTACGTCGTCGAAGCGCTGGGCAACCCGATTGGCGCGGATGGCGTCGGCGGCATCGACGGTATTCCGGGCACGAGCATCGTCCGCAAACGCATCGACGACATTCCGCGCGTGGTCGAAGCGCCGTCATGGGACGAAGTCAGCCCCAACACCGACGACGGCCGTGAACGTTTCGCGTGGATGTTCCGCAAATATCATCTCAATTGCGACCCGACTTACGGCAAGCCCGTCGCGCAAAAACACGGCGACCGCTACGTCGTCGTGTATCCGCCGAGTCCGACGCTGAGCACCGAGATGATGGACGAAATATACGGATTGCCGTTCACGCGGCATCCGCATCCGTCGTACAGCGGCGCGCGCATTCCGTGTTACGACATGATCAAGGATTCGATCACGACGCACCGCGGCTGTTACGCCGACTGTTCCTTCTGCGCGATCACGTACCATCAGGGCGTGATGGTCTCGAGCCGCTCGAAGGAAAACGTGCTGCGCGAAATCGAAGACATGACCAACGATCCGGCGTTTCGCGGTACGATCAGCGACCTCGGCGGCCCGACGGCGAACATGTTTGGCACGCATTGCAAAATCGGCCGCTACCGCTGCCACGCGCGCAACTGTCTCACGCCGACGATTTGCGAGCATCTCAACACGGACCACGGCGCGGTGCTGGAACTGATGAACGATGCGCGCAAAATGCCCGGCGTCAAACACGCATTCATCCAAAGCGGCATCCGCTTCGACCTGGCGCTGAGCGAAGGCGGCAAAGATTACATTGACCAGCTCACGAAGTATCACGTGTCGGGGCGCTTGAAAATCGCGCCCGAACACACCAGTCCTGAAGTGCTGCGCCACATGAAGAAGCCCAGCGCGGAGCTTTACAAGGAATTCCTGCACGAGTACGCGAAGGCGAGCTGCTCCGCGGGCAAAGACCAATACACGGTGCAGTATTTCATTAGCGGGCATCCGGGTTCGAAGCTCGAACACATGGTTGAACTCGCCGAATTCTTGAAGAACGAACACATGGCGCCCGAGCAAGTGCAGGATTTTTATCCTGCGCCGCTGACGCTGGGCATGGCGATGTGGCACTGCGGCGTCAATCCGCTCACGAACGAAAAAATCTACGTCGCCAAAACCGCGCGCGAAAAACGCTTGCAGCGCGCGATGTTCTTTTTCCGCGATCCGGATTATCACGACGACGTGCGCGAAGCGTTGCGCGAATGCGGGCGCGAGGATTTGATCGGCAGCGGGCCGGAGTGCCTCGTGCCGGCGGGGCGGCGAATTCAAAATTCGAAATTCAAGATTCAAGGTTCTTCAAATCGTCCTGACGACGGTTGGGGGCCGAATGCGCGACGCAAGAAGCGCTACGAAGAGGACCACGGCATGCCGACGGGCGGGCCTGGGTGCGGAGGCGGTGCGAAAGGTGCACCGATGATGCAGAAGGTTTTGCCGGATGGGGAGGGCGGGGAGTTGGAGTGGATGTCATGAGCGGGAGTTTTATTCTTCGCCGATTCTCGATAAAGAGCGACATTCGCGGCCGGCTGACATATTCGCGCACGTTGAAGAACGCGATACACGCACTGAAAGTTTGGCGCGCTTCAGGGCGGCTTACGGGCGAAACTGTTTATCTGTTCGACACGAAAACACAAAAGTACTCCTTGGATGGGCAATCGTGGACGGGCAAGGGTTCGGTCGAGGGATAGTGGGCAAGATTGATACAGTGCAAGAATTGCGACGTAACCTTCGCTTATGGATCCCGTACCATTTAGGGTATCACGTCCGGTAACCGAGGCAACTCCATGAAACTGGGCACTATCGTCGCTGCGGTCTTTCTGCTGATGTTCCTCGGTGCGATCACGCTGGGAATCGTGGTTTATTTTTCGTTCGGCTCCGGCATTCGCGCGCGCGAAACGGCTCTGCAACAACCCGTGAATTATCATCCTGCGGCTATGGCGCTTGCGCAAATGTGTCAGACATGCCAGGCGCATCCGCAATGGTTCACGGATCGGACGCTTGTTCCGGCGTGGATGCCACCGGAAGTTTTGAGGCTCAATCCAAACTATGCGCGCATCGACGGCAGTTACGCAAGCGTCGAGTTCGGAGGCGGGTTCTATCATTTTGGCTACAGCCTGACCCGCGCGCCGACGGGCGATCGACCCGGGTTCACCGCGTGGGCGATGGCGCTCGAACGCGAAGAGAAACCCGGCCTGATTCTCGAAACCGTTTCCATCCCCAACGGCGACGTGTTGACTGAAAAAGTATTCGTCGACCGTGCCTTCGTGCATTTCGAGCTGCGCACCGGCGACAACGGAATGCAGATGAGCAGCGATGCGTCGGACGCCGCGCAGCGTTTCCAATTCGCGCTGTTGCATCACGAACTCGAACGGTTCAAACAGTCCGTGCGAAAATTCGCCGCGCAAAACGCGCACAATTGGCGCGACGTGCTGCTGGTCCACGTCATGGACTCCGCGAAAGATCAACCCGGCGCCGCCGCGAAATTAAATGCGTGGGCGGCGTCAATCAACGATTTCTCCGCGTGGCTGCTGGCGGCGTATGCGTTTGACGCGGCAGGCGACTCGAACGCCGCCGCCTCCACGGTCATGAGCGCCTGCCGATTTCCCGCCGACGATCCCGCGTGGCTTTTCACCAACGCACGCTTTCGCGGACTGGCGATGTGCCGCAAACTCTACTCCGCCGGAAAATATGACGCCTGTACGACGCTGAGCCGCCGGGTGCTCGATTATTCCGATAGCCAATCCTATCTGTCGCTCGAATTGAGTTGGTTTCCGGATGCGTGCAGCCGTGCAAAGAGAGGATCTGCCCCCGAACTCCTTCGTGCGAACGACGGCACGCTTTTCGATCCGTTCGACGGGATTGATTTGAAAGTGCTGCGCGAATCAAAATAGCAGCGCTTGATCTTTCGCGACGCAATGCATAGGATGCAATTCATGGACCCAGGCATCCTGACCACTGAAACGCTCGTCTCCGCCGACGAATTGTTTTCCCATCCTGAGTGGAATCCGTGCGAGTTGCTGCGGGGAAAGGTGGTATTCATGAGTCCAGCGGGCGGGGAGCACGGCGGCGTGGCCGCTGAAATTCTCGGATTAATCCGGGACTTCGTGAAGCCTCGCAAACTCGGCAAGGTTTACGCCGCCGAAACCGGCTTCTTTCTCGCCCGCGATCCCGACACGGTGCGAGCGCCCGACGTCAGCTTTATCGCAAAACATCGCATTCCTGCGCGTTCTCCGAGGGGCTACATTCCCGTTGTTCCGGACTTGACCGTCGAAGTTCTATCGCCGTCCGACACCGTCCAGGATTTGGATAAGAAAGCGCTCGAATTTCTCGAAGCCGGCGTCCCGCTTGTCTGGGGCGTCGATCCCATCACCCGAACAGGGCGGGTCTATTGGCGCGGACGGCCCGTCATCGTGTTGAATGAATCGCAGGCATTTTCCGGCGAAGACATCCTGCCCGGATGTGAAATGAAATTGAAAGACATCTTCGAACCGGAAATCTAATTGGCTCACCCAAATCAATCCATGACCATCGCCTCTCCCTTCCTCCTCGGCTGCAACTACTGGCCTCGCAAAAAGGCCATGTATTGGTGGGCCAACTACGACGCCGGCGAAGTGCGCGAGGAGTTTGCGCTCATTAAGGAACTCGGACTGCGCTATGTCCGATTGTTTTTGCTTTGGGAGAGCTTTCAGCCCAAGCCGGAGCAAGTCAGCGCGAGTGCGATTAAAAATCTGCTGACGACGTGCGATATTGCGGGCGAGATTGGGCTGTGCATGCAGCCGACGTTTTTTACGGGGCACATGAGCGGGCCGAATTGGGCGCCGGATTGGCTGCTGAATGGGCAACCGCGCGTGGAGGGCGAGCGGCAGCTTGTGAGCCTTGGGCGAAAAGACGGTTCGCCGTTTGGTATTTACAATGTGTATACGGAGCCGTTCGTCGTCGAAGCCGAGAAGCTGCAACTGCGCACGGTCTGCGGCGCGCTCAAAGATCATCCCGCCGTGTGGGCGTACAGCCTCGGCAACGAACCCGATTTGTTCTGCCGCCCGCCAAATGCGCTCGCCGGAAAAGCGTGGGTGCGCGAGATGGTCAGGACCATCAAATCCGTCGATGCAACTCATCCCGTCCTAATTGGCTTGCACACGGCGTCGCTGCACGCCGACGTCGGATTGCGCGTCGATCACGTCGCCGAAGAAACCGACATTTCGGTGATGCACGGCTATTCGATCTACGATCGCCTCGCGCGGCATCTGCTCGATCCGGATTATGTGCCGTTTATGGCGGCGCTCACCGCCGCGCTGGCGAAACGCCCGGTCATCTTCGAGGAATTCGGCCTTTGCACGCATGAGAATGACGAACCCAGCCGCGTGATCGACATGCCGCAATGGAACGGAAAAATTCGCAGCAATCTCTTCGCGTCGGACGAAGACGGCGCGGAATATTACCGCCAGGTTTTGCCGCGCTTGCAACGCGTCGGCGCGTTGGGCGCCTTCGCGTGGTGTTTCCCCGATTATGATCGCTCGTTGTGGAATTTGCCGCCGTGCGATTTTCAATGGCACGAACGCTTCTTCGGGCTTGTTCGAGCCGATGGGCGTATCAAGCCGATGGGCAAAGCGGTGCAGGATTTTGCGCGGACGAATCCGGTCGTTCAGGCGGCGGAGCGGACGGTGATGCTGCCGGATTCGGGGGATGAGTTTTACAAGAATCCGGAGTTGTATTTGAAGGATTTGTACGAGAAGTTTCTCAATTTAAAATGAAAAATTAAGAAACGGGCCCGCCGTTCATTTTGCATTTTGAAATTATTTATTCCGTCCCGTCAGCGTGCCATCCGGCAATTCCTGCGCGTTCATGTGGGTTCGCTTGATCTGCTTGTCTTGGTATTCGAAATAGTCGTGCAATTCCGCGACGGCTTTTGAAGGCCGCACGCGGGTTTCGTTGTCGAGCCACGTGTGGACGCGCTCGTTGAGCGTGAGCACCATGCCGCGGTTGGTTTCGAAATAGGCCTGGACGTTTTCCTTCGTTTTGAAGGGGCGGCGTTTCGATTCGTTTTCGATGTAGGTCATCACATCGTTGCGCAGCGTGCCGATCTGATCTTCCTGGTATTTGAAATAATCCTGGATGTTCGCTTTGGTGCGGCCGGTGCGGCGGGCGAGTTCGTTCTTCAAATAGGTCCGCACGTCGTCGTTGAGGTAGGTCAGCAGCGTCCACTGGTGTTCGAAATACTGGTGAACGTTGGCGCGCTCTTTTTGTGCGTCGTCCTTCTGGTTGCGCCACCACGTTTCGACATCGTTGCGCAGCACGTCGGGCAGCGCGAACTGGTTTTCGAAATAGGCGTGGATGTCGTCTTTCGTTTTCTCAGGGCGGATTTTGGTTTCGTTTTCGAGATATTTCTTCGCGTCAGCGTTCGCCGCAACGAGATTCTGATTTTGGTGCTCGAAATAGTCGTCGATGAGCGCGTGGACTTTGTGCGAGCGATCGAGTTGGTCTTTGATGTAGCGGTCCACGTCGGCTTTCAGATCGACCAACTGTTTGTCCTGAAATTCGAAATAATTGTGGATGTCTTCTTTCGTCGCGGCGGTGCGCCGCACGCTTTCGTTTTCCCAATACAACTGCACGTCCGCCCGCACTTCATCGGGCAATGAGCGCTGGTAGTCCATGTAATTGTGCACGTCCTGTTTGAGCGCCAGCGCCAAGCGCAGTTGAAGCTGCTCGTAGGCTTTCACGTCGGCGCGCAGGACGTCGATCTGCGCGTTGTGGTAGGCGAAATAATCGTTGATGTCCGAGATCATTTCCTTCCAGAGGCGCTGCTGCAATTCGGTGTAAACGTGCACGTCCTGGTTGAGGTAATCCAAATTGCGCACTTGGTGGTAGTAGTAATCTTCGACGTCGCCTTTGACGACTTTCCCGCCTTCGGCATCGGAATGGAGGCAGCCGGGGGCGGCGCAGAGGAGCGCGGCCAGGAGCGCGGCGCGCAGCGTTCGAGAAAAGGTGTTGGATTTCATTAAGCGGGATACGTTAGCGCATTTTCGCGAAAAGGTCAAGACGCCTTAAGCCCGGTTATTTGCGCGACATCCTCGCAAGAATCAGTTCGCACAGCCACGCGGTCCCGACCACGATGTTAAATCCAATGCATGCATCGGCGAACAAAGAATAATGGTCCCAAAACTGAAATGGCCATCCCGCCTGCTCCCAATCGATTGACGCGCCCGCGTTGCCGAGATTTGCAAACATGAGCAGACCACACACAAACATGACCACAACGGCGGTCGAAAGATGAAATTGAATCCGGCCGCTCGCCTTTCTCCGAAAAAATACACGTTCGCAGACAAACCAGATCAGCAACAACAGAAATACCGCGAAAACGCCGTTCCTCGTGTCATTCGCCTTGCCGGCTCGCTGATCCCAAGGCGGGCAGTACCAACGCCACACTTTGACCTTGTTCGTCCACTTATCCAATTCGCGCTCCTCATAGCGACTGACTCCGTGCGGCCATCCGTCCCTCAGTTCCCGAACAGATATCCCCGAATAACGGGCATTGGGGAAATACTCGATTTGAGTTTCCTCGTGGACGTGCCAATGATCGAGCCAATACAGCGCCGCCACGGCAACGAGCAGCAGGCAAGCCGTTACAGGGTGCATCGGAAGCCAGTTCCAACGACGCATGCTATCGTTACGCGCGGAGCACCAATATGGTTCTGGGAGCGGCGACATTTCTGTCACGTCGCTCGATAAAAATGCACGCAGATTGTCGCTCGTACATATCTAACGCTTTAGACGCGCGGATTTAACAAAAACGTGCAGACGGGACGCCTTCACCACGGGTTTTTTAGCCTTGACGACTCCATATAATAATGTTGTAATCAAGCTTCACACACGTGAGCGTTCTGATTGCTCCGGAGGGGAACCCCGGCGAGGCTGAGCGGTTGGGAATCGAACCAATCGGGGGCGCGTGTTTGTGAAACCGTTTCACGTCGATTAAAGGAAGACAATGGCAGCGAACATAGTGTGGGGCCTCGACATTGGAAGCTCGGCCATCAAAGCCGTCAAAATGCAGCGTTTCAATACGGAATGCAGCATCATCGACTTTGACATCATCGACATCCCCGCCGGGGACGAGGCGGAGCGGCCCGCGCGCCTCAACGCGGCGATGAAGAACCTCACCGAGACCCACAAATTCGGCAACGATCCGGTGTTCCTCGCCATTCCCGGCGCGGTGTGTCTGCATCGCGAATTTACGCTGCCGCCGACGGCCGAAGCGAAGCTCCACGAGATGGTGCAGTTCGAAGCGCGCCAGCAGATTCCGTTTCCGCTCGACCAGGTCGAATGGGGCTACGAACGATTCGACGCGACCGAGGACGCCAACAAGGGCATCAACATCACGCTGATCGCCGTGCGCAAAAGCGACATTCAGGAAATGACCAGCCTTTGCGCGAATTACGAATTGAAGCTCGAAGGCATCGCCGCCGCTCCGATGGCGCTGTACAATTTCATTAATTTCGAATTCAAGCCGAACACGATCACGCTGATCCTCGACGCCGGCGCGCGCGGGACGGACTTCGTGGTGATGAACAAGCGCCAGATTTATTTCCGCAGCATCCAGATCGCCGGGCGCGAAATCACGCGCGTGCTCGAAAACAAATTCAAAGTGCCGTACGACAAGGCGGAGAGCCTGAAAAAGAACATCGAAAAATCGCCGCAGATGGACCAGATTTTGAGCGTGATCGAACCGACGCTGCGCAATTTGGGCGCGGACGTGCAGCGCACGATCGGCTTTTACAAAGCGAAATCGCGCGGGCAGAAGATTCAGAACTGCTATTTGCTTGGCCACGCGTTCCGGCTGCCGAAGATGGCCGAATACCTGCAAAGCCAGGTGCGCGAAGCGCCGTTTGCGCTGGTCGAGGGCTTGCAGCGAATTCGCTTGGGCAGCACGGTCGAGCCGTCGGTGTGGGAACACGAATTCCCGACCATGGCCGTGGCGATCGGATTGGGGATTCAGGGGCTGGGATTGGGTGAACTGAATCTGAATCTGATTCCGCGGCAGACGGAAGTCGATCAGGCGCGGGCGCAGTGGAAGAAGTTTGCGGCGATGTCGGCTGCCATTGTGGTGCTGACGTTCCTGATTACCTATTACTTCTCCAGCAAGGCGTTCGACGAATTCACGCGCAATTCGAAGGAGGCCGACGATCTGAAAGCGAAGTTGGTAGCCGCGCAGGGCGACGAGAAGACAGCGATCAAAGACATTCCGGCCAAGCGGGAAGTGAACCTGCGCTTGCAAAGCGCCTCGCGCGATCGCGAAAAAATCCATTTCGCCGAAAACACGCTTCTGACACTTAAAGGCGGCGATGACAAGGCTATCTTCGGACTGCAGAACAAAACCTACGTGACCAATTTCTATGCATCGCGCGCGCCGCTGGACCAGAAGAGTGATTCCGCGCGTTGGGATGCACTGCGAACGAGTGAAGGACTCAAGCGCCTTTACGACGACCTGAAAACCGCGGGCGATCCGTACAAGGTGGCGCCTGAAATGCGCCCGGACGCTCCGTTGATCGTGATCCTAAGCGGGCAGGTTCAGGTTGTCGATAACAACCCCGGCGCCGCCATTGACGTCTGCACTAAAATCGAAGACGCGATCAAGAAGATTCCACAGTGCAAGGGGCAGAAAGTCGAGTTCGAATACAGCGCCAACCGCACCGTCACTTATGTCGAGCATATTATTCCTTACACAAAAGACGGTGCCCTTGATTTCGATCCGCAAAAACAGGTGGCCGACGAAACCAAGAATTGGGTGTTCATGCCGTTTCATTTCATGTTCGTTTGGGAAGACCCGGCGGACAAAGACATCGTTCCGCCGCCACCGGCGCCGCCGGCGCCACCGGGGCATTGAAATCGCGGCTGCATCGTCAGTTGTACCGCCGGCGTCCCGCCGGCAATGGCGCGCGAAGCGCGCCACAGAATGACTAGAATCGGGCCGGCGGGACGCCGGCGGTACAGAAAACTGCTCGGAGTTTTGCTTCATGGATCAAATCAAGAAAAACCTCTTTTGGATCATCCTCGGCGTGATTGTGGTTGGCGCGCTGGCCGCATGGCTGATCTACATTCCCGACGCGGACACAGCCAAGTCCGATTTGAAGACCAAAACTCAGGCGCTGAAGACTTTCAACCCAATCATCACGCCCGCGCACCTCACTGCCGCCAAGGAATATGCGAAAAAGCTGGAGACTGAAAAGACCCAGATGGTCGATTTGATCAAGTCCTGGCCCAGATTGCATGACGTCAAATACCTTGAATCGCGATTCAAAGATGCGCCCGCGGAGCGCAGCCAATTCGAGAATTGGATGCTCAAACAACGCGAGCGGCTGATCAAAAAACTCGCCGACGCGAATGTTCAGACGACGCCTGACTTGATCAACAAAATCCTGTTCGCGGGGGCCGAAGTTGACGATGCCTCGAAGGAAATTAAAAAGCATCGCGATTACCAACTGCTTGTGCTGCTGCTCGTGGACGACACTATTGACGTGCTTTGCCAGCGCTATGGAAATGTGGCTACATCGGGGTTCGAAACCGATCCGAAAAAGAATGAGCCCGCCGCAACCGCGCCGGTCAGCGTAGTCAAATTCGAGAGCTTCACCTTCCACACGCCGGAAGAAACGGCCAAGCTGAAAGACGACGCGTATAAGAAAGCGCTCGAAAAGGCGGGCGTCAAAATCGAACAGCACACCGGCGGCGCGCAGGACACTTTGTGGAAAGGCATCGAAATGCCGGTCATGACGTCGTCCATGGAAGTCGAGTTTGTGGTTCACGTCAGCGCCGTGACCACGATTGAAAACAAGCTCGAGGCCAACGAGCATTATTTCGGCGAAATCAGCGGCGCGGACATGGTACGCTTTGCGTCGCCGTTCCTGGTGAACGCGGTTTCAGACACCAAGGTTCAAGCGGATTACAAAAAGGCTGAATTCGATCCGAGCAAGAACACGCATTACGGTGAAGGCCCGATGCGCGTGGATTTGACGATCGATTTGAAAGAAATCGATCTGAAGAAATTGGAACTGATGGAAAAACCGCCCGCGCCGCCGACGCCAGCGCATTCGGGTGCGCGCCCGACTAATCCGCCGCCGGCGCCGAATCAGTGATGTGTGGATGTGAGAATCAAGCGACGGCCCGCACCGTCGTCCAAATGAAAGATCAAAACGCAGTTTCAGGAGTTCGCGAACATGAATAATCTTCTCAAACGCCACGGTCCGTTGCTGGTTTTCATTGCGGTGCTGCTTGGCTGCGGCGCGTGGGGCTACCTTTATTACACGGACACGGCACCGGAGGTCAAGGATCTCGCCGCGACGCAGAAGAAAATCGACGACACGTTGAAAAAAGGCGAGGTCAAGCCGGAGTATGCGGAATCGGCCGAGAACCGTGACAAAATCAAAAACGCGGAGACGCTCAAGCGCAACGTGGACCGCATCAAAGACGCGAAGAACGATCCGGTCGGCGCGTGGGTTTCGTATCCGCAGCCGACTCGGCCGAAATCGCCGGAGCCTACCGCGGAAGTCGCCGCGCGCGAAATTTTTGGATTCATTCCGCCGCTTGAAAAGCCCGAAGCGCACGCGGATCACGGCAAAATTTATTTGAGCGCGAACCTGCCGAAGCTTGACGCCGCCGTGGACATGGAACCCACGCGCATCGAAATTTTCCGAGGACCGGCCGCCGACAAAATCGACCTTTCCAAGCCTTACGCCACGATTGAAATCAATATGGAAGAACCCCTTCCGCCCGGCTTCAAACCGCCGCCGGAGCCCGAACCCAAGGAACGTGTCCGGAGTGGAACAGGCCCCGCGAAGAAACCGCCGCCGCCCTTTAAGCTCGGCGACCTGCGCGGATTCAAAGACGTCAACGTCGAGCAGCAAATGGATTATTTTTATAAGATGCGTCTTGTCGCGCGCTACACGAACTCCGACGGCAAGCTCGAAATCCTGACCAAGCCCGACGGCACCAAAGAGCCAGTGATTCACAAATTCCCGAAAGGCATGACGGCCGTTGCGGCAACTTCGCCGAAAGCCAAGCTTTTCGCCACGGACTACACGGCGGTCGTTTCGGCGCGTACGCCCACGAATTTCGACGTGCGCCTTGCCGGCGTCAACGGCACCGTGCCGGCGGCCGAAGTGCCGCGCGACCCCGCGCACCACGACCGCGAAGATTACAGCGTGCGCTTCGAAATCCGCGTTTGGATCAACGAGCTAAAGGACTGGAAGGTCGCGCAGCTCAATGAAGTGAAGGAAGGCCAGGTGCTTAGCGGCAAAGTCTCGTACAAAGTGCCCGGCGCCGACAAGCCCACTGAATACGATTTCACCAAGGACCTCGGCTACAAACTTTACGAAGTGAACATGGAGGACGTGCCAGGGCCGACGGGTTCGATGATCAAAACGGAAGTGGCACAACTTATTAATGAGCGCACGAAGCAGATCGAGAAGTTCATCAAATCCGGCCGCCCGCCGGCGCGCAAGCCTGAATTGGATACGCTCGACAAAGTGATTGAGGCGCAAGAGAAGGATCTCGACAAAAAGAAAAGGGACGCTGAAGCTGCCGCGAAAGCCGCGGCGTTGCAACCGCCGCCGCCGCCCGCTCCGGTGACTCCGCCGCCGGCGAAGTAACGGAAATTCAAAATTCAAAATTCAAAACTGAAAGATTCGTTCAAGCGTGATTTTGAAGTTCGAATTTTGGGCTCATGGGGCGAATCGAGTGAGGACCGTGGCGCAGGCGTCCCGCCTGCACGACTCGCAGGCGGGACGCCTGCACCACGGATCACTTATTTCGCCTCATGAGCCGAATCTTGAATCTTGAATTTAAATGCCCATCCGCAACTCCGCCAAAGCCATCGTCATCCGAGATGGTAAGCTGCTGCTTACCAAAAATGCCGGCTGGCGCGGCGACGATTATTATATTCTTCCCGGCGGGGGGCAGAATCCCGGCGAGACGCTGCCGCAAGTGCTTGATCGCGAATGCCGCGAAGAACTCGGCGCGCGCGTGCGCGTGCTGGGCTTGCGCTACGTCCGCGATTACATTGGGAAGAATCACGCCTTCGCCGAACGGCACAGCGACGTGCATCAAGTTGAGTACATGTTCGTCTGCGAATTGCTGGATCCGCTTGGCACTTTTCCCACGCATAATCCGGACGCGGATCAGACCGATGTGGTGTGGATTGCATTGAGCGAGTTGAAGGAGCACCAGATTTTCCCGAGCGTGTTGAAGCAAGTAATTCAGGCGGATGGCACGCTGGGCGGGGATGTGTATTTGGGGGACGTGAATTAAGCTTTCAGCAGCAAAGTTGATTGTTTTGTGGGCGCGCGCCGCGGGTCCGCACTGGCAAGGCCAGTGGCGCACGAACGGCGAACAAACTGCCGGCGAGAAGTCGATTGTAATGCGGATGTTCTTTTCCGATGCTGGCCGGCTGGAAGCCGGCGCTCCGTCATGCGGCCATGCCCCAGCGGGCGCGGATGCGCTTCTCCAGTTGGGTGAATAATAATTTGTCCACGATCACGCTCGCCAGCAGCACCAGAATCATGCTCGCGAACAAGCGCTCGTAATCGCCGATGGAGCGCGAGATTTCGATCTGGCCGCCGACGCCGACGACGCTTTTGATCAGTTCGCCCGCGAGCAGCGAACGCCACGCGAAGGACCAGCCTTGCTTCATTCCCGAAATGAATGCCGGCAGCGCGGACGGGATGTAGACCCAGAACAGGCGCTGCCAATAATTCGCGCCGAAGGTGCTCGACACGCGCCGGTACGTTGTCGGCACGTTCTTCAAACCGTCGCGCGTTGCGATCACGATCGAACCGATCGAGCCCATCAGGATCACGAACAGAATTGCGTTTTCGTCGCGTTGAAACCAGAGCGCCGCCAGTGGCAGCCAGCAGATGCTGGGAAGCGATTGCACGCCCATCACGACGGGGCTGAGCAGCCAGCTTGCCGCGCGGCTGCCGGCGATGGCGATGCCGATGGCCACGCCGAAGAGAATCGACAGCCCGAAGCCGAATGCCACGCGCAGCAGGCTCGCGCCGAGGGCTTTGACAAAGGTCAAATCCGCGGTGCGCCGCCAGAATTCGGCGAGTACTTTCAGCGGAGGCTGAAGGCCGAAGTTGTCCGGGCCGCTGAGCCTATATGCCGTCTCCCAAACCGAAATCCAGATCGCGGCGAGCGCGAGCGCCGATAGACTTTTCTTCAATACGCCAATCATCGTCCCCTTCCTTTTTCACGAGTTTGCCGAGTTCGTCTTCCAATTCGCGCAGAATCGCGCCGCGCAATTCGACCAGCGCCGGATCCATGAATTCGCGCGGGTGCGGCAGCGCCACTTCGAAGACGCTGCGGATTCTTCCGGGCTGGCTGGCCATGACCACGATGCGGTCGGCGAGGCGCACGGCCTCCTCCACCGAATGTGTGACAAACACAATCGTTTTGCGTGTGGCCATCCACAAGCGCTGCAGTTCGAGATGCAGAATGTCGCGCGTGCGCGGGTCGAGCGCGGAGAACGGTTCGTCCATCAGCAACATGCGCGGCTCGACGGCCAGCGCGCGTGCAATCGCCGTGCGCTGTTTCATTCCGCCGGAAAGCTGGAACGGATAGCTGCGCTTGAATTTTTGCAGATGGACCATTTTCAAATAGTGTTCCGCGCGTTCGCGCCGCTCGGCTTTCGACAACCCGCGCACGCGCAAACCGAATTCGACGTTCTGCCGCACGTTCAGCCACGGAAAAAGTCCATGCTCCTGAAAGAGCACCAGCCGTTCCGGTCCCGCGCCGGTCACTGCTTGGCCTTCGAAAAACACTTCGCCCGAATCGGGGCACTCAAATCCGGCAATCAAATTGAGCAGCGTGGATTTTCCACAGCCGCTGGGTCCGACGATGGCGAGAAATTCGCCGTCGCGGATGGCGAGATCGATTTCGCTTAGCGCCGCGAAACGTTTTGCGCCGGTCGAGTAGATTTTCGAGACTCCGCGCAACTCGACTTTAGCCGCGCCGGGCGCGAGCGGCACGGGTGTGGGATGCGTTGGCGCGAAGGGCCGCGTCTCAAGCGAAGGCGAAGCCGTGGTCAATTGTGGCATCAAGGTCCCCGCCTTATTTCGTCTGTAGCTTTTTCAAAATCGACAGATCGACCAGCCCGCTCAAGTCGGGTTTCGTGCGTAGAAATCCGAGATCGACGTTCCACTGCGCCATTCTCTCGATGGTCGAAGGAAGCGGATCGGTCGTGAATTTGACGCGAGCGAACGCGTCCTTCAGCACCTCCGACGACAGCGGCTTGCCCAGTTCCTTATTGAGCTGCTCGTTGACGAGCGCCGCCGCCTGCTCCGGCGATTTCTGAATGAACTCGGTGATCGCGGCATGCGCTTTCAAGAACGCTTCGACCTGTTCCGGATGCGCGTCCAAAAAGCGCTTCGAGACAACCACGAGCGTGATCGCGAATTTTTTTTCGGGCCAGAGATTCTTCTCCTCTTCCAGCAGCGTCGCGCCCGTTTCGTGGATCAGCCGCGAAGCCCACGGCTCCGGGGCCCACGCGGCATCGAGGCGCTTTTGTTTGAACAACCCGACTTGTTCCGCATTCGCGACCGGCTGAATCTCGGTCGTTCCGCCGTCGCTCCTGGCTTTATCATGCAGTTGCTCCAGCACGAACTCGCGCGCGGCGATGTCCTGCGTGTTCGCCAACTGCGGCGTCGCGATGCGCTTGCCCTTCAGATCGTTCAGCGTTTTTATTCCGCTGCCGGCCGCGACGACGATCCCCACGCCATTGGCCGCTGAACCCGCCACCACGCGCACGTTGCCTTTGCCGTTCACGAACGCGTTGAGCGCCGGGCCAGGCCCGATGTAGGCGATGTCGAGTTTGTTCGCGGAAAGCGCCTCGATTGCGGACGGCCCCGCGTTGAAAATGCTCGTCTGAAGCGGTGTGTTGCCGAGCCCTTTTTGAAAATCGCCGCGCGCGACGCCGATCAACGCCTGCGCGTGGGTCATGTTGGCAAAATACCCGAGTCGCACCGGCGCAATGCCCGTGGCGTTCGCCGAGGAATCCCCGCAGCCCGGGGTCGCCGAAGCCAAGAATATCGCGGCCCAAAAAAACCATTTTCCGATTCGCGCGTTCATTTAGCACACTAATACTATCGAGTTAATAGTAATTAGCAACATAAAATTGAGGACTTACGCGTGAGATAGGCCTGATGGGCCTTATAGGGATTGATGACGCTTTGCAAAACGTGCGAACGTGCTTTGGAATGGTTGGCCTAAATGTGGAACATCACCTCGGGTTGCGCTTGCTCCTGCTCAATTCGCGCCAGCACGTCCGCGAGCGTGGTGTTGTCCAGAATTTTCGATGTGGCGTCACGCACGTCCTTAAATACGAGGCGCAATCCGCAGATTCTCTCGTCGGGACAATCCTCGCAACGTTCGTATTGCGTTTGACTTACACATTGCAACAAGGCCAGCGGCCCTTCCATTCCGCGCACCACCTGCCCAATTCGAATGCGCGCCGGTTCCACGCGCAGAAAGTAGCCGCCGTGCTTGCCTTTTTTGCTGCTCAGGATTCCCATCGCCTTTAAATCCAGCAGGATCAGTTCCAAGAATTTTTTGGGGATATTTTGTTCTTCGGCCAGCGTTTGAATTAGCACTGGTTCGCGGGTATCCTTGGTCGCGAGGCCAATGAGGGCCTTGATCGCGTAGCGGGTTTTCATTGACAACATTGTCGAGTCATCCTATGTATGTGGTGGATGATAGCGCGGTATACTGCGTTTCGCAATAGGGCGGCACTCAAGTTAACGGCGGCAGGAGTGCCGCCGCTCCCATTCGGTAAAATATCTCAATTTTATTGCGCGAAAGTTCATCCGCTCAGGGTTACTATCTCATTGCGCAAACACGAACGCCATGCCTTTGGCAAATAGGAATACCGTGCGATGAAAACTCACCACTCTCTACGCTTCACTGTCATACTCTCGACTCTCATACTTCTGCTTGCGCTCCCCGCCCTCACCGCCGACGCGAAGCCGCTCAAAGCGCTTTTCCTCGGCGACAACAACCACCACGTCCCCGCGGAACGCTTCAAAAATCTCCAGCCGCCCATGGCCGAACGCGGCATCACGCTGACCTACACCGATAAACTCGAAGACCTCAACGCCGCGACGCTCGAGCAATACGATGCGTTGATCATCTACGCCAACTGGACCACAATCGCGCCCGATCAGGAAAAAGCGCTGCTCGATTATGTCGCGTCGGGCCACGGACTCGTCGCGATTCATTGCGCGTCGGCGTGTTTCGGAAATTCTAAAGCGTATATCGAACTGGTCGGCGGCAGATTTTTGCGCCACGGTACTGGCGTCTTCAAAGACACCATCGTCGCGCCGGACAATCCGATCATGAAAGATTTGAAGCCGATCGAGAGCTGGGACGAAACGTATGTTCATGATCGCGTCAACCCCGACCGCACGGTCCTCGCCAATCGCGTCGATGACAAAGGCGCGGAAGCGTACACGTGGACGCGCACGCATGGCAAAGGCCGTGTGTTTTACACGGCGTGGGGCCACGATCAGCGCACGTGGATGACCGCGGGATTCATTGATTTGATCGAACACGGCATTCGCTGGGCGGCGGGGCAGGGTGGCAGCGGTGGCGCGACAGTATTCCCTGATCTCAAACCGCGCGAGGGCCTGAAGGCGCCGCCGACGAAAGAGGCCGAAGGGCCGATTCCGCTCTATAGAGGTGGGGCGGCGTTTGGCGCTGCCGGCAAAACGATGAACACGATGCAAGCGCCGCTTTCGCCGGAAGAATCGCAGCCGCATCTTGTTGTGCCGCCCGGTTTCGAAGTGCAGCTTTACGCGAGCGAACCGGACATCGTCAAACCGATTTGCATGGCGTGGGACGAACGCGGGCGGTTGTGGATCGCGGAGACGTTTGACTATCCGAACGAGCTTCAGCCCGCCGGCCAAGGGCACGACCGCATCAAAATCTGCGAAGACACCAAAGGCACGGGCAAGGCCGATAAGTTTACGGTCTTTGCCGAAAACTTGAGCATTCCGACGAGCATCTGTTTCGCCAACGGCGGCGTGATCGTACATCAGATGCCGGAAACCGTGTTTTTGAAATCGAGCAAAAACGACGACCACGCCGACGTGAAAAAGACGCTTTTCTCCGGCTGGGGCACCGGCGACACACACGCTGGGCCGAGCAATCTGCGCTACGGATTCGACAATTGGATTTACGGCATGGTTGGGTATTCCGGTTTTCGCGGCGACGTGGGCGGCAAACACTTCCAGCATTCGCAGGGCTTCTATCGCTTTAATGTTCTCGGTGCCGAAACCGAATACGAATTCTTGCGCTCGACCAACAACAACACGTGGGGCTTTGGCTGGAGTGAAGATGGAATCGTCTTCGGCTCGACCGCGAACGGTTGTCCGAGCGTATACATGCCAATTCCGAATCGCTATTACGAATCCGTGGCGGGATTTTCTCCAGCGCGCTTGGAAACGATCGCGACGTCAAACAAATTCGCGCCGATCACCGAGAAGGTCCGGCAGGTCGATTACTTCGGCGGCTACACCGCCGCTGCCGGTCACGCGCTTTACACCGCGCGTTCGTTTCCGAAAGAATATTGGAATCGCGTCGCGTTTGTGTGCGAACCGACCGGGCATCTCGTCGGCCAATTCCTGCTCCAGCCGCACGGCGCGGATTTCACGGCGCTCAACATCAAATCTTTTGCCGCCAGCGATGACGAATGGACCGCGCCGATCATGGCGGAAGTCGGGCCGGACGGCGCGCTGTGGGTGATCGACTGGTACAACTATATTGTTCAGCACAATCCGACGCCGCAGGGTTTCAAAACCGGCCGGCGCGGCGCGTACGAAACGCCGCTGCGCGACAAGCGGCATGGGCGCATTTATCGGATTGTGTACAAGGGCGCGAAGCCTTACACGCCGATCAATCTTGCCGATGCGCAGCAAACCGTACTCGCTGATACGCTTAAAAATGACAATCTTTTTTGGCGCATGACCGCACAACGCCTGCTCATCGAAAAATTCCTACCAAATGTAATTCCGCATCTCTGCCGCTTAATCGACGATCAAAGCGTTGACGAATTGGGCTTAAATCCCGCGTCGATTCACGCGCTTTGGGTTTTGAACGATACGAACTTTCTGTCCGGCAGCGGCACCACCGAATTCGGGAAGATGGCCTGCGTTGCAGCATACAAAGCACTCAAACATCCGTCAGCTGGAACACGCCGCGCCGCCGCGCAAACCATCCCACGAACCAACGAAGGTCTCACCGCTCTCCTCGACGCGAAACTTCTCGACGATTCCGACGCGCAAGTGCGCATGGCCGCGCTGCTGGCGCTCTCTGAAATGCCACCGTCTGAGGCGGCGGGCAAAGCCATCTTCGAGATGCTTAAGGAAACTCGCAACAACACCGACAAATGGATTCCGCACGCGGCCATTGCCGCCGCCGCGCGTCACGACGCGTCGTTCTTGAAGACGGCGCTGGCCGGCGTGAAAGTCGATCCGGCGCAGATCGGAAAAACGCAGGAGACGCCTGCCACGCCGCGCAACGCGCTTCCGAATGCGTCGTTTGAAAACGAAGCCAACGGCGCGCCGTTCGGCTGGCGCAAAGTCACGCACAACGGCAGCGGCGAGCAGACGCTGTCGAACGTCGCGCACACCGGCGCGCGCAGCATTCAGATTTCATCCACGGCCGGCGGCGACATCAGTTGGTCCGCGGCGGTGAATGTGCGGCCGAATACGGATTACAAACTGAGCGGCTGGATCAAAACCGAAAACGTGAAAGGCGCGCGGGGCGCGCTGTTCAACGTCCACGAATTGCAGCAGGCCACGCCCGGCGCCGTCTCCAAAGCGCTGCAAGGCACGCATGATTGGACCAAAATCGAAACGACATTCAACTCAGGCGGCAATCAGCGCCTCACTATTAATTGCCTCTTCGGCGGCTGGGGCCAATCGACCGGCACGGCGTGGTACGACGATGTGGAACTGATCGCGGTGGGCACGAAAGGCCCGTCGCTGCCGGGCGAACTGGGCCGCGCCTTGCAGATCGTCACCGGCAATTACGCGCGGCGCGGTCCGTCCGACACGATCCTGCAAACGCTCTCTGCGCTCAAAGACGCCGACCCCAATCTGGCGCTGCCCATTCTAGACGGTCTCGCCTCCGGCTGGCCTGCGGGCAAAGCGCCCGAACTTAAGGACGACGGCGTGGCGCTGATGACGGCGTTGATGAAAGCGCTGCCGGAATCCGCGCGTGGTTCGCTCCTCGCGCTTGCCGAGCGCTGGGGGCGCAGAGATATTTTCGCGGCCGAATCCGGCGCGATTGCTGGGAAGCTCGAAACGATTCTCAACGACGCCGCAAAATCGCCCGAAGAACGCGCCGACGCGGCCAAGCGCATGATCCTGCTCGCCGATTCGTCCGAGCACGTTCAAGCCGTGCTCGCGCAGATCAAACCCATCGCCGCGCCCGCGCTCAACGCCGGCTTGCTCGCGGCGCTCGGTGAAAGCAAATTGCCAGAAACCGGCGCGGCGCTGATCGCCAATTGGAAAAAGCTTACGCCCGCCGGCCAGCGCGCCGCCGTCGTGACGCTGATGCGCCGCAGCGAATGGACCCTGGCGCTGCTGGATGCCGTCGAGAAAAAAGATCTCAAGAGCACTGACATCGCCGCTGAATTTTGGACGCAGCTTAAAAACAATCCCGAACCGGAAGTTTCCGCCAAAGCGAAGAAGTTCGAAAAAGCCGGCGGCGCCGCCAGCAGCGCGGAATTGAAGGAACTCGTCGAGAAGCTCAAACCGCTGACTCTTCAAACCGGCGACATCGAAAAAGGCAAAGCCGCGTTCGAAAAAACATGCATGGTCTGCCACACGCTCAACGGCAAAGGCGGCCAGGTCGGTCCGCTGCTTACCGGTTTCGGCGCGCACCCGAAAGAGGAAATCCTCGTCGCCATTGTCGATCCCAACCAGTCGGTCGAAGCCAATTACCGCCTGTGGAATTGCAAAACCAACGACGGATTGATCGTGAGCGGCCGGCTCGAATCCGAATCGCAGACCAGCGTCGAAATCCTGGATACGACGGGCGTGAAGCACATCATCGAACGCAAGGACATCAAAATCCTCTCGACGAACAACCAGTCGATCATGCCCGAGGGCTTGGGCAAACAGCTTTCGGAAGACGATTTGAAAGGAATTCTCGAATACATTTCTCAGAGCAAGGTGAAACCGTGAGCCGATGGATTTGTTAAATGTGTAACGTTGAAGGTTGAATGTTTCTTTGACTTCGCGCCGCAATTCCAGATCCACATTCAACATTCGACAAAACATGGCTTATCATTTCTTTCCGCGCTTGGCGAGTTCCCCCTTCATCTTTGCCACATCCTCCGCCTTCGCGCGCGTGAACGCGAAATTCACTTTCGGCAAATCCTCGCGCAGTTTCGCGAGATCCGCTTCCGAAATGTCGTCGTCCTTCAAGATCAAATCCTTGAGGTTCCGCAGCTTCTTCAAATGCTTCAACCCGCCGTCGTATGTCAGTGTCGTTTCGTTGAACTCAAGCGCCTCAAGATTCGGAATCTCGGCGGTCGACTCCAGCGCCGCGTCGCCGAGGCGCATCGAATACTGCGCGCTCAGCATCAGGCTCTTTAAATTCTCCATCCCGCGCAGATACGCCACGCCCGCGTCGGTCGCCATCGTGTGATGAAAATGGAGCGTCGAAAGTTGCCTCAATTTCGAACACGCCTTCAGGCCCTCGTCGTTGAAGGTCGACCCGTCGCAGGCATAGAAGTCGAGCTTCGGCAAATCGGCCAGATGCGCCGAACCGCTGCCGTTGAATTTGTTGTTGAACACATGCCAGAGCGTCAGCTTCTTTAAGTTCTTCAAGTTCGCAAAATGCTTGAAACCTTCGTCGCTGATTTTCAATCCGTTGATTGCCGCAGTCTCTAAATTCTCGAGGCCGTCGATGAATCCAAAATTCTCGTCCGTCGCGCCGCACGAATTATAGACCGTGAAACTCTTAAGCTGCTTGAACTGCCCCACAAGTTTGAACTGCGCGAGCGTCGGCGTGAAGTTCACCATCTCTATGTCCGAGAACAACACCGACATGGCCACGCCGTTGTCGAGCTTGACCTTGATGCCTTCTTTTGTCAGCTTGTCCGCGATCTCTTTGTCGCTGGCCGCGAATGCTGCGGCGCTGAGCATCAACGCCGCGCACACGACCCATTTTCTCAATCGCATCTTTGTCTCGCTTATGATAAGTAACATGGGCTTTTAGCCGGCCAGGTTGAACAAAGGTCTGGTTTCAAGCGCGTTAGTTCGCCCCATTGGGGCTAAGGTAATTTCCTCGGAAACGTACCCAGGGCTTCGCAGGTACGCTGCGCCCTTGGCTTTAAAAGTTCGCGCCGTTGGCGCTGAAGACAACTGCAACCAAGCTTTCACGGACCCGTAGCTGAAAGCCCTTGTTACTTCGAGATCATCCCATGCTCCGCATCGCCGCTTTACTTATCCCCCTTTCCGCATTTTTGTCGAGCGCCGCCGCCGAACCGAAGGCGCCGAAAGTGCCCGTCGTCGCGACGCCCGTTGAGCGCATCAAAATCGCGAAGGATTTCAAAATCGAACTCCTTTACAGTGTGCCGAAGGACACGCAAGGCTCGTGGGTTTGCCTGTGCGTCGATGCGAAAGGCCGCCTGATCGCGAGCGACCAGTACGGCAGCCTCTACCGCATCACGCCGCCGGAACTCAATGGAAAATCCGACGACACGCGCGTCGAAAAAATCCCCGCGCCTATCGGCGAAGCGCAGGGTTTGCTTTGGGCGTTCGATAGTCTGTACGTTTGCGTCAATAAAGGGGGCAAAGACAAAACCACCGGCAATTCGTACAGCGGCCTCTACCGCGTCACGTCGTCGAAGCACGACGACACGCTCGACAAAGTCGAATGCCTGCGCAACCTCGACGGCGGCGGCGGCGAGCACGGGCCGCACGCGCTGCTGCTTTCGGCCGATGGCAAATCGATCTATGTGGTTTGCGGCGATCAGACGCACATGCCCGCGCTTGATTCGACGCGCGTGCCGCCGCGCTGGAGCGAAGATCATCTGCTGCCGCGCATGTCCGACGGGCAGGGCTTCATGGCCGGCGTGCTCGGGCCGGGCGGCAGCATTTATCAGGTCGATCCCGACGGCAAAAATTGGAAGCTGCACGCGACTGGTTTCCGCAACGAATACGACGCGGCATTCAACCACTTCGGCGACCTGTTCACGTACGACGCCGACATGGAATGGGATTTCAACACGCCGTGGTACCGGCCCACGCGCATCTGCGTTGCGGTGAGCGGCGCGGAATTCGGCTGGCGCAACGGCACGGGAAAATGGCCGGTGCACTACATGGATTCCGTTCCGCCGGTGCTGAACATCGGTCCCGGTTCGCCGACGGGCGTGTGCTTCGGTTATGGCGCGAAATTCCCGGCGAAATATCAGGAAGCGCTTTACGGCTGCGATTGGAGCTACGGAAAACTTTACGCGATTCACATCACGCCCGATGGCGCCGGATACAAAGCCGAGAAGGAAGATTTCCTCTCCGCGTCGCCGCTGCCGCTGACGGACATCGTGATCAATCCGAAAGATCAGGCGATGTACTTCACCATCGGCGGACGCAAAACGCAGAGCGCGCTTTACCGGGTGACGTACGCCGGCGCGGAATCGACTGAACCCGCGAAGGCCAACGACGCGTTCGCAACCGAACGCGATCTGCGGCATCAATTGGAAATCTATCACGAAAAAACGGACGCTGGCGCGGTGAAATTCATCTGGCCGAATCTTTCGCACAAAGACCGCCTCATTCGCTATGCCGCGCGCGTGGCGCTGGAACATCAGCCGCTCGCTGAATGGAAGGAACTTGCGCTGAACGAGACCGAACCGCAAGCGGCGATGGAAGCGCTGATTGCGTTGATCCGCGAAACGGCGCTCGACCAATTCCACACGCGGCCCGGCGGGCCGGCGCCGGAACCGGAGCGGCGCGGGCGAATCATGGCGGCGCTGGAGCGCATCGACTGGGACAAACTCAGCGACGATCAGCGGCTTGAGTTGCTGCGCGCGTATGGGCTGGCGTTCATCCGGCTTGGCGAGCCCGCCATGCCCGAGGTGAAAACGGCGATCGAGAAATTCGAGTCGCATTACCCAGCAAATAGAACGGAGCTTCCGCTCCGTACAGCATCGAAGGACGGAACGGAGCAGGATCTCCGTTCTACAAGAACTCTCGAACTCAACGCGATGCTGTGCGAGATGCTGATCTACCTGCAATCGCCCGACGCCGCGACGAAGACGCTCGCGCTGCTCGACAAAGCGCCGTCGCAGGAAGAGCAGCTTGAGTACGCGAAATCGCTGCGCATGTTGAAAGCCGGGTGGACGATGGAGCAGCGCAAGCAATATATGGCTTGGTTCATCAAAGCCGCGAATTACAAAGGCGGCGCGAGCTTCGCGAAATTTGTTTCCAATATCAAGAAGGAAGCGGTGGAAGCGCTGCCCGCCGACGCGAAGGCCGACAAGTCGCTGATGGAAATCGTGAACACGGTCCCGCCCGTGAAATCGCCGCAGGAGATTTTCGGCGCGGTGCTCGCGGGGCGCACGACGATAAAGGAATGGACCGTCGATGAACTTGTGCCAAAGACCGAGAAGGCGCTCGCAAGCGGGCGCGATTTTGAACGCGGGCGGCAGATGTTCGGCGCGGCCGGCTGCGTGGCGTGCCACCGCTTCAACAACGAAGGCGGCGCGTTCGGGCCCGATCTCACCGGCGCCGGCGGGCGCTTCAACCCGCGCGACCTGCTTGAATCGATTATTCTGCCGAGCAAGGAAGTCAGCGACCAATACCAGCAAGTGCTGATCGTCACGGCCGACGGAAAGCGCGTGCTCGGCCGCATCATCAATCTGCACGGCGATTCATACAGCGTGTGCGAAAACATGTACGATCCAGGCAAGCTGACCAACATCAACGCGACGCAAATCAAGTCGATCACGCCCTCGAAAATTTCGCCGATGCCCGAAGGATTGCTCGGCCGCTTGAAGGAAGAAGAGATCATGGATTTGTTGGCGTATTTGATTTCGCGGGGGGACAGCGGGAATGGGATGTTTAGGAAGTAGGCGAGTGAGTTGCATTCATAGTTCCTGGAGATTTAGAAGCAGGACAGACGAGCGCGTGCTTGCGCCCCGTCCTCTGCCGCCCGCCTTAGATTGAGCGGTGGCGGCGGCAAAAAGGGGGCGCAAGCACGCGCGGTGGCATGTCCACT
>DATGGK010000040.1:0-45816 GCA_035308565.1 Planctomycetota bacterium | reverse complement strand
TCGTTATCAGTTGAGCGCCAAAGGGCGCGAACTCGTGGTTGCCCTTGCCACTGCTAAAGCCGCAAGCGTCGAGAAGTTATCCGCACTTGCCGCATGAAATCTTTGAATTAAAAAAAGATTCGAGACATTAGCAATGCAAAGGCGCAGAGAAAATAGGAATGGCATTTTTCCTTGTCTTCCGTTGCGCCTCTGCGCCTTTGCGTGAGAATTAGTCAAACTTTTGCGAGAAAGAACTATGCCCCACGATGTCGTCACCTTTGGCGAAGCGATGCTGCGCTTCGTTCCGCAGCAAGACCTGCGCACCGAGCAGGCGCAGGCGTTCAACGTTACTGTCGGCGGCGGCGAATTGAACGTCGCCGTGTGCGTGTCGCGGCTGGGGTTTTCGTCAGCGTGGGTCAGCCGGCTGCCGGATAATGCGCTGGGGCGGTTGCTGCTTGGAAAAGTGCGCGAGCAGAATGTCGATGCATCGCATGTCGCGCTAACGAAGGACGGCCGCTGCGGACTTTATTTTCTCGAACAAGGCGCCAGTCCTCGCGCCGCGGCTGTGCTCTATGACCGCGCGGGAAGTTCGATTAGCTTGATCAAACCGGGCGATGTGAATTGGGCGAAAGTTTTCGATGGCGTGAAGCGCTTTCATATTTCCGGCATCACGCCGGCGCTTTCAAAATCCGCCGCGGACACAACGCTCGAAGCGCTCAAAGCCGGCAAAGCTGCGGGCGTTGCGGTCAGCTACGATCTCAATTACAGATCGAAACTCTGGACGCCCGCCGAGGCGCGCGCGTGTCAGGAACCGCTGATGCAGTACGTCGATCTGCTCATCACGACAGAAGAAGACACGAAAGTTGTCTTTGGCATCGAAGCGCCCAAAATCGCCGACGAAAAATTCACCACCGTCGAAACCGCAGGCTATCGCGACGTCGCCATGCAGCTTGCGCACAAATTCGGCTTCAAAGGCGTCGCCATCACCCTGCGCCAAAACCGTTCCGTCTGGTTCAACGATTGGTGGGGCCTCTATTATGATGCGCCGTCAAAGAATTTCTTCGAAGCCCCAAAATTCCAACTGGAAATCGTCGATCGAGTAGGAGCCGGCGACAGTTTCGCCGGCGGATTGCTTAGCGCGCTGCTGATCAAGCCCAACGATTTCGATCACGCCATCCGTTTCGCCGTCGCGGCGAGCGCGCTGAAACACACACTTCCTGGGGATTTTGCGATCATTTCGCGCGGCGAAGTCGAGTCGCTGATGAAGGGCGGGGGTTTGAGGATCGTGCGATAATAAACGAAGAGGAGGAATCCACATGTTTGACTGGTTGAAGTCCCTTTTTAAAAAGGAAGGGCCGCGAGAAGTGCCGGGCGCTGCCGTGTTCAAAAACAACGACGGCCGGGTCGTTTACAATATGCTCGACCCGTGGATGCAGAAGTTCATGGGACAATGTGTCGGCGCCGTAAAAAAGAGCGGAATTCGTGCCAAGGGGACTGGGCAATTTTCGATTTTACTGGGAAACGAGCAGCGCGCCGAATTGCGCCTGGATAAGTTCTGGAGCGAGTATTCAAAGAATCAGGATCCGGCGATATTTGACCAGGTGGCAGCTCATGCTCGGCAACTCACCGGTAAGTAACGATTTTGCGCATTTGAAATCAGTGAATTGAGAAAGGGGCGCGAAAAAGATGCGTTTTATTGGCCCGTTTGTTTGCATCGTCACCGGCGGCACCTCCGGCATCGGCGAAGGCTGCGTGCGCGCGTTTGTGAAAGAAGGCGCGCAGGTTGCCTTCTGCGCTAAGAATCCCGACGAGGGCAAGCCGCTCGAAGCCGAACTTGGCGCGACCGCAACCGGCCGCGTGCTCTATGCCGCGGCCGATATGACGCAGACAAATCAAGTCGAAAATCTCGTCGCGCGCACGGTCGAGAAATTCGGCCGCATCGACTGCCTCATCAACAACGCCGGCTGGCATCCGCCGCACAAACCCATCGACGATTTCTCGATCGACGAATTCCGCGCGCTGATCGACCTCAATGTCATCGGCGTTTTCGCCGCGTGCAAATACGCGCTGCCGCATCTGCGCAAAACGCATGGCATCATCATCAACATCTCCAGCCTCGTCGCCGTCATCGGCCAGCTTCACGCGACCACGTATGTCGCGACGAAGGGCGCCGTCACCGCGCTGACGAAGGCGCTTGCTATCGATGAAGCTGCACACGGCGTACGCGTGAATTCCATTTCGCCCGGCAACATCTTCACGCCGCTTTGGCGCGCGGGAATGAATGTAACGCCCGACCCGCAAAAAACCCGCGCCGAAGGCGAGGCTGCGCAGCTCATGGGCCGCCTCGGCACGCCCGAAGAAGTGGCGTCGCTGTGTTTGTTCCTTGCCGCGGAAGCGACGTTTACGACCGGCGTGGATCATTATCTTTCGGGCGGGGCGGAATTGGCGTATGGGCGGAAGACGCGGATTTGAGCGGAGCAATCGATGCGGCTTTATTGTTTTTCAGATACGCATCAACGAGCGTTGCCCACGTGTGAGCCGCCGCCTGATGCGTGGCTGTTCGACGGCGATTTGTACGATCGGCCAAACTTCAGACACCTGAGCCCGCGAGGACGTCGCGTTTGGAAAGGTCGTACAAGCGTGGCTCGCCGCACATCCGGAGCCCATCTATGCAGTGAGGGGAAATCACGATCTGAACGACAAGGCGCGATTCTTTGAAGCAGCCACCGACTTGACCGAGGGCGCGATTCGCTCGTTAGGCGATAGCCTTTTTATCGCCGGCATTGGTTGGTCGGGAAATCGATATTTCGAATTGCCGGAAGAATCCAATCTCCAATATCTGTGCAACATCGTCGAGAACATGTGGTCGCTTCAAACGGGCCGTTTCATGCTTATGACTCACTACGCGCCGCGCGACCCGGCGGCGCCGCCGGATAAGCTTTTTCCCGACGGCTTCTATTTCAATTGCATCGGAAAACTCATTCAAAAACTCCGCCCGCTGATCGTGATCGCAGGCCATTGTCACGATCAATTCGGCAAAACCATTTCTTTTCATGATACGCCTATACTCTTTCCAGGCCCCATGGGAAAATTGCTGACGATCGACACGAAAAATGTCCGCATCGATTAGCAAGAGTGCCATTGCAACCCGCCGACTCTCGATTACTCTTTTCGCTCATCAACTTTCATTAATGGAGACGCACATAATGACCGACCTCGACCAGTGGGCTCGCTTCAAACGCTATTTTCTCGATTGCAAAACCGCCGGCGTGACGCTCGACATCAGCCGCATGAATTTTTCGGATACGTTTCTCGGCGAGATGGAACCGAAGATGCGCATGGCCTTCGCCGCGATGGAGAAATTGGAGCGGGGCGCCATCGCCAATCCCGACGAGAATCGCATGGTCGGGCATTACTGGCTGCGCGATTCGTCGAGGGCGCCAAACGAGGAGATCAAAAAAGAAATCGACACGTGTCTTACCAACATCAAACAATTCGCGAAGGCGGTGCATTCCGGCGCGGTGAAGCCGCAGAAGGCGAAGCTGTTCAAGAACGTGCTGGTGATCGGCATCGGCGGCTCAGCGCTTGGCCCGCAGTTCGTCGCCAAGGCGCTCGGCTCGCCCACCGGCGACAAATTGAAACCGTTCTTTTTCGACAACACCGATCCCGAAGGCATCGACACGGTGCTCGAAAATATCGGCGCGGGATTGAAGGAAACGATCACCGTCGTCATTTCCAAGTCGGGTGGGACGGCCGAAACGCGCAACGGCATGCTCGAAGCCGACACTGCGTACAGAGCCGCCGGATTGGATTTTGCGAAACACGCGGTGGCCGTCACTCAAGCAGGCAGCAAGCTCGACAAGGTGGCCGAATCGCGCGGCTTTCTCGCGCGCTTTCCGATGTGGGATTGGGTCGGAGGCCGGACGTCGGAACTTTCCGCGGTCGGCTTGCTGCCGGCGGCGCTGCAAGGCATCGCCATTCAAGCCATGCTCAACGGCGCGAAAGCGATGGACTCTGTCACGCGCGGGATTCGAACGATCGAGAATCCGTCGGCGCTGCTGGCGCTGATGTGGTTCCACGCAGGCGGCGGCAAGGGCGCGAAAGACATGGTCATTCTGCCGTACAAAGACCGGCTTGAATTATTCAGCAAATATCTGCAGCAGCTTGTCATGGAATCGCTGGGCAAGGAAAAAGACCTCGACGGCAACGTCGTCAATCAGGGCGTCGCCGTCTACGGCAACAAAGGTTCGACCGACCAGCACGCGTATGTTCAGCAATTGCGCGACGGCGTGAATAATTTCTTCGTCACGTTCATCGAGGTTTTGAAAGACCGCAAAGGCAAGTCGATCGAAGTCGAAGCGGGCGCGACCAGTGGCGATTTCTTGAATGGATTTCATCAAGGCACGCGCAAGGCGCTGCACGAAAACGGACGCGAGAACATCACGATTACCGTGCGCGACGCCGGCCCCGAAACTGTCGGCAAACTCATTGCGCTGTATGAACGCGCGGTTGGATTTTACGCGACGCTTGTCAATATTAATGCATATCACCAGCCCGGCGTCGAAGCGGGCAAGAAGGCGGCAGAGACCGTGCTGAAAGTCCAAGCGCAGATTCTCGAATTCTTGAAGGCGAACAAGGGCAAGGAATTTACGGCCGATGAAATTGGCGCGCAGGTCACGCCAGTTGAAACGGTTTTTAAAACTCTGCGCCACCTGGCGGCGAACGGCCGCGTAAAACTCAAAGCCGGCGCGCAGATTTTTTACGACAAGTATTCAATATAATACGTTTTCCAAACACAGTCCGACCGCCGGCGCCGTCGGACCGGCTTTGCGCCGGTCTTTCGCGGCGAGCGCCTCCGCCATCCATTCGGGCGGGCGAAAGGCGCGGCCGACGTCCACGAGCGAGCCGGCGATGGTGCGGACCATCTGATACAAGAACCCGCTGCCTTCGACTTCGATCACCATTCGTCCGCCCATGAGCGCGTCTTCGACGATGTCGATGCGCCGAATTTCGCGCACGGTTTCCAATTCGGATTTGCCTTCCTCCACTCGCTTCTCCTGCGTTTCTTTCAAGCGCGTCGCGAAAGACGTGAAGTCGTGCCGTCCGATCAGGTGCGCGGCGGCGCTGCGCATTTTTTCCACATCGACGGCGAAGCGCACGTGCCAGTGCGTGCGCCTCAGCAGCGCGGAACGTTCGCGGCGCGAAAAGAGTGAATAGGTATAGATTTTTCCGGCAGCGTCGCGCATGGCGTGAAAATTCATATCGGCTTCTTCCGCGCTTAGGGCGGAAATGTCCTTGTCCATGTTTGAATTGAGCGCCATGCACAGATCTTTAGTCGGAATCAGCACATCGTCGGGCAGCAGCAAACTCGCCACCTGCCCGCGCGCGTGAACGCCCGCATCCGTGCGGCTCGCGCCGGCGATGCGAATCGGCTGCAAGCAGATTTTGTTCAGCGCGCGCTCGACGGTTCCCTGCACGGTTCGCGCGGCGGCCTCAGCGCCTTCGCCGGCGCGTTCGCCGCTTTGCACCTGCCAGCCTTTGAAGCCGGTGCCGTCGTATTCGAGAGTGAGTTTGATGCGGCGGGGCATGGGAAGGAAACCATGAAAAGAGACACGATGATGACGCAGACAGCTTTGCCGCTTTTGGCGCCGCGTGCTACGTTGGGGCCGTTTTCGCCAATGACATTAACGCCAACGTCAAGTCGTTCAAGCTGATTGAGGCGAAGTAGGCGGGTGCCTCGGATTTGCGGCTGTTTGCAAATCTGTGCGGGTTGCGGGAAGAGCGTGCGCAATTCCTTGAAGATAAGCGGGTGCATCACCTGAGTTGCGATCAAGTTGTCTTCGAACCCGGAGGGTTCATTCGCGTCGCAACTCCGGTGATGCACCCAAGATAAGCGCCGCGCAGGTTCAATTTGACGAAAAGGACGGTATCCGGTATATGATCTTAAAGGGTGGCTTGCATGATAGGCAGCTTCGCCGATCCGCGGCTTGAAGAATTTTATTATGTGGGCCGCGGGCCGAAGAGCCGGTCGATTCCGCCCGCCATTTTTGGCGCGCTGCAACGCAAGCTCGACCAACTCAACAGCGCCACGTCGCTCAACGACCTGCGCGCGCCGCCGTCGAATCACCTGGGGGCGTTGAAAGGCGACTTGAAGGGAAAGCACGGCATTCGAATAAACGTTCAATGGCGGATAGTGTTTGAATGGCGCGACGGTGAGCCGCATGAAGTTGTTTTGGTGGATTACCATTGAAGTGAAAAACGGAGCAACACGCATGATAACTCGATTACCCAGGAATCCCACGCATCCCGGCGAGATGCTGC
Source organism: Planctomycetota bacterium (assembly GCA_035308565.1). Lineage (GTDB taxonomy): Bacteria > Planctomycetota > SZUA-567 > H5-PLA8 > H5-PLA8 > JANXLS01. The sequence goes on along the minus strand of DATGGK010000040.1, from coordinate 39,516 downwards.
TGGAAGAGTTCCTGAAGCCGATGAAGCTGACGCAGGTTTCGTTTGCGAAACACATCGGCGTCAGTTTCAAGCGAATCAATGAAATTGTGCAAGGGCGGCGCGCGGTGACGCCGCAGACTGCATGGTTGTTTGCACAGGCCTTCGGCACCAGTCCGCAATTCTGGATGAATTTGCAGGCGACGTATGACCTGGTGCATCACGCCGCACCCCATTTCGTCAAGCGGCTGCGTGTCGCAGTTTGAACGGGCCAAAGCGATGACAACAGAATCTCCCCGCCGCAAATGGCTGCAAGTGCATCTGAGCACGGCTTGTCAATTCAAAATGAAAAATGCAAAATGCAAAATGAAAGGCATGTAACGCATGTCCGAACTTCCTCGCCGCAAATGGCTGCAAGTGCATCTGAGCACGGCGGTGCTACTGATGTTTGCGGCGGGGGGGCTGATTTGGTTGAATGTGACGCCCTCATCGCGCTTCCTCAGTCCTCACGTAGGCGCAAACAGAGACGAATACGAATATCGCTTTTACCTGGATAGACGCATTCAGAGCTCTCAAGTAGAAGTCACTTACGGGCGATTTTTTCTGCATGAACATTGGATATCGTATACTGCGAAGCACATGAACTATGGGACTCCCTATACCGCAGTCATGGTTTCCGATGCAGTCACCCTTAACATAGACGGTACGGCAGTAGCTCACACAGACTCGTCAATGTGGGTAGACAAAGGCGTCGTTGTTGTCGACGCTCTTTACGGGCTGGCGATTCTTTTCGCGGTGTGGTTCTTGTGCGAGAGGTGGATTGCGTGGCGGGCGGGGGGCCGGAATTCTTCGAAAGATAGCGCTTTAAATTAAAGCCTTTGGCCGATATAACGTCTCTTGAGCATGGATTCTATAAAGACACGTGTGGCGGGATTCGCCGGGCTGGCTTTGGCGCTGGTGCTGTGCGCGGGGTGCCTTGACGATGTCACGGAACAGGCGCGCGGCCTGCTGCCGTTTCTGCCGCCGTCGAAGTACATCACGCGCGGCGGGCGCAAACTCACGCGCGCAGAGGCGGCGTATTATCAGAAGCTCACCGATCTTTCCAAAGCGACGAAAGTCAACCCGCGCGACGCGGTGGCGTACAACGCCATCGGCGAACTGCTGATGCAGAAGGGTTCGTACGCGCTGGCCAAACGCTGCTTCATGGACGCGATCGATTTCGACGGCGCGCTCAGCGAACCGCACCACAACCTGGGCGTGATTTATCTTTACGAAGAACGCTTCAACGGCGCGCTGGAGGAATTGCAGCGCGCGCTGAAATCGAGCGCCGACGACGCGCGCATCCGCATGCGGCTGGGGCAGGCGTATTTGGGACTTAACAAAACCGCCGAGGCGCTGAAGGAATTGGACGAAGGCATCGCGCTCGACGACCAATTTACGCCCGTGTACCTGGAGAAGGCGCGAGTGTTGTATGCGCAGCACAATTACGCGGACGCCGCGGAGACGTGCCGCACTGCGCTGGCGCATCTGCCGCCGCCGCTGCCGCCGGTCGCGGCCAGGGCGAAGAAGAGCAACATTGAGTTCCTCGATAAAATTATACCCGGGCAGAGCATCACCGAAGACGACACGCCGCCGCCCACCTATAAGGAGGAGGCGTCGTACAATCTAGCGCTGAGTTTGAAGGCGCAGGGATTGTACAGCGAAGCGTTGAACGCGCTGGCCGGCGCGGACACGGCGGCGGATGGCAAAGCCGACGTGCAGTTGCTGCGCGCGCGCTTGCAGGATTTGATGAACGACACGAGCGGGGCGCTGGCGACGCTCAATCTGCTGCGTACGGCGCGGCCGGATTTGGCGATAGTGGCGAAACAAATCGCGCGCATGCAGGACAAACTCGGGCAGGCCGATCTGGCCGTGAAGACGCGGCTGGAAGCGGCGGAGCTGGATCAGGCCGACAAGGATTTGCAGGAAGAGGCGGTGCGCGACGCGGAAGCGAAGCAGAACAAAGCGCGCATCATTCAGCTTTACGAGCGGCTCGCGCGGATCGATCCAGATAATTTGCGCTACCGCATTCAACTGGCGCAGGCGTACGATGAAGCGGGGATCAAGCGCGAATCGGCGCTGGCGTGGCAGGAAGTGGTGAACATTCGCGAGCGCGTCAAGGAGCAGGCGCGGCGCGACGGAGATTTGAAGCCGACGCAGAATCCGTACATGAGCAACCCGACGGAGCACGACCTGCGGCGGCGCTGCGGGATGCTGTGCGCGGACATTCCGGGATTTCAGGGCAAAGCGCTGATTCATTTCAAACACGCGCTGGAATTGGAGCCCGACGATGCGGAAGTGCATCGGCGCATGGGCGAGTTGTACTTGCAGACGGCGAATTATCCCGAAGCGGAACGGCACATCCGCGAGACGCTGCGCGTGTCGCCCAACGATGCGAAGTCGCATCACAATCTGGCCACGCTGCTGGCGGAGAAGAAGCAATTCGACGACGCGGTGGCGGAGTACAAGAAAGCGATTGCGCTCGACCCGAAGCTGGACGTCGCGCAGTTGAACATGGCCAAAGTGCTGCTCGGGCAAAACCGGCGCGAAGACGCGCTCCCGCCGCTCAAGGCATATTGCGAGCTCAAACCGCTGGACGTTGAATCGCGGCGCATGTTGGCAGATTTGTACCGCGATTTGAACAACCGCAACGCCGCGCTGTCCGAGTTGGAAGCGATTTACCACTTGGAAGTGGAGAACGGCGGCGAACTCGACGACGTGGTGAAGATCGTGGTACACAAGTGGGAGATGGGCGAGAAGCAGATGGCAATTTCGGACTTGGAGGCGCAAATTGAAAAGCATCCGTCGGAGATAAAACTGCTGCTGCAAGCGGGGATTTATTACAGCGACAGCAAGCAGCACATCCGCGCGATTTACACGTGGGAACGGATTCTAAACATTGCTGGAAACGACGAGCGCATGATGAAAGAGCGCGCGGAGGCGCTCACGCGGCTGTCGAAGGAATACGAAGCGACGGGGAAGATCGACCAGGCGATTCGCATGGCGGAATACGCCGGGAAGGACGGCGACGCGGAAGGCTGGCGCCGCGCGGCGGAATTGTACGTCAAAAAAGATTTGTCCGCGAAAGCGGCGGACGCGTATCGCGAAGTGCTGAAGATCAAAGACAAAGATGCGGATGCACGCCGGCAATTGGCGGCGCTGATTCAGACATCGCCAAAACAGGCGGATCGTGACGAGGCGCTGAAGCTGTACACGGATTATCTGCAACTGATGCCGAAGGACGAAAACGCGCACGTGAATTTCGCGAACCTGCTGGTGGAGTTCAACCGCTTTACGGAAGCGCAGGACGAATACACGATGGTGCTGAATCAGAACGCGAAGAACACGGCGGCGCTGGTCGGGCGCGGGGCGTTGTACCGGCGGCGCGGAAGATACAAGGACGCGCTCGACGATTACAACAAAGCGCTTGAAGCCGATCCGAAATTGGCGAAGGCCTATTACAACATCGCGCTGATTTACGATTATTACACGCCCGATCCGGCGAAGGCGAAGGAGTATTATCAGAAGTATCTCGACGCGGGCGGCGATCCCGCGAAATTGCCCAAGGAAGAACCGGCGGCGGAACAGGCGTCGGCGAAGAAGCCGGACGCCGCGAAAAAACCGGCGGCGCAGACGCCGAAGCCTGACACCGCGAAGCCGGTTGCCAACGCGCGCAAAATTCCGCAGGAGCAGGCGGAGATATTGAACGACACGAAGGCGGAGACGGTGGAGGTGAATGGGAAGTAAGCGAAAGTGCCGATTCGCCGCACAAATACTCTGAAACGAAACTTGAACCAGAATGCCCGATCACTCCGATCCTAACAACTCTCAAAAAAAATCCCGCGTGCTGCCGATGCCGCCGGAGAATTTTCGCGCCCCCGTGCCGCCCGCGGTCAACAACACCTGCGAAGATCACAACGACAATGGCGCGCCGCTTTCCGCGGGCACGACCGCGGTCCCGCTGAAATCCGAATCGCTCGCCCCCACTCCGCCCACGCCGCCGGAAGGTTTTTTTGAAAAGCAGCCGCCGGCGAGCGGCTTGAGCGCAGATCGCGCGAAGCCGGCATTTCCGAGCGCCGTGCGGCTGACCGATCCAGCGCCGCCGATTCCGCTGCTTGAAAAGAAAGTCGCGGAACTCGTTGCGCTGCAAGGCGAACATCCCGGCCAGGATTTGATTGCGGACGTGATGATGACCGCACTGCGCATGGTCCGCGACGGGACCACGCGCGGCGAGTTGAAAATCCTCGCGGCGTCGCTGCGCGAATTGCGCTACGCGTTCAATGTGTTCCGCCCGTACCAGCAGCGGCGCAAAGTCACGGTCTTCGGTTCGGCGCGCACGAAACCGGGCGAACCGGAGTACGAGCAGGCGAAGCTCTTCAGCGAGGAAATGGTCCGCCGCAATTACATGATCATCACCGGCGCGGGGCCGGGCATCATGGAGGCCGCGCAGGGCGGCGCGGGGCGCGAGAACAGTTTCGGCGTGAACATCAAACTGCCGTTCGAGCAGCGCGCCAATCCGTACATCGACGGCGACAAAAAGCTGATGCACTTCCGCTATTTCTTCACGCGCAAACTCTGCTTCGTTAAAGAAGCCTCAGCCATCGCGCTCTTCCCCGGCGGCTTCGGCACGCACGACGAAATGTTCGAGACACTCACGCTGATTCAGACCGGCAAATCGACGATGTTCCCGATTGTGCTGCTCGACAAAAAAGGCGGCGATTACTGGCGCGAGTGGGCGGACTACGTTGCGGGACATTTGCTGGGGCAGGGCATGATTTCCGAGGACGACATGCAGTTGTTCAAAATCACCGACGACGCCGAGTGGGCCGCGAATGAAATTTCAAGTTTCTACGCGCGCTACCATTCCATGCGCTACGTCAAAGACACGCTGGTGCTGCGCTTGATCAGCCGCGTGCCGAAGGACGCGCTGGAACGCCTCAACGAGGATTTCGCGTCGCTGCTGATCGGCGGCAAAGGCAAAATTGCGGAATGCGAAGCGTTCCCGGAAGAAGGGAGCGAGCCGGAATTGCTGGCGCTGCCGAGGCTGTGCCTGCCGTTCAACCGGCGAAATTTCGGGAAGCTGCGGTTGTTGATTGATGAGATTAATCGGGCGTAAATGCCAGTAATTATGAAAGGGATCTATTTTGATGCGTGTTGTATCCAGCGTCCGCTTGACGCGCCCGACAGCGTGCGCGTCGTATTGGAATCACATGCTATCTTGAGTGTTCTCGGTCTTTGCGGAAAGGGTGTATTGACACTTGTTTCGAGTGAAATTCTCGAATTCGAAACTGAGAATGTTCCGGATGGAAAGCGTCGATTTCACGCGCAAGAAACGTTGCGTTCCGCGCAGGAATTCGTTTCAATCACCGATGAAGTCATAAGGCGGTCAAAACAATTTGTTCGGCTTGGCGTTGACGTTGGAGATGCGATTCACTTATCATTGGCTTTGTTGGCGCGAGCGGATTACTTTTGCACATGTGACGATAAATTCCTTGGTAAGGCTCGAAAGCTTGGGTTGACGAAAATCAAAGTTGTCTCGCCACTGGACCTCGTTAAGGAGCTTAAGATATGAGTGCACGCACGGTGGAGGGCCGCCCGCTAGCTGAAATCAACCACGATGCGATGCGTTTACTGTATCGCGAATTGGGTCCCGTCGAGGCCGTCCGCTTCCTCAGGCAGTTTACGCGCGGTTTGGGCGATTACACGGCCGAGCGGGACGCCACCATGGGCGGCAAAAGCGTCGATCAAATTGTGCGCGAGATCAAACGCAGACGCATTTTGAAAAAATAAAAAAAGCGCCCGGCCTCTCCGGCTCCGGACGCTCTCCTTCCCACGGCTTTGATTTGACGGAATCCCGCCGGCCCGCGGTTCGCCGGTCCTCCTCCACTACAACTTTATTCGATGATCACTTTCCCGCCCTGCGGCATGAAATCGTACAACTCTTCGACGTCCTCGTTGTGCATGCGCACGCAGCCTTTGCTTTCGCGTCCCGGCACGCTTTCGGGCATCGACGTGCCGTGCACGCCCAGGCCGGCGCCGTTGGCGCTGTAAACCGTGTTGGCCATGCCCATCCAGCGCGAGCCGAGAATGTTCTTCGCATCGCCGCTGGGGACTTTTTTGCCTTCGTAGAACCAATCCGGATTGATGACTTTGTTCTCGACGGTGAAGGTGCCTTTCGGCGTCGAGTTGCCGGGGCCAATGCCGATCGGGTAGCGCTTGATGAACACGCCGTCGATATACAGCGTGCCGGTGAGTTTTTCGCGGTCCACGCGGAAGACGACTTCGCCGGGCAGCATCTTCAGATTCTGGCCGATTCGCACGATCAGCTTGTCGTTGAGGTGGTTGATGCGCTTGAGTTGGCCGATGTTGATTTTGTATTTGCGCGCGATGCGCTCGGCCACTTCGCCCTGTTCGACTTTGTGAAACTCGGCTTTCGGTTCGGTGCAGGGCGTTTTGGGATCGAGGATCAAGCGCGCGGTCAGGTCGTTGAGACGCATGAGGCAATGCGTGTCCTGCGGATTTTGCAGCGCGCCGGATTCCAGCGCGCGCTGATACAGCGCGCGCGCGCGTTCCAATTGCGCGGCGTTGTTCTTCGCGCCATCCTCGATGCGCTTGGCTTCTTCGAACAAATCGGCGGCGCTGGAAGGCGCGTTCTTTTGCGCGTCGCTTTTGTCGCGGCCGGTGTCTTCTGTCGGAGCAGAGTCGATGAGCTTGACGGCGAATCGCGGATTGAGCTCCACAGGTTCCACGCGGAAATCTTCGATCACCGGCGGCAAGCTTTTTTTCTCGGAAGGCGCGGGTTTGTGCGCCGCGGTTGCATCAAGCGGCTCGGGAGCCAGAATTTCCGCCACTGGTTTCAGCGCGCTGGCTTGCGCAGGGTGAGCAGGCGGCGCGTCGTTTTGCGCGGCGGTCGTGGACGCGGAGGCGGTTGTCAAGCCGGGGAATTTGCGCGTTACCACGAGCCACGTCGTGAGCGCGATCAGCGCAACCGCAAAACTGAATAAAAATATTTTTCCTGAATTTCGTTTCTTCAAGGTATGCGGCTGTCCCAATACTTTTGCCACAAGCTGATCGTCTTTGAAAACTCCCATCGGCGCGCCCCCCACTCTTCCAATGCAAGCCAGTCGCCCGTCCATTTCCCCCTGAAAGGATCGGGCCGCGACTTTGCAAGTGGAACTGACATTTGAGGTGATCGTCAAATGCGCGAGAGTTCTGAAGGAATTATCGGACGGGGACGGAAGTCAGGGGCCAGGGGTCAGGGGTCAGAGGTCTGCACTCAAGTTCTTGCGAAGCGAAAGGCGACACTGGATTTTTTGTGGTGCGAGGATTACGATTTACGGCTTGGACGCTGGATCCAAATCCTTAAAAAGGCAAGCCGATGCGAATTGCGCTATTTTCGTGGGAAACGCTGCATTCGATTTCGGTGGGCGGCGTGGGCGTGCACGTCAGCGAACTGGCCGCGGCTCTTGCGCGGCGCACGCATGACGTTCACGTCTTCACGCGCCGGGCGGCGAATCAAGCACATTATTCGCAAGTGGAAGGCGTGCATTACCACCGCTGCGACTTCGAATTGAATCCCAATTTTGTCGATGAAATAGACAGCATGTGCCGCGCATTTGTGAAAGCGTGCTTCGAAGTCGAGGACGCGTCGGGCGCGTTCGACATCGTTCACGCGCACGATTGGCTGGCGGCGAATTCGATAGTGTGGATCAAGCAGGGGCGCGATCGCAAATCGGTGATGACGATGCACTCGACTGAATATGGCCGCAACGGCAACAAATTTTTCGGCGGCCAGTCGCAGCGTGTGCAGGATCACGAATGGCAGGGCACGTACAGCGCGAATCGCGCGATCGCGGTTTCGAATTTGCTAAAAGATGAAATCAAGTGGCTGTATCAAGTTCCCGACGACAAGCTTTCGGTGATCTACAACGGCGTGAATTCGATTGTCTTCGACAAACACGTCGAGCCGGAACTGGTGAAGCGGCAGTTGAGCATCGAGAAGATGGATCCGATGGTGCTTTTCGTCGGGCGCATGGTGGTTCAGAAGGGGCCGGATATTCTGACCGCCGCGATTCCCTCGGTGTTGCGCTATTATCCGCACGCGAAATTTGTGTTCGTCGGCGACGGGCACATGCGCCACGATGTCGAGCAATTGGCACGCAACGTCGGCGCGGCCAGCGCGGTGCGGATGCTCGGCCATCGCGGCGGAACGGAACTGGTGAGTCTGTTCAAAGCGTGCGACATTGTCGCCGTGCCCAGCCGCAACGAGCCGTTTGGGATTGTGATTCTGGAAGCGTGGAGTTCGTACAAACCTGTCGTCTGCACGAAACGCGGCGGGCCAGCGGAGTTCGTCTGGCACGGCGTGAACGGTTTGCATGTGGACGACAACGCCGATTCGGTGGCGTGGGGATTGGGCACGCTGCTGGCGAATCACGAACACATTCGCTGGATGGGAAAGAATGGGCGGACCGCGGTGGAGGCGGCGTTCAGTTGGGATCGGATTGCGGAGCAGACGGAAGAGGTGTACGGGTCAATTTGAATGGGAATGTGGAATGTGGAATGTGGAATGTGGAATGTGGAATGTGGAATGCGGAATGTTGAGTTGAATGCAAAATCTTGATCAATCAACAACCGGTAATATGAGCGCGAAACGAACTGCGATCATTTTTTGTTTTGAACAACCGGCCAGCGCCGTGGGGCGCCTGGCGGCGGATGCGGCGCGGCTTTTAGCTGCGCGCGGGCATCCGGTGTTTTTATTTACGCGGCTCCCAATAAATGTGGACGCGCCGGGCGTGACGGTGCAGACCATCGGCGACAGCGACGATCCGGATTTGATTGGGCAGGTGCGCACGTTCACGCTGCGCGCGAGTACGGCGTGCAACATGGCGGTGCCGCGCGATTCGGCGGAGATTGTACTGATTGGCATGGAATGGAGTTCGATTCCGACGCTGCAAATCTTGAGCGCGCTGCGCAAGGCGCCGGTGTTGCTGTGCCTGTGCACGCTGGAGCGGCAGCGCAGCGACATGAGTTCGGCGGTGAGCAAGACCATCGAGCAGTTGGAGACGGAAGGGCTGCAACTGGCGCAAAGCGTGCTGGCGTTGGGCGCGAACACGGTTGAAGCGGCGCGGCGGCTGATTCCGGATTTTGCGCAGAAGGTTTCGATGATCGCAACGCCCTTCGCGGCTGAACATTTTCGCAAGGATTTGGATGCGGGCGCGGTGAAAGCGCGTTACCAGATCGGCCCGGTCGATCCGATGATTTTGTGCGTGGGGACGCTGGACGAGGATCACGGTGCGGATTTGCTGATCAAAGCCGCGCCGGCGATTCTGAAAAAACAGAGGCAAGCGCGGTTCGTGTTCGTCGGCGACGGGCCGCTGTTCTGGACGCTGCGAATCTACGCGCGTTATCTAAATCTCGATCACGCCGTGCGCATCGTCGGGCATCTGGAAGGCGAGACATTGAACGAATTGGTCCAGGCGTCGGACATCGTGATCGTGCCGAGCCGCAAAGCGACGGAGCAGTGGCCGATTTTGGCTGGATGGGCCGCGGGCAAAGCGGTCGTCGCGTCGCACGAAGGTGCGGGCGGTCTTGTCGAGCACGAACAGAATGGCGTGCTGATTTATCCGCTGGCCGACAGTTGCGCGTGGGGCGTGGACCGGATTTTCAACGACCCGTATTTGTGGGGGCGCATTCGCGAAAACGGGCAGGCAAAATTATCGAGCGAGTTTGGCGAGAAGGCATTGGGCGACCAATTGGAAAAAGCGGTCTCGGGAATTTCGGGCGAGCGCGCGGAGGAAAAATCCGCGGAGCCAAAGCCGCGCACGTAAGTAAGCGGTTTGTGACTGTGCTGGCCGCTTACTAACGTGCGCGGCTCTGGAACGAAGGAATGCGATGACAGAGCAGAAGGCGTTCGACGGCAACATCCTCAAGCACGAGCCGCACATCGAGGAATTTTACAACCAGACGTACATCTATGCGCTGCCGCGCAACGCGCGCGGCGTGTACGTGATGTACGAAGTGGGCCAGTCCGCGCGCGATCATTTGCGCCAGAAGCACGGCGAGCATTTTTTCGACAACAATTTCATGGTGCTGCGCATCGTCCGCACCGGCGACGGAAAATACATCGACGTCGAAGATTTCATCGGCGACAAAAACACCTATTGGGTGAACGTCGATCCGGATTGCGAGTACGAATTTCAAATCGGTTATCGCGCGCGCGGCACGACGTTTTTTGAGCACGTCGCCACGTCGAACAAAATCCGCACGCTGCCCGAAGCCGAGACGCTGGTCGAAACGCAGAACGAATGGCGGCACATCGACGTGCCGAATTATTGCAAGGAAGTGTTCGTCGATACGACGCAATGGCGCTTCAATCAGTACGAATATTGGAAGCGCGGAAAAATCGCGGACCGCGCGCCGGCCGACGGCTGCTGGGCGCTGGTGCTGCACATGCATCTGCCGTTCGTGAAGCATCCGGAATATCCGGTGGCGCTGGAAGAGCAGTGGCTGTTCGAAGCGATCACGAATTGTTACGCGCCGCTGCTGGATATGTTCTGGCGGCTGGAGCGCGAGAAGATCGATTTCCGGATTTGCGTCTCGATTTCGCCGCCGCTGCTGTCGATGCTTTCCGATCCGCATTTGCAGGACCGTTACCGAATTTATTTGCGCGAATTATTGTCGCTGGCTGAGCGCGAATTGAACGCACACCGCGGCAAGACGTTTCAGCACACCATCGAAAAAAATCTTGAACGCATTCACACCGCGAAGGGCGTCTTCGACGCTTACGGCGGGAATATTCTGAACGGCTTCCGCGATTTTCAAAATCTCGAAAAGGTCGAAGTGATCACGTGCGCGGGCACGCACCCGACGCTGCCGTTTTACATGCATTATCCAGAGAATATTCGCGCACACATTCAGATGTCGTGCCGGCAATATGAGCGAGCGTTCGGGCGCTGGCCGCGCGGGATGTGGCTGCCGGAAAACGCGTTCACGCCGGGGCTGGACAAATATCTTTCGGAGCAGGGAATCCGCTGGACGCTGGTGAACGCGACCGGCATGGCGCGCGGAAACACGCGCGCATATTTTGGCACGTCGCGGCCGGTGATCACGCATAACGGGCTGGCGGTTTTTGGCATCGATGAAGACACGCGCGCTCAAGTGTGGAGCCGCGAAAGCGGCTATCCGGGCGACGGACGTTACAAAGAATGGTACCGCGACGTCGGCTACGACGCGGATTGGGATTACCTGCCCGAGTATTGGAAAACCGCCGGCGTGCGGCGCATGACTGGGTTGAAGTATTACCGCATTACGAGCAAGGAAACGCCGGCAAACGAAAAGCAGGCGTACCATCCGGAGATGGCGCGGCAGGCGCTGGAGGAGCAATCGACTCAATTTGTCGAGCATCGCGGCGCGCAGGTGGAATTCTTACGGCGGAATTTTAACCAGGTGCCGATGATCGTGTCGGCGTACGATGCGGAATTGTTCGGGCATTGGTGGGAAGAAGGGCCGGCGTGGATTGAGTTGGTGCTGCGCAAAATGTGCTGCGTTCAGGCGCGCGTGCGGCCGGCGACGCCATCGGAGTTTTTGTGCGAGCATCCGTCGCATCAATTGATGATGCCGGGCGCGTCGTCGTGGGGCAAGAACGCGACGTTCGAAACATGGCTCGACGCGCGTTCGTTTCAACCCAATGCGTGGATGTATCGGCACATTTTCCGCGTGGTTGAAGACATGGCGACGCTGGCGACCGAGCGCAAAGGCGCGGCGGGATTGGAACTGCGCGCGTTGAATCAGGCCGCGCGCGAAACGATGCTGGCGCAGGCGAGCGACTGGCCGTTTTTGATTTCGATGGGGCAGTCGATTCGATATGCGGAAGTGAGATTGGTGAAACACATTGGCCGCGCGCGCGAATTAATCCGGCAGATACAGAGCGGGCAGATTGACGAGACGTATGTCGCGACGCTGGAAGCGGGCGATTCGCTTTTGAAAGAAGAAATGGATTTCCGCGTGTTCAGCAAGAGCTTATGAAGTGATTGAGTGGTTAAGTGGTTAAGTGGATGGGATTATTCAAATCGATTGGCCGCCTGTCAGAACGATTTCTCGTGCCGGAGATCATGGACGATCCGGCGCTCGAAAAGTCCGAGCATATTCGCGCGCTTAAAGGGCTTGAAACGCTCAATAAGTTCAGCCGCAGTTCACGACTAATCTGGAATCAACTCAGACATTTAGTTGATGCGAAGTCCGCAAAGCCGCTGCGCGTGCTCGACATCGCGACGGGCGCGGGCGATGTGCCGATTGGATTGATGAAACTGGCGGCGAGTGCAGGCGCGGTACTGGAAGTGGAGGCGTGCGATTTCAGTGCGCGGGCGCTGGAGTTTGCGCGCGAGCGAGCGTCTGCGGCGAAAGTGGCCGTGCGATTTTTCGAATGGAACGCGGTCGCGCAGGGCGTGCCGGGGGGATACGATGCGATTGTCAGTTCGCTGTTTCTGCATCATCTCAAGACTTCCGACGCCGCGAATTTGCTGCGCGAGATGGGCCGGCGCGCGCGACGCATGGTGGTGATCAACGACCTTGTTCGCAGCCGCACGAACTATGCGCTGGCATTCGCGGCGACGCGGCTGCTCTCGCGTTCGCGCGTGGTACACGAGGACGGCCCGCAGTCGATCGCGGCAGCGTTCACGGTGCCGGAAATGAAAGCGATGGCGCGCGACGCGGAGCTGGATGGATTTGAAATCAAGCGGCGCTTTCCGTGCCGCTTTGTGTTGAGCTGGAAGCGAAGATAAAACGAGGCGCGATGCGCGGCGAGTACGATGCGATCGTGATTGGCGGCGGGCCGGCGGGCGCGACCGCGGCGATGGCGCTGGCCAGCGCCGGCTGGCGCGTCGCCGTCGTTGAGAAGCAGCGCTTTCCGCGGCGCAAAGTCTGCGGCGAATTTATTTCGCTGACCAATTGGCCGATTCTGGGGCCGATGGGTTTGAGCGAAAATTTGCAGGCGGCGGCGGGGCCGGAGGTGACGCATTTCGCGGTCTTCAGCGGGAACTCGAGCGTCGCCGCGGAGCTGCCGCTTTCATTCGGCAAAATGGGAGAGCGTGGGCGCGCGCTGACGCGCGACAAGCTCGATGCGTTGCTGCTGAATCATGCGCGAATGTGCGGCGCGGAAATTTTGCAGCCGTGGAAAGCGCTGCGCGTGACGCGCGATAATGAGGGCGTGGAATGCGAATTGCAATGCTGCGAGTCTCACGAGAAGAAAATTCTACGCGCAAAAGTTGCGATTGCGGCGCAGGGGTCGTGGGAGGGGAATCCATTTGAAGCGGCAGCGCGGGAACGTGTGCGCGCGAGCGATTTGTTTGGATTCAAAGCGCACTTTCGCGGCGTGAATTTGGCGGAGGGACTGATGCCACTGCTTTCGTTTCAAGATGGCTATGGCGGGATGGTGCATTGCCAGGATGGGCTGGCGAGTTTGTCGTGCTGCATTCGGCGCTCGCGGTTGGATCGTCTGCCGCTCGATTTTGGCGAGAGCGCGGGCGAGCGAGTGTTGGCGCACATCAAGGCGACGTGTCCGGCGATTGCGCCAGTGTTGACGAATGCGGTGCGCGAAGGCGCGTGGCTGGCTGCGGGGCCGGTTCGCCCGGGGATTCGCGCGCGTTATGATTGGCGCGCGTTTTTTGTGGGGAACGCGGCGGGCGAAGCGCATCCAGTGATCGCGGAAGGGATCAGCATTGCGATTCAATCGGCGTGGCTGATGAGCGGAATTCTTGCGCCGCTTAAAGAACGGCTCAGCGACGCGCGCACCATTAATGAGGCGGGGCGCTTGTATTCGACGGCGTGGAGCCGTGCGTTTGCGACGCGCATTCGGGCGAGCGCGCTGATCGCGCATTGGGCAATGCGGCCAGCGTTGGCGCGCGCGACGCTGCCATTTTTTCAGCGCTGGCCGAACGTGTTGAAATGGTTTGCGCAGGCGGCGGGGAAGGCATCTATTTCGATTCAAGCAGAAACACAATTACAAAAGGCGGCCACATGAGTTTGAGTTTTCTGGGAATGGGCTGTGCGGCGCCGGCGCATTCGATTGCGCAAAACGATCTGGCCGCGTACATCAATCGCGTCGCGTTTCAGCGCACCGACAGCCAAAAGCGTTTGGTGAAAACGCTTTTTCAAGCGACGGAAATCGAGCGGCGCGGCATTGTGCTGGCGCAGAGCGATGTGCTCGACGGTCCGCAGCAATTCTACGGCGAGGCGCAACACGCGGACGATTTCGGGCCCGGCACGGGCGCGCGCATGCGGCGCTACAGCGAGGAAGCGGGCGCGCTGGCGGGTGAGGCCGCGCGAAAAGCTTTGGCGGACGCGGCGCTTTCAGCGAGCGAGATTACGCATTTGATCACGGTCTCGTGCACGGGATTCTACGCGCCGGGCGCGGATGTAGCATTGATCAAGGAATTGGGTTTGCCGCCGGACGTCGCGCGGCTGCATGTGGGATTCATGGGCTGCCATGGCGCGATCAATGCGCTGCGCGCGGCGCATGCGATTGCGGAGGCGAACCACTCCGCGCGGGTTTTAGTCTGCGCAGTGGAGTTATGCTCGCTGCATTTTCAATACGCGTGGAAGCGCGATCATCTGATCGCGAATTCGCTGTTCGCGGATGGCGCCGCAGCAGTCGTGGCGGCGTGGAACAAGGAGGAATCGTCGCCGCGCGGATTTTGGAATGTACGCGCGACGGGATCTTATTTATTTCCTGAATCGGAAGACGCAATGAGCTGGCGGATCGGCGATCACGGATTTGAGATGACGTTGTCGGCTCGTGTGCCAGATTTGATCGCCGGCAATCTCGCGAAGTGGATGGCGCGATGGCTGGAGTCGCAGAAATTAACGCGCGATGCGGTCGCATCGTGGGCGGTGCATCCGGGCGGGCCGCGGATTTTGGATTCAGTGGCGGAGTCGCTGCAACTTTCCGAGGCGGACCTTGCGCCGTCGCGCGCGATTCTTGCGGAACATGGAAACATGTCGTCGCCGACGGTGCTGTTTATTTTGGAGCGGATGCGCGCGATGAATGCGGCGAAGCCGTGCGTGGTGCTGGGATTTGGGCCTGGGTTGGCGGTCGAAGCGGCGCTGCTGGAATGAGCGAACGCGTTGAAGAAAAAGATGCGCGCGGTACACTTGAAGTATCAAAAGCAATTCCACTATGGGCAATGAACGCATGGAAAACACGTTTATGTCGATGTTGGGCCGCCGCAAATTTTTGAGCATCGGCGCGGCGGCCGGGGCGGGGGCATTAGCGCTGAGTGGCCGCGCGCAGGCCGACGATCCGCCTCAGGCGCGTGAGATGGCGCGCTTTCCGGAAAAGACGGATTTGTATCTGCTCACCGATCGCCCGCCGCAGTTGGAAACGCCGCTTAAATATTTTCGCGAAGACCTCACGCCCAACGAGGCTTTTTTTGTGCGCTGGCATCTGGCGGGACTTCGCACGAACATCAATGCGAAGGCGTTTCGGCTGCTGGTCGGCGGACATCTCAACACCGAATTGAAATTGTCGCTGCGCGAACTGCGCGAAAATTTCGAAGCGGTGTCGGTCGTCGCGGTGAACCAGTGCTCCGGCAATTCGCGAGGCTTTTTCGATCCCGCTGTTCCCGGCACGCAATGGGGCAACGGCGCGATGGGCAACGCGCGCTGGACGGGCGTGCGTTTGAAGGACATTCTGGCCAAGGCGGGATTGAAAGCGGGCGCGGTCGATGTCAGTTTTAAAGGCATGGACATCGCGCCGCTGCCGCAGACGCCGAATTTTGTCAAAGCGCTTTCAGTCGATCGCGCGAACGACGGCGAAGTGCTGGTCGCGTATCAGATGAACGGCGCCGATCTGCCGATGCTGAACGGCTACCCGCTGCGGCTGGTTGTGCCGGGCTGGTATTCGACGTATTGGATCAAATCGCTGCGGGAGATCGAGGTGTTGAACACGGCCTTCAGCGGCTTCTGGATGGACAAAGCGTACCGCATTCCCGACAACAAAGACGCGCTCGAAGACCCCGCGCATCTGGCGGAGAAAACGGTGCCGATCAGCCGCATGAGTGTGCGGTCGATCTTTGTTTTTCCGGAACCGCAGGTGCAGACGCCAGCGCAAACACCAATGGAGATCGAAGGCGTGGCGTTTGACGGCGGAAACGGAATTAAAGAAGTGGAATTGTCCGCCGATTCGGGCGCGACGTGGGCGAAAGCGGAATTGCGGCCGTCGCTGGGAAATTATTCGTGGCGGCGTTGGAAGTTTTCGTGGCAACCGCGGAAGACCGGAACGGTGCGGCTCTTGACGCGCGCAACGAACAACGCGGGCGAAACGCAACTCACCGCGCAATGGAACCGCAGCGGTTATCAGCGCAAAGTGATCGAGCATCTGGATGTGACGGTGATATGAGAATGAATCGAATAGCGAGAATTTTGATGATTGCGAACGTCGCCGCGCTGCTGCCGTTTGTAGCGGGATGCAACGAACGTTCGCGCTGCTGTCAGGCGGAAGCCGCGCCCGCGGTTGCGGCGAGCGGCAATGAAGCGCCGTCTGCATCGGCACATGCGCGTGTTGAATTCGATGAGAGCACGCACACGCTGGAGCTTCCGCAATACGATCTTTCGGCGGCGCCGGGGCCGCATCGCGAGGTGTATCAGAAACAATGTTCGGTGTGTCACACGACGCGCTACGTGAGCATGCAGCCGGCGTTTCCCGAGAAAAAATGGAACGATGAAGTGACGAAGATGATCAAGACGTTTGGCGCGCCGATCACGGATGCGGACGCGAAACTGATTTTGGAATATCTGGTTGAAGTGAAAGGCAAAAAATAAGCGCGTCGTTACGCGCTTGCGCAGACCGCACACCCGGGATTGCGCGCGATTTTCAGCGTACGAAAATTCATCGAGCGAAAATCGCAGACGGCCATGCGCGAATAAAGCGGCTCGCCCAGTCCCGACAGAATTTTGATCGCTTCCATCGCGCCCATGCAACCGATGGTTCCGGCGACCGCGCCGAAGACGGGAAACTGGCGTTTCCATGCGGCCGGTTCCGACGGATGCAGGCACGCGAGGCATGGCGTTTTTCCCGGGAGAATCGAGGTGATGCGCGCTTCAAGTTCGTACATCGCGCAATCGACCATCGGCTTGCGCTGGCGCACGGCTTCGCGGTTCATCAGGAAACGTTCGGCGAACAGCGGGGCGCAATCCACGATCAAATCGGCGCGCGCAACGAGTTGCGCCGCGTTTTCCTCGGAGATGTTTTCGTCGATGGCCTCAATTTCGAGATCGGGATTCAATTCGCGCAGGCGTTTCGCCGCGACTTGCACGCGCGGTTTGCCGATACCGTCGCGCGCCATCAGAATCTGGCGGTTGAGGTCGTTGAGGCGCAGCGCGCCGCCGTGGGCAAGAATTAATTTCCCGACGCCGGCGCAAGCCAAATGATACGCTGCGGCTCCGCCGACGCCGCCGACCCGCGAGACGAGGACCGTCGATTTCTTTAGCGCCTGCTGGCCGGCGTCGCCGAAGCCGGGGACCCAGATTTGCCATTCGTAGATGGCGCGGTCGGTGTCGGTTAACATGGGTTCAAAATTCAAGGTTCAAGAGTTCATCCTCCAGAGATGGGAGGCATTACCGTCAATACGTCACCATCGTGTAGTTCGCACGCATTATCATTCAAAATCTGTTCGTCGTTTACAAACAGCATCACCGAAGCTTGCACTGTGCCGAATTCGTCCAACACAATCCGGCGCAAGGCATCGCCATATTTCTGCGCGACCAACTCCAACGCTTGTGTGACAGTCAACGGCGCGCTGAATTCCAGCGATGTCTCGCTGCATCCCGCGGCTGTGCGGGCTTGGGCTGAGAAAATGATTCGAATGCGCACCGAGTTGATCCTTGCTCCCTGGACGGGCTCGGAGGCCCGTCCTACTGATGACGGCTCAGAGAGCCGTCCTACTATTTTCGCGGCGTCAGCCATTTCTTCTCGGTCTCCGCCGGCAGTTCATTTTTCTTCACGTCCACTTTCTCGGCGCTCATGTCCACGAGGTGTCGTTCGGCTTTGTTGTATTCGTAGAAGCGGCCGATGCCGGCTTCGGCGATGCGGCGGTAGGTTATCCGGTTTTCCTCGCCGGCGGTGGTCTTCGTGTAGAGCGTGTTGACTTGAACGCCGTCGAGCAGCGCGGCGTCGCGGGTCAACTGCAGCGTGATTTTCATGGCGTCTTCGGCGGGCGAATAGGGGGTGTCGTCGCCGATGAGCACGATGACTTTGCGCGAGCGTTCGCGCCAGAGCATTCCGTTGAGTGCGTAGCGCAGGGCTTCGTGCATCGCGCCGGAGCCGCCGCCGAAGGAGGCGACGGAGAGTTCCTTGCGGATGGCCTCGTAATTCCAATTCAGCGGCGAGGGCCAGAGCGTGTAGCGGAGCGTGGACGTCGGATCGACGGCGCGGTAGCGGATCAGGCCGATGCGCGGCGAGGGTTCGTTCGTCGCGATTTCGCGCAGGACCGACTCGAGCGCGCGGTCCACGTCGGCCCAGGCGTGAGTGAAACTGCCTGTGGTATCGAAGGCAATCACCAGATCGACGGGGAGCTTTTCGTCGGCCGGCGGCGGCTTGTAGCCGGGAAGCGTGGATGAATCGGCGCTTAAAATTTCGTTGCCCGGCGCGGCGACGCTTTTGCGCCACTCGCTCCATTTGATGAGATCGAATCCGTAGTTTTTTCCGGTGAGGCGCTCGATGGCGTACACGGCGGCGTGTTTGAGTTCCTCGTTTTGCGAACCGAGCACGGCAAGCAGCGCATCGACGGAAATCGGTTCGCGCAGTTCGCCGAGTTCTTCCGCGGCGGCGATGGCGGTTTCAATTTCTTTGCCGTTGAGAATGTCGCGCAAAAACGGCGTCGCGCGCACGCCGCCTATCTGCGCGGCGAAATGCACGGCGCGGTTGCGCTGCACGGGCGGGTAACGCTTCGCATCAAGGGCCACGTCGGTGAAGCGTTTGAGCGCGGCTTCGTTACCGTCGAGGCGCACGATTTCGCGCACGGCTTGATGACGGATCGACGAGAGATTGTCCCAGAGAGAGATGTTCAACAGGGCGTCTGCCTGCTTCCTGTCGCCCAATTCACCGAGCGCTTTGACGGCGGCCATGCGGCGCACGCCGATGGCGGGCTGATAAAAATCGAGCAACATTTTCGCGGCGGCGGCTTGGTGCGTCGCGCCCAATTCGGCGGCGGCTTGAATCGCTTTGGCGTCGTCAGCATCGCGCAGGCGCGTCGAAAAGCGGGAGATGTCGCTGGTTGATAATGGGCGCGCGGCGATGCTGGGGACATCGGCGTCTTCCGCGCTCAGCGCCAGCACCGCGCAAATCAATTGGCAAAGCAGAAAAAAAGCGGTTCTCATTTTGCCGCGCTCCGAGTATCTCTTATATGACGGTTGGAGGGGAATTGCCACTGCGAACAGCAGGAGATAGGAGATAGGAGTTAGGAGTTAGGAGATAGGAGACACGGAGCCGCGGGGACGCGCTGGGATACGGTGTAATCCTCTGCGGTAGATAACGCCTATGAAAAAAACTACAGCCTTGAGACCGCGAGTTATGAACCTCTATCTTATGCGCCACGGCATCGCTTTCGATCACGACGAATGGAAGGGCTCGGACTTCGACCGACCGCTCACTGATGAAGGCCACAAGCGCACGCAGAAAGTGCTGAGCGCGTTGCGCCAGGCGGAACAGATCGGCGTGGACGCGATCTGGTCGAGTCCGCTGGTGCGCGCGCGGCAAACGGCGGAGATCGCCGGCCACTTGCTGGGACTGAACGTGCTTATCGTCGAAGCGCTGGAATGCGGCTGCGATTTGGATCACCTGCTGAAATACACAAAGAAGAACCCGCCGCCCGCGCGTTTGCTGTGCGTCGGGCACGAACCGGATTGCGGCGCGATCGTGGGAGAATTGGTCGGCGATGAAGGCGGCGACTATTCTTTCAAGCGCGCGGGCGTGGCGCATCTGGAAGGGGAACTGAAGGCGGGCGGAATGAAATTGATTTGGAAATATGCGCCGAAGGATGTGTTGGGGGATTGAGGGGCAGGGGTCAGGGGTCAGGAATCAGGGGTCAGGGGTCAGGGGTCAGGAATGGCGGGATTGCGCTTCGCGCAACGCTGGGCGAGCTTTCATCGCGCGGCGTTTTATCCGACTTACCAATGGCTTTTCTTCATGCTGCCGCCGCCGCCGGGGACCATTGTCGCGAAGACCGGACCCCACGGGCCTGGGTCGCCGCGCGCATTTTTCCAGCGCAAACATAACCAGCACTGTTTGCCGGCGTCGGCCAGATCGAAGACCGCGAGATAGGGCGACGCGCTGGCGGCGCCCAAGTACACGCATTCGCCGCCGTCCAATGGAGGCGGCGCGCCTACTTTCGTCCAAATCTCCGCCTCGCGCACGCCCACGGGTTTGGTCTTGGTATTGGGCGCGGCCTGATCGCGGAACTCCACCACCAGATGCGCGGCGCTCATGATGATCACCTTGGCCACCTGCGGCGCCGTCGTGGGCGCGGGCATGAGCATGCGCGTGCCCGGCGATGCGGCGATGGGAAAGCCAGCCGCGGCGCGGTTGGCGTCGGCGACGTTGGCGTTGGCTTGCACGAGGGCGTTGTCGGCTCGCAATACCGCCTCCAGCGCTTTGCGCAGCGCGTCCTGATTGAGCACCGATGTGTACAGAAGCGCCTGCGTGCTGAGCGTGTTGGCGTACGCGCTCTGCCAGGCGTTGAACGCGTTGGCGAGATCGGTGGCTTGCGCTGCGGTCAAACCGAAATCCGCGGACGCGGCGCCGACTTTGTCCACGAGATGCGTAACGAAGTTCTTGAAGTCCGCGTCTTTGGCGGGAATCCAATCGGGCATGGGTGGGCCTTTCTATGGAGTGCGTGAAGCTCGCTTACTGAGAATGATCGTTGAGCGTAGGGCGTACCTACAGGCGGGAGTTTAGTTTTTTTGAGGATTGGGTAACGAGGTATTGGCGCGATATAATTTTTTATCGCGCGCGTCGCAGATGCTTTTTCAATTGTTGAACGACTCGGCCGTCAATGCGCGATTAATAGGGCATATAGGGCCGATAGGGCCAAGGGGCCAAGGGGCCAAGGGGCAGTGCGCGCGACAATTTGTGATCTTAAAGGAAGCCGTTCATTCCTTCGCATCCGGCCCATTGTACGGATACTTATCGAACGCATCCGTCCAGCCCTTTGCGCGCGGGTCGTTCGTATCGGCTTGCCATTTGTCGAGGCGCGCGCGAAGCTGGCGTTTGGCGTCTTGATAGGCGGGATCGGCGGCGACGTTGGTGAGTTGGTTGGGATCTTTGGCGAGGTCGTAGAGTTCTTCGGCGGGGCGCTTTTCGCAGGCGAGTTTGAAGAACTTCGGGATGATGTTTTTCTCGTCTTCGCCGGAGAGGACGACTTCTTTTGTCGGGCCGCCGTCGATGTCACCAAACGGGCCGACGGATTTCCAGCGCTTGGGGTCTCCGGCGGGCCAGCGCTCGAGGGCGAGGTTGCGGATGTAGAGGAATTCGTTGGTGCGGATGGCGCGGCAGGGGTAGCCGAGGTCGCCTTCGCGGACATTGGCGTGGCGCTCGCGTTCGAGGAAGACGTGGTCGCGCGCAGAGGACGCGCTCGCGGCGCTTGTTTGTGGTGCAGGCGTCTCGCCTGCATCACGTGCGGGTTGGGGCGAGTCGGATAATAAGATGTCGAGCAGGCTGTGGCCGGTCATTTCGGGGAGGGGTTTGAGGCTTGCGGCTTCGAGGAAGGTCGGCGCGAAATCGGTGGAGTGCGTGAACAGATCGCAGACGCGGCCGGGTTTGATTTTGTCCGGCCAGCGAATCGCCAGCGGCATGATCGTGCCGGAGTCGTAGAGGTTGGCTTTGGCGCGCGGGAAGGGCATGCCGTTGTCGCTGGTGATGACGACGATGGTGTTCTTCGCACGGCCGGACGCTTCGAGAATGCGCAGGCATTCGCCAACGTCGCGGTCGAAGCGCATGATGCGCGCGTAGTAATCGAGGATGTCGGAACGGACTTCGGGAAAGTCGGGGAGAAAGGCGGGGACTCGCACGTCTTCGAGTCTCAAGCCGAGCTTGACGCCTTCGCCTTTTTCGTAGGGGCGGTGCGGGTCGTGGCTGCCGAACCAGAAGCAGAATGGCTTGTCGGCGGGGACGGTCTTCATGAAATCGGCGTAGGTTTTGAAATTGGGGCCGGCGGGGTTGCGTTTGCGTTCGCCGTTCTGGCCGGGGCCCCAACCTTTGCGCGTGAAGCCGACGACGTAGCCATTTTTTTCGAGCGTGTCGGGATAGGTTTCGAATTTCGCGGGCAGCGTGGACCAGAGATTCGCGCCGCTTTCGAGGCGATGCACGGCCTGGCCGGTGAGGATCGCGCCGCGCGAGGGCGTGCACGACGGCGACGCACAGAACGCGTGCGTGAAGCGGATGCCTTCGCGGGCAATCTGGTCGAAGTTGGGCGTTTTGCAGAGGTTGTCGCCGTTGGCGGAGAAGTGAGGGTAGGAGGCGTCGTCGGCGATGCAGAAGAGGATATTGGGGCGGGGATCGGCGGCGAGGAGAATTGATGCACAGAGGATAGCGACGGCAACCGGGATGAATTTGAGCATAGGCAGGCTCCTCACTTAGCCCATACGTTACGCGCTTTTTTCTCATTCGCTACTTCGCAATCAACTTCGAAAAGCATGTCAGCCTGGCGGCTATGTGAGTTTTTGAGCGCCAGTGAATGGGGCTTAATAGGGCTTATAGGGCCGATAGGACCAATAGGCCAACGGCACAACTTTCAGCATTGTCTGGTGGGTTACTTAGAGGGCTCGCGTTTAAATTGGGCGGAGCACAGATAAGTCACGGTCTCTCATTCGTGGGCGCGCCCAGTCCTGGCAGCGCGCCGCTTTTGTTGTCGCGATTCAAATGCACAAATGCCTCCGCCCATTCGGCGCCGGCTTCGCGGCCGCGGAATTTTGCCATCGGCTCGTGGTGCTCGCGCCAGATGCGTTCGCCGTCCTGGCTGGTGTGGGCGAAGAGGGCGGACTTTTTCTGCTCGACGACTGAGGTAATGTCCACGTATGTGTTGGGCGTGAAGCCGCGGCTTTGGCTGCCGGTGTTGACTTCGAAGTAATAAAGCTGCGGGCGTTTGGGCAGCGCGTCGGATGCGCGCTGCGCCATCACGCTGGCAATCTGGTGATCCAGATGGGTGTCAATCGGCCAATGCGTGAAGACGATGTCGGGCGCTTCGGCGGCGAGCAGTTTGGTGAAGTCGTCCACGCGCGCTTTGTTTAATTCCGTTGCGCCATCGATCTGGCCGGCGAAGACGGCTTTCGCGCCGAGGAGTTTGCACGCGGCTTCGGCTTCCGCGGTGCGCACGCGGGCGGCTTCGTCGAGCGGACTTTTCTTGATGCCGCGTTCGCCGCGCGTGAAGTAAATGACGGTGACCGAATGGCCCAGCGCCGCGTAACGCGCCAGCGTTCCGCCGCAGCCGGATTCGGGGTCGTCGGGATGCGCGCCGACGCAGACGATTTTGAGGGGTTTTTCGGCGGCGAGGGCGGGGACGCGAGCAGTGGCGGCGACGATTAGAATCAAGAGAATTATGCGTGACGAGATCATGACAGGCTCCGTGGATGGTTGAAATTGGCGTATTGAATCTTCAGGCGGGAAGGCGTAAATACAAGCGCAGGGGACGAGGTGTTGAGATGCGAACGAGGAATGAGCGCCAATCGATGACTACACAATGGCAGCCGTATCGTGAACCTCTTAGCACGACGTTGATTCGCACGGGCGCGATCGCGGTGGCGAAGGGGCGTTCTAAAAATCGGGCGCGCATTTTCCGATGCGGCACTGGCGGCGAACGACCACTACCAAGTGGCGCCCTCAGTTGGGATTCCCATCTTCGATTTGGATTTTTACGACTTTAATATCAAAACGACGCGACAAAGTCTATGCCATTGCCTGTTAAAATATACTTGGCCAAGAATTTATCTGCCGCATTCTTGACCGTTCCCATTTCTTTTCCTTTAACCGCGACCTTTTGCGCAATCTCAGATTTAATTGAAGAAATTGAGCGAAGTGTAATTTCGGTGGTGTCTCCAAAGTTGTCGTTTGCCTGCCGAGTGTCTGCAAGGTTCTCTCTCGCTTTCAGCACACCAAGTTTGCCGGCGCCGTACCCAAAAACGCCTTGCGTGACCTTCTCGGCGCCCAGGATTGCGCGGCCATAAGTCACGACCGAAAACTGCAGCTTCTCTGGCTTGCCGTCCTTCGATTTGCTGAATTTCAGCGCATATATCGCCGTGGGAGATCCAGTCTTATATTGGGACTTAAACTTAACCTGGTCCAAAAGCGAATTGGAACTGAATGGCGCATCGGCTATCACCACCGTGCCGCGTTGAAGATCGGAGGTGATATTCGGGTCTTGGGAGAGATTTATGGCCAAAGTCAAGGGCGGAGTCGTGCCTGGCAAGAGCAGGGACAATGTTACCGTTGAATCGATGGCGGGAAAACCGGTCAAATTCAAAGTCCCCGCCGCTTTGAGGCTGAAGGTTTGCACGATCGCTCCAGAGCCACCGCCAGACTCTGAATCTGACTCTGAGATTTTGAGTGAAGCCAATACGACCTTATGGCTAGGCGCAGCACCTTTTTTCGGAGTGTCATTTGTATCGCTGGCGGCAGCCGAATCTGCGGCAAGGCTGCTGAACGAAGGCCAAAATGCGCACAAAACGAGCGCTGTAACAAGACGAAAAGTCGTTGGGGGTTTCATGATTGGCCCCTTTAATCCGCAGACGGGAACCTAATTGGCGGTATTTAGCCATAAGGCCTTTGCTGTGTCAATTCATTTTCGCATTGAGAATGAGGATTGATTTGATGGGGCGGCGGACGATAATGATTGACGGAGGGAAGGAGTTTCAAGAACGCGAATCGAATTCGTTGACAGCCTTTGCGAATAGGCTATAACGCCCTCCACAATTTCGGAAAATCCGGCGATCGAGTGCGCGAGTTTTTTCGCGGACAGGCTCATTCTGGAGACACCATGCATCCCGATTTGGAAATTTCTCAATACGGCGCGGCGGCGCTGCTGCTGGCGCTGGCGGTGGTGCTGACTTCGGCGCTGATGTTTTTGTCGCATCTGATCAGCAAACGGATTCCGACGCGGGAAAAGCAGATGTCGTACGAGTGCGGCGAGGATCCTGTCGGCACGGCGTGGCTACGGTTTAACATTCGATTTTACGTCGTGGCGCTGGTGTTCGTGCTGTTCGACGTGGAAATGGCGCTGATTTATCCGATCGCGGCGATTTTTAAGAATCTCACCAGCAACCCGGCAAATTGGGCGGCGGCGGTGACGGTGTTTGCGGAAGTGGCGTTTTTCGTGGCGGTGCTGTTTTTAGGGCTGATTTATATCTGGGTGAAGGGCGATTTGGGGTGGGTGCGGTCGTTCCGCAAATCGACGGACCAGGGTTTGCAGTCTTGGAAATTGGGGAAGTCTGTGCAGGCGCCGATGATTCCGATCGCGCCAGCGGTGCGGCCGGTGGAAGTTGAAGGCTAGGGGTCAGGAGTCAGGGGTCAGAGGTCAGGAGTCAGGAGTCAGAATTCAAAGGTCAGAAAGGACTGAGTTATGGGAATGATGACTAACCGCTTTGATGCGGACAACATCGTCATGACCAATACGGATACGCTGTTGAATTTGGGCAAGGAGCATTCGATCTGGTACTTGCTCTTTGCGACGGCCTGCTGCGGGATTGAGTTGATGCAGACGGGCGCGAGCAAATTCGACGTGGACCGCTTTGGGATGATTCCGCGGACGACGCCGCGGCAGGCGGATTTGATGATCGTCGCCGGGACAATCACGCACAAGATGGCGAGCCGGGTGAAGCGCTTGTACGAACAGATGCCGGAGCCGAAGTGGGTGATTTCGATGGGCTCGTGCGCGAACGCGGGCGGGCCGTTCTGCAAGTTCAGCTACTCGGTGCTGAAGGGGATCGACAAATATATTCCGGTGGACGTGTACGTGCCGGGATGCCCGCCGCGGCCGGAGGCGCTGATCGAGGGCGTGTTCAAGTTACGCGAGAAGATCAAGCTGGAGCATGTGCTGCGGAAGGAAGGAAAGCCGCTGCCGAAGCGGGCGCCGATTGTGATTGCGGAACGGGCGGCGTAACGGCTGGTCCAAAGTCCAAGATCCAAGGTCAAGAAATACGCGCATTGTGCAACTTTTGCACGGAATTTGAGACAGAACAACCACGGGCTAAAAGCCTGTGGTACATGATGTGCAGTTTTTGCACGGGAAATTGACTCGAGAGGCGGTTCCGCCTAAAGGCGGGACTACGAACGATGTGCACTTTTGCAAGAGGTCATTGAAATGGACTTTAACTACATTGCCGACATTGTGAAAGCCGGGTGGCCTTCGGCGGAAGTGCCGAAGGTGGAGAATGGCGAGTCGTTCATCATCGCGCCGACGAGCCAAGCGCATGCGATCCTGAAGTTCCTGAAGGAAGATCCGGACTTGCACTTCGATAGCCTAATGTGCTTGAGCGGCGCGGATACCGGGCGGGAACTTTGGGTGGTCTATTCGCTGCACAGCATGACGTACTTCCACAAGTGTTCGGTGAAAGTGGTTCTGCCGCGCGAGAATCCGGAGTGCGACACGGTCTGCGACTTGTGGGCCATGGCGAATTTCTTCGAGCGCGAGGCGTACGATCTGTACGGGATTAAGTTCACGGGCCATCCGGATTTGCGGCGAATTATGAATCCGCAGGATTGGGTCGGGTGGCCGGGACGGAAGGATTATTCGTACCCGGAAGAATACGGCGGCGTGCCGACATTGCGCGACGACCAGTTTTTTGCCGATGCCGTGGGCAGCGGGAATGAGGAACGCGAGGCCAAGGAGAAGGAAATGCTGGAGAAATTGGGGCTGGTGGAGAAGAAATAAATGAAAAATGAAAAATGAAAAATGTCGGTATGCCGCCGTTCGATTTTGCATTTTTAATTTTGCATTGAGCTTCGCATTCGAAACCGCACGTTGAATTCACGCCGGTCATCAGGAACCGATAAAATGCCACTCGTCGCTGAAAACCTCTTCGAAACCGAAGTCGCCGATTACAAAGGCCGCGTCAACTCGGAGGAAATGGTCCTCTCCATGGGGCCGCACCACCCGTCCACGCACGGCGTGCTGCGCCTCGAAGTCATCTCGGACGGCGAAGTCTGTGTGGCCGCGCGCCCGGATGTCGGCTACCTGCACCGCGCCATCGAAAAAATCGCCGAGAACGTCGATTACCGGCAGTTCATGCCTTATACCGACCGCGTCGATTACGTCTGCTCGATGAATTCGAACCACGCCTACGCGCTGGGCGTCGAGAAACTGGCGGGGTACAAAGTGCCGCTGCGCGCGGAACTGATGCGTGTGATGGTCGCGGAACTCAACCGCATCTCCAGCCACATGATCTGCGTCGGCGCGCTGGCCATGGACATGGGCGCGTACACGCCGTTCCTGCACGGCATCTGCCACCGCGAACGCGTCAACGACATCTTCGAAGAAGTCTGCGGCGCGCGGCTGACGTACAATTACATGACCATCGGCGGCGTGTCGTACGATGCGCCGCCCGGCTTCATCGAGAAGTGCGATCAATTCGCGGACTATCTCTGGCCGAAGATGGTTGAATTCAACGAACTGATCACGAGCAACACGATCTTCCAGGAACGCCTCTGCAACGTGGGCATCTGCTCGCGGGATCAAGCGATTAATTGGGGTCTGGTCGGGCCGAACCTGCGCGGGTCTGGCGTGACGTGGGACATCCGCAAGAACGAGCCGTATTCGATCTACGACAAACTGAAATTCGACATTCCCATCGGCGACGGAGGAACTCCCCAAGGCAGCAACCCGCACGGGACGCTCGGCGACAGCTACGACCGTTACGTCGTGCGCGTGAAGGAAGTTTTCGAGTCGATCAAGATCATCAAACAAGTCTGCACGATGATGCGCGAAAACGAAAAGCTGCCGGCGGATCATCCGGATCGTTTGTACCAGGCGAAATTGCCGGGCCGCTTGAGGGTCAAGCGCGGCGAATGCTACATGCGCAGCGAAAATCCGCGCGGTGAAACGGGCTATTACATCGTCAGCGACGGAACCGACAAGCCACTGCGGGTGAAGATTCGGACGGGCTCGTTCACGGCGCTGGGGTGCTTTGAAGAAGTCACGCGCGGGCTGCTGATCGGCGACGTGATCGCGGTGATTGGGAGTTTTGACATTGTGTTGCCGGAGGTGGATCGATAGGTTCCGCTGCGACCGCTTTGGTAGAAGCTGCAATGATTAAAGTCATGTTGGACCCCGACGGCACCGCTGATTTTGGCCTCGCATTACTTGTGCAGTGCAAGACTGGCGTCCTTTACGAACATGAATGCAAAACTGAATGCCATTATGTTGAGTGCAGGGAAGTGGAGGGCTTTCTCGTTCCGCTTGAATCGAACGTCTTGCCAGATTTGCGTAAGCTGTTTCAATTTGGTTCTCGGACGGAGCGCCGCGGCATTGAAGTCGTCTGGGCGAGGAATTTTATCAATGCGCTAAAAAGTCTGATTGCGAAGATACCATATTTTTCAAACGATAGTGATGGGGAAATTGGACGTTACTTCCTTGAGTTTGATGAGGAGCGAGTTGCGGAGCTTATAGATGGCTGGATTCCGGTTAAATCGAACTACGGGAACAGCACTCTCGTGTTCGAGTACAAGAGGATTGGGAACTGAACATTACTCAAGAACGGTGATGGGAAATCTGTGTGGCAATGACAAGAGTCCTTGGAGTTTTAGCTATGCTGCTACTGCTGGTGATGCCCGGCTGCGGCGCCGGTACCACGCAGGACATCGCGCGCAAAGCCGAGAAGGCGAAGACGAAAGAGGAGCTTGAAGCGGCGTTGGGAAAGCCGGATAAATTTGAGAAGCATCAGCTTGGCGGCGCGTCCGGCGAGCAGTGGACGTACAAGGCCAGCGATGGTGAAGTGAAGTTTGTAATCGTGAATGGAAAAGTGATCATCGAGAACGCGAAACAAAAGAGCGAACAGAAATAGCGAGAATAGGAGAGAACAACGCCACATGCCACCTCTTTATGATTTGCTGGTTACCCATCTCGGTCCCACATGCGCCGCGCTCACGGCCGTTGTGGTTCCGTGCCTCGTGGTTTTTCTCGCGATCCAGGCCGTTGCGGGCTTGAGCACGTACGTCGAACGCAAAATCGCCGCCGACATTCAGCGCCGCGTCGGGCCGAACAAATGCAACACGAACGCGTTCCTCGGCGAATTTGCGCGGCAGTGGATTGAGCGGACCAAAGAAGATAAGCGCGGCGGGATTTGGGGCTTGGCATCGAAGATCGTTGCGCTGCTGCTGAAACCGGCTGTGCCGCTCTTTAAGTTTCTCGACAAAGTTCTGCCACCGGGAATTTTGATTTTCCTCGCGGACGGCATCAAGCTCATCATGAAGGAAGACATCATTCCGGATCCGGTGGACAAGCCGATGTTCAAGCTCGCGCCGACGATCGTGCTCGCGGCGTCGTTCGGCGCGCTGGCGACGCTGCCCTACTCCGACAACTGGTACGTCGCTGATTTCAACACCGGCTTGCTCTTCATCGCGGCTGTGACGAGCATCGAAGTGCTCGGAATCTTGATGGCCGGCTGGGCCAGCAACAACAAGTGGGCGCTGCTCGGCGGAATGCGCTCGGCGGCGCAAATCGTCTCCTACGAACTGCCCGTCGGGCTGGCGATCCTCACAGGCATCGTGATCAGCGGCACGCTGTCGATGCAGGGTATGACGTACGATCAATTCGGTTTTGCGCCCGGCGGAGGCTCGCTGAGTTCCGGCTGGTTCTGGCAGTGGAACCTGTTTCATCCGGCGATGTTTATTCTCGCGCCGGTGTATTTCCTCGCCGCGCTCGCCGAATGCAACCGCACGCCGTTCGACATTCCCGAAGCCGAATCGGAACTCGTGTCAGGCTATCACACGGAATATTGCGGGATGCGCTTCGCCTTTTTCTTCATGGGCGAATACGCGATGATGTGCGTGACCAGCGCGATTGCGGTGACGCTGTTCCTCGGCGGATGGTCCACGGGCATCGCGCCGCTGGAGCATCTGCTGATGTCCAAACCGGCGATTTTGGACGCGAACGGAATCATGACGGGCATGCCTGAATTCGCATGGTACGGCACGCTGCTGCATTTGATTGTGTTCGTGACGAAAACATATTTCCTGGTCTTCATCATGATGTGGATTCGCTGGACGCTGCCGCGCTTCCGCGTCGATCAGATGATGACGCTGTGCTGGAAGAAATTGATTCCGCTTTCGCTTGCGTGCCTGACGGGCGTGTGCGCGTGGCAATTGGCGCGCATGTGGATTCTGGCGAAAAACTACGGCGAACTGCTGGGCGCGGCGACGTTCTGGCTGCGCGCGCTTTTCGCGGTCGGCATCCTGGGCTATCTGGTGTGGTACTTCACCAAGCCGCTGACGAAGGCGCAGGTCGATCAGCGCGAGATGCTGGCGAAATCGAATTTGAATACGGGGATAGCGATGTAATTTCTTTGAACGTTACACGTTAAACGTTACACGTTGAAGACCGGCGTGGCGCGGATGACGGGCAACGTTTAACGTGTAACGATTAACGTTTAACGAGGAATTTCAATGATTCGATTCATGCAGGACATTTTCGATGGAATGAAGACCTTCATGTCGGGGATGAAAGTCACCGGAGGGTATTTGAGGGACTCCAATCTCAAGTCGATGGAGAAGGAAACGACCACGACCATCGAGTACGACGGCACGATGGCGCTGGCGCGCGAAGTCAAACTCGCCGACCGTTTCCGCGGGCATCTCCACAACGACATCGAGCGCTGCATCGTCTGCAAGGCGTGCGCGAATGCGTGCCCAATCGACTGCTTCTGGATCGACGGCGAAAAAACGGAATCGAACAAACTGCGCCCGAGCCGCTTCGACATCGACCTGCTGAAATGCATGTACTGCGGGCTGTGCGTCTTCGCCTGCCCGACGGGCTGTTTGACGATGACGAAGGAATGGTGGGGTTCGACGTTCAACAATTCCGACGGCACGAACCTGCACGGGCAGTTGAAGAATTTTGGCGTGGGCTATTATTCGCCGGAGCAGAAAGAGCAGGTCGAGCGCAAGCGCATCGAAGCAGCCGAAGCGAAAAAGAAAGCTGCCGCTGCCGCGGCGGCTGCGAAAGCCGCGGCTGCGGCGAAGGCCGCGCCCGCGGCGAAATCCGCGGCGCCGGTTGTGGCAGCGAAACCTGCGGCGGTTGCGGCGGGATCGCCCGCGGCTGAGACGCCGAAGCCGGATGCGCCGAAGGCGTAGCGATTATTCTTGTGGTAGAATGACGACATGCGCGATTCATCGGCTTTTGCAAGCAAGCCCCATCACGCGACGCTTAGCAGCGAGCGGCGCCGAGCTATTATTACGCCGCTGGTTCCCCCTCTGGAAAATGGCGATCACCTTGATGGCGACGAATTCATGCGGCGCTACGAAGCGATGCCCGATTTGAAGAAGGCGGAATTGATTGAGGGGAGAGTTTATATTATGTCTTCGCCTGTAAGCGTCACGAAGCACGCACGTCCGGATTTTTTGGCCCATGCGTGGATCGCAATTTACGAGCTTGCCACGCCGGGTGTAGAGGGCGTTTCCAACGCAACCACGCGCATGGGCCGCCGACGCATTCCGCAGCCGGATGCGGCTCTGCGGCTGCTGCCGACGCATGGCGGCAAATCGCATGTGGATAAGAAGGATTACTTGAAAGGCCCTCCTGAACTCGTGATCGAAATTGCAGCGAGCAGCGCGTCGGTCGATCTGCATGAGAAATTGAAAATGTACCGGCGCGCGCAAGTTTTGGAGTACTTAGTTTGGCGCACGCGAGATCCTGGTATTAATTGGCTGCATCTCGAGCATGGCAAGTATGTTTCATTGCAGGCAGACGCAGAGGGCATCATTCGCAGCCGCATTTTTCCGGGGTTATGGCTGGATGTTGGCGCGATGCTCAAGGGCGATAAAGCGCGCGTCATTTCGGTGCTGAAACGCGGACTGCGCAGTCGCGAACACGCGGCGTTCGTGAAACGCATGAAGAACATCGGCGGAAAATGACTCACCGGCGCGCGACTCACTCCGACTGCGCGATGCTCGCGGAACTCAACCACCAATTAATCCGCGACGAAGGACATCGCAATCCGATGTCCGTCGCGGAACTTGAAGCGCGCATGCGCGATTTTCTGTCGCGCGATTACACGGCAGTGATCTTTGAGGACGCGGACGTTGTCGTCGCGTACGCGCTGTACAGGGAATTTGCGGGCGAGATTTATTTGCGGCAACTGTTTGTGATTCGCGCGCGACGACGCGAAGGAATCGGCAAGCGTGCGGTGGAAATTCTGCGCTCGGAATATTGGGACAAGACAAAGCGCTGGACGGTGGAAGTGCTGACGGCGAACGAAGCCGCAGTGAAATTCTGGCGGGCGATGGGGTATCGTGATTATTGTTTGGCGCTGGAGATTTTGCCGGATGAAAAAACTTGAACCGCGCAGGCGAG
Organism: Planctomycetota bacterium; assembly: GCA_035308565.1. GTDB lineage: Bacteria > Planctomycetota > SZUA-567 > H5-PLA8 > H5-PLA8 > JANXLS01. Next base: position 6,955 of record DATGGK010000040.1, on the reverse strand, counting down.
ACGCCTGCGCCACGGGTTCATTTCTTCTCCGCCGCCTTCACTTCCTTCGGTTCAATCGTGATTTTGATACTGTTGCTCGGATACACGCAGCGGATGTTTTTCTTGTCCACCGGCACCTGCGCGTCGCCGCTCACCGTGAAACTCCACACGCCTTCCTTCATCTTATCGGTCTTGATCGTGAGCTTCGCGTCGTTCTTGTCCTTCTCGATCGTCGTGAGCGGGATTTCCATGCCGGGCGGAAGTTGATAACCGGCGCCCGTGAGCTGCACCGGCGCGGGCATGTCTTCGCGGCGCTTGAGCGCGATCGACAAATTAATCGGATCGCCTTGTTTGACTGTGATCTCCTTCGGCTCCGCGGTGAGCATGAACGGAACTTTTTCGCGCACGGCCATCACAAGGCTGTGCGTCATCCGCGCGAGCGCGTTCGTGTTGACCGTGTCCCAGACGATCGTGCCGCCGCGCGCTTTGCGGACGAGCTCAATTTCCGTGTCCTTGCCATCCTTGTCCTTCGTTTTGATTTTGCTTTTGCCGATCACTTCGAATTCGCCCTCGCCAATCGGCGCGTCGGGCGCGGCAGTGACGATCAGAGTGCCCCACTTCACTTCCTTGCCGATGACGATCGGCTCGGCGGTCACGCCCGGCGGAAGATTCTTCGCTTCGACGGTGATCGGCTCGTTATGGCCGCTTGTGCGAAACACGAGAATATCGAAACGCTCGCGCCCGCCCTGGTAAACCTCGTGCGAGTCGATATGGATTTCGTGAATCGGCGAGCAGATCAATTGAAAATCCGGCGTCGGATTTTTCTCGATTTCCATGCGGTAGGTGTACTGCGGGCCGCCTTGATTCTGGCGATAGAGATGCTCGAGTTTCAAAATCACGTCTTCGTCGTTCCCGGCGTTGTGAGTGTAGACGAGGTCCAGATTCTGAGTCGGGAAGCGAAGCTGTCCAATGTTTTCGTTGATGTCCTGCGTCGTGGCAATCGATTCGCCCTTCGTGTTGAGGATTTCCAAATCCGGATCGGCGGGAGAACCCAGCCGCGCGGAATAAACGGTGATTTGATATTTCTCGCCTTTCTTCTGCTTCAGCACATAACGATCGAAATCGCCTTTCATGAACTGCCCGCTGATCGCGCACGGAACTTCGATGCGCTGCGGTTCGTCTTTCGACGCGTTGCGTTCCGCTTTCAGCACCTGCGGCAGCGTTGAAAACGAGAGCAGTTTCGGATTCGAAACGCCCTCCGGCGACTTCACGCGCACTTCCATGCCGTTGAGCACCGTCATCCACGGACGCACGAGCGCGCTGAAATTCAAGCCGTTCGCCGCGTCGGGATCGTTTGGAATTGCGATCTGCTGCGTGAGTTTTTGCAGCGGCCGGCCTTTGATCGTCAGATCGGTCTTCTCGCTGCCCGGTAAATTTCGCCCATAAAACGTAATCGCCGCTGTTGTGCCCGGCGCGGCCGCCGTCGGCATAATAAAATCGACGAAGGGCAGCGTCGAAATTTTCAGCCGGTAAAAATAGCCGTTGCCGCCGTTGTAGGTGAAGTCGGTGATCTTGACGTAGTAATCGCCGTCGATCGGCGCGTCGAAGTCGATGAACGGATCGCGCTTCTCGGAGGTGAGGTCCTCGTCCTGGCTCGACGCCATTAATTTTCCGTCCGAATTGTACAGCCACATCACGCCGTCCATTTTCGAATCGATGCGCCACGCCTCGCATTCGATCAACACGCGCTGGCCTTGCTTGGCTTTGAAGACGTACCAGTCCACATCCTCGGACGCGTTAATGCGACCATTAATGGTGGTGTTCAACTCGACGCGATTCGCCTGAGCCTTCTCGTTGTTGGGCTCGGTCTCGTTGATCTCCGCAATGTCGCCGACGACAAATGTGCGCGGGTTGCTGATGCCCAATTTGCCGACGAAGCGCACGTCGTATTCGCCGACGGGCACGTCTGGTTTGACGGTGACTTTGAATTTCGCCGGGGCGGCTTTGACTTCAGGCTTGTCTTTCGCGGCGGGGGCGGCTTTGATTTCAGGAATCAATTCAGCGCCGAATCCGGCGTGGCTGAAGTAGAGCGTCTTCGGCGCGTCGAAATTGTCGCCCACAAATTCAAGCTCGACGGTCGTGCCCTGTTTTGCGCCGCAGGGGAAAATGCCGTGGAGATGCGGGATGGGTAATTGTGAATCGGCGGCACGCAATTGCCACGCGAAAAAAATTGTGAGAAAAACAAAACTCGGCCGCATTTTATTTCGCCCCTTCAGGGCTTTGGGTCATTCTGGGGCTGCGGACCCAGGGCTGCGCGCTTACGCGCTTGCCCTGGGCTATCATATTTCGCCCCGTTCGGGCTTACGGCGGCGTTTCGCTTCGCGAAACATGTGCTGGCGAGATGCCAACACCAGAGGTAAATTAATTTCTTCGCACGCTTTAGCCTGAACAGCGCCACGCTTCGCGCGACATTGCCGGCGGGACGCCGGCGGTACATCACATCGGTTTTTCACACCAAAGAACAATTCGTGCAGATTCGGGCGATTCGTTGTTCCATGACATGCTAACTGATTTCCGGAATCGGCGTGCCGTAATTCAAAATCTCCACCGGGCGGTCCGCTTCGTTTTTGTAGCTCTTGCTGCGGTCGATGCCGAGCTTGTCGTACATTGTCGCGAGAATGTCCTGCGGCGAGACGGGCCGTTCCTTCGGGAATTCGGCGCGCGCGTCGCTGTTTCCGAGCACCACGCCCTTTTTCAATCCGCCGCCGGCCATCACGGTCGTGAATACGTTCGACCAGTGATCGCGTCCCGCGCCGCTGTTGATGCGCGGGGTGCGGCCGAATTCGCCCCAGAGCAAAACGAGAGTCGTGTCCAGGCGCCCGCGCTTGTCGAGGTCCTCGATCAAGGCCGCGAAGGCGGAATCGAACGTCGGCAGCTTGCGTTTGAGTTCCTCGAAGTTGTTCGCGTGCGTATCCCAGCCGCCCATGTCCATCGTCACGAAGCGCACGCCGGATTCGATCAGGCGCCGGCTGAGCAGCACGCTCTGGCCCCACGTGTGCCGGCCGTAGGAATCGCGCGTCTGCTCGGATTCCTTTTCGAGATCGAATGCGTCCTGCACTTTCGGCGAGGTCATCAATTCAAACGCCTGCTGTTCGAATTTGTCCATGCCGGAGACCGCGCCCGATGCGTCGGCGTCGCGGCGCAGCGTATCGAGTTTCTTCATCATTTCGCGGCGGCTGTTCATGCGGTCCACGGAGACGCCGCCGGCCATGCTCAAGTTGCGGACTTTGAAACCCTTTTGATTCGGATCGCCCTGAGTTTCGAATGGGTTGTATTGCACACCCAGATATGCCGCCGCCGTGCTGCGAAACGCGCGCGGCACTGCGACGTACGCAGGGAAGCCCGGCTGCTTTGGGCCCATCTCTTTGCTGACGATGCTGCCATAGCTCGGCACTTCCTGCGCGGGAATGTCGTTCGTCGGCTTGTAGCCGGTGAGCAGCATGTGCGACGCGGACTCGTGGCCGGAATCGGGGTGCGTCGTCGAACGAACAATGGCCAGCTTGTCCACGATCTTCGCGCAGCGCGGCATGTGTTCGCAGACTTGGTAGCCGGGAAGGACCGTTTTGATCGGATTGAAGGTGCCGCGGAATTCGGACGGCGAATTGGGCTTCAAGTCCCACATGTCCATGTGGCTTGGGCCGCCGCCCTGCCAGAGCAGAATCACGCTCATGTCTTTCGAGACGCTCTTCGCGCCGGCTTCGTCGGCTTTGGCCTGGCGTTGAAGCAAGCCGCCCAGCGTCATGCCGCCGAACGCCAGCGCGCCGACGTTGAGGAAGCTGCGGCGCGAGACGCCATCGCAGCAGGTGTAGCGTCCGTTGTTGACTGTCAGAAACATGGGACTCACTCCGTTCCTGTAGGACGGGCTGCCAGCCCGTCCAGGTTCGACTACGGACGGGCTGGCAGCCCGTCCTACTTCAATTCAATGGTTGAACAGAAACTCCTTCGAATTCAAGAGCACCCACGCCACATCTTCGAGTGCTGCCTTCTTGTCCTTGGCGCTGTCGAGCAGCGTTACCGCGTCCTTCAATTCGTCGGGATGCGGCATGCGCGCATATGCTCTCAGATACAACGCTTCGACCATTTCGTCGCTCTTCTTTTTGTTGTCTTTCAACAACGCCGCGACGAATCCTTTCGCGTCACCGATCTTGCCTTGAATCTCCGGCGAGTTCATCAGATGCAGGGTCTGCGACAGATTTGGCGCGCAACTGCGTTCGCATTCGCACGGCGTTTCGCGCGCCGAGCGGCCGAAGGTGCTGAGGAAATAGCTGCTCACGGCTTGATCTGGCAGATCGATCGCGCGCGTGCCGCTGGGGAATCCGAAATAATGTTCGGGCATTCCGGTTACGGTGCAGACGGCATCGAAGAGCGGTTCGGCGGCGAGGCGGCGCGGTTTGTAGCGCGCGTAATTCTGGCGGTCGGTTGCGTTGTGCGGCGCCGGCGCGGAACTCAAACTGTACACCTGCGACTTCATGATCGTTTTGATCAGCGCTTTGATGTCATATTTGTGATCGACGAAATCTTTTGCGAGCGCGTCGAGCAGCGCGGGGTTGCTGGGCGGATTCGTCGCGCGCATGTCATCGACGGCATCGACGATGCCGATGCCCATGAAGCGGCCCCACATGCGATTCGCGAACGCCTTCGAGAAATAGGGATTGTCCGGCGCGGTCATCCAATCGACGAGTTTGATGCGCGGGTCTTCGCCGCGCACGTAATCGAATTGCGGCCCGTTGAGGCCTTTCGGTTTCACCTGCTTGCCGGTGCGCGGATTGGACGTCTCGCCGGTTTTCTGCACAAACACCGCTTGATCCGCTGGCACGTCGCCCTGCTTTTTGCCGACGCGCTGGAAAAACGCGGCCATGCCCCAGTAATCGTCCTGCGACATCTTTTCGTACGGATGATTGTGGCAATTCGCGCACGCCACGCGCGTGCCGAGGAACAACTGCGCGGTGTCGTTGACCAGATGCGTTTGGTTGCGCACGTGGCGATACCAGTTCACCGGCGGGTTGTCGCCGACTTCGCCCTGCGCGGTGAGGATCTCGCGCACGAATTGGTCATAGGGTTTGTTCGACGCGAACGAATTGCGAATCCATTCGGCAAACGCGAACGTGCCACGCTTCTGTTCGTCGCCCTCGCGCTTGTTGCGCAACAGATCGCCCCACAGATTCGCCCAATACGCCGCGTATTCATCGCGTTCCAAAACGCGGTCGATCAGATAGTCGCGCTTGTTCGGCGCTGAATCGTTGAGGAATGCGCGCACTTCGTCCGCGGCCGGCAGCGTACCGATGCAGTCGATGTACGCGCGGCGGATGAATTCTTCGTCGGTGCAGACGGGACTGGGCGCGATGCCAAGCTTCTTCCACTTCTGCATCACCAATTCATCGACGAAATTCTTCGGCTTGAAACTCGCGTATTCCGAGTCGGGCAGTCCGCGGCTGTATGGAATGCAGATGCGCGCAACGTCCACGAAACCCATGTAGCGAATCATCAACGCGCCTTCGCCGGTCACGCCTAAAGAGGTGACGAAGCCGTCCTTGTCCACGCTCAAAATGTCGGGCTGCTGCGCTTTGTACTCCGCGCGGCGCGTCACGTCTTCGGTCGAACCGTCGGTGTAATGCGCGACCACGCGCAACTGCTGCTGTTTCGAGTCGATGAGGATGCGCTCCTTCGGAAACACATCGACGCGATCGACTTTCGGATCGTCGTCCTTGCCTTTGGGCATGCCCTGCTCGATCCAGCGCAGCAGCAATTTGTATTCGCGCGAATCGGTGTCGAAGCGATGCCCGCCGCCGTGCGCGACTGAACCAATTGCTTTCGTCAGTACCAGCGATTGCGCCGGCGCCGCCGGGAAGATGCGCCGTCCGCGGCCTTCGCGCACGATCGAGTCGTAATCTTTGACCGCGTCAAATCCGAGCAGCGACATCGCGAAGCCATTCTGCCCGCCGGATTTTCCGTGGCAGCCGCCGGCGTTGCAGCCGGCCTTCGTGAAGATCGGTTCGATCTCGTTGACAAAATGAACTTGGCGCGCAACCGCGAAATTCTGGACGGTAATCTTCGCCGATCCGTTGATTGTTTTGCCCTGCACTTTATCATCGACCGACACCGTGACAATCGCGCTACCGTCGCCTGTCGCGTTCACGCGGCCCAATTCAATTGTCGCAACTTTTGCACCTTGTTCTGGCAACACATAACGCGCAGTTCGCGTCGCGTCGCGCAACGTCCCGTCGCTCATTTGCAGCGTGACGAGTAATTGGACGGATTGGTCGGCGTTCGCAAAAGTGACTTCGGCAGGTTCAATAATGACAGAGTTTATGCGCGCATCTTCGGCGAAGATGGACGCGCCGAGCGCGATTAAGCCTATGCTCAGCAACCGGTTGATTTGAAACAGCTTGCTACGCATATTTCGGTTCGAATTAAGCATCTCACATTAGGGTCAAACCAAACGCCACTATCATCTACAACTGGGATTCGGCAGAGTCAGCGATTTCTATGAAAATAGTGAGAAAAATTTAAAATAATGCAGTATCCTGATGAGAGGCAATCGTAGGACCCACCGCTCATGCCAAATAAGAAACAAGCCGATCGCGTGTCTGACGAAAAAATCGCTTACGGAAACGAAAAGCGACGGAAGGGAAAGATTGTCATTCGCTCTCGCGAAGAATGGGAGAAGATGGATCCGCCATTTCCTGACGAATCAGAATGGGCGCTCGAACTCGAAGCGGACGCGAAACGCCGTGAAAAGGAACAGGAGCGCAAATGAATGTGCGGCCTTTTGATATATGAATTGAACCAGTTCCCAAAACTCTAACTCATTTTTCGAGCGCAACTTGCCGATGCTTTACCAGGAGGAAACCACGGGGAGCTTTCGGCATGAATTTTACATCTTTCCTGTCTGTTGAAGACACCATCTTTGCTTTGT
>DATGGK010000039.1:0-64199 GCA_035308565.1 Planctomycetota bacterium | reverse complement strand
AGTGGACATGCCACCGCGCGTGCTTGCGCCCCCTTTTTGCCGCCGCCACCGCTCAATCTAAGGCGGGCGGCAGAGGACGGGGCGCAAGCACGCGCTCGTCTGTCCTGCTTCTAAATCTCCAGGAACTATGAATGCAACTCGAAATCTTCGCGGGACGCCTTGCAGAGAGGGGCTACGAGCCGAACTTCAGGAACTTTTTCCAGGCCATGCCGGCGGCGAGGCTGAGTTTTTCGGCGGCGCTCAGGCTGACGCGTTTTGAAAACACGTCGTAGTCGCGGCGCTTGATTTCTTCGAGCAGGCGTTTGTAGATCGCGACGAGGCTGCCGAGCGCGTCGCGGCTTTCCGGATGGATCATCGGAATCAGGGCCTGGCCTTCCTCGTAATACGCCCACGCGCGGTCGGTTTCGAAGCGGATCAGTTTGCGCAGCGCGAGCGTGTTTTCGCAGGCGAGGAATTGCGCTTCGGAAATGTCGTGCGCGGCGAGGTCTTCGAGCGGCAGGTAAATGCGGTTGCGCCCTGCGTCTTCCTTGATGTCGCGGAGGATGTTGGTCATCTGGAAGGCGACGCCCATTTTTTCGGCGAGCGGGATGGCGCGCGGGTCGTCGAAGCCGAAGACGTGGATGGTCATCATGCCGATCACGGAGGCGACGCGGTAGCAATAGAGGTACGTGTCGGCCCAGGCGGCGTAGCGGTTTTGGCGCGCGTCCATTTCGGTGCCGGTGATCAGGTCGTGCATGAATTCTGGCGGAATTTTGCAGCGCGCGAAGGTGTCGGCGACGGCGGGCATGATCGCGTGGCGCGAGGTGTCGCCGGTCAGCGCGGCGTCGAAGGTTTCGCGCCAGCGGCGGGCGTTGTCGAGCGCTTTCGAGGGGTCGTTTTCGTCGTCGGAAAGATCGTCGGCGGTGCGGGTGAAGGCGTAGAGCGCGCAGATGCCTTTGTAGCGTTCTTTGGGCAAAACGCTAAAAGCGAAGTGAAAATTGCGGGCACGTTCGGCAGTAATTTTATCGCAGAGCGCGTAGGAATCGTCAAGCGAGAGCATAGTGGAAATTGGATCCTGAAATGAGACGCGCCGTGAAGAGAACGGAGCGGGAGCTCCGTTCTACGAGGGGGCGTTCAGCGTTGCACTAATTCCGCTTGGACATATTGCCGACCTTGCCGTCGGCGAAAAGATTCCGCCCGTTCTTGGTATTGATGGTTTGAAAGAGGACCATCTGGTCGGCATTACCCAGATCGAATTGCGAAAAATACTGAAGCGCCTCATGCGTTTCGGGGCAGATGAGGTTGCCTTTTTCGGTGAGGCAGGCATTATCGCGCGGGACGTAATTGCCTTCGACGAGCGCGGAAAGTGATTTCGGATTGGCGCCTTTCTCCTTCACGTAGCGGACGATGGCGGCGTAGTACATTTTGTAGAGTTCTTCGCGGGTTTTGAGGGAGCCGGTGGAGACGGATGGATCGAGTCTCGGCGCGGCTTGCGTTACCGCGGGCAACGCAGTTTTGGCAACAGCCTTGACTTCTGGCGCGGGAGCTATCTTTGGTTCGATGGGCGCGGGGATTTTAAAGGCGGCGGAATCAACGCCGCCAGCTTGAAGGATCAGATTCAACACCTGTTTGACTCTGTCGTCGATTTGGGATGAGACGGGCGCCTCGTCTTTGTGAGGCTGAAGGGCGAGCGTGAGTTGCTCGCTGGTCCAGTTACGCATGGCCGTCCAGGATTGGCGGAGTTGCCTGGCACGTTCCAGCGCGGCTTTGGAGTCGGGCAGATCTTTGGCGGGCGCGAGGGCGTCTTCTTCCTTTTCGAGCTCGGTCAGTTGTTTCACATATAGCGCGTCGGCGGCGGCGAGGAAAGCCGAGGCGGTGAGGCGGTCGTCGCAGCGGCGCGCGAGTTCGCCAATCATGTACGCGGACATGGCCGGCTCCAGCGCGCCTTTTTCGGGCGGGGCGACGAGGTTATTTTTGTCGCGGAAATGGATGCTTTTTTGGTCGAGCGCGAGCAGGCTCTCCCACATCGCGCGGTTGAGGCACTCCTTTTCGAATGCGATGCAGCCTTTGCGATCGTCAACATAGTCGGCCAGGTGCTTGAATTGTTTATCGATGATTTCCATTGCCTCCCGAGGGAGCGCGATATTTTCGTCGCCAGCTAGTTTTGCCGTGTTGATCAGAGACGCAGCCATATCCAGATTTCGGCGCGCCTGGTCCATCTTGCCGAGGCGATCCAATATTCCGGCGAAGCGCAGGCGCAAAACGAACATATCGATTTTCGAATAGAATTTGCTGCGGTCAACGGGTCTGTTGTTGAGGCGCGCTTCGGCTTGGTAGGTGTCTCCGTCGATTTCGCCCAGTTCGACGATCAGTTCGGCCGCTTCGGCGAGCACGGACGGGTCGGTCTCCATACGATTGGGGTCGAGCATGGAGGCTTGGTTGTGATCGCGCCGAACCTGGTACGAAGCGGCTGTGAGATCGTGATTAATGAGGCGCAGTGCCATGCCAAGCCGAACTTCAATTTCCTGCATCAGCGCCGGAATGGCAATGTCGCCGGCCAATTCGTGCCGGCACGCGTACGCGGACTCAAGGTAAAGCCGCGCCATCAATGCGTGGGGGGCTTTCTGCTGCTTATAAATTTTGATGGCATTGTCGTATTTGATCCAATCGCTGATCAAGTCCTGCGACATCATCCATTCTTCTTCCTTGGTTAATTCAGCAAAACGCATTAATCCGCGGGGGTCCGGCTTGTTGATCGCGTCCTCGCGGATTCCAGTCAGGCGGCACATGCGTTTGAACATGACCGGCCGAATTTCTTTCTGAACGAAATTCTTGGTTTCAGGCGATATTGGCGTACCGTCCCATGACAGTCCGAAGGAATCGACCAGCGCGGCGTACCCGCATTCAGGGCATGTCCACACGTTGCTGTACACGGCGGTGACGCCGACGCTGTGGATGCAAAAGTCGCGGTCCATGCCGGCTTTTGCGTTTGTGTTGCCGGGCTTGGGGGCTTTGAAATCCACGCCGCAACAAGGGCATTGGACTTTTTTCCAGACGATTTCAGGAAAGGGGAGTGGATTGCCGTCGCCATCGACTGGGATGCAGCGGAAACCAGGTTCGCCATGCCGGGCGTATTTTTGTTTGCAAATGGGGCAGACAGCGGCGGCGGCGGGAGTGGCGAGATTTCGAGTGGGAGGGTGGTCCTTATAGAGGTCGTTCAAAAAGTCCTTGTCGGAGCGCTTGACCTTCATATCCTGCTGCTGAATCTGTTCGTTGAGCTCATAAAACAAATTATCATGGCCGCCGTCGGCGCCGGCGCCGGGCACTTGCGGCGGCGTTCCGTTGCGTTCCATCACGGACGCCGCGCTCAACAAACCCGCGCTAATCGCCAAACCGATCAAGATCAAATGACGCCACATACTTCACCCCCAACCAGCGTAGTGACAACTTGCGCGCGTTCGCGTTGGGCGAGCGCGGCCGGACGAAACGAGTGCAAACGATCAAATGAAGACGCGAGTGTAGCATTTTTGCTGCTAAAAGCCAGACTCCAGGCAGGAATTATTTTGGCATCTTCGCGTTGAATTTCGGGCGGGTTGGGCTATCATGCGCGCTTTCAATTTCAAGCTCCTGTGCGAAAGGTGTCTAAAAGCCCCATGGCGAAGTCAAAGGAAAAGAAGCCGCATCCCAAGCCTCCGGCGGATGTGAAGAGCGTGATCGCGATCAACAAATTAGTTGAGGACCGCAAGGCGAAGCTGTCCAAGCGCAAAGAAGCCGCGACCAAAGACGGCAAAGTGAACCGCTTCGATCCGAAGCTGCGCGTCGCCAAAAAGCGTTTGAAGCGCGCGCAACGCAAGCTGCTGTCGGAGGCGTACCGCTTGCAGCCGCACAAGACCGGGATCAAACCGCCCGCGCCGGCGGCGGCGGCTCCCGCGGCTGCGGCTGCTGAAGGGGAGAAGAAGGAGTGAGGTTTGGGCGGCTGGGGAGATTCAAGACGGAGGGGGAATGCGAGCGAAAGGGCTCGCATTTTTTGTTTGAGTCGCCATGCGTCTGGATTAACCTTTATTCAGAGAATGGAGAACTAACATGAAATACCGTGTATTGATTGAGCCGGACGAAGATGGCGTTTTCGTGGCTGAAGTTCCTTCTTTGCCTGGTTGTATTTCCGAAGGCAAAACGCGTGTGGAAGCGTTGGAGAATGCAAAGAAAGCCATCGCCGCGTATTTCGAAAGTTTGAAGGCGCACAGCGAGCCGGTTCCATCAGCCATCGCGCTGCTTTAAAAGCATTCTACCCTTTCCCCGCCCCAATCCCCACCGCCTCCAAAATCCTCTTGAAATCCTCCGGCAGCGGCGCGCTCAGCAGCATCGGTTCGCCCGTGACCGGGTGCGCAATGGCGAGCGTCTCGGCGTGCAGGCAGACGCGCGTGACGATGCCGCCGAAGGAGTCGTGTTCTTTCGATCCGCCGTACAGCGGGTCGCCGGCGAGCGGGTGGCCGAGCGCGGCGGCGTGGATGCGGATTTGGTGCGTGCGGCCGGTGTGCGGGAAGGCGCGCAACAGCGTGAATTCGCCGCAGGTGGATTCGGCGAGCTTCACGAATTTCGTTTCGGCTTTGCGCGATTCCAGGCCGTCGATGGACACGCGCAGACGGTTTTTCGGATCGATGCCGATCGCGCCGGTGAACGTCGTTTCGTCGAACGCGGCGCGGCCATGCACGAGGCACAGATACGTTTTGCGCACGAGGCGGTTTTCGAATTGGCGCGTCAATTCGCCGTGGGCTTTGGGGCAGAGCGCGTAGATCATGATGCCGCTGGTCTGTTCGTCGAGGCGGTGAATCGTGCCGATGTGGAACGACGGATCGGCGGCGCGCTTGTCTTTGTAATAATGGAGCAGGCCGTTGTAGAGCGTGCCGGTTTTGTGTCCGCGCGCGGGATGGACCAGCACGCCGGCGGGCTTGATCAACGCGAGGATGTGCGCGTCTTCGTAGACGACTTGAAACGGAATGTCCTCCGCGATCTTTGCGCCGCCGGGGAAGAGAATCACTTTGATTCTCTCGCCCGCGAGAATATGCCGGCTGGCTTTGACGGGGCGTCCGTCGATCAATACGCACTGGTCTTTGATCATTTTCTGCAAAAACGAGCGCGAATAACCGGGGAAGCGTTCCATCAAATACTTGTCGAGCCGCCGCGGCTTGCCCGGGTGGCGTTCGCCGATGTCGAAGTCGAGCGTCTGCGGGCCGCCTTCTTTCGCGCGCGGAAAATCGAATTTCGTTTTCAAGGCCGGCGGGCGATACCACGTGGCGGAGCCGTCCTTGGCGATTTTCATCGCCATGCCGGGAGCGAAGGGGCGGTCGTCGGGATCGGAAATTTCGTTCACTGTCGCGGTGCCTTAAGTTGCTTTGCTTATTATAACGGCTGCGGACTGTGCGAGCGGGTGAATTCATCGCGAATGGACGCGGATGGCACGGCGCGCGAATTGGACGCGCAGCACGCCTGACGAGAGTAACGGAGTTGAGAGTAAGAGCGTTGAGAGCGAGAGAGTCGCGGCGCGAAGCGCAGCCCCGCCGTTACTCTCACACTCTCACACCCTCATACTCTCGCACTGCTGCTGTTGGACTGCGGCGAGGTCCGGGGTTCGAATCCCTGTGTGACCATTCTCACAAATCAGATGACCGCAATTTCCGGTACGGCGTCGCACAGGCCGCGCTCATGCGCCATGTCGAACATGGTTTTGAGCGCGCGCAGGCAATCGTCGCCCATGCGCACGGTGTCGGCATTGGCGAACATGCGGATGAATGTGCGGCCGATCTCCGGTTCGGCTTCGCGCGAATAGCGCATGGCCCACTTGAGCGCTTCGGCTTCGTGGGCATCAGCCAGCAGCATGCTCTCGCGAATGGCGCGGCTGAGTTCGGCCATGAGATCGGAGCCGAGGCGGCGGTGAATCACGTTTAGGCCGACAGTCAACGGCAGGCCGGTGTGTGCGGTCCATTTCTCACCGAGGCACGCGACACGGCGCAGGCCCGCGGCTTTCCAGTTGAGAAGTTCTTCGTGAATCAGCACGCCGGCGTCAATTTTGTCTTCGAGAATCGCGCCGGCGATTTCATCGAAGCGCAGCGCCACCGTTTTGACGCCGGGATAAAACAGGCGCAGCAGCAGCGCGCCCGTGGTCATTTCGCCGGGAATGCCGACGCGCGCGCCGCGCGCGATCTCAGATTCTTCAAGACGCTTCGTCGCCAGCGCAGGGCCATAGTTGCGCCCGACCGACGCGCCGGATTGCAGAATACAATAATTGCCCGCCAATTTTGGCCACGCGGCGGACGACACCGCGGCGATGTCGTATTCGCCGCGCACGCACGCTTCGTTGATGTCCTGAATGTGGTGCGCCGACGTTTCAAAGCGGCAGCCGGGCACTTCGAGCTTGCCGGTGGCAAGCGCCCACCATGCATAGGCATCGTCGGGATCGGAAGTGAAAGCAGCTCGGATAGTGCGTGTTCGGAGCGCCGGCTTCCAGCCAGCCTGTTGATTCTGGGTCTGAGGCATCGATATTTCCATTGAGGAAAGAGCGCAGCGCGGCGATCAGCGCGGAGCGGAAGAGAACACGGGGCCGCCGGTCAGTTGAGCGGGCATGCGCATGAATTTATCGAGCAAGCCGTCGTCGTTGAAGGCTTCCTGATCCCAATGAATTTTCATCGCATTCAAGCGGCGCGGCCAGCCGCCGTGGTCGAGCTTGGAAAACATTTTTTCTTCACCTTTGCGCCGCCCGCCCCAGACCAGCCCATCGGGATTGAACATCGACGCGGTCTGTCCGGAAGCGCCGCCGACAACGGGCACATGTTCCAGTTCGGCGTACGCGCGCAGAGCAATTTGTTTCGAGGGGAGACTGTCAAGACCGGCAACGACATTTTCGGTTTGAATCGCGAGACACTGATGCTTGCCCGCGGAAATAAAGACCACGGGCCGGCCGCTGCCTTTGACCAGGTCGCGAACTTTCCAGTCGTCGGCATTTTCGACATTTTTTTCGACGCAATAGGTCCTGCCCGCTTCCTTCGCGTTTTTAAATTCCTGCTGCGCCCACGCCTCGACGTTTTCTGAAACGAATACGCCGTGCCAGCAGCCGCAGGCCATCACGTATTCGTAGACCGCGGGGCGCAGCTGCGAATCGAGCGTCACGCGCAGGACACCGCCGTCGATGTCGCCTTTATCAACCATGCCGACCGGATGGCGCGGATACCAGAAGACATAGACAAGCTGCGTCAATTGAGCGCCATGCACGTTCACGCTTTCGACGCTTGTGTACAGCGCTGGATTTTGTGTGTCGATCACGGCGGCGAATCCGTCGCCTTCCGTGCGCAACTGCGCCTGCCCGATGCGATCCGAATCGGCGGCGTAGGTGGCCTTGTCCGCAGGCTCCACGCCCTGAACGACGATCGGCGCGAATTTTGAAAGAATATCCGCGTCACCGGACGCGCTTACGACCGGTGTGTATTTCTCCGCGGTGCCGCCCACAATCTTCGCGGGCGATTCGTAGTCCTTCGTCTTAAGCGCGACTTTCGGCTGCGTGTTGACCATCCGTTTGGCCACCATCTGCGTGGCCGCGCAGCCGGCGATCAAAACGAGCATCGAAAGCAGGACACTAAAGCTTGCTCTTTTCAGTCGCATGACCTTTCTCCGCGGACTGCCCACGCCGACCTTAAACATTGGTAAAAAGAAGAAGCATTATACTTTCAATGCTTCATAAATTCCATTTTAATGAAGAGATTGTCATACCGAGATGAGAATCTGTTCCAAGTTTTCGGAAGCCGCGCTGAGTTGAGCCTCATCCACGATCAGCGGAGGCATGAAGGTTAAGACGTTTCGGCCCGGTCCTGTTTTGCCCAGAAGGAACCCGGCGTCCTTCATCGCCTCCAAAACAAAATCAGCCAGCTCCGCGGCGGAGTTTTTCAATCCGGCGCTCAATTCGAGGCCCTGCATCAAGCCTTTGCCGCGCACGTCGGCGACGCACTTGCATTTTTTCGCGATGCCTTCGAGACGTTCGCGCAAGAACGCGCCCAATTGCGCGGAGCGATCGGCGAGCCGGTCGCGCTGAATGATTTTCAGTACCGTCATCGCGGCAACGGCCGTCACTGGATTGCCGCCAAACGTCGAGCCGCTTGGGCGCGTCCAGCTTTGCGCGACGCGGTCGTTGGTTGCGAAATAACCGATTGGCGTTCCGCCGCCCAGAGCTTTGCCGCCGGTGACGATGTCCGGCACGACGTCCCAGTGTTCCATGCAATACATTTTTCCGGTGCGGCCCAAGCCGGTCTGAACCTCGTCGGCAATCAGCAGCATGCCGTATTTGTCGAGCACTGTTCGCAACCGCTGAAAATACTCCGGCGGCGGAACCGTGATTCCGCCGTTGCCTTGAATCGGTTCGACGAGCATCGCCGCGGGCTTGCCGCTGGTTGATGTCTGGATTGTTTTCTCGACGGCATCGACGCATTCGTAGCGGCACGAGCCGAACGTTTTTCCAAACGGGCACTGCTTGCAGTGCGGCGGCGGCACGAATGAAATTCCACCGACGGGGTTCGGATCCGTGCGCCAGAATGAGAGGCCGGTGAGGCTCATGCCCAGTTTTGTGCGGCCGTGCAGCGCGTTTTGGAACGCGATGAATTCGCCGCGGCCGGTGTGCAGCGTCGCGAGCAGCGCGGCGCCCTCGTTGGCCTCCGAACCGCTGGCACAAAAAAACGAGCGCCGCAATTCGCCCGGCAGAACCTGCGCCAGCGCTTCGGCTAAATCGGCCAGTTGCGCGGTCAGATAAATCGTCGTGGTATGCTGAAGCGTTTTCACTTGCTCGCAAATCGCGGCCGTGACTTCCGGGTGGCAATGTCCGAGCGCGTTGACCGAGACGCCCGAATAACAATCGAGGTAGCGCTTGCCCTCCGAGTCGATCAGGTATGGCCCTTCGCCGCGCACCATCAACGGCGCGTCTTTGTAGAAATGATACGTGCACGGAATCAGGTACTTTTTTTTCTTCTCAATTACCGATTGCGGCGTAGCGTCTGTTTTCATGCGTTCAACTTCTCCTCTATAAACTTACGAATCCGCGCGCAGAGTTGGTCTTCGAATCCGCGAAAAAAGTGATCGTGTCCGCTCAAAACCGATTGCCCGATAAAGCTGCTCCAGACTGGCCGCAAGCGCTTGCTTTCGTCAGCGGAAAAAACGAAATCGTCCGCGCCACTTACAAGCATGCACGGCACTCGGCACACTGACAAAAAATCAAACGGATACATGCTCAGCGGCGGCGCGATGCCGGCCAGGGCGCGCACGCCGTTTAGTTTCATGCCGGTCATTAATCCGACGATTGAGCCGAATGAATAGCCGAGAATTGCGAGCGGCAAGCCATGTGAAAACGTGTTCAGCGCCGCCGCGGCCGCGGCGACGTCGGCGAGCGGCTCCGCGTAGTTTTTCGACTGCTCCAGATCGTCCCAATAATCGAAAATGGATTGGTTCTCCGCCAGGCGGATCTCGCTCGCGCCGATGCCGCGATAATCGAAGCGCAGGGTCATCGCGTGCGGCGAGAATTCGCGCGCGAGCGCCGCGACGAGATTGTTTTCCATGTTGCCGGCGAAATTCGGATGCGGCGCGCAGATCAGCACGGCGTTTTTTGGCGCGCGCTGCTCGGGGTAGGCCAGCACGCCTGAAAGCAGCAGCTCGCCGCATTGGAAGGACACCAATTCTTCAACGATGAGTTCGCTCATTAATAGAGGCCCGCCTCCGGTTTGACGGCGCTGTTGGCGATGGGCTGCGGATCGCGCAATCCGTCCAGAAGGAAGCCGCTCTTTGCGGCGGATAGCGGCGGCGCGATGCGCACGGCGGAATCGCGTTCCAATAAATTGGGAATGAATTGCAATTCGTCGAGACGATGCGCGAGCACCTGTCCGCGACGGCTATAATCGACGACACGCGCCAGCCGCTCGTTCTCGCCTTTCACCTCGGAATCGACGACCCGATAAACAAGCCGCGTGCCTTGCGCGAAGTAGTCGATGCCTGTTTCCGGCGAATAGGCCAATTCCGGCGCGACGCCCAGCAGCGTGTTGCCGTAGCCGGAGAGCAGCACCGCATTCGGAAAAAGCCTGCGCAGCCTTTCGCGAAGTTCGGTGTGCACGGCCATTCCGCCAAAATGAATGCCGGAAATTTGCGCGCACTTTTCAGAATCGATTTTTGCCGCCAAGCTCGCCAGCACCGGCGGCGTCGCGAAAAGCACGCCGACGCGCTGCGCGTTCAGCACGTCGAGCGCCTGGGCTTCGATGTGCGCGAGGTAGCGTTCGCGGGCGATCGATTCCGCCGGAAGCTTGCGCGCCCAGCGCGGATCGAAATCGACGCTGAAGGGGTCGATCGAACCCATCGCGCGCGAGCACGCCCGCGCGGCTTTGCCGATGATGTGGGGTCCCGATGGGCCGATGAAGAGCCAGTTCAATCCGCGTGGAAAGTTCGCGAGCCGCGCCGCTTCCACAAACGGCTCGACGAACGCCGCCGCGAATTCATCGCCGCGATGCACCGCGAACGACGAGCGCCCGAGCGTTCCGCCGGTCTCGCCGACGATCCAGGATTCTTTGCAGCCGATGAATTGCCGTGGAACAAAATCTTCGACGGCGCGCGTGAAAAGCGCGCTTCGGTCCATCGGCCCCAGCAGCGCGAGATCGTCCACGCTTTGAATGGCGTGCACAGCGTCCACGTCAAGCGCGCGGGCTCTCTCAACCCAATACGGCGCACCGTCCCGGGGATCGAAATGCAGCGCGACGATCCGGCGCACGCGCTCGTCCAGCGGCTCACTGCGATTGTCGCTGGTCGTCATCACGCCGCGCTCCAGGGAAAGCGTTTGAAGAAATCAGCAAGCACGGTGGCGAGTTTCAAACCGAGCACGATGTTGCCGTCGATCTCGACTTCGCGTTTGAAGAAAGCCATCTGCGGCGAGAGCTTGCCGGCGATGATCGCACTGAAGATTTCAGGCTTCAGTGTAAAACCGCACTGCGGGGCAGGCCCGCAGTGGCACCCATCGGAGTTGCCTGGGGAGACGGATTCGAGCATCCCGTTCTTAATCGCCAGCATCCAAATCGAACGCGGTTTACCGAGCAACTCAATATCAAAGGTCACCGACAGCTTTTGCAGATTCGGCAAGAGCGGCTGGCGCAGCTTTCCCGCGAGGAATTCAGTAAAATAAGGAGCGCATGAATCGCGCGGGAGGGAGGGGGCGCTCGTCATTTTTTTGTCTCAACCGTTTCCAGCGCCTTTGCAATACTTGTATTGATCAACTCAGCGGCTTTGTCCGGGTCCAATGGAATTTTAATTTCGCCAAGCAGTTTGCCGTCGGACGAGAGTAGCACGGTATAAGGGGTGCCTTGAATGTCGAACTTCTCCAGCAGCGCGTCGCCGGTGCCGGACCAAATCCAATTGCGATACGCGACCTTTCGCTTGCGCACGATTTCGGCCGCACTTTCTGCCAATTTCTCTTTCGCGACACTTTCCTCCGGAATGCACACGCCGAGGAACGCGACGTTGGGATTATCTTTGAATTTTTCCGACGCGCGCGACAGCACCGGCATTTCGGCGATGCACGGGCTGCATGTAATGCCCCAGAAATTCAGCAGGATTACTTTGGCTTTGGTCTTCTTGACGGCGGCGAGCAGATCGTCTACCTTTGAAACGCTGTCCAGAGGCTGAATCGCTTCGGCGCAAAACAAATTGCCGGATGCGATGAAAAGCAAAATCGACGCAAAAATTCGATTCACGCAGATACTCCAGATACCATTTTGAAAACCGGTTGTGAGACGGCTGAGCGCAAGCCGCCTTCAATTGGCGCGCGGCTGTGATTGAAAATTAATGAACTCGGCCTGACGATCACGCGGTCGATGCGCGTCTTGTTACAAATCCGGAGCGGCCGCCGATGAGAACAGTAAGTTTCGCGCTTTTGCAAATCGCACTCGTAACTTTTCAATCTTGCGAAATGCGAGCGGTATTTGGAAAGGACGCGGCGCCGGACGCCGGTGCGGAGAAGCTCACCGCGCAATGGGATGGCGACTATAAGATTTTGAAATACAAAGAGCGCGAGTTCATCGTTGGCACAAAAGGCGACGCCTCCTCAAAAATTCCGATGGTTGGCACGCGCACCCTGGCTGAACCGAAATACGCCGACGCGGTTTTTCCAATGACTTTGTCGGCGCAGGAGAGTTACGTCATCTTCGACAAGACCAAAAAGAAAGTGATCGTGCTGAACGTCGTCACGTGTTTGAAAGGCAGGGACACGGCCAACAGCGAGAAAACCGATTGGGTGGGCGAGGCGATTCCGGCGAGCGGAAAATACAACGGCGATTTTCTGATGATTCGAAAGTACGATCAGCAAGGGCCAAAAATGAAAGCGCCGTATTATTCCATGGGGCGCGATTTTCCCGTCTTCCTCCACGCGGACCATTCCTGCACCGTTCAGTACAATTACTTCGGCAATGTCAAAATCAAGTTGACGGCGCACGAAGTTGCCGACGAGCTGCTTAAGAAAATCGTGGACGACCACGACAAATATTACCGTCCGAAACCGGAAGGCGAATGATCAGCGCTGCCAGACTTTCAGCGCGCGCACGCACGCAGGCGCCAGAAGAATTGTTCCCGCGAGCGCGGTGAGCATCGTCAAGCCCGTCAGCACTCCAAAATAAATCAGGGGCCTGAATTGCGCGAAAGCCAGAATCGCGAATCCCGCCGCCGCAACGGCGGAGGTGTACGCGACGGGCCTGCCGATGCTCTCGAATGTGTTTTCGACGGCGCGAAGCGAATCCGCTCCGGCGCGCATTTCATCGCGGTAGCGCGCGAGAAAATAAATCGTGTTGTCCACCGCGATCCCAATCGCGACGCTCGCGATCATCACGGTTGCGGCGTCCAGATGAATGCCGCACAACGCCATGCCCGCGAAGGTCAGCATGATCGGCAGCAGATTCGGCAAAATCGAGGCCAGTGCCGCGCGCGGCGAGAGAAAAAGCAGCCCCATCATCAGCACGACGATTCCAAACGCCGATGCAAAACTTTTAATTTGCGTGCCGATCAAAGCGCTCTGCGCGTCGTTGAGCAGCGCGACGACGCCGGTAAGCTCCACGCGCGCTTCGTTCGGAATGCGCCGGGCCGCGCTCTCGCGGATGTGTTTCAGCAGCGGATAGAAT
The DNA here is from genome assembly GCA_035308565.1 of Planctomycetota bacterium. Classification (GTDB taxonomy): domain Bacteria; phylum Planctomycetota; class SZUA-567; order H5-PLA8; family H5-PLA8; genus JANXLS01. Next base: position 51,042 of record DATGGK010000039.1, on the reverse strand, counting down.
TCGGACGAGCCCATGGCGTTGACCAGCACGCATACCCGGAACGAGACTTCCTTTTCGTCCTCGTGATAAAAGCGCTCCGTCAGGCCGCTCAAGAGCGCGCCGGCCACGGCGCTTTTGGGGAGCCGATCGGACGTTCCCAGATGATCGACGCGCACGACGCCCGGCACGCCACGGATGTCTTTATCGAGCGCTTTGATGCCTTCCAGCGCAAGAGAACCAAAACTTTCGTCGCACGCCACATCCAATTCGACCGTATAAAAGCCCGTCAGATTTTCTCCAACGAACCGATAGTCGCGCGCGACTTCTGAATCGTCCGGGAAGAATTTCAGCACATTCGATTCCGTTTTTAGCGTTGGCAGGAGCGCCGCACAGGCGGCGAGTGCCAGCAGCGCGGCGGCGATGGCCGTTAATGGATGGTTCGCCGAAAGCAATGCCCATCGCGTGCTCCAATGGCGCGCCGGAGCGCCGGCTTCCAGCCGGCCAGGTGCTTGGATAATTCTGGCCGGCTGGAAGCCGGCACTCCGGCGCATCAACATGGACAAAACGCCCGGCACGATTAATACGTTCGAAAGGAACGCGATCATCAATCCGATTGCGGAGAACAGACCAAGTTCTTTGATCGGCTCCAAATCGGAACTCAGCAGCGAGAGAAACCCAACCGCCATGGTCAAACTCATGAACAGCAGCGGGAGAAGAAGTTCGCGCAGTGTGTCGCGCACGGCGGAGTGCGCGTCGTCGGCTTTTTCCAAATTGGCTCGGTAACGCGACGCCAGGCGGATGCCGTTCGACAGGCCCAGCACAAAATGGAGCGTGGGCATGACCGTCGTCACCACGTTCAGCGAGTGGCCGGTCATGATCATCAGGCCGACGGTCCACGCGGCGCTGACGCCGACCGCGCACATCGGCGCGGCGACGCCCGCAAAACTGCGCAGCATGAAGGCCAGCGTCAGAATGCACACGCCGATGGCCAGCGGCATGAAGATGCGGGCGTCGTGCTCGGACGCGCGGTCCAGCGCAACGTTCAAACGCGGTGCGCCGGCCAGATGTGTTTCGAAATCGGGCCCGGAAAACGCGCTCACGGCAGTCCGGATTTTTTCAACGGCTACCCTCCGCGCATCGGAGCCGCGAAGATCCTTCAGCCACACAAAAATGCCCACGCTTTTCCCGTCGTCGCCAAGCACCAGGCGGCGAAGAAAAGGGCTTTTCCGCGCTTCGTCCTGCCAGTTCGCCGCGCCGGGAAAAAGTTCGGCCGCCAGGCCGGGCATGTCCCAGACTTTGTCGGCCTCCTCTATTGCACGCAGCCGAGCGGCAAGCTCGCGCTGGGCTTGAATCGCTTTTGGCGCGAACGGATCGGCGACACGCGCGGCGACGATGACGAATTCATCGGATCCGTATTTCTTCAGGAAAGATTGATAGCGTTTATAATCGGCGCTGTCCCGCGGCAGCCAAACTTCAATGGAATTGTCGATCCGCAGGCGCGGCAAATAAAACGCCGGAACCACAACACTCACCAGGGCAAGCAGCGCCATCATGCGGCAATACCGTGCCATAAACGCACATATTTTACCCATTTGACTCGATACGGTGAAGACGGGGTGGTGACGAGTTTAGTTACGCGCCACACACAATGCTATCGGCCATTCACACTATTTCTCGTAATTACTGAATTGCCCCGCCTGGATTCGAACCAAGATACCCAGAGTCAGAGTCTGGTGTCCTACCATTGGACGACAGGGCAGTGAGAACTGCGTGCGAACGCTTTGGCACGTTCGGATGGGAATTCATACCGAAATAATCGGGAATTTCAAGCGGCGCGGCGGAATTATTTTAAACTTGGGGTGAGAGTCCTGAGTGCTGAGTCCTGAGTGCCGAGCAACGGCGGCAAAGCGCTGTGCGCTTTTCTTACTCAGCACTCAGCACTCAGCACTCAGGACTTTTTGTCATGACTCATGAAATCTGGATGGATGAAGCACTGGCGCTGGCGGAGCGCGGGCGCGGGTGGGTCAGCCCGAATCCGATGGTCGGGGCGGTGGTCGTGCGCGATGGGAACGTCGTTGGGCGCGGGTGGCATCGCGAATTTGGGGGGCCGCATGCGGAAGTGTTTGCGCTGCGCGAGGCCGGCGAGGCGGCGCGCGGAGCGGCGCTGTATTGCACACTCGAACCCTGCAACCATACAGGCAAAACGCCGCCCTGCACTCGGGCCATCATTGATGCAGGCATTCGCACGGTCGTGCTGGGCGCGATCGAGCGAAATCCAGTTGCGGACGGTGGCATCGAGGCGCTACGCGCAGCGGGGATCGAGGTCGTTGAGCGCATTCGTGAATGCGAATGTTTCCGCATCAACGCGCCGTTTTTTAAATTCGTGGATACAAAGACGCCATTCGTCGCGCTGAAATGGGCGATGAGTCTGGACGGCAAAATCGCGACGAAAACGGGTGATTCCAAATGGATCACCGGTGAAAGCGCGCGCGCTCATGCCCACCTTTTACGCTCGCGTCACGACGCGGTGCTCGTTGGGATCGGTACGGTGCTCGCGGATGATCCGGCTCTCAATGTCCGCGGTGCGGCCATGATGAGCGGAGTTCGGCAGCCGCGCCGGGTTGTGCTCGACTCGCGCGCTCGCACGCCTTTAACGGGCCGTTTGTGGTTTCATCCCGACGACGGAAGTGCCGGCCCATTGCTCATCGTCATCAGCGCCGGCATTGATGCGGATGGCCGGTCACGCGCCCGCGCATTGCGTGACAATGGCGCGGAAATCATCGAGGCGGAACCGGACGCGAACGGCCGCGTCTTAGTCACGTCGGCAATTCGCGAATTGGGTGCGCGCGGCGTTTGTTCGATTCTCGTCGAAGGTGGAGCGCAGGTGCTCGGCGCGTGCGTCGATGCCAAAATCGCCGACCGCGCGCACGTGTTTATTGCGCCGACAATTATCGGTGGCGAAATGGGCAAGACCGCCGTGGGTGGCTGCGGCACAGAACGCGTGACACTGGCAATAGGGCGCGCATTCACATCAATGACAAAATTCGGGGGAGATTATTTAATCGAAGTCCCGCTCTCGGTATGGGGGCATGTGAACGAGGAGCTATAAGCGATGAACGATGAATGTCTTACATTCATCGTTCATCATCTTATTATGGCACTGGCGGCGGCGTGGGTGGCGTGGGGGTGGGTGCTTTGACTGGGCGTTTGAACCAAACGTCGTCCGGCTGCAGGACGATTTCGATGTGCGACCAGGCGTGATTGCCTTGCGCGCCCCAGAGCGCGATCCAGCCGCCGACGGAGAATTCCTTGGTGGGCAGCTTTGACGAGCCCACAGGCTTGCCGTCCACGCTCCAATTAAACTCGCCTTTGACGGTGGCGAAGGCGATGGTGGTGGGCTTGAGCCAATTAAAGGCGGGCGGCGGGCCGGCGAACGTCTGCTGGCTGGTGGCCATGTTTTCGAGCGTGGCGAGTTTGGTTTCGGGATCGAGTTTCAACATCGGATTGCCGGGGTTGGGACCGTTGGCCTGCGCGGCGGTGACAAAGACCACACCGAACGGGCGCAGTTCGTGGTGCAGCGACTCGCCTTCGGCTTTGAAAGATTCGAGGTGGGTGAAGGGCGCGTTGAAACGCACGCAGCCGACGTCGCCGCCGCCTTCGGGAACGATCAACTGGCCGTTTTCGATGCGCAATTTTCCATAGGCGCAATAAAAATCCTGCGCCTGCTCGGGCGTTTTGAAATCGTAAATCAATTCGACCATCTCTTCGCCTTTTTGGCCGATGACTTCGTGCGCGGACGCGGCGTGAAAGAACTGTGCCCAGCGGCCGGGCGGGGCGAGCGCGTTGAGGGCCGTGTCCTGCCATTGCTTGATTTCTTTTGAGTGGTCGCGGAAGTACATGGTGTTGCCGTAGTCTTTCAAATAATCGATGACCATGTCGGAGAACGTCTTCCAGCTTTTTTTCTCGGCTACGAATTTAAGATTATTGAAGGCTTCGCGCGCGACCATCTCGATTTCCTTGGCAGTGCGCATTTTAAACTTGCGGTCCCAGCGCAGTTGTTCGCCGGGGGGAAGCTGCGCCAGCAGCGCGAAGACGCCGGCGTTGTTGGCGCGGATGTAATTGAACTGCGTGCGTGCCAGAGGCGAATTGTCGCCGGATTTGGCCAGAATCGTGTCAATGGGGATGGTGGACGGCGCCACGTAAAAGGCCACGCCGCTGGGCAATTCGACGTGCAGCCCGCGCGCCTCCTCGAAGCCCATCGCCTTGCCTTTGGGCACGCCCCATTTGTCGTGCGTCTTCTGATCGAATTCGACTTCGGCCTTTTGATCGGCGATGCGCTTGAGCGCTTTGGATTCGAATTCCCATCCGCCTTTAAGATCGGCCAGTTCAGCGGCGATGTCGTCCTTGGCCAGCGCAAATTCGGGTTTGAGCGAAAGTTCCTTCATCGCGGCGTAGAGTTTGGCGGCGTCCATCTGCAACTGCGCGCTGCGTTCGTCCTCTTCCTTCAAAAAGCGCGCGTAGACGATGTCGGGCGTGAGCTTCAAATCCGGGCGCGGAATTTCTGGAATGACCACGGGTGGCGGAGGCGGAGGAGTTACAACCATCGGCGGCGTGTCCGGCACGGGCGGTTTGACTGGATCAACCACCGCGACTTTTTCGGTCGTCGCCGGTGCTTTTGTCGTTGCGGTCACGACGGGTTCGACGGTCTTCGCCGGAACGGTCACCGTTTGCGTCGCCACGACTTTGGGCGTTTCAGTAGGGATCACAACCGGCGGTGTGGTCGTTGGCGTCACGGGCGCGGACACCGACGGCGTCACGACATGCGCTGTGTTTTCAGCGAGCGTGCCATTGATCGGCGGCGGATTGTTGCCGGGTTTGCCGATCCACTGGACCAGGTAATACGCCATCACGCCGAAGAGGATCACCGCGGCGATGGTGGGGATGCGCTGCGCCCAACTGGTGGACGTGCGGATGCGGCGGCGCAACTCGGCCGGCGGGAGAATAGCGGTGGAAGTTTTGGCGATGAAGGTGACGGCGCTCGGCAATTGGCCGTTTTTGACGGCTTCGAGATCGGCGATCAATTCGTCGGCGCCGGGGTAGCGGTCGTTAGGCGATTTGGCGGTCATCTTGGAGATGATCGCGCCGAGCATGGGCGAAATTTCGGGATCGAGCGAGCACGGATTCGGCGCTTCGGAGAGCACGTGATGGGTCATGATCTCGGTGCTGGTGCTGCCTTCGAACATGGTCTGGCCGGTGATCAGGTGATAGAAGGTGGCGCCGAGGGAATAGATGTCGCTGCGCGCGTCGATGTTTTTTTCGCCGCGGGCCTGTTCGGGCGACATGTAATGCGGCGTGCCAAGCGCGAGCTTGCGCTCTTTGTCTTTAGGTTTTGCCGCGCCGTCTTCAGCGGCGTCCCCTGAACTCGCTTCGCCATCGCCGGATCTTACTGCATCAGCTTTTGAGCCGCTTTCGTTGGCCCCAACTTGGACGGCCACGTTTTGTTCGGTCTCTTCGGCTTGAATCGCCAGGCCCAGATCGCAGAGTTTGGCGGTGCCGGATTGCGTGAGCATGATGTTGTCGGGCTTGATGTCGCGGTGGACCATGTTCATTTTGCGCGCGTAAGAAAGCGCATCGCAGATCTGGCGGACGATCTTGAACGCTTCGTCGGGTTCGAGGCGTTCTTTTTCCTTGAGGATTTGTTTGACGGTGCGCCCATCCACGAATTCCATGGCGAAATAGGCGTAGCCGCTGTCTTCGCCGCAGTCGATGCCGTTGATGATGTTGAGGTGGCTGAGCTTCGCGCAGGTGCGGGCTTCGTTGAGAAAGCGTTCTTTGAAGCCGGGGTCCTGCGCGTATTTCGGCGCGAGGATTTTCACCGCGACGATGCGGTCCATTGAAATCTGCCGCGCGCGGAAAACGGTCCCCATGCCGCCCTGGCCGACTTTTTCAAGAATCGAAAAACCGCCGATGGTCGAATGTCCGCGCAACGCGCGTTCGCAGGCGCGCGATTGTTCGCGCGTGACCACGCCTTCGTCGCAGAGATAGCCGCCGAATTCCGCGGCGTCGGCGCCGGATTCGAGAAACGCGCGCAGCGCTTCGTCAGCGCGCTCGCGGCCGCAGTAGCCCAGTTCGACGGCGATGTCCACGTAGCGCGCGCAGTGCGCGCCGCCAGACTCGACTTCTTCCTGAAGCTCTTCTTCCGCGGCCTGCGGCTCATCGCCGGCTTGATCTGTGTAAACGCCCGCCATCGAAAACGTTCCTGGCATTCAAGAATAATTCGCCATTTACTGTCTACAAATGGAATCCGTCGGAAGGCACATATTATTGGACAAAAACAGGCACGCTCCGGTTGCGTAAAAACGTAGCGTATTTTTACGGAAAAGCCAGCGCTGGCATTCTTTTAAAATGACTCCGTGTTTGACACGGACGTGCTGATAGTGTACTATGTCAGCAGTACAGATAGACGGTTGTTCAAACTTATGCTCGAATTTCGCATCGTTCCTGGCAGCGTCACTCCGATCTACAAGCAGCTTGTCGATCAGGTGCGCTGGGCCGTCTTCAGCGGCGCGCACCAGCCCGGCACGCCGCTGCCCAGCGTCCGCGCCGTGGCCGAGCAGCTCGTCATTAATCCAAACACCGTGGCGAAGGCATATACGGAACTCTCCCGCGACGGCGTGATTGAGTCGCGCGCAGGGAAGGGCTGTTTCGTCGCCGCGCGCCGCCAGATTTTTTCAAACGCCGAACGTTCGCGCCGCATTCAGGACGCCGCCGCCACGTTTGTCAACGAGGCCGCCTGCCTCGGCTTCTCTCCCGACGAAATCCGCGCCGCCCTCGAACGGCGCTTGAGACAATTTAGCGAGGAGTCATCCCGATGACCGATTTCGCGATCCGCACCGAAAACCTCACCCGCTACTTTGGCGCCAAACGCGCGGTCTGCGCGCTCGACCTCGCCGTGCCGAAGGGCACGATCTTCGGCTTCCTCGGCCGCAACGGCTCGGGCAAGACGACAACTATTCGCATGTTGCTGGGCCTGCTCGAACCCACGCGCGGGCGCGCGACGGTGCTGGGCGAAGATTCCCGCCGCCTCTCGCCGGCGACGCGCGCGCGCATCGGCTACCTTTCCGAAGGCCATTACCTCCCGCCGTGGATGCGCGTGCGGCAGTGCGGAAAATTTCAGGCGCAATGTTTCCGCACGTGGAACGAGGATTTGTTCCAGTCGGTGCTCAAGCATTTCCGCATCGATCCGAACGCGCGCGCCAAAGCCCTGTCGCGCGGCGAACGCGCGGGCGTGTGCATCGCGCTGACGCTGGCGCCCGGCCCCGAACTGCTAATCCTCGACGACCCCGCGCTGGGGCTCGATCCAGTCGTGCGCCGCGGGTTGCTCGAATCGATGCTTTACGTCACGCGCCGCGAAGGCCGCACGATCCTCTTTTCGTCGCACATGCTCTCGGACGTCGAGCGCGTCGCGGAACATGTGGCCATCGTGGATCGCGGCGTGCTTCGCGCGCAATGCAAGCTGGACACATTGGCCGCGCGCATCCGCAGAATTCTGCTGCGCTTTAAAAGCGAACCGCCCGCGTTGCCGGAGATTCCAGGCTTGCTGAACGTGCAGCGCTTTCCCAACGAGCTGTCGCTCTCCATCGCAAATTTCTGCGACGCGACGCAAAAGATCCTCGATGCGCTTCCCGTGGAGAGTTCCACGACGATGCCGACGACGCTGGAGGAAGCGTTCATCGACTATGCCGGCGAGCGGGGTGAAAAAAGCTTCTTTCTGGAACGGATGGGGGGTGCCGCGTGAGTTCGATTATTTGGAAGGAAATTCGCGAGAATCTGATGTGGGGCGCGGCGGCGCTGTGCGGGTTCATACTGTTTTGGTGGAGCTATTCGTCGGACCCCTGGGGACAAATCTACCTAGGCGTTTTTACGAACGATAAAGGGCATCTTTGCGCCATCTATGTGCTCTGGGGCGTTGCGCTCGGCGGGTTGCAATTCTGGCGCGAATCCCGGGGCGACCGCCGCGCGTTTCTCTTTCACCGGCCCATCTCCCCCGCGCGGATTTTCCTGGCGAAAGTCCTCGCTGGCGGAATTCTATTCTTTGGCGCGGCGGTGCCGCCGTTTCTTTTCGCCGTCCTTTCCTCGGTTTATCAACCGCACCCAATGAAGCCGTTCGATTGGAGAATGTCGCTGCCTCACGCCATCGACATTTGCTGCGGAACGATCGCGTACCTGGCCGCGGCACTGTGCGTTTCGAGGCCCGCACGATGGTATCTCAGCCGTGGAGTCCCTCTGATGTTCGCGTTGACGGCTATAGTCCTGGCTGTGCGCGTCACCGAATTTTGGCAAGCCTTGCTCATCATTTTGTTCTTCGACGCGGTGCTTGCCCTTGCTGCGTTTGGAAGTTTTCTGACCGCCGGCACGTACGCGCCGCAACCGCGCATCGCACGCGTGGCCTTGATCTTTGTGCTCCTTATCGGGCTACTTTCGCTCGTGACGGTTCTTTCGCTCAGCCTGAATGCTGAATACGGATTCCGCGAGAGCTTGGGAGCCTGCCGCGAGTACCATGAGTACTTTGTGCAGCGTAATGGCAGCGTCTTACTGGGAAAAGTAAAGGCCAATTGGTATCCCTACTACCGCGATAGCTATGAAAACATCGAAGAAGTTGCGGATTTGAACGGCCATGCCGTGCCCGTGAATTCATTGCGCAGCGTCAGCGGCGTATTGCTTGGCCGTGCACGACCTGATCGTGAATTGCGATACGCTTACCGTGACGAAATGCGTTATTACGAATTCGTGGCGAGCGACGACGTCGCCCCAAAGTTCTATCGCAACCTATGGTACTATGTCCGCAGTGCGCGCCGTTTCGTTGCGTTTGGCGAAGGGGGACGAATCGGCTCGTTGGGGCCGGACGGATTCGCTCCAACAAACGAAGCTGGCGCCGGATTCGAAGGCGAACTGAAGGATTCCGGTTGGTATCAGCGCGGCGGCCACAAACTGGTCTGGGCGTTTGGCGACAACATTTACACGATCGACTTCGAAAAACGCTCTGTGACACGCGTGCGCGACTTGCCCGAAGGCGAGCACATTGAATGCTTCTCCTTTACCAACTTGTATTTAGAGACAACTTACCTTCTGACGAACACAAGCATCCATGTCCTCGACGCGAACTTCAAAGATTTACTTGGAATAGCCCGGCAATTCGACGCGCGCGCATACCCGAGCGTGATCGTTTATAAAACGACTGCCGGATATTGCGTTTGGTATTCTGCAAACGACGCAAGCTACAGCCCCACTCCGCCCGGCGCGCCGCCAGAACAGATTTCGCTGCTTGATGAAACGGGAACTGTCCTGAAAACAACGCCCCTCCCAATCCGTGGCTTAATAATCGGGGCTGCGAACGCCCCGATGACACTCGACCCGCCGCAACTTCCCGAATCGGTGTCGTGGCGCAATCTCATTAGCGCCGAACTGCTCCCACCGGCTGGCATTTTGGCGACGAAATATTTCGACGATGAGGAAAGCGCTCAACTGTCACTGAGCTTCGGCATCTGGTCGCCGCTTGCGCTGGGCGCCAATGCCCTTGCCATGATATGTTGCATCCTAGTCGTTCTATGGGCATGCCGGCGCTACGCACTCTCAAGAGGTCTGTTCTTCGCCTGGACCGCCCTCGCGCTCCTCACCGGCCTTGCCGGCTTGCTGGTCTTCCTGTCGGTCTACGACTGGCCCGCGCGCGAAAATTGCGCATCCTGCAAACGCAAGCGCGTCGTCACGCGTGACGCATGCGAGCACTGCGGCGCGGCGTTCCCCTCTCCGCCGCGGGATGGGACGGAGATTTTCGAGGCGGTTGCGGAGCGGGCTTCAATTCCGTAATAGGGTAAACGGCGGAGTCGCGCTTCGCGCGACGGGCCGGCGAGACGCCGTCGGTACAAGGCGCGCCCGTGTTACTTTTTCTTCTTCGGCTCGACCTCTTTTTTGGGCACGTCGATTTTGCTCAGCGGCTCGATCTCTTTGAGCAGCTTTTCCAGTTTTTCGACGGTATCGGCGAAATCTTTTTTCTTTTCGTCTTCGGTGAATTTGAGATCGGCTAACTGCTTCTTGCCGGCGGTGACTTCCTCCTGCGCGTCTTTGAAAAGGGATTCGATGCGCTGGCGTTCGGTGTCGATGCCGCGCAGCGTGTATTCGGCGCGGCGGCGGGTTTCGTCGAAAGATTGCTCCTCCTTTTGCTTTTCGATGGCCTCCAAAATCGTCGGATCGGCGGGCTTGGCTTCGGGGATGGCTTCGATTTGGCGGATGGCGCTGGCGGCGCGCAGCAGGACTTCGGGGCGGTCGTTGTCGGCGATCTGGTGAAGGGCTTCGAGCGCGGGGCGGCCGATGGCGACGAGGGCTTTCTCGGCGAGTTCGCGCTTGGAGGCGTCTTCGCTTTGTATGTCCTGCATGAAAGTCTTGATTTTTTCGCCGGTTTCGTCGGCGTCGTAGCTCCAGCCTTGCACGTACAGCACGCCGGTTTTGTCGCCGTTGAAAACGATGAAATCGACGGCGCGCACGTCATTGGGCGGTTCGACGGAGACGCTGAATTTCCAGCCGGAAGCTTCAGTCTTCCAATCGCTTGTGCCGACGTCGAATTCGAGTGCGTTCCATCCCTTTTTTAAGTCGCGCCATTTGGATTCGTGCCATTTGTAGGCGAGCGTCGTGGAAAGCGCGATGGCGACCTGCGGCGGCTTTTCTTCGGCGGTGTAGACGTGGAGTTTGATTTTGCCCTTGGGATTGAGGCCGAAGCTGGTGAGGTGCTTGAACGCGGCTTTGTCGTTTTTGCCGCCGGTATAAAGGACCTGCATCATTTTCTGGTCGTTGATGCTCTGCTTTTCGACCGAGCCGGAGTTGCTCCACGGTTCGGTGGACCACTGGCCGACTTCCATGCCGGGATCGGTTTTGGCGGGGTTGAGGGGGATGTCGGTGGCGGAAAGATTTAGCGCGTAGACGAGGATGAGGGGAAGGATGAGTTTCATGGGGTACCTCGGGGTTCAAAATTCAAGATTCAAGGTTCAAGGGTCAAGGGTCAAGGGTTCATACAGCTTTTGCGACGATAAGAGTATACACTTGAGGCGCGCGGGCGTAACGGGGTTAATGGTTGGCGCGGGACCTGCGTCAAATTGGTTGCGTCATCTCCCGCAAGCGCCTTCCCCTCACCCCGCGGGCGAGTACGCCCGTCGGCCCTTTCCCGGAGGGAGAGGGGAACAGCGGCTCATTCGAAGCGGATCATGGTGAAGGAGTGCGGCTGGACCGAATACGTTGCGGTGCCATCTTTCATTTCGTGGCGCCATTCGGAATGCACTGGCGCGATCTGCATCGGATGCGCGGCGGTGTTCATGGCGTCGAGCGGGCCGGATAAGGTTTCGACTTGCGCGGTGGATTTGGAGGGAGAAAAATTGTCGAGGTGAATCGAGCACGTGCGCGGTTTGTCGTCGATGTTGACAATGCGCAGCACGATGGCTTTTGAGTCGTCGCTGCGCGTGGCGGTGACGTCGAGCTTTTCGCCGTTCTTGATTTCGGCGTTCAAGACAATGGGCTGATAATTTTTCGAAATCATTTGCGTGACGTGGCCTGGCGGCTGGAGCCAGGTTTGGGATTGATTGAGGAAGAGCAGGCCCTGGTCCCAGCCGTTGTCGTTCTGCCCGTCGGGCTGGAGACAATTCGCCGAGGTAACGACGGGGAGGCGGCCGTCGCGTTCGATGGTGCCGATGGCTTGGGCATTGGAAAGCGCGCGGCGCTGGCGTGGGTTGTTGGCGTTCAATTCGAAGACGGCAACTTTGTGCTTCGCGCCGGCAGCGATTTTTTCGAGCGCGTTAATGTAAGAAGTGAGCGCGATAAGGGACGGGGATGCGCCCGGAGCATCCGTCCAAACGTGAACATCGAACCAAACTTCGCGGTTGTTCTGGCGAGCGAGGTCGAGAGTTTTCCGATGCGCGGCGAGCGAAGTGATTTTTGAAGCGGCGCCCGTGAACTGCATCGGATCGGCGATGACGCGGTCGTACGCGAAATCGCCAACGACGAGGATCACGTTCGGATCGCGCGCCCAAATTGATTTCGCGATGGCGGCGAATTTCTCGAAGTAAACCTGATCGACGCGCTCTTCGTTGCCCAATTCGATGTGCTTCAAATTGTACGGTTGCGGATGGCCGTCGGCGGCGCGCTTGCGGCCCCAAACGCTATCGGCGGGGGCGTTGGCGTAGTCGATGAAATCGGCCATGTCTTGCGGAGATTCGTCGATGTTGAAATCGGGGATGGCCAGAAAATTCACGGCTTCGCAAAGATTCAAAAAATCGACAATGCCCCAGCCGTTGGTGGAGTAGGGGTACCAGGTGCCTTTGTACGGCGGGCGGCGGTCGCGCGGGCCGATCATTTTTTTCCAGCGGTATTCGGGGGCATTGACCATCGAACCGCCGTAACGCAGGACGGTGCAGCCTTGGTTGATCAAGCCTTCGGCCACGTCGCGGCGGACGGGGAGATTTTTGAAGCGGCCCCAGTCGCCGGGCTGAAGAAAGGCGTGGCCGATGAGGACGGAGCCGGGTGCTTTGAGTTTAATCACAAAGCAGCCGGACGACTCGGAATTATTGGGCGTCAGCGTGAAATCGTAGCGGCGCCATTCTGTGTTCGAGACGGTGACAGTGGTTTCGGCGCTCGTGTTGAAAGACGTTCGGTTGCAAAGCGCCAGCGTCACGTCGGTGGATTTTTCGGCGCGCAGCCAGACGTAACCTTCATAGGGCTTGCCGGACTGGAAGGAGAGCCCCCAGCGGTTCAAGCCTTCGTTTTCGATGCCGGCTTCGCCTGCGCCTGAGGCGAAGGCGATGCGCTGGCTTTGCGTGCCGATGAACGGCTGCGCGGTTTCGAGCGAGGCTTGCAATTGCGCGGTGGCGGCCGTGACCGGCGACCACATTCCGCTGATGGCGAGATTCGCGCTGGCGGATTGTTCGAATGGAAGTTCGGTGCGCTGGTCGCCGCTTTTGATCCAGAGATTTCGGTATCGCGCGGGGCGCTGCCATTGGCGCAGGCCGACGCTGCCGATGGGGAGCGGTTGCGGGTCGGCGAATTCGAGCACGGTTTTTCCCGATACTGAAATTTCGATCGACGCGGCGGATGTTTTGACGACGAGCGGAATCCATTGGTCGGCGGGGACGGCGCAGGCGGCTTCTTTGAGCAGTTTGAAATTCTGCTGGTGGCGGCCAAGGCGGACTTTTTGCGCGGCGGCATCGAGAGAGATTTCGTAGCCGTCGAAACGATCCGCGCCGTAGCCGGGGCGAGCGACATTGACGATGAGACCGGCGTTGCCGTTGGCGTTGCCGGGCAAGAAAACCTCGACGCCGGTTTCGCCGGAAATCGGCGCTGTGCCGCTGACGAGTTTCGGCCCGTTGCCGGCGCTACCGATCAGGATGTTTTCTTTGAACTGCCAATCGCCTTCGAATGCGTTGAAATTCTTGATGGGCGAAACGCGCGGCGATTCCTGAAAACTTTCGCCGAAGAGCATCTGGCTGTAGATGCCGCCGTAGATTTCGTGGTTGACGTCTTCGATGCAGGCGCCAGTGAGGAAGCGGGAGACGGGGCGGCCGGCGTCGCGTGCGTCGAGGCGGATGAGTGTGTCTTCGGCGGGGAGGGCGAAGGTGACAATGAGGAGGAGGGTGAATGCGCGCATGGTTCGGATCACGGATGGTATAAGCTGGGCGGCGAGAGGGGAAGAAGAATTCTACGCGCTAATTGCTCCGCGTTTGTGGAAATCGAGAATGCGACGCGAGGCCCGTCTGGCACCCCGCTGGGGTGGGCCACTCGCGCGGTACAGAGCGGTTATAGGGGCGCATTTTTTGCGTCATGACGCCGCGCGCGGCTCGTCTCTGTTCTTGAAGAGCCGTCGAGTTGAGGATATTTTTTGAGGGGGTTGAAACTCCGCATTTTGGCGTGAAGAATAAATGACTGACCGGTCAGTTATGGTGTATAATCTTCGACCAGCGGATAGATTCAATTGATCGATGGAGAGAACCAATGGGACGCAGTATTGTGATTGTTGTCGTTTTGCTGCTTGCCGCGGGAGGCGGGTGGTACGCCTTCGGCCGCGGCTCGAACACTTCTCGCGCCGCCGGCACAGCCGAAGGCGGCTCGCCCGACCCCAAGAAAGCCGGCGCTGCCGCCGCTTCGACTGGCCCGCAAGTTACTCCGGTCATGGTTCATCGCCGAGATGTTCCGCTTTATCTGGACGGACTCGGCACGGTTCAAGCGTTCAACACCGTAACCGTGCGCCCGCAAATTGACGGGCAGCTTGTCAACGTCGCGTTCAAAGAAGGACAGGATGTCAAAAAGGGCGATCTGCTCGCGGAACTCGACGACCGGCCATACAAGGCGCAGCTTGACGAAGCGGTCGCGAAAAAGCTGCAGGACGAAGCGAAGAAAATCCAGGATCAGGCGAAGACCGAGCAGGACCGCGCCAAGGAAAAACAAGACATTGCCAAAAAAGATCAGGACCAATCCATGATCAAGGTCAATCAGGCGAAGAAAACGCAGGATCAGGCCAACCTTTCCAATGCGCAAGTTAATTTGAAGCGCTACGTTGAATCGAAGGTTGCCGATGCGGTCAGCGAGCAAGTGGTCGGCGATCAGCGCTCGATGGTCGAACAGCTTCAGGCGTCCGTGCAGGGCGATGAGGCCGCGATTCAGTCGGCGGTGTCCGCGGTGCAAGGCGACGATGCCTCGATTCTGGCCGATCAAGCGGCGATCCGCGGCGATGAAGCGGCGGTGAAGGGAGACGACGCTTCGATCCAGGGCGACGATGCCGCCATCAGCTACGCGAACACTTTTCTCTCGTATACGAAAATCGCTTCGCCCATCGACGGCCGGACGGGCGTGCGGCAGGTGGACGTGGGCAACATCGTTCACGCAAGCGCATCGAACAACACCGACGCCGCGGGCCTTGTAGTTGTCACGCAAATCAAACCGATCTCGGTGATATTCACGCTGCCGCAGCAGGATTTCGCACGGATTAGCACGCGCATGGCCAAAGAAAAATTACCCGCAATCGCTGTCGAAGAAGATGGCAAAACCGAAATCGAACGCGGGGAACTCGAATTGATCGACAACCAGATCGATCAGACGACGGGCACGATTCGGCTCAAGGGCACGTTCCAAAACACGTCCAGCCGGCTGTGGCCCGGCGGATTCGTCAACATCCGGCTGCTGGTCGAAACGAAAAAGAACGCGACGGTCGTCGCCGGGCCGGCTGTGCAGCAAGGACCGGACAGCCTGTACGTCTACGTGATCAAGCCTGACGAAACGGTCGAATCGCGCAAAGTCAAAGTCGAACTTTTCCAGGACAATCGCGCGATCATTGCCGAAGGACTCGAACCCGGCGAGAAAGTCGTGCTCAACGGACAGGATCGTTTGAAATCCGGCATGAAAGTATTGGTTTCGGCCAAGAACAAAACCGCGGGCGGCGCTGACAACAAAACCGGAGACAACACAAACCGCGACGCAAATGCGAACCCCGACGGCAATGCAGCGGACAACACTGAATCAAACGCGATCCGGCCCCACGACGAAAAAACGACCGAAAAAACGGGTGCCAAATGAACAGCGGCGTCTCCGCTCCATTTATTTCGCGGCCCGTCGCCACGTCGCTGCTGGCGGTCGCGGTGCTGCTCACCGGCATGCTGGGCTACTTCTCGCTGCCGGTGTCGGCGCTGCCGGAAGTGGACTTCCCGACGCTGCGCGTGACGACGGCGCTGCCCGGGGCGTCGCCGGACACAATCGCGTCACTCATCACCACGCCGCTCGAACAGCAGTTCGGCCAGATCAGCGGACTGACGACGATGACGTCCACGAGTTCATTCGGCACCAGCCAGATTGTGCTGCAATTCGATTTGCTGCGCGACATCGACGCCGCGGCACTGGACGTGCAAGCGGCGATTAATGCGGCCGGCGGCGTCCTGCCGAAAGATTTGCCCTATCCGCCGGATTACAAAAAAGTCAACCCCGCCGACCAGCCGATCCTCACGCTTGCGCTGACTTCCGAGACGCTCCCCATTTCGCGCGTGGACGACTCCGCCGATACGATTCTCAATCAGCGCCTTTCCGAAGTGCTGGGCGTGGGACTCGTCACGATCCAAGGCCGGCAGAAACCGGCGGTGCGCATTCAAATCGATCCGCTGCGGCTGGCCAGCTACGGGCTGAGTCTCGAAGACGTGCGCACGGCCATCACGCGCATGAACGTCAACCAGCCCAAAGGCAGCTTCGACGGCAAGGACCAATCGTTCACGATCAACGCCAATGACCAGCTCCTGAACGCGGCGTCGTACCGCACGATCATCATCGCCTATCACAACAATGGCCCGGTGCGGCTCTCCGATCTAGGCACGGCCATCGACGGCGTCGAAAATGTCAAGACCGCCGCATGGTACGACGGCAAGCCCGCGGTGATCGTGGACATTCAGCGCCAGCCTGGTGCGAACATCATCCAGACCGTCGATCGCATCAAACAATTGCTCCCGACGATTCAGCGCTCGATTCCCGCCGGCATCAAGCTGACAGTTCTCGCCGACCGCACTGAAACGATCCGCGCGTCGAAAGAAGACGTGCAGATGACGCTGATCATCACGATTGTGCTGGTCGTGCTGGTGATCTTTGTCTTTCTTGGAAAATTGTGGGCGACTGTGATCCCCGGCGTGGCGCTGCCGCTGTCGATCATCGGCACCTTCGGGGTGATGTCGCTGTGGGGCTACAGCCTGAACAATCTTTCGCTGATGTCGCTGACCATCGCCGCGGGCTTTGTCGTGGACGACGCGATTGTGATGATCGAGAACATCGTCCGCTACATCGAAATGGGCGAAACGCCGCTCGAGGCCGCGTTCAAAGGCGCAAAACAAATCGGATTCACGATCGTGTCGCTGACCGTCTCGCTGGTCGCTGTTTTCATTCCGCTGCTCTTTATGAGCGGCATCATCGGGCGGCTCTTCCGCGAATTTGCGATGACGCTGACGTTTGCCATCGTGGTCTCCGCGATCATTTCGCTGACACTCACGCCGATGATGTGCGCGCGCTTGCTCAAGCCTGAAAAACATTCTGGCCAGCCGCGACCGGAAGGGAGCGGCCACGGCGAACCGCACCATGCCGAAGGCAACTGGTTTTTCCGACTTACTGAAGGCGCGTTCAAAAGGGTCCTCGCGCTCTACGACTGGAGTTTAAAGATCGTGCTGCGGCATCGCGCGATCACGCTGCTGGTGGCTGCCGGCACGCTGGTGCTCACCATTTACATGTACATCGAAGTTCCGAAAGGTTTCCTGCCGCAGCAGGACACGGGGCTGATTGTGATCACGACGGATGCCGATCAATCCGTGTCCATCGACGCGATGGCGAAATTTCAGGACGAGGTCGCCGCCGTCGCCAAAGCCGATCCCGACGTGGATGGCGTGGACAGTTTTATCGGCGCGGGCGACATCAACACCACGCCCAACACGGGCCATATCACCGTGGTCCTCAAGCCTCACGGCCAACGCGCGTCCGGTCCCGAAGTCATCGCGCGGCTGCACGACGCCATGGAAAAAGTCCACGGCGTCACGGTCAGCATGCAGTTGGTGCAAGACATTCAGATCGGCGCGCGCGCCAGCCGCACGCAGTACCAGTACACGCTCGTCGATGCCGACAAAAAAGAGCTCGCCGATTGGGCGCCAAAGCTGGCCGCGAAATTGGCCACGGTGCCGGTGGTTCAAGACGTCGCCACGGACCAAGTCAATGGCGGCTTGCTGGCCGATCTTAAAATCGACCGTGATCAGGCTTCGCGCTTGGGCGTGCTGCCGCAGACGATCAACGATACGCTCTATGACGCCTTTGGGCAGCGCCAAGTTTCCACCATCTATTCGCAGCTCAATCAATACCACGTGATTCTGGAAGTCAGCCCCAATTTCCAACTCACGCCGGAGAGCCTGGACAAGATATATGTCCCGGCTCTCGCCGCCACCCAGGGCGTCGCGACCGGGGGTTCCAGCAATCAATCCGCCAGCGGCACATTGATCAACACGCCCACGCCGGTTTCGTCCAACGCCGTCAAGCAGGTCAAGCTCTCCAGCTTCGCGTCGCTTGCGCGCACGATTGCGCCGCTCTCCATTAATCATCAGGCTCAGTTCTCGTCGGTGACGATCAGTTTCAATCTCGCCAAAGGCGCCGCGTTGAGCGACGCGGTCACGGCCGTCAAGGTCGCTGAGAGTGAAATCAAGCTGCCGGAGTCGCTGGAAGGTTCCTTCTCCGGCGAAGCGGCGGAATTTCAATCGTCACTGGCCGGCGAACCGTATTTGATTCTCGCGGCCATCGTTGCCGTGTATATCGTGCTGGGCGTGCTGTATGAAAGTTTGATTCATCCCTTCACGATTCTCTCCACGCTTCCGTCCGCCGGTGTCGGCGCGCTGCTGGCGTTGCGTCTCTTTGGTTACGACCTTTCGATCATCGGCATCATCGCGATCGTGCTGCTGATCGGCATCGTGAAGAAAAACGCGATCATGATGATCGACTTCGCGCTGGAAGCCGAACGCGAGGAAAGGCAATCGCCAGAAGAATCGATCTACCGCGCGTGTCTGCTGCGCTTCCGTCCGATCATGATGACGACCGCCGCCGCGCTGCTGGGCGCGGTTCCGCTCGCCGTCGGCACCGGCCCCGGCTCGGAACTGCGCCGCCCGCTGGGCATCGCCATCATCGGCGGGCTGGTCTTAAGCCAGGTGCTGACGCTGTACACGACGCCCGTGATTTATCTGGCGATGGAATGGCTGCGCGCGAAATTAATGGGTGCGCGCAAGCCGTCCTCGGAAGACAGCGAACAACAGCCGCCCTCGCTTCCGCCGGTGGGCGGCGGAAAAGAGCCGCCCAAGCTTCCGCCCCCAATCGGAGGCAGCGGTACGCCGCCGCTTCTTCCCGCGCCGGCGCATTCGGAGGCCGCCCATACATGAGCATCTCCGAGCCCTTCATCCGCCGCCCCATCGGCACATCGTTATTAATGATAGCGATCATGCTTACCGGCGTCATCGGGTATTGGCAATTGCCGGTCTCCGCACTGCCGCGTTTCGACGCGGCGACGATCTCAGTTTCGGCATTGCTTCCCGGCGCCAATCCTGAAACCATGGCGTCCGCCGTCGCCGCGCCGCTCGAACGCCGCTTTGGGCAAATCGCGGGCGTCACGGAAATGACGTCCATCAGCGGTGTCGGTTCGTGCAGCGTGACGCTGCAATTTTCGCTCGACCGCAACGCCGATCTGGCCGCGCGCGACGTTCAAGCCGCGATCACCGCGGCGCGCGGCGATCTGCCCACGAACCTGCCCAATCCTCCTACATGGCGCAAAACCAATCCGGCCGACGCGCCCATTCTGATTCTGGCGCTTGCGTCCGATACACTCACGCCCGGAAAAGTCTATCAAGCCGCTTCGACCATTCTTGCGCAGCGCATGTCGCAGGTGACCGGAGTCGCGCAAGTGCTGATCTTCGGCGCGCAAAAATCGGCGGTGCGGGTGAACGTCAATGCCACGGCGCTGGCCAACATGGGCCTCGGCTTCGAAGACATCCGCAACCTGCTCAACAACTCCGACGCGCATGGGCCCAAAGGCACCTTTGACGGCAGCCAAAACGCATTCACGATCGGCGACAACGATCAACTTTACGAAGCCAGCGCTTATCAGCCGCTTGTCCTGCGCGCGAAAAATGGCAACATCGTCCGCCTCGACGCCGTCGCCAAAGTGACCGATGGCGTCGTCGATGTGCGGCAGGCCGCGTGGTTCAACGAGGAGCCAGCGACGCTCATCGCCATTTTTAAACAGCCCAGTGCCAATGTCATCGCGACGGTCAATGCGATCAAGGAACTTGAACCGCAGTTGGAAGCCTGGATGCCTCCGGCCGTCAAGACAACCATTTTAAGCGACCGCACCGCTTCGATCCGCGCGTCGGTCAACGAAGTGCAATTCACGCTCGCGCTCACCGTCGCGCTGGTGATCCTGATCGTGTTTTTGTTTCTGCGCCGTTTCTGGAGTACGTTCGCCGCCGCGGTCACCATCCCGCTGTCGCTCGCCGGCACATTCGGCGGCATGTACCTCTGTGGTTACAGCGTGGACAATCTGTCGCTGATGGCGCTGACCGTCGCGGTCGGTTTCGTCGTGGACGACGCCATCGTAATGATCGAAAACGTGATGCGCCGGCACGAAGCCGGCGACAAGCCCTTCCAAGCGGCGCTGGCCGGCGCGAAGCAGATTGGATTCACGGTGGTCTCCATCAGCATTTCGCTGATCGCCGTGTTCATTCCGCTTTTGTTCATGGGCGGCATCGTGGGGCGCTTGTTTCGCGAATTCGCGGTGACGCTGAGCATGGCCGTGGCGGTGTCCGCCGTTGTCTCGCTGACTGGCACGCCCATGATTTGCGCGTACCTCGCGCGGCCCGGTTCGCACGCACAGGGCGAGCAGGCGCGCCATGGCTGGCTCGATCGCGTCAGCGAGGGCTTTTTCGATTCGATTCTGGCGGTGTACCGCTGGTCGCTGGATATCGTTCTCAGGCATCAATACGTTATGCTCGGGGTCATGGCGGCGACGGTCTTGCTGACGGGCTATTTGTACTACCGCATTCCGAAAGGTTTTTTTCCGCAACAGGACACCGGCCGCATCTCCGCCACGTCGGAAGCGCGCACGGATATTTCGTTTAAGGAGATGGTGGCCAAGCAGCAGCAATTGAACGCCATTCTGGTGAAAAACGAGGATGTGCGCGCATTTAATTCGTCCACCGGCGCGTCCGGATTCAACTCGCTGGTCAACACCGGCCGCTTCTTTATCGACCTGAAAGACCCAGCGGATCGCAAGCACACCACAACGCAAGTCATCGCCGCGCTGACTCGCGAGGCCGAGAAAATTCCCGGCATCGCCTTTTATCCGCAGTTGATTCAGGACGTGCGCGTCGGCGGGCGCATCTCAAAATCGCAGTATCAATATACGCTCTCCAGCGTGGACGTCAGCGAACTCAATGCGTTCTATCCCAAGCTTCTGGCCAAGCTCGAGAGTTTGCCCATGCTCGAGCGCGTGACCACGGACAAATTCCAGGGCGGGCTCGAAGCGCGCGTGACCATCGACCGCGACGCGGCGGCGCGCTTCGGCATCGCGCCCTCCGACATCGATTCGGCGCTCTACGACGCGTTCGGCCAGCGCCAGGTCGCCGTCATTTATACCGACATCGATCAATACCGCGTCGTGCTCGAAGGCAACGACGCGATCCTCGAAGACCCGGCCTCGCTCGACAAAATTTATGTGAAATCCACGAGCACCGGAAAACAGGTGCCGCTGCGCACCTTCGCAAAATTCGAACGCGGCCCGCAAGCGCTCGCCGTCAACCATCAGGGCCAATTCCCGTCGGTCACCATCTCCTTCGATCTCAAGCCCGATGTGGCGCTGGGCGACGCATCCGAGGCCATCGAGCGCGCGGCGCGCGAAATCGATTTGCCGCTCAGCATCCGCGCCAGCTTTCAGGGCACCGCGCAGGCGTTCCAGGAGTCGCTTTCCACGCTGCCGTGGCTGGTCGTCACCGCGCTGATTGCAATTTATCTGATCCTCGGCGTGCTTTACGAAAGCCTCGTTCATCCACTCACGATCCTCTCGACGATTCCGTCCGCGGGCATTGGCGCGCTGCTGGCGCTGCTGTTATTCGGCATGCCGCTGGACGTGATGGGTTACATCGGCATTATTCTGCTCATTGGCATCGTCAAGAAAAATGCGATCATGATGATCGACTTTGCGCTCGAAGCCGAACGCGATCACGCCAAGGAACCCGCGGCGGCGATCCGCGAAGCGTGCCTGCTGCGCTTCCGCCCGATCATCATGACCACGATGGCGGCGCTGCTGGGCGCCACGCCGCTGGCGATCGGCCACGGCATCGGGGCGGAACTGCGCCAGCCCATGGGCCTGGCGATTGTCGGCGGGCTGATCTTCAGCCAGATGCTCACGCTCTACACAACGCCGGTCGTGTACATCACGCTGGACAAAATGCGCCTGTGGGTCAAAGGCCACAAGCGGCATCCGAAGGCGAATGTGGAAGTGGCGCACGGGTGACAGCAATCCAAAGTCGAAAAGAATTGCACGAAGTGTTGGAGGGGCGGCTTTCAAGCCGCCCTTATTTTCTTCGACACGCTTCTCAGTTGCAAAAGTTGCACAACGTTCGTAGTCCCGCCTTCAGGCGGTCGGAGTCGCTCCCAATCCGGTCAAAAGTTGCACATTGTTCAACCCATACCGGCCCATCCGCCCTATTTCCCTTGCATAAGTTGCACATGTGCGCGAATAGCAATCCAAGTGCCAAAATGTTCCACGTGGAACGTCGGGTAATGTTAGGTATTTCATAGGCCCCCGATCTGATCACTCTGAATAGCCAGTCCGTTTGGCGAGCCTGCGAAAAAATCGGCGCGTCCTGTACCGCCGGGCATCCCGCCGGCCCGTCGCGCGAAGCTCGGCCCATCTTTTTCCCCGCGAGGGGTCGCGGAAATTAGCCGGGGGTCGACGGCGTATTCGCCCGACACCCCCGGTCAGCATGAAAAGATCGCCGTTCGACTCCGGCAGGGGTCGCAGAAGATAGCCGGGGGTTGAGCGCGCAGCGCGATACCCCCGGAAAAGAGGCGCTGGATTGAATTCGACCCCGGCAGGGGTCGCAGACGATGTCGCTCCACCTCGCACGAATTCCTCTGTCACCCCTGCCGGGGTGAAGGGGCGCATGGGCGCGCCGTGTCCGGGGGTATCGACCTGGCGGTCTCAACCCCCGGCTACCCTCTCCGACCCCTGCCGGGGTCAAAACAGAGCGTGCGAATTCCCGCGCAATCGCGCCCCAAAATTCGCGCGGCCTTTGGAACACCGGCACGAGTCCACGCGCGGCGCGATCATGGCCGCGACGGTGTCATTTCCGCTCGACAATTTCGTGTACGTCGCCGATAGCCGAATCTTCACGAATGGACTTTGAGCAACGCAAATCTTTTAGCCGCGGAGCGGCGGCACATGAATAGCCGTGGTCGTAGCGCGTTTGCGCGCAAGGCCACGGTAAAAGCCCAAAGACCGTTCCAAGCCGCGTAGCGGCGGCACTAAAACGCCGCGTCCCCTCGGTGTCGCCGCTACGCGGCTTAGGGATCGTGCGCGCGCAAAACCGTGGGCTTGCGCGCGAGCGCGCTACGCCCACGGCTATTCATGTTTCGCCGCTAACGCGGCTGAAGAAACGGCAATTATACCTTTGCGTAAAACAAAGATTTGGACGGTGAGCAGCACAAAGCTCGCGAATTCCCGCGCAGTCGCGCCCCAAACTGCGCGCGGCCTTTGGAACACCGGCACAAGTCCACGCGCGGCGCGATCATGGCCGCGACGGTGTCATTTCCGCTCGACAATTTCGTGTTCGTCACCGAAACTTCGCAGTCTATCCCGGATTTATATGGGAATTTACAACCGAGTCAAAAATAAGGCGAGCGGATTTACCATTGAGGAAACCATCTTTACGTTCGCACATTTCGTGAGCGATTTTTTCCACCGCCTGCCACGCAATCGGTTCGCTTAACATTCGACGCGTATCCTCCTTTAATTTCAATAGCTCGTTCTCAACAGAGTCCTCTAACCATTCGCCGTTTTTCACCAGGTATTCCGTGCGTTCCGCGATCTGGTCATGATCGCAATCTTGCGTATGCGACTCTTCGATCGAACTCGAACTCCCGGGAAATTTGATTTCCCATGCTACGCTGCCGGCTTGCAAGGTTTGAATCCATTGCTTGTCTGACATATCCGGGTCGTCAGCAGGATCACAACACCGCAACCGCCAGGAAACGTAATTTATTGAATTGCCGAATAAAAAATGCATGACCGCGTGCGCGGCCTCGTGAATCGAATAAAAGCTGCTCTCAACGCTTTCTTTAAATGAATCCATGTTCATCTGCGTTGCTCGCATTACTGGCGCGGGAGCGCCGGGGACGCGCTATAAAACCGATCCGCCTGGCAATTTCGACATTTTCGCCGGCGGCGAAGGCCTTGCAATAAAAAAGCGGGCGGGGTTAAAATTGCGATTCGCAGATCGTCAAATCAAAAGACATTATAGATTCTTCCCGCAGTACCGTTTGTTCCCGACGTGCCGGTGCCCGACGCTGTGCCGTGGGTGCCGCCACTGACATCGAAAGTGATTCCGGCAGTTACTGGAGAATTGCTAGAGACGGTGACAATAAGACCGCCGCCGCCGCCACCGCCCGCCCCGTAACCCCCGGCCGCGTTTCCTCCATTGCCGCCTTTCGCTTGAATTGATCCGTTGCCTGCAAAAACACGCGCCGCGACCAATAAAACACCACCACCACCGCCGCCACCGCCAAATAGAGGCGCGGCTCCGCCGCCGCCGCCGCCTCCCGCGCCTCCACCCAAGAAAACGCCGTTGAGATCCCGGCCCGTTACTGCGTTGGGCAAAGCCCTTAGCACCGTTACGCTACCCGGGGCCACGCTACCGGCGGCCCCCGCAGGTGGGCCTCCCGTGGAGCCATCTTGGCTGCCGCCATTCCCTCCGTTACCGCCCAGTCCATTGTTAATATCTCCTGCGCTGTCCGAACCTGTACTGATTGAGTTCCCACCCTTGCCTCCGCCCACTCCGGCAACGCCGCCGGCGCCCGCAACGCCGTTGCCTCCGTTGTTTGAGATCGTGCCGTTGATCGTGCAGGTATTGCGCACAAACAATCGCCCACTGAATTTTAGCGTGACGCCGGGATTCACGGTCAAATTGTTATAGAATTTGTCTGCGTTGATAATGGTAGTGTCCACCGTAATCACTACGTCTCCGTCGCCCCCGTCGCCGTAGATTGGCCCGCTTTGTATTGTTGCAACCGCCCCGACCGACGCGTCTACATATTGCTTCGTCGCGGCTTGAAGATTCAACGCGGGATCGTCGCTCAGTGTCAACGCTCCCGTCATCGTATCGCCTGCTTTGCTGACCTTGCCGTTCACGCTGGTTGTAAGCGTACTCTCCGCCGCCGTTGCCCGCGTAATCTCAGCGTTCAAGTTCGTCGTCAGCGTCCCTTCCGCCCCTTGCGCCCGCGTCACCTCGTTTGTCAAATTCGTGGTAAGCGTTCCCTCCGCCGCCTGCGCACGTGTTTTTTCAGCATCCACATATTGCTTCGTCGCCGCGTGAAGGTTCAACGTCGGATCGCCGCTCAACGTCAATGCGCCCGTCATCGTATCCCCGGCCTTCGCCACTTTGCCGTTCACGCTGGTTGTCAGCGTACTCTCCGCCGCCGTCGCCCGGGTAATCTCCGCGTTCAAGTTCGTCGTCAGCGTCCCTTCCGCGCCTTGCGCCCGCGTCGTCTCAGCGTCCACGTACTGTTTGGGCGCGGCGTGAAGATTCAGCGCCGGATTTCCACTCAGCACAAGCGCGCCCGTCATCGTGTCGCCGGCCTTGGCCACTTTTCCGCTCGCCAATGTCCCTTCCGCCGCTTGCGCCCGCGTGGTTTCCGCGTCAACGTATTGCTTCGTCGCCGCGTGCAGATTAGCGCTGGGATCGCCGCTCAGCACCAGCGGCCCGCTCATCGTGTCGCCCGCTTTGGCAACCTTCGTGTTGATTGAAGTCTGAAGCGCCGTGTCCGCGCCCGTTCGCGCCGTGGTCTCCGCGCTCAGGTTCGTCGTCAGCGTGCTTTCGGCGGCTTGCGCCCGCGTCGTTTCCGCGTCCACATACTGTTTGGGCGCCGCGTGCAAATTGGCCAGCGGGTTTCCGCTGAGCGTCAGCGCCCCGCTCATGCTGTCCCCGGACTTGGACACCTTGCCGTCAATGTTCGTCTGCAACGTGGCGCCAGCCGCGGTGCGTGCCGTCACTTCCGCGCTGAGATTCGTCGTCAACGTGTTCTCCGCGGCTTGTGCGCGGGTGGTTTCAGCGTTGAGAGCCGTCGTCAGCGTGCCCTCCGCGCCCTGAGCGCGCGTGACTTCGGTGTTGAGAGCCGTCGTCAGCGTGCCTTCCGCGCCTTGAGCGCGCGTGACTTCGGCGTTGAGATTCGTCGTCAGCGTGCTTTCGGCATTCTGAGCGCGCGTGGATTCGCCGAGGAGCAAGGTCGTCAGCAATGTTTCGGCGTTCTGTGCGCGCGTCGTCTCCGCGTCCACATACTGCTTCGGCGCGGCATGAAGAGCGAGCGTCGGATTTCCGCTGAGCGTGAGCGCGCCCGTGAGCTTATCGCCGGCCTTCAACACATAACGGGAATCGAGGCCGACGGTGTCCAGCGCCGCCCAATCCGCGCCGCCCGCGCCGTCGGCCGTCAGCAAAAAACCGGCGGACGCCGCGCCGCTGCTGACTTTCGCGCTGGTCACCGCGCCAGTGGCGAGCTTCGGCGTCGTCACGGAACCGTCGGCCAAATCCATCGTGATCACGGGCGCAAGCGTGTTGCCGTCCGTAATCACAAACCCGCCCGACAGCGCTTGAATTGTGCCTTTGGCCATTACGCCTCGCGCGCGCATGATGCAATTGGTGGCCGCCGGCCCCGCGACGGTGAACGTCAAGAGATTTTGCAGCGACTTGTCTTTGACGGTGTTGTCGATCGTCCCCACGTCGGCAAAGGTGGCCCCGCCGTCGCGGCTGAGATCAATGATCACCTGCTTGAATCGTCCCGTCACGCGCACCTGCTGTGTTTGCCCCACAAGATAGACCTCGCCGCCCCGAGGCGTGGTGATTTCGAGAGGCGCGGTCGCGGCGCAGGCGTCGTGACTGGTGAAACTGGCGAGAATCAAAAGAGCCGAAACGACAATGCTGTTTTTCATGGCGACGATTCCATTTCAATCGGAATAAAGAAACACGCCCGCAAGACAACTCCTGCGGCACAAAAGGTTACAATCGCGAATATCGGTTGAAGAATACACCAACGCGGCGAAAGCGTCGGTTGTCTTGCACGGGGATTCGCGGGCGCGGTGCGCCACGCTGAAATCCGTGAACACCCACGAAACGTCTCGACGAAGCGGCGCCGCCGGCAGCCCGCGCGGCGGCGCAGGAGCGTGTGGCGATCTTGCAAAAATATCGGAGCGATTTCATAAAAAACGGGGCGAGTGTTGACTCGCCCCGTTCCGTGCTTCAGGAGGTTTTTTTAACCACAAGCGCGCGCGTTAATTTGTCGGAATGTACACGCGGGTGCCGATCGCCAGATGATTCGGATCCGAGAAGTGATTGGCTTCGATGATCGACTTCGGCTTGACGCCGTATTTGCGGGAGAGAGCGTAGATCGTTTCGCCCTGCGCGAGCGTGTGGTACTGTCCGCCGCCGCGCACTTGCGGGTCGGGAATCAGCGCGGCCTGCTGCACCGGCGGCGTAACGGGCGGCGTGTACACCGGCGGCACTACCGTTGGCGTGATGGGCGCGGAGAAGACCGGCAGATTCTGGCTGT
Source organism: Planctomycetota bacterium (assembly GCA_035308565.1). GTDB lineage: Bacteria > Planctomycetota > SZUA-567 > H5-PLA8 > H5-PLA8 > JANXLS01. The sequence goes on along the minus strand of DATGGK010000039.1, from coordinate 23,664 downwards.
CGCCGACGCGCTCGTACGAGGTGTTGGTGCCGGTGTACGTGCTGCTGGTGTTGTACGCGCTGGACGGCTCGCTCAGCGTTTGCGGCGCGGTGCCGACGTTGGCGTACTGGTTGCAAGTCGTGCAGGTCGATGCGTCGCTCACGCCGCACGTTTTGCAGGTGTTGCAGGTGTTGCACGAATTACATTTGTTGCAGCCGCAGTGATGGCCGCATCCGCTCAAAAACAAAAGTGTGACACAGACTGCCGCGAACGCGGCGAATCCGAACAGGCGCTTTGGCCCGGCTGACGTGAAGACGCTCATGACTGAATCCCCCCAAAGAGTATTGCGTTGCGGCCCCACGCCGCGCCACAGTTCTGGCTATCTTTTCGGAAAGGGATTTGACGCGCTTTAGAAGATTCGTTTTAAAAATGATTATCGGGCGAATCGTGAAATAGAATTCCGCGGTGCAAACTTTTCTCACAAGGAATAGTTCGCGGCGGCGTCATTCTGTACGATCAGTCAGGAAATTTGCCGCTTACTTGCGTGCGCGGCTCTGGGAATTGTCGCAGTCCCACCATTAATAGGAGGAGCACCAGATGGGCAAGGAAAGACCGGACTACCAGGACCTTGAGTTGACGTTGAAGCTCTACGAAATGCGCCGCGAGACCGTGACACGGCAATCGCGCGACGCGCTGAACTTTAAATTCTGGCCGAAAAGCTACGCGGATTTGAAGGCGATTTCGTCGGATTTCAAACACGAACTCAACGCGCCCTGGCGCCAGATGAGCGGGTACTGGGAGATGGTGTACAGTTTCGCGCGGCACGGATTGTGCAACGCAGATTTCCTCGTGGAAAACAACGGAGAAGGGCTGTTTTTGTTCGCGAAAGTGCAGCCGTACCTCGCCGAATTCCGGAAGGATTTTTCGCCGACGGCGTTTCAGAGCTGCGAGTGGATCTCACAGAATTGCGAGCAGGGCAAAAAACGCTTCGCGATGATTCAGGCGCGCGTGCAGAAGATGCTGGAGACGATGAAGTAAAGAAATGCAGTATGAGAGTAGAGAGTGTGAGAGTATGAGCGATGAAGCGATCCTTCATCGCTCATTTTTCTTCGCATAAACAACTCGCGGCATGCAGTGCCGCCCCGCCGTTACTCTCCACTCTCCACTCTCCATTCTCACACGTTCACTTCACTTCCCACATCCCAATCGGCGGACTGTGGACGACCGAGACGCTGGCGTTCGCGCCGAGGCGGTCGCGGCCCATCGCGATGGCGGCTTCGACGGTCGGTGCGGTTTGCCAGCCGAGTTGCGCGGCGGCTTGCGGGCTTTGCGGATTCACCGCGATGATTTGGCCGACGTGATCGGTGCCGTGCACGCCCCAATTCCACATTGAAATTGCGTGAAAGCCGTGATACGCGTTGTTGTGCCGATAGGCTTCGATGTACGCGGGGTTATTCGCGAGCTCATCGGACCACGTGTCGACGATTTTCGGATCGCGCGTCTGCTTGATGCGTTCGAACAAGTCGATGTAGCTCGGATGGTGCTGCTTGTTGAATTTATTTTCGAGCGGATGAATGAAGATGATCGTCCCGCCCTTTTTGACGACCGGTTGATTTTTGTAAAAATTAAACATGTAGCCGAGGCCCATCGAATACACGAGGATCGGGTTCATAATCGAATGCACGCTGTACGGCATCGTGTATGGAATCGGGCAGACGAGAATGTCGGACTGGCCCTGCACTTCGATGAGCTGCTGTTTGTACACATTCTGCAGCGTGATTTTGTGGACCGGTTCGGTTTCGCCGGCGTTGATGCCTGTCACCGCGTATGGCGCTTTGACTGAAAAAAAGATGTTGCGATTGAACGACAACGGCGTGCAATCGAGGAAGTGCTTGTTGATGCGCGCGCCGATTTTATCGACGATGTTCCACTGCGGCTCCGGTTTCTGCATGTAGCCGATGAACCAGGGAAACGTGTCGTTGTTGACGGTCGTTTCGATGTGAAAAATCTTGACTGACTTCTTGACGTAGCGGCCGATGCGGTCCATCGCGTGATGCATTTTGCTGCGCGGCGGATCGTTGAAGCTGCGCGAATGAAGCTGATGATCGCAGTTGTGATTCGAGCGCACGCAGCGGTACGTGGCGAGGCCGACGCCGACGGATTTGTGGCCGCCGTTGAGCGCGATCAAATTTAGATTCACGTAGATCAGCAGGTCGGACGTGGCCGCGCGCTTTTGAATTTCGACGATCTCGTTGAGTTCGGTTTGGCCGAGCACGATGTTGTCGTCTTTGTCTTCCGCGTCGTAATTGTAGAGCGTGCGTTTGGGCCAGTGCGCGTTGAAGATTTTCGCGCCGAGCATCTGTTTGACTTCCCAGTCGTGCATGTGGCGGTGCAAACACACGGCGATGACGAGGTGAACGTCCGAGACGCCGGCGGCGGCGAAGCGTTCGAGCAACACCTCGACAATCGTCTGGCGATGATCGGGCGAACGCATGATCGGCAGCGAAAGTGAAATGTCGTCGATGGCGACGGTTACTTTCATGCCCGGTTTCAGGTGCGCGCGCAACGGATCCATCCCGATCGGGTTGTCGATGGCGCGCTCAACTTCGCCGCGGACGTTCGCGATGCCGGGCAGCGGCGGGCGCGGATAGAGCACGCGCGTGCCGACGGGGAGTTTGGCGTAGACGAAGCGTTCGCCGTTCGGCAGAAAGAGCGGGCCGTCGTTTTTTTCAACGATGCGGATGAGATTTTCTTTGTCAATGCTCTGCATGGGTGCATTTTACTCGAAGCATTTGGGCGTGCCTAGTTTCTCGCAGTGGCCTTCGCGAAAAGTGTAATGCTCCTGGAATTGCCAGTTGAAGGTCTGGCGGAATTTCAGGCTGCGCTGCTGATCCTTCGAGGGTTTGAAGCGGCCGCTGTTTTTCGCGGCTTCGTAAATCGGCTCGTCGAGTTCGTAGCGAATGAGCACGCCGCTGAGGGCTTCGTCGTGGATGTATTTGTGGGCGGAGTCGAGCAAGAGCCATGCGCCCATGGGGCAGGTGCCTTTTTCGCCCATGAAGATCCAGATGGTTCGGCCGCTGTAGACGTCGCCCATTTTTTTCTCCCAATGGTTCAATTAAACAACGAATCGCGCGAATTTCACGAACGAAACTTGTTTCTGATAAACGATATGAAAGTTCGATGATGAAATTGCCATCGACACTTTTCAATTCATCGTTCATCGTTCATAATTCATCGTTCATTTTACACGTGCGATGGAGGGGGTTCATGTCGCTTCAGGAAGTCAAAGACAACTGGATTTATCTGGACCGCAACACGGGCATGTGGCACAAGGATTTTGAATCGGCGCAGGGGGTGTTTCAGCCGATTCATTGGGTCGCGATGCACCGCATGCAGTGCATGCTGCGGTTGATGCCGCACGAAGGCCAGATCGCCGATATCGGATGCAGCTATGGAATTCTCACGCTCAACATGGCCGCGAAGAAACCGCGCGCGCATCTGCTGGGCATCGATCCGGACGCGGCGCGGTTGGAGGTCGGCAATACGTTGAAGGGCGAGCATCGTCTTGCGAACGTCATTTTTGAAACGGCCACGCTGGATGAAAACAGTTTGAAGCCGGGGAGTTGTTCCGGGGTGGTCTGTACGGAAACGCTGGATCACATCGAGGGCATCAAACCGCGGCTGGAAGAGGCTGTGACAAAATTAATGTCGCTGCTGAAGCCGGGCGGGCGGCTGCTGCTTTCGATTCCGGCGCTGGATGAGATGGGCAAAGACGCGCCGCGCCCGCCTTCGCCGCTGACGATGCAGGATTTTTCTTTTTTGAAAAATATTCAATACGACCGGAATTGTCCGCGTTGGTGGCATTTATTTTTTGTGGACAAGAAGTGAGGGGAAACAGGAGCGGCGGCACTCATGCCGCCGTTGACATGGCAGCGCGCACGGCGGCAAGAGTGCCGCCGCTCCTTACGATTACCCGCTCATACTTCTTCCGTTGCCGGGGGCGGCGCTTCTTTGAACAGGTCGCCCGCGCTTCTGGCGGATTTGCGCGTGTAGTGCGCGGAGATCAGCAGCGGCGCGAGGGCGAGGATTTCCACAAGCGCGGCCGCTCTGAACGCGAGTGTGTAGCCGGCGATTTTGTCGCTGTGCGCGCCGTCTGGTTTGTAGTAATCCGCCAAGAAACTGGCGAGGCGATGCCCCAGCAAACTGCCCATGCCCTGCGAAATGGCGGAATACATCGCCCGTCCGGTTGCGCGCAGCGGTTCGTCCACGTTGTGTTCGAGGTAGGAGATGGAGCCGGCATAGCAGAGCGCGAAGGTGAAGGCGTGCGTGGTTTGCAGCGAGGCCATCGTCACGCTGTTTCCGATTGCCGGAATGAGGACCCAGCGCACGGCCGTCATCAGCATTGAAATGCCAATCAATGGAAAGAGCGGACGGCGCGCGAGCAGGCCGCGCACGAATTGAAACATGACGATTTCTGCGACGACGCCGGCGCCGAGCGACCATTCGGCGACGCCCGGCGCGAAGCCGCGCGCGTCCAGCGAGAGCGGGTAAAAAAGATAGTATGGCGACATCGACGCTTGATGAACCATGCCCGCGATGAAAAACCACATCAGCGCGGGATCGTGCGCAAGCCGTTGGGCGTCGCGAAACGACGGACGGGGACGGTGGAGGTTGGTTTCGTGCTGCTTGAGCCATTGGGCGCACACGGCGGCGAGCACGGCGAGGCACAGCGCAACGAGCGGCACGCGCAGCAAGTACTCCGGGCCGTGCTGAAAATACTTGAAGCCAAACATCACCGCGATAAAGCCGATCGAACCCCATAGGCGAAGACGGGCGAAATCCGTGCCGATGCGGCGCGCTTCAACGATGGCCACACTGTCGGCCAGCGGAATAATGGGCGTGGCGAAGAACGAATAGAGCAGCCAGACGCCGATGACGCCGCCAAAGGTCGTGACGCTGCCCAGAGGTATCAGCGCCAGCGCGACGCAGACGCACGCGACTTTCAGCAGCAGGACGGGGCGGTTAAGCTTGTCGGCGGCAAAACCCCAAAGCAAGGGAACGAACATGAGCAGCCAGGGGCCGATGGAATTGACCCAGCCGATTTGAGTGCTGGAGAAGCCGAGCGCGTCGAGGTATTTTGGGAAGTTGGGGAGCAGCAGGCCGGTGACGCCGATGAAGAAAAAATAGAATAGGGCGATGCGCATGTGATCCTAGCTATCGTCAAGATCGTCGCGGGAAAAACGCTTTAATTTGTGGACGTTCATCATACTCTCTTCAGATTCATCACAAGCAACGGACTTTCAAACACTATGGCTCGATTAGGCGATTTGTTTCCAGAAGATTTGCAGGAAGTGGCGGGATTGAAATCCGCGCCGCCCGCGGCGGCTCCAGTTCCGCCGCAGGCGCCGCGCCCGCTAGCGGCGCAACCTTCGCGGCCGCCGCTTGCGCAGCCGCCGCGACAGGGGGTTGCGCCGATGCAGCCGGTGCGGCCTGTGTCCCCGCCGGCGCTTCAGGCGCGGCCGCGCGCGCCGATTGTGCGCGTGTGTGTGAGGGACTTTGCGGCGGGGCAGGACGTCGAAGGCATTTATCTCGTCGCCGAATCGACCATCCGCGCCTCGAAGAACGGCTCGAAGTACATTCAGGCGACTTTCTGCGACAAGACCGGCACGATGCCCGTGCGCCAGTGGGACGTGAACGATGCGGCGCTGGCGGAATACCGCAATGGGGGGTACATCAAAATTCGCGGGCGCGTCGAGCTGTACAAAAATGCGCTGCAGTTGATCGTCTTTGCGGCACAAAACGCGGATGGAGAGAATATCGATGCCGCCGATTTCATTCCGGTTTCGTCGCGGCCCATTGAGGAAATGGAACGCGAACTCGACGCGCTGCTCGAGACTTTCACCGATCCCGACTACAAAAAACTGCTCCAAACGATCTTCAGCGACGCGGACATTCGCGCGCGATTTTTGCGCGGGCCGGCCGCGGCTTCCGTGCATCACGCGTGGCGCGGCGGATTGATCGAGCACGTGCTTTCCGCGTGCAAAACCGCGCAAGCGATTGCGGAGCAGCGTCCCTTTATGAATCGCGATCTGCTCATGGCCGGCGTGCTCCTTCACGACATCGGCAAAATCGAGGAGATCGACGCGGGGCCGGGATTCTCTTACACGGACACTGGCCGCTTGTGCGGACACATTACGCTGGGCGCGCTGCTGGTCGAACGGAATATTTTGAAGATCGAGAACTTTCCGGCGAAAAAGCGCGCGTTGATCATCCACATGATTCTCAGCCATCATGGCCAGCTCGAATTCGGCAGCCCGGTGATACCGTGCACAATGGAAGCGGTTGCGCTGCATTATCTGGAATGCCTCGACGCGAAAGTGCAGGGCATTCAGACGATCATCGAGCGCGAACGCGACGCGGGGAACGAGAATGCGTGGAGTGATTTTGCGCGGGTGTTGGATGGGAGGATATTTAAGGGATAATTCAAAGTTCAAAATTCAAAATTCAAAATTAAACCGCTGCCATGAAATGGACGTTCAATTTTTAATTTTTAATTTTGAATTTTTAATTTTGAATTCTCCGCGTCCACCCCTCCACCACATGCACGCGCCCGCGGTCCTGATATTTGGCTTCGGCGCCTTGCGGGACGATGTGCCAGGCCCAGCGTTCGACGCTGAGCGCTGAGCCTTGAGGCCAGAGGTCACGAATCTTCTGGCCATTGAGCGGGTCGCTGCGTTCGACGATTTCGACGGGCCATTTGAAAATGGGTTCGCCTTTGTCGTCCACGCTCACGCCCGCGTCGGACGGCGCGGCTTCGGCGAGCAGATTGTGGGTGATGCGCCCGCGAACTTGGTAGGTGAGAACGGAAATGTCGCTCGAGGCGTATGCGATGGCGCCGCGCTGGGAGGCGAGATCGTGAATGTGGCGCGCGCGCACGCGGTCGAAGTAACGTTCCAAACTGCCGGCGGCTTTGTCGTATTTTTCGAAGGGCTGGTCGAAGCGTTTCTTGAACACATTTTGAATGTGCCGGCGCGGGTAGTAGCCCAACTGGCTCATCAGGTTCGTCGAAACGATCATGCGTATGTCGGAGAAGGCGCGCGCCCACGGGGCTTGGGGCGTGCCGGCCTCATTGAAGCCGCGTGCGAGTTCGTCGGCTGCGGCGGCGGCGGAGCGCGCGCTGTGAATTGCGTGTTCGGCCCACGCGGCGGTGTCCACAACGGAGGCGGTGAGGTCGCCGATTTCGAATTGCGGTTTGGGGATTTCTTTCACGCGCGACGCGGCAATCACGCGCTCGACGTATGGCACGACGCAGAAATCGGCGTCGAGCAGCACGATGCGTTCGAAGCGCGGAAAAATCTGCTCCCACGGGACGTCCAGCAGCCGGCCCGCGCCAAGGATCATCAGCGTGCCGCCGCGTTTTTCGTCGAGCAATTCCGCGGCGCGCAAGAGGCCGCCGCGGTTTCGCTCCAAATGCGGCGCCCAATAACTCGCGGATTTGCGGTAGCGTTCGAGGATGCCCATGCCGGACTGCACGTATCCTTGCTGGCGCAGGCGGCGGTCGCCGGAGGCGCGCACGTAATCCCATAGATCGAGCAAGGCCATGCGGAAAGTTTCCTCGGACGGCCGCTTACTTACGTGAGCGGCTCTGGCGATCCGGCTGAAGTGTACACTTTGCCAACGCGGATTGTAAATTGAAAGCTGCGGCTCGTCAGGGTTTTTCAAACGGCGATTCATAGGGCCTATAGGGCATATAGGACCAATGGGCCAACGGCTACGCGCACGGCTTTGGCCAAGGGTTCGCGCCGAAGCCGGAAAGAGGATGCGAGAAGTGAAAAGCCCTGTGCTGCTCGCGTGCGGGTCCCTCCCATAATAAATCGGCGCGGTGCGGAACTTTCATTCCAAAAATTGCGTTTCGGCGCGAAAGGCGTTATTATGGGCGAATCGAGTTGCCGCGAATACGTGGAGTCTTGCCTATGAGTTTTCCGAAGATGTTGCGCTTGCGCCAGAAGTTTCCCGCTCCACCCGCGTTGAATATCCCAGCGGTGCTGGCGGAGCAATTCGCGGCGCGCAAAATCCTGAGCGGGATCAAGCCCGGCGCGCGCATCGCCGTGACGGCCGGCAGCCGCGGCGTGTCGAATGTCGCACTCATTGTCGGTACTGTCGTGAAGCTCTTAAAGGAGGCGGGCGCGGCGCCGTTTGTTTTGCCAGCGATGGGCAGCCACGGTGGTTCGACGCCCGAAGGACAGGCGGGCATTCTCGCCGATTATGGAATTACGGAAAAAACGATGGGCGTGCCGATTCGAGCGTCGATGGAAACGAAAATCGTCGGCGCCACGCCTGATGGCGTGCCGGTGCATTGCAGCGTCGAAGCGCTGAATTCGGACGGCGTGATCGTGGTTAACCGGATCAAGCCGCATACCGATTTTCACGGCGGGCGGATTGCCAGCGGCGTGATGAAGATGATGGCCATCGGCTTGGGCAAGCGCAACGGCGCGGAGTGTTGCCATGCGGCGGCGTCGCGGCTGGGCTATGAGCGCGTGATGCTTTCGGTGTCGCGCGTGAATTTGGAAAAGGCGCCGATTATTTGCGGCGTGGGAGCGGTCGAAGATCAGCGGCATCAGACGGCGATTTTGAAAGCGATGCCGCGGGACGTGCTTGAAGAGGAAGAATCGCAGTTGCTGAAAGAGGCGCGCGCGCGCATGCCGAAATTGCCGTTCGATGACGTCGATTTGTTGATCGTCGATCGAATCGGAAAAAACATCAGCGGTACGGGGATGGACACGAACATTATCAATCGCGGCGTGCAAGGTTATTCGTCGTCGCTGGTGCCCGGCGACATAAAGCCGCCGATTATTCGCCGCTTGTTCGTGCGTGGTTTGACGCCTCAGACGCACGGGAATGCCGTCGGCATTGGGCTCTCCGATTTTTGCACGACGCGGACGGTGCAGGCGATGGACAGAAACACGACGTACATTAATTCGATTACGGCGCTTACGCCGCAGCCGTGCAAGATTCCGATTTATTTTGATACGGATCGCGAATGTATCGAGAAAGCGCTCGCGACGCTGGCGCTGCCGCCGGGGACGCTGGCGAAATGCATTCGCATCGCGGATACGCTTTCGCTGGAAGAGGTGTGGGTGTCGGAGGCGTATGCGGGGGAGATCAAAGGGCGGGAGGATTTGGAGGCGATGTCGGGGGCGGAGGAGATGAAGTTTGGGGCGGATGGGAATTTGGCCGAGTAGCGTTCCATCATTTTTCATTTTTTCATTTTCCATTTCATTCAATTGCGGAAGCTAAATCTATGAAAATCACCAACATCACTCCCATGGTCCTTGGCACGCCGTGGCGCAACCTGACGTACTTGAAGATGGAGACGGACGAGGGTCTCGTCGGCGTTTCGGAATGCAGAAACGTCAGCCGCACGGAGGCGCTGCTGGGCTATTTGCAGGGCGTCAAGAATCGCTGGGTGATTGGGCACGATCCGTTCAACATCGAACTGCTGTTGAAGATCATGTTTCACGAAGATTTCGCGCGCGTGGACGACGTGGCGGGGTCGGGCATCGGGCTGATTGAAATGGCGTGCTGGGACATTGTGGGCAAGGCGCTCAACCGGCCTGTGTACCAATTAATGGGCGGCGCGGTGCGCGACAAAATCAAGGCTTATGCGAACGGTTGGTACACGGTCGAGCGCAAGCCGGAGGAGTTTCACAAGGCGGCGAAGAAAGTGGTCGCGCGCGGGTACAAGGCGCTGAAGGTCGATCCGTTCGGCGCGGGATTTTACGAGATGGAGCGCAAGGAGAAAACGCTCTCGGTTGCGTTGATCGAAGCGATTCGCGATTGCGTCGGGCCGGATGTCGAGATCATGGTCGAGATGCACGGGCGATTCAGTCCGGCGACGGCGATCGATATCTCGCGCGATCTGGAGCCGTTCAGGCCGTCGTGGGTCGAAGAGCCGATTCCGCCGGACAATCTCGAAGCGATGGCGAAAGCGGCGGCGAAAATAAATCTGCCGATCGCGACGGGCGAGCGCATTCACACACGTTACGAAACGCGGCGATTGCTGGAATTGGGCTGCATCGACGTGCTGCAGACGGACATCACCGAATCGTGCGGGTTGCTTGAAGGCAAAAAAATCGCGGCGATGGCGGATGCGTATTACGTCACGTTCGCGCCGCACAATGTCGGCGGGCCGCTGAGCACGGCGGCGTGCCTGCAACTGGCCGCGTGCACGACCAATTTCAAAATCCTCGAACACTTCAACGACTTCGTGGATTCGTGGGTGAAAGACGCCGCGAAAGGGCCGGGATATCCGGAAGTCGTGGATGGTTATTTCTCGCTGCCGAGCGGGCCGGGATTGGGGATCACGCTCAACGAGGATTTCATCAAGGAACATCCGCCGGCGAAGGAACATTTCAATTTGTTCCGCGAGGATTGGCATCGAAGGCAGCAGAAGTGAGTGGGGAGCGGGGAGTGGAGAGTCGAGAGTGGGGATAACGGCGGTGGTCGCGCTTCGCGCTCCCGCTGTTTAACCGATGGATTTTATGCGCGCGATTGTTTTTTCATTTCTGATCGTGTTCATTGCGGCGCTGGCGTGGGCTGTACAGGCGCCGTTGAGCGCGTATTGGAACGTGCGCGCATTTTCAAGCGAGCGCGGCGATGCGCTGGCCGCGGAGGAAGCGCTGATTCGCGCGGGGCCGGCGGCGCTGCCGGTGTTGACGCGCGGATTGCATTCGGACAATGGCAACGCGCAGTTTCATTGCGCCAAAGTGCTGATGGTGCTCGGGGACAACGAAGGCGAGGAATTTCTGTTGCAGGCGCTGCATGCGCATCCGGACAAGGACGATCCGATTGGCCGTGAAGCGGAAGCGTTTTTGCTTTCGGCGTGGGATCGCCGCGACGGGCCGGACGCGATGCTGCGCCAGAAACTCAGCGAGGCCGAAGCGCAGGACAGTGCGCCGCAGAAACTGGCGGTGCTCAACGATTGTCTTGCGCGCTATCCGGGCTGGGCCGACGGTTATGCGCGGCGCGCGCGGATTTATCAGCAGGCCAGCGAAGTGTACGAAGCGCGCCGCGACGCGCTGGCGGCGCTGTCGCTCGCGCCCAATCATTTCGAAGCGCTGGTGACGCTGGGGCGGATTCAACTGATCGCGGACGCGCCGCAGTTGGCGTACAAATGTTTCGAGCGCGCGCTGACGGTCAATCCGCGCTTGAAGGATGCGCTACAAAACGACATTCGCGACACGTTCAAGGCGCTGGAGTTGGAGCGCATTCGGCGGCGGGAGGAGCGGAGACGGAATGTGCCGTTGGTTTGATTCAAGATTCAATGATTCAAGATTCAAGATCAGTCTTGTCCATAACGATTGTAAAACTCATGGCAAAAAACCGTGAGCGCAGCCGCGATCCCGATTATCTGGCGCCGTTGGCGCTAAACGCAAATGCAATCGAACTAACACAGACCCTCGCACAGCACTTCGAAGAACATCCCGCTTCCATTCTCGCGCTTATTCTGCTAAACTGATTCAAAAAGAATGCCGCTTTTTCACAGGAGAACCGTACCGCCATGTCCGACCAACTCCCCGCCATCAAGAATCTGTATGCCACACTCAGCGAGCGCCACGCCTTGCTGCGCAAACGCCTTGGCCGCGATCTCACGCAGGCCGAGAAAATTCTCTTCGCGCATCTCAACGACCCGCAAGGCCAGGAGCTCAAGCGCGGCGAAAGCTTTTTGATGCTGCGGCCGGATCGCGTGGCGCTGCAGGACGCGACGGCGCAGATGGCAATTTTGCAGTTCATTTCCAGCGGCAAGAAGCGCGTGGCCGTACCGACGACCGTGCATTGCGACCACCTTATTATTGGGCGCACGGGCGCCGAAGCCGACATGCAAGTGGCGCTGCGCGACAACCGCGAGGTCTTCGATTTCCTTTCGTCGTCGGCTCAGAAATACGGCATGGGATTTTGGAAACCGGGCGCGGGGATCATTCATCAAGTGGTGCTCGAGAACTACGCGTTTCCAGGCGGGTTGATGATCGGCACCGACAGCCACACGCCCAACGCCGGCGGCATGGGCATGCTGGCGATCGGCGTCGGCGGCGCGGACGCGGTGGACGTGATGGCGGGGATGCCGTGGGAACTGCTCAATCCGAAAATCGTCGGCGTGAAATTGACGGGCCGTTTGAACGGCTGGACCAGCGCGAAAGACGTGATCTTGAAGATGCTCGAGATTCTGACCTGCGCGGGCGGCACGAACAAGATCGTCGAATATTTCGGCCCGGGCGTGGAGAGCATCAGCCTCACGGGGCGCGGCACGATCACGAACATGGGCGCGGAATTGGGCGCGACCACGTCGGTCTTCCCCTTCGATGAACGCACCGCGACGTACCTCGATGCGACGTTCCGCAAAGACATCGCGGCCGAAGCGAAGAAATACGCGTCGGCGCTCAACGCCGATCCGGCGGCGCACGACGATCCGAAAAAATATTACGACGAGGTGATTGAGATCGATCTCGACAAACTCGAACCGATGCTCGTCGGCCCGCACAGCCCCGACGTCGCGCATTCGGCGTCGCAAATGAAGGCGCATCAGGAAAAGGAAAAGTATCCGGACGAAGTCAAAGTTGCGCTGATAGGGTCGTGCACGAACAGTTCGTACGAAGACATCGGCCGCGCGGCGTTCGTCGCGCGCCAGGCGCTGGCGAAGGGCATCAAACTAAAGACGCAGTTGCTCGTGACGCCCGGCTCGGACCAAATTCATTCTACGATGACACGCGATGGCCAGTTGGAAACGCTCAAGCAGCTTGGCGGAACAATTCTGGCCAACGCCTGCGGCCCCTGCATTGGCCAATGGAAACGCGAGGACGTCAAAGAAGAAGACGGCAGCGCCGAGAAACCGAACGTGATCGTGACGAGCTTCAATCGCAATTTCCGCGGGCGCAACGACGGTTTTAAAGCGACGCTGGCGTTCATCGGCTCGCCGGAAGTCGTCGTCGCGAAAGCGCTCGCGGGTTCGCTGAGTTTCAATCCCATCACCGACACACTCGTCGCCGCCGACGGTTCGCGCGTGAAGCTCGATCCGCCGAGCGCGCCGGAGCTGCCTGCGAACGGATTCGTGCGCGACGACAAGGGCTTTCAGCCGCCCGCTGAAAACGGCGAACGCGTCGTCGTCACGGTCGATCCAAAATCGGAGCGCTTGCAACTGCTCGAACCGTTCCCCGAATGGGATGGCAAGGACATTATCGATGCGCGGATTTTGGTGAAGGCGCTGGGCAAATGCACGACCGACCACATCAGCGCGGCGGGCAAGTGGCTCAAATTCCGCGGGCATCTCGACAATATTTCGAACAACCTGCTGATCGGCGCGACGAACGCGTTCACGAAAGAAATCGGAACGGGCAAAAATCTGCGCACGGGACAGACCGGACAAGCGTTCCCCGCGATTGGGCGCGATTACAAAGCGCACGGGATTCAATGGGTGGTCTTCGGCGACAACAATTACGGCGAAGGTTCCAGCCGCGAACACGCCGCGCTCGAACCGCGCTTCCTCGGCGGGCGAGCGATCATCGTAAAAAGTTTCGCGCGCATCCACGAGACGAATCTGAAAAAGCAAGGAATGTTGCCGCTGACGTTTGCGAATCCGGCGGATTACGACAACGTTCGCGAAGATGATCTTGTGAGCATCATGGGCCTGGCGACTCTCGCGCCGGGCAAGCCGTTAACCTGCGCGCTGAAACATTCGGACGGCACGGCGCACGGCATCCAGTTGAATCACAGTTTCAACGCGGAACAGATCGAATGGTTCAAAGCGGGGAGCGCGTTGAATTTGATGAAGAAGATGGAACATTAGAGACACGGAGACGCGGGGACACGAGGACGCGGAGACGAAGAACGGCGCCGAGGAGAGCTCGGCGCCATTTTGTTACGGCTAATGGGGTGGGGCAGACATTCCTGTCTGCCAGATGATGGATGAAATGACAACAACCGAACAAACCACCGCGCAACCAAATGCTTGCGGCTGCGCCACCGACGGCCTCAAACGCCCGCCCGCCTGGCAAGGTTTGACCCTCGCCTCCGTGCTGCCGGAGGCCACGCCCGCCGACGCCGCGCCGGAGCCGGATGCGCCGCAGGGCGAATACGATCCGCGCACGATTGAAGCGCCGCTTAGCGTGCCGCTGATCGCCGGGGAGTCGCCCAAGCACGAGGTCGAATTGCTCGCCCCTGCCGGCGGATTGGATGCGGGGTATGCGGCGTTTCATTATGGGGCGGATGCGATTTATCTGGGGTTGAAGAAATTTTCGGCGCGCGCGGAAGCGGAGAATTTTACGCTCGACGATTTGGATGCGATCACTTCGTTTGCTCACGCGCTTGAACGCAAACGCCGCGTCTTCGTTACGGTCAACACTGTGATTTTGCAGAACGAGTTGCGCGAATTGGTCGAAGTCTTGGGCGCGATGAGCGAGATCGGCGTCGATGCGCTGATTATCCAGGACATGGGCGTTTACAACATCGTGCGGCGGCATTTCCCGGAACTTGAACTGCACGCGAGCACGCAACTGGCCGTACACAACCGCGCGGGCGCTGAAGCGCTCAAAGCGATGGGATTCACGCGCGTAGTTCTCGCGCGCGAATTGACGATTGAAGAAGTCGCCGACATCACCGCGACTTCGGGCATCGAAACCGAAGTCTTTATCCACGGCGCGCTGTGCTATTCGTACAGCGGCCTGTGCCTGTTTTCGTCGCAGACCAACGGGCGCAGCGGCAACCGCGGCAAGTGCGCGTATTCTTGCCGCGACGAATTTCAAATCAGCGGTGCGCCGGAGACGCTGCGCGACGGCACGGCGACGAAGCGCAGCGCCGAGCACGGCTTCGCGTTTTCGATGAAAGACCTTGCGCTGCCTGATCATCTTCCCGCGATACGCGCGGCCGGTGTGTCGTGCGTGAAAATCGAAGGCCGCAAGAAAAGTCCGCTGTACGTTGCGACGACAACCGATTACTACCGCCGTCTGCTTGACGGATCGCTTCCGAAAGAGGACCGTGCGCAGCACGAAGCGGACATGCAGACGGTCTTCAGCCGTCCGTGGACGCGGCTGTTCACGCTTTCGCATAAATACAAAGAGGTGGCGGATCGCGACACCGTTGGCCACCGCGGCACGCGCATCGGCGTCGTCGAAAAAGTGCTCGACGCCAATTCCGCGCAGCCGTTCGTCCGCTTCAAAACATCCCGACCGCTCGAACGCCACGACGGTTTGCAAATCGATGTGCCACAACTCGGCAAGCCTTTCGGCTTTGCCGTCGAGACGCTGCATCTGATACATCCGGATTCGCGCCGCAAAGCAACGCTGCCGCTGCATGTCACGCCGCACCGCATACGCGAGCCTTACGAAGAAGTCTTCGAAGCGCCGGCCGACGCCATCGTCGAAGTCGCAATGCCGGAGGAGCATCCGTTCATTCCGGACGGCGCGCCGATTTACTGCTCGTCGTCGCAGGATGTGAAGCGGCGCTATCGGCACGCGCATCCGAAGCCTGGGCTTTATCGCACGCGGCGCGTCGTCGATGTTGAAATCAAATTGGGCAGGGACGAGTTGGCCGTTTACGCGCGCGTTTCGCCGCGCGACCCCTCACCCCTAACCCCTCTCCCCCAAGGGGAGAGGGGGACCGCGCCGATTGAGATTCGGCGCTTGGTACGCGGGCCGTTTTCGAAAGTGAAGGATGCGGCGAAAATGAGCGTGGCGGCGCGCGGCGCGTTTGAGAAGCTTGGGGAGACGCGGCTGGCGCTGGGGGAGTTCGCGTTTGAAAATCCGGACGGTTGCTTTGTCCCTGTCTCGCAACTCAACGCGCTGCGCCGCGATGTCGCGGATGAATTGGAACGCGCGCTGGATGCCCAACTTCAGAAGCGGCTAAATGCGGTTTGCGATGACGTGTTGCCGAGGAGCGGCGGCGCTCCTGCCGCCGAACGAAATTCATCCATACCAAACGGCGGCAAGAGTGCCGCCGCTCCTATTTGGTCGATCAAAGTGGACCGCATCGCCTTTCTCGATGAATTTGACGACCGCGAATTTGAGCATGTGGACGAGATTGTGATCGACATCGCGCGCGATCACGCGACCGTTCTCGCGGAGAAGTTGGAGCGCCTTGCCGCGCGGATTGGGCTCGAACACATTCGTCTCGCGCTTCCGCCGGTCAC
The DNA here is from genome assembly GCA_035308565.1 of Planctomycetota bacterium. Classification (GTDB taxonomy): domain Bacteria; phylum Planctomycetota; class SZUA-567; order H5-PLA8; family H5-PLA8; genus JANXLS01. The sequence continues at coordinate 7,508 of DATGGK010000039.1, read as the reverse complement.
GCGCAAATGGGAGGAGCATGGCATTGAGTTGAAACTTGCGCGGCTGCGCGAAATGGGCTTTTCGAAATGGGAAGCGGGGAATGTGTCGGCGTGGAGTTATTTGAACGCGCGTGAGTTGTTGATGGAAACGGGCCGGCGGGACGCCGGCGGTACAGGCGCAGCGCGGGCCGGCGGTACGGATCTCGCGACGGATTGGTCGGTCTACGTCGTCAATCGCATGGCGGCGCGGCAGGTCATCGCGATGGGCGCGCGGCGCTTTGCGCTTTCGCCGGAGGACGGGCTGGAAAACATGCGCTCGCTGCTGGCTGAATTCGGCGCGAAAGCCGTTGTGATCGTGCATCAGGACACGCCGATGTTCATGGCTGAATCCTGCGCGTACGCGAATTTAATCGGCGGCTGTCCGGGCAAAGCCAACTGCCGCTTCGAAAGCATGGACATGGTTTCGAGCTACGGCGAAAAAGTGCAGGCGATCGATTACCACTGCCGCACGATCGTGTTGAACAAAGGCGCGTTCTGCATTGCGCCGCGCAGCGCCGAATTGTGCGCCGCCGGCGCGGTTTCGCTTCGCGCGGATTTTATTTATCGAAATTACGCCGCCGATGACGTCGTTAAAATCTGGCGGCTTGTACGGGCTGGAAAAAACGTGCCGCATGGCCATGCGGCGAATTTTGACCGCGGGATGTTGTAGTTTGCATTAAATTTGCGGCATCGTTTTCCGCAAGCGCCTTCCCCTCACCCCGCGAGCGAGTACGCTCGTCGGCCCTCTCCCGAAGGTAGAGGGGAATAGCGGCGGTGCGCGCAACCAAAGTGACAGAGGCCATAGTTTATCGCGGCGCGAAAACTCATTGTTCGAAAAATCTGAGGATGCGGTTATCATCGCTTTTGAAGAATCCATTATTTGGAGCGACAACATGAAACGACTTTGCGCCGCACTTTTCCTTGCAGTGTGTTTTGCAGCCTCGGCTCAGGCCGCCGACCTTGTGCGCCATGTCGTCTGCCTCAAATTCAAGGAAGGCACGAAGCCGGAAGAGATCAAAAAGATTGAGAATGCGTTTCGCGCTCTGAAGGAGAAAATCAGCGACCGCGTGCTTGGGCTTGAATGGGGCACCAACGTCAGCAAGGAAAACCGCGATAAAGGTTTCACGCATTGTTTTGTGCTGACGTTTGCCGATGAAAAGGACGTGCGCTCCTACGCCGAACATCCGGATCACAAAGCGTTCGTTGCGCTCGCCGGGCCGTTCCTCGACGACATCTTCGTGATCGATTTTCACGCCAAGATCGAATAGCATTTGCGAAAAATTTATGGCAACCAGACGGCTTTTACTGCCAGCGCTTGTGTGTCTCGCCTGCTCGGCCCGCGCGCACCAGTTCCTTCAAGGCCGGCTGGAAACCATTGTCTACCGCGACAAAATTGTGATCTGGGCCAGCGTGCCGCTGGAAGAAGTCGTGATTCAATTGCTGCTTCCCGTGGACGACAACCTTGAAGTCAACACACAGGCGGCGGCCTATAAGGACCATGGCAAATATTTGCTCAAGCACATCGCCGTGAGCGCCGACAAGAAAATTCTTGCGGGAAAGGTCCTCTCGCTTCAGGAACCCAACCACAACAAATTCACCATAGGCGCGCCGTCCGGCGAATACGTTCGCTACGAACTCGAATACCCTCTCGCCTCGCCGCCGGCGGCGCTGGAAATCACGCAGAACATTTTGCATGAAGTCGAATTCAGTCCGGGCACGCCGTGGCAGATGAGTTTTATCGCCGGCATCCGCCAGGATCAAAAAACCGGCCGGGAAAATCTGCTCTTGGACAGCACCACAAAGATCGACTTCGCCTGCGATTGGTCCGCGCAGCCCGAAACTCCAAAAACGCAGCCGGCGCCGAGCGCGCAATCGTCGCTTTCGCCCCACACGCCTCCCGAAGCGTTGAATCAGCCGATCCCCGAAACGCAATCCAACCGCACGCCGTTCATTCTGGGCGTCGTGATCGGGCTCTGCGTGATCTATCTCGTGGCGATCGTTGCAAAAAAGTCTCGGCGAAAGTAACGGCTGGCTATGGCACGCGAATTCGTGGGCGATGCGCAATTAAATAGGGCGTATAGGGCTTATGGGGCCAATGAGCCAATGGGCCAATGGGCCAAAGGCAGCGCGCGGGATTTAACCAAGCCCGTGCGGGGAAGAGAATGCCGAAGTAAAAGTCCCTCTAAGCCGACAATTGGCACATTGCGTGCGGTTGTGGTTTATGTAATAGCGACGTGAAGTGAAAACCGACACTTTTCGATTGAGATTCAATCGCCGTGTGGCGAAAGATTGTTGACATTTCAGACAGATGAAAGGAACCCGCCCATGACACATTTCCGATTCGCCTTGCCGCTGCTGGCCGCAATGCTTTTTTCGGCTGCGTTGAAGGCTGAAGAGACCACAACCGACGCGCCAAAAGTCGATGACGCGAAACCCACCGAAACGAAGCCGGCGGATGCGCCAAAGACCGACGGCGAACTGCCCAAGGCGCCGGACGGGACTTCCACGCTGGCCGCATCGCACGCGAACGAATCGCTGGCCGGCGTTATCGGAAAGGCCAAGCCCAAGGACAAGGCTGAGAAGAAGGCCGCGAAAAAAGGCGGAGGTTTGGACACCTTTACGCTCCACGTGGCCGGCTCGAAGATCAAAGGGGACAAAGAAGCCAAGAAGGGGCGAACCGTTACGCTGACCGCCAGCGGCGACGTGCTCGCTCAATTGAAGGCATTCGCTGAAACAAAAGCGCACATCAAAGTGACGGGCGATCTCAATGGGGACACGATGACGGTCAAGGAAGTCTCTGAAACGCCGGCGGACAAGAAAAAGAAGAACAAGAACAACGTTTAAGGCCGGGCGTGTCTGCGGCGCGCCAACTATGGAAGTTCGATCAGGAGACGGGGAAAGGAGCGCGCGATCAAGCGCGCTTTTTTATTTGGGGTCATTCTTGTCCAAAACGGATTTGGAATTCATAGGAGATGCCGCGCCGATGACCGCGAAATCCGTGACGCATTTTCAAGGCGCAGGTCGTGCTGCCGAAAATGGCCCAGGACGGCGCTGGCAATCGTGAGAAGCTCGCACAATTCTGCGGTGCCCGTTGACTGGAATGGGCGGTGTAGGTAAAGTGGGCGGCATCCGATGGGGTGAACGGTTGAGATTTTGCGGTGCGAGACAATTCAAAAAAAAGGAGGAGTGTATGTTTGCGCGACTAAGCCGGGTGATGTGGGTGTGTGCGTTGGCGCTTGTGCCGTGCGCGGTGCGGGCGGAGGATCCGTCGCCGGAGATGGTGGAGATGTTCCAGCAAGTGCAGCAGATGCGCGACACGGTCATGAAGAACATGCAGGATAAGGGCATCGATCCGCGGGAGTTTTTTGGGAGCATGCGCCAGTCGATGCAGGACGGCACGTTCGACATGCAGGCGCTGCAGCAGAAATTGGTCGATCAGGGTTTGATCGAGAAAGACGCAATCGCGAACATCCAGACGAAAGCGCAGAGCGCGACGTTGAACACGCTCAAACGGCAGTTGGGCGTGACGGATGAAGAATGGAAAGCGGTGCAGCCGAAACTGCAGCGTGTGATCACGGCGAAGAGCAACGTGGACGGCCCTGGCGGGATGGGCGGCGGCGGGATGGGCGGGATGTTCGCGGGCTTCATGCGCGGGCCGTCAGCGGGGCCGAGCGAAGTGATGCAGAAGACGCGCGAGTTGTCGGCGGCGATTGCGGACACGGCTTCCAAGCCGGAGGATATTCAGGAGAAACTGACGGCGCTGCGCACGGCAAAGAAGAAGGCGAAAGACGAACTGGCCGACGCGCAGAAGGATTTGATGGAGATGCTGACGGCGCGGCAAGAGGGGGTGTTGTTGTTGTTTGGGTTGTTGTGATGGGAACGATTGCGGCGCCGTTTCGGATGGCGCCGCCTGCCAGAATTGGGAAGTAGTTGTGGTCTGCGTTCGCTGCGTGGGGAGTGATCAAACGACGGCGTCAAACATCGTCCTTGGCGGGAAGGTTTCGTTCTGCGCGGCTCCTTTGGACCAAAGATGCGTTCGCGTGTTATATTCCCATCCGTGGTCCTTCAGACGCGACGCGAATTCGGAGCGGTCCAGATTCAGGCAATTTAACGCGCGGTGGCGCCACAATTCCATGACAAGCCGGTTAAACAGGGCTTCGCTTGTAAAGCTTGTCAGTCCATTGCCAAGACACCTGTTGAATACCTCTGAAAGCACGCGAGCGGGATCGCCAATCGCCTTTTGATTTTTCGGAGCAGTCTCCCGCTTGGCGTGCTTCGGTTTGTAGAAAGTCAGAATCATTTCGCCGGCCAATACACTCGCTGAATTCTTTTTCTTATGCATGGACCATATCACATCGCCGGTTTGCGTAATTGCGGCTTTCAGCTCCCCGCCGCACTCGCTGGCCGTTTCGAGGATGGTCGCAAAGTAGCTCAAATCCCAGTGTTGAAAGACGATTGAAAACCAGCGGTCGGGCTTCAGAAGGCGCATGGAGGCTTCAATTCCGCGTGAGAGACTTTGTTTATAGTGCTCTTCACTTAGGCCGATTTCGCCGCCTGAAATAGTTTCACGCTTTCGCGTGTCCTCCGAAACCGGAAAGCCCAACCAATGATTCCAGAGAATGGACAAATCCAAATAACCGATAAAACCACCGTAGGGAGGGTCCGTGAAAACATAGTCGATGCTTTCCGGCTCCAACGCCGCGTCGAGGGATGCCGCGTCCCGTTCGAGCACCCGAAAGTCCTTTTCGCTGTCCAGAATCCTGGATTTGCCGGGGCGCTGACGCATGTGGTTGCGTATGCGCAACACTTCCTCTTTGGCCGCGATCACGTTTGCGAAGCGCCCGCGAAAAGTCTCCCAGATCGGAAGCTCAACGCATTGCGACGCGAGCTTGTAGCGGTAAATGCTGAAAATACTGGACCCGCCGCGGCTCGCCGCGCGCCCTTTTGCCGAGAGAAACGTCTTATTCAACTTTGCAACCGCCGCCGACCATGCCAGCAGTAATAAACCGCGCACAGCCTCTTCCGATTCGCGTTCGATCGCCAGTTTGATCAGCGCCAATCCAGCCAGTTGGCGCGGCATGAACATGTCGTAGTAGAACTCCGCGTCAGAATTATGCGGGAGACGAATATTTTCTGGCAACGGCAAGCAATCGAGCCAGTCGCGCGCCACGGATTCGTCATTTTCGATTTTGTGCAAAGAATCTTTACATGCGTCCTCAACTCTGGCAAATGCCTGGTGCAAAGGCGCCAACGACGCAAGTGTTGTGTTCGCTATGTTTCGGGCAATAAAGTTTGCAAATGGGTTAAGGTCGTTGTGAATCGCGCGGCGTCCGCACAAAAAGGCCTCAATCGCGGTGACGCCCGTGCCGCCGAATGGATCAAGGACGAGATCGCCCTCTTTCGAATACCTTTCGATGTATGCGCGAACTACATTGGATGGCCTGCGAGTGAAATAGGGATGTACTCCGTAATGGCGTGCGTCTTCCTGGCGCGCGGCGGGGATGGCTTCAAGGATGGGTTTGATGTCCGCTCTGCTCATTTAATGACTCAAGTATTCAGCCAAGGTTGACAATGCGACGATATCCACATGCTCTGGCGGATTGATGTAATCGTGATCCATGCAGAGCACGAGCACCCTCGGAAGCTCCTTGTATTTGGCGACCTGGTAAGTGAATCCTTGAGAACGCTTTTTGATCTCCACCGGACACGGATAAATGGGCAGCTTTAAGAATTGAATCGTGCTTTTTACGCAGTCGTATCCTTTGCCCAAGTATGGACTCAATTCGACGCCAAAAATAGAGAGCGCACCAGCAGCGCGCAGCAAGTCAGCTTCGAGAATATGGCGCGCATCCGACGCGCGATTCTCAGCAACAACACGGTTGATCTGCGCCGATGCCCACGCTACATCAGCCGCGGCCTTGTCGCGAATTGTGCTTATCTGCTCGCGCCACAATTTGCTTTGATGATCGTGGTGAAACGACAACGGAGCGCTCATTCGCTCCAATTTTATTTCACGCTTCCGTGCGCGCATTTTAACACCGGTGGGAACGACTATGAAGTGACCTTTTGAATGAATCGTGACCTCAACGTCTATCGTTTCAAAATCGCCATCGTCGATCCCGTACCAATAGCGGATTTCCTCGCCAATCGAACGCCTGCCGCCGGCGACGATGCGATCATGGCCAACGTTGCCCCGCAGAACTTGCGCACCGGAGAGCTTATGATCGCGCCCAACAGCGATGAGTTTGCTCGTTGCGATTCCATAAGGAGTTTGCAGCACAACGGGGCACGCGCCACGGCGGCGTAAGAATTCCTTTACGTGATCCGGAACATCGTGAAAATAATATTGAGGTCCGCCCGATGCACGACTGGCGTGTTTAGTTTGCTGCAGATGCACGATTCAAATCCTTGCCCTGGCCCCGCGACTAAATCCGATTGCCGTCAATCCCCTCAGTTCGCCGCTCCGGCCGGCGGGAAGGCTTTTACGTTGGAGTCCACGGGCACGCCATTGACTTTCCACTCGCCGGCGGGGGGTTCGTCGCCGAAGCGGACGCCTTTGATGTCGTAAAGCTGGCCGCCGGAGGAGATGGCTTTGACGCCGTAGAGTTTGTCGCCAGGGCCGATGGCTTTGATGTTGATGATGCTGCCGGCGCGGCTGACGCCTTTGACGTCGAGCTTCGAGCCGTCTGGCGCGAGCGCTTTAATGTCGTAGAGCGTGCCGTCGGGTCCGATGGCTTTCACCAGCGACATGGCTTCGTTTCCGGCGAGCACTTTTACCGGCGCGGGCTTGCCATCAATGAAAGCTTTGATGTTGAAGAGGTGCCCGTTGCCGGCTTCGGAGAGCGCTTTCACGTCGTAGATTTCGCCGTTCTTGCCGATGGCCTTGACCGGAAGCAGCTTGCCGTCGGGGTGCACGGCTTTGACGTGCCACACGGCGGGGTCGCCGCCGTCCGGCGCTTGAGGCAGCGCTTTGACGTGCGCGGCGACGGCCACGCCGCTGACTTTCCACGCGCCTTCAGGATGTTCCGCGCCCAGCGCGATGCCTTTCACATCGTAAAGCTGGCCTTCGGGCGAGAGGGCTTTGATGCCGTAGAAACGCTCTTCGGGTCCGACAGCTTTGATGTGATAAATGTTGCCGGCGTGGCTGACGCCTTTCACGTCGAGCTTTTTGCCGTCGGCGGTGAAGGCTTTGATCGCCAGGATTTCACCGTTCTCCGCGATGGCTTTCACGGGCGCGAAGAGGTCGTCGCTGACGAGGATTTTGACGGGCAGCGCTTTGCCATCCACCATCGCTTTGATGTCGAGCAGGTGTCCGTTGCCGGCGGTCTTGAGCGCTTTGACGGGATACGTTTTGCCGTCTTTGTCGATGGCGTTGACGTCGAGCAACTGGCCGTCGGGATGGACGGCTTTGATGTGCCAGATTGCGGGTTCTTCGGCGCGCGCGAGGGCGGCGACGGCGCAGAGCAGGAGGAAGGGGATGAGAGTTTTCA
>DATGGK010000038.1:0-86068 GCA_035308565.1 Planctomycetota bacterium | reverse complement strand
GCATCCGTTCCGAGCAGAACTTCGCGATCTAATGCGATCGAATATATGCAGCGAGAGGCCAGACCGCAAACGCCAATCGCGCACGTGCACCTCACGTGCGTGCAAGATACAGACGCAATCGGTTAACAAATATTGCCGCTTTCTGACATTTTCTGTCAATAATCACTCCACTTTGCGCTGAAATATTGTAAAGTTTTCCCGCTCACATGCACCTGTTCTGCGTCGCATGCAACTGGTTTTTTGCAGCGGGAAATTGAAGAAACACATGTCGTACAATTCGCGCATCGTCATCACCGGAATCGGCCTGACCGCTCCCAACGGCAACTCGCTCGCGGATTTTCGCCGCGCACTTCTCACGGGCAAATCCGGCGTTCGGCCGTTCACCACGCGCTACATGGGCGCGGTGCTCGCCGGCGTGTGCGACTTCGACGAACTGCGCCATCAGAAGAAAAAAGAATTGCGGCGCGGCACGCGCGCGGGTTCCATTGGGATTTACTGCGCCAACGAAGCGCTTAAAGACAGCGGCATCGCGTGGGACAAGATCGATCGTTCGCGCGCAGGCGTTTATCTTGGCGTGACTGAGCACGGAAACGTCGAGACCGAGAACGAAATCGCGGTGATCAAAGAATATAATTACGATACGAAATTCTGGTCGCATCATCACAATCCGCGCACAGTCGCCAACAATCCCGCGGGCGAAGTGACGCTGAACATGGGCATCACCGGCCCGCATTACACGATTGGCGCGGCGTGCGCCGCGGGCAATCTCGGATTTATTCAAGGGCTGCAAATGCTGCGGCTGGGTGAAGTCGATCTGGCATTCGCTGGCGGCGTATCGGAGAGCATTCACACGTTCGGCATCTTTGCCAGCTTTAAGGCGCAGGGCGCATTGGCCACGCACGCCGATCCGACGAAAGCGTCGCGGCCATTTGATCGCGACCGGAACGGCATAGTGGTGAGCGAAGGCGGCTGCGTGCACACGCTCGAGCGGCTCGATGATGCGCTCAAACGCGGCGCGAGGATTTATGGCGAGATCGTGGGCTATGCGTGCAACACCGACGCAACGGATTTCGTGCTGCCCAATCCGGAACGCATCGGCCAGTGCATGGCGGCGGCGGTCAAAAAAGCGGGTCTTGCGCCTAGCGAGATCGACATCCTTAACACGCACGCGACGGCGACGAAACTGGGTGACATTCAGGAATGCCAGGCTGTGCGCACCGTTTTCAAGGAATGTCCGAAGCTTCACGTAAACAACACGAAGAGTTTCATTGGGCACGCGATGGGCGCGGCGGGTGCGCTGGAACTGACCGGCAATCTGCCATCGTTCGACGATGGCATTGTGCATCCAACCATTAATGTGGAGCATCTTGATCCAGAGTGCGGATTGGACAACATCGTGCTGAACGAACCCAGGCGGATTGACAAGGTCCGTTACATTTTGAATAATTCTTCAGGCATGCTGGGCATTAATTCGGCGGTCATTGTGAAGCGCTACGAGCCGTGAGCCGCGCACGTGAGTAAGCGGCAGTAAATCTTGCAACAAAGGGAGCAAAAGAACGTACATGACAAAGCAACAGATACGGCAAGCGATATTGGACATCATCGCGGACATCGCGCCGGATGAAGAGTTATCGAACATCAAAGACGACGTGCGGCTGCGCGAGCAGCTTGATCTGGACAGCATGGACTTCCTCGACATCGTCATGGAATTGCGCAAGCGCTACAACGTCGAAGTGCCGGAGGCGGATTACATGCAGTTGGCGTCGCTGGCGTCGAGCATGATTTATTTGGAGCCGAAGCTGAAGGACAAGTAAAACGAATGCGGCAAAAGGCGCGCGAATTCTACGAGGAAGCGAAGCTGCTGGCCGCCGCGAAGAAATTCAACGGCGCGGCGAGCAGGCTGTACTACGCGCTTTATCATCTGATCATTGCGATATTTAACGAAAGAGGAATCAAGCAATCGGAACTGACGAGCAAAGTCGATCCGAACAATCCAGGCTACTGGCTGCATGAAGTTGTTAGAAATAACTTCACGCTTGCTGGCATTGAACGGCGAGAACGCGCTACGATCCTGGATGCATGGGAATACCGAGTGATGGCAGATTACAGCGACCGTTCCGTAAAATCAGAAGAAGTTCTCGACCTTCTTCCGCGCGTCTCGGCGATTTTGGTAGACTTGGGCTCATGAATCTGACTGGTGGAAGCATGACAAAAACGCAAATTGCTGAAGCATATCAGAGGATGGTTCGCGAAGCATTTCCCCGCGCCATCGTCAGGCCGTGCGAGGATGAATGGAACCCATATAAAGACGAATGTTACGATGTCTTCTTTATTCCGGACAGTGCGATTCGAGAATATCGCAATCGATGGCATGAGGAAAATGGATGGTATGACCGAGCAGAGCAAATGGGTTTGCCGAAAGTAACACTCATCGTTTGCTACGACAGTCAAACTAAGGAGCACTATTCGCATCGGTTTCCGGAGATTTTCGGCAAGTCCGCCACCGCCACATCCAAACGGAAGCTGTCGGCACTCACAGCAAAACGCTCCAAAACCAAACTTTCCTCCGCTCGCGCCAAAGCCACGCGATGACTTCGCACTACGACGCCCTCATCCTCGGCGCTGGCATGTCCGGCCTCGCCGCGGGCATTCGCCTCGCCCACTTCGGTTTGCGAGTCTGCATTCTCGAAAAGCATTACATGCCCGGCGGATTGAATTCGTTTTACCGGCTCGGCAAGCGCGATTTCGACGTCGGCCTTCACGCCGTCACAAATTACGCGCCGGATGGCGACAAGCATCTGCCGCTCAACAAAGTTCTGCGCCAGTTGCGCATCAAGCCGGATGAATTCGCTCTCGCGCCGCAGCGCGAAAGCGACATCCGCTTTCCGGGCAAGCGCATTCGCTTCAATAACGATCTGCAATTCTTCATCGACAGCGCCGCCGAACAATTTCCCTCGCAGGCGGACAATTTTCGGCGCTTGATCGACGCGATCCCGCCGTATGAAAAGCTCGGCACCGGCGCGCTGCCCGGTTCGGCGCGTAAATTTCTCGGCGAATATCTCAGCGATCAAACGCTCATCGAAATGCTGCTCTGCCCCGTGATGTACTACGGCAGCGCCACGCCCGACGATATGGATTTCGAACAATTTTGCATCATGTTCCGCAGTCTTTTTTTCGAAGGCTTCGCGCGCCCGCGCATTGGCGTGCGGCAAATTGTTTCGACGCTTTTGAAAAAATACAAGGCCAATCATGGCGAACTGCGAATGAAGACCGGCGTGCGCGCGTTCAACGTTGCGCACGGGCGCGTCGAATCGGTTTTGCTCGACAACGGCGAGACACTGACGGCTGACAGAATTCTTTCCTCCATCGGCGCTGCGGAAACGCTCGCGCTGTGTTCGAAATCCGATGCGTCCGCGCAAGCGCAGGCGGGCGTGATGACGTTCATGGAATCCATATCGGTACTCGACACGTTGCCCGAGTATCTCGGGCAAACAACGACCATCACTTTCTTCAACAACTCCGACGAATTCCGCTACCATCCATCGGAAGAATTGATCGACCCCGCCAGCGGCGTGATCTGCTGTCCGAATAATTACAAATACGATGAGCCGCTCAGCGAAGGACTCGTGCGCGTAACGAATATCGCGAATTACGAGCGCTGGCACTCGCTGCCGCGTGAACAATACGCGTCGAAAAAAGAGGTGTGTTATCGCCGCAGCATCGAAGAGGCCGTGAAGTTCATGCCCGATTTTCGCGCGCGCGTGAAATTCATCGACACGTTTACGCCGCTGACCGTGCGCAGATTCACCAGCCATTTCAACGGCGCCGTCTACGGCGCGCCTCAAAAACGCCCGGACGGAAAGACGCCGTTCAGCAACTTGTTTCTCTGCGGCACCGATCAAGGTTTTCTCGGCATCGTCGGCGCGATGGTCAGCGGCGTGGCGATGGCGAATGTGCATGTGTTGGCAAAGGGCGGATAAGCACGCTTGAAAAATCAATTAGGGTTCTTATGCTGATAGGCTGCTATTTCATGCCAAACAACTGAGTGGCAGCGTATATGCCTCGAAAAATTCGCGAGCTTATTTCGGATTTGGAACGGGCCGGCTTTATCAATCGCGGCGGAAAAGGAAGCCACCGAAATTTTGAGCATTCCAAGGGCATTCGCCTTACGATTTCCGGGAAAACTGGTGACGATGCAAAGCGGTACCAGGAGCGTGAAGTTCAAAGAAAGATCATGGAGTCCAAGCAGTGAAGGAAAGCGCGCATTACATCAAAATCGTTGAATGGTCCGAAGAGGACGCTTGTTTCATTGGCCAGTGTCCGGGCATCGTAGGCCCTTGTTGTCACGGCGATGACGAGGCCAAAGTGTATGCGGACCTCTGCCAGATCGTCGATGAATGGATTGCGACGATGAAGAAGGACGGAAAGCCACTGCCGCCACCGACAATCGGAAAGAAGATCGCGCTGCATTTGGCGAAGTCCGCATAATCGGAACACGCCATGCGCGATTGGTTACAAGGCATCGACAACGAGTACGACATTATCGTCATCGGCGGCGGTCTGGCGGGACTCACCGCCGCCAACACGCTCGCCAAAATCGGCCACCGCGTCCTGCTGCTCGAACAACACGCCAACTACGGCGGCATGGCCACGTGGTTCACGCGGCCGGGCGGGCACGTCTTCGACATTTCGCTGCACGGTTTTCCCATCGGCATGATCAAATCCTGCCGCAAATACTGGACGCAGGAGATCGCCGATTCGATCGTCCAGCTCAAACACATCCGCTTCGACAACCCGCAGTTTTCGCTCGAAACGACCTTCGATATCAATGACTTCAAACACATCCTCAAAACGCGTTTTGAAATCCCGCAGGAAACCGTGGACACGTTTTTCACCACCGTGCGCGCGATGAATTTTTACGACGATCAGGCGATGACGACGCGCGAACTATTTGAGAAATTCTTTCCAGGCCGCGACGACGTCGTACGCCTGTTGATGGAACCGATCGCTTACGCCAACGGTTCGACGATGGACGACCCGGCGATCACGTATGGCATCGTCTTTTCCAATTTCATGAGCAAAGGCGTTTATACGTTTCAAGGCGGTACCGACAAGCTCATCAAAAAAATGCGCGCCGAAGCGATGCGCAACGGCGTCACGCTCAAGACCAATGCGTGCGTTGAACGAATCCTGGTCGATGGCAGGCACGTGACAGGCGTGCGCGCCAACGGGCGCGACATCCGAGCCAAAAGTGTGCTCAGTAACGCGAATTTGAAGAATACGATTTTGAAGATGGTTGGGCCGGAGCATCTTTCAAAGAATTTCCTCGACGAAACAAACGCCGTGCGGCTCAACAATTCGAGCTGCCAGGTGTACATCGGCATCCGCAAGGGCGAGCGGATCGACCACGTCGGCGATTTGCTTTTCACTTCAAGGCTGCCGCATTTCAGTTCGGAAGCGCTGTGCGCGCGCGACGTGACCAGCCGCACGTTTTCCGTCTACTATCCCGACATCCGCCCAGGAACTGACCGCTATTCGATTGTGTCGTCCACCAACGCGAACTACAGCGATTGGGCCAGTCTATCTCCGGAAGAATACGAAGCTGAGAAGCATAAGCTGATCGACGAAACCGTCGCGGCGCTTGAAAAATACCTGCCAGACGTGCGCCCGAAGATCGACCATCTCGAAGCCAGCACACCGAAAACTTTCGAACATTATACCATGCACATGCACGGCGCGTCGTTCGGGACGAAGTTCGAGGGGCTGAAGGTCAGCATGGATTTGCCCAACCAAGTTCACGGCCTGTTCCACGCCGGGTCGGTTGGGATCATCATGTCGGGATGGCTGGGCGCGGTGAACTATGGAGTGATTGTGGCGAATAACGTGGATAAGTATGTACGCGAGGCCGCAGCGAAACATGGTTAAATTCGATTTCACCAACCAAACCGTTCTCGTCACCGGAGGCACACGGGGCATCGGTCGCGCTATTACTGAAGCGTTCTTGAATGCGGGCGCGCGTGTGATCGCCGTTTACGGGGGCAACGATGGCGCGGCTTCGAAAATGAAAGAGGTGCTGCATAGCCATGCGGAGCGTTTGATTCTTAAAAAATGCGACGTCTCAATTTACGAACAGGTTGAGGCGCTGTTCAAGGAATTCGAGACGCTGCATCCGCAAGGCTTGCAGATTGTGGTGAACAATTCCGGCATTCGCAAGGATGCGGTGCTGGCAATGATGAAGTCCGAAGATTGGCGCGCGGTGTTGGATGTCAATCTCACGGGCACGTTCAATGTCTCGAAATTCGCGGTGCTTTCCATGATGCGGAAGCGTTACGGACGCATCGTTAATATCACGTCGCCCTGCGGCAAATTTGGATTCGAAGGACAGGCGAATTATGCGGCCTCGAAGGCGGGGCAAGTCGCGTTGACGCGAAGTTTGAGCAAGGAAGTTGCCACGCGCGGCATCACCGTGAATTGCGTTTCGCCGGGATTTATTTCGACGGAATTGATCGGCGATTTGCCGGAGAAGCTGCGCGAGAAATATGTGGAGCAAGTCCCGCTGAAGAAATTCGGCGCGCCGCAGGATGTGGCGAATTGCGTGCTATTTCTAGCGTCGAAGGAAGCGGCGTATATTACGGGATCGGTGCTGGAAGTGACGGGCGGGCTGTAAATTCAAAATTAAAAATGCAAAATTCAAAATTAACGGCGGCGGCGCTTCGCGCCAAAATCTTCGAGTCCACGCTGTTCAATTTTGCATTTTGAATTTTGAATTTATCGCCAGAAATACTCACCCTTGTAAACCGTATCCACCCCGCCTTCCAAATACGGCCGGCTCGCTTGATCGCCGTTCAATTCGAAATGAATCGTCAGCGCGCCGCCGGCGACTAGGACTTTCACCGGCGATCTGAAGCCGTGCGCGAAGGCTGATGCGATGGCCGCGGCGGTGGCGCCGGTGCCGCAGGCCAGCGTTTCGTCTTCGACGCCGCGTTCGTAGGTGCGGATGCGGATTGTGTTGTTGCCGAGAAGTTGCGCGAAATTAGCGTTGGCGCCTTTGGGCTTGAAGACGTCGTGGTAGCGGATGCACGCGCCGGTTTTTCGGATGTCGATTTTTGAGACGTCAACGACAAATTGAATCGCGTGGGGCACGCCGGTGTTCACGAAATACAAATCCACGCTGTCGTCGAAAACTTTGACGGCCGTTTTTTTCTCGATGCGCGACGGCTGCGACAGCTGGACGCGCGCCGATAGGCCATCGGGCGCGACGACGGCGTTCAGCGTTCCGGGAATTACGTCGATTTTCTGTTCGCGTCCCGCTGCGCCGATTTGCGCCGCAAAAATCGCAAAGCAGCGCGAGCCGTTGCCGCACATTTCGGCTTCGGAACCGTCGGCGTTGAAGATGCGCATGCGCAGATCGTGGCCGGGCTTGCTGGGTTTCTCGATCAGGATCACGCCGTCGGCGCCGACACTCACGCGGCGCGGGCAGGCGGCCTTTGCGAGCAGCGGTGCGTCGCCCTCTTTGAGCAGGCCGGCGCGGTTATCGATCATGATGAAATCGTTGCCGGTGCCGGACATTTTGACGAAGGGGATGGCAGTTTTCATGATTGAGATGATACCGTGTTCGCAGCCTTCGAGTCAACTATTCTTCGGCGCGGGTAAATAGGGCGTATAGGTCCAATGGGCCAAAGGGAGTTCGTGCGATTTGGCCAAGCACGCGCTGGGGCCAGAATTCGGAAATGAAAGGCCCTGGGACCGATGCCAGGAAATGAATGGGGGGCGTCGGCTATAGGTCGAACGGATTCACGCCTTTGTCCGGCGCTTTGGGGTCGGCGGGCGCAGCGCCATCCTTGGGCGCGTTTTTCTTGCGCAACGCGGCCAACGTCGTTTGCTGGTCGGCGGTCAGGATTTTGTTGAGTTCGACACCCAGCAATCCGAATTGCCCGCCGGTGATCAGCTTGATTTTGTCGTTGAGGCGGTCACGTTGTTCGGCGAGACCGGCTTGATTGCCGGCCTGGCGCGCTTCCTTCACTTTTTGCATGATCGCCACGACCGCCGGATCGCCCATGGCTTTTTCCTCGGCGGCTTGCAGCGCTTGGAGTTTCTGAATTTGCTCCTGAGTCAGCTTCAAATCGGCGGAATGTTCGAGAATGAATTCGATCGTATCATTGGAATTGTTCTTATTGCCTTTTTTCCCTTTGCCGCCGGCGTAGGCCACTGACGAGAAGAAGAACGCCAAGGTGACAAAAGAGAGCGCGAATACTGAACGCATGTGGGATTCTCCTCCATAATCTGCCGCAAATACATACACTTATGCCGCGCGGCGCGTGCAATGAAACCGTTATGCACAGCGTGTGCCTGCTGCATTATTTTTTGAAAAATGCCGAATGTATCAAGGGCGAGAACGTCTTGTTTGCGTAAGCCTTTTGGATGTTGTAGACTGAATTCAATCACCTTTTGAAGGGAGAATCATGCGTACACTGTGGGCACTGTGTTTGAGCGCCATTTTGGGTCTTATGATAAGCTGCGGGTTGGCGGTTGGGTCCGAGGGATTTGACGACATCGCCAAGCTCGCCAAATCGGGCGTGGGCGATGATGTCCTGCTGGCCTTTATTCAAGCGTCACCGGTGGCGTATCAACTGGGCATCGATGAAATCGTGTATCTTCGCGACGTCGGCGTTTCGGATAAGATGATCCAATCGATCATGGATCACGGCAACGACATCCGCGCGGGCAAAGCGCCCGTTGTCGTCGCTGACGACGCCAATCTCAAGCCGCTCGACACCACGACTCCCGTTGTGGCCGATCCCAACGCGCCGGACCCCAATGCACCGACGCCCGTGGTGGACCCGGCGGTTGCGGCCGATCCAAACGCGCAGGGTACCGAGCCTGTCACGTACGCCTCGCCGCTCACCGGCGACACCAGCAGCACGCCGGAATTGATTACGGCGTCAGACACAGTTCGCGAAACGGTGGCGGCTCCGACGCCGGTGGAGGCGTGCACCGACTGCACGATTTCACATTTCTACGAAACGCTGACGCCTTACGGAACCTGGGTGGACATTGACGGGACGTGGTGCTGGCAACCCAGTGTGTGCGCGGGCGATCCGAGTTGGCGGCCGTACTGCCACCGCGGGCATTGGGTGTGGACGGACAGCGGCTGGTGCTGGGCGTCGGATTATTCGTGGGGCTGGGCGCCGTTTCATTATGGGCGCTGGTTCCGCGCGCCGGGGTACGGCTGGCTTTGGGCGCCGGACACGGTGTGGGGTCCGGCGTGGGTGAACTGGCGCGAAAGCGATGCGGTGTGGGGTTGGGCGCCGCTGCCGCCGGCCGCGCGTTTTGAAACCGACGCCGCTATCGGGGTGGGCTTCCACATCGGCGGCAGAAATTGGGGCTTGAACATTGGCGCCGGCTACGATTTCGGTCTTGGCTATGCCGATTATGCCTTCGTGCCGCGCGAACATTTTGTGGATGTCAGCTTCACCGCGTTCCTCGTTCCGCCGGAACGCCACTACGCCATCTACCGCCAGACCGTCATTATCCAAAACAGCATTACCTACGACCGGGCCGCGATTTTCGTGCACGGTCCGCGCGCCGAACTGGTCATCGCCGCCACGCACCACGACCTGATTCAGGTTCGTCTCGCCGACAACGAGGTTCGCGCCGGGGCAATTCTTGGCCGCGGGACGTTTGAACGCAATGGCGTGCTGACCGTGTATCGCCCGCACGTCAACAAAGGCCCGATTGTCTCTCCGAAAGAAATCGCGGCGCTGCAACTGGCCAAATACGAAGCGCACGTGACGCCCGTGGCCAATCCGAAAGTGCTGGCCGCGGCCGCGCGCGCCGACGAATTGCGCGAACGCCAATTCGCCACGCAGGACGCGCGCCGCCAGGAGATGTTGCTGGGGCAATCCGAACGGATCGAAGAAGCCGCGGCGAAACGTTCCGATTTTGAGCAAATGAAGATCAACAAGGCGATGGCGACGGCCAATACGGCGGAGCAAAAAGCGGCGCTGGCCGCCAAACTGGCCGACGAACGCAAACGCGCCGAAGACGCGCGCTTACAGAAAGAATCGATACAGAAGCAGGCTGTCGAGCAGCGCAAGCTGGCTGATCAATTGACGGCGGAACGCGACCGCGTGGCACGCGCCACGGCGACGACGGAGTCGCTGAAAGCCGCGGAAGCAACCAAGGCGCAGCTCGCCGCTCAACGCGCCGCCCGCGAACAGGCTCAGCGCGATGCGGCGCTGCAATCCCAAAAGGCGCGCCAGGATCAGGCTGCGAAGATTGCCGCAGCCAAGGCCACGGCGAAGAACGACGTTGAAGCGAAGCAGCTTGCCTCGGAAGCGGAACGGAAGGCCAAGCTCGACGCCGACCGCACCGCGCGCGAAGCCAACATCAAAGCGCAGTCCGAGTTGGCCGCCAAACAGCGCGCACAGCTTGAAGCGGACCGCCAGTCGCGGCTCAATGGTCGCAACAATCCGCCGGCAAATAACAGCAACGCGAACAATCCGCCGGCGAACAGCAACACGGCAGCGGAGTTGGAAGCTGAACGCAAAGCGAAGTTGGATGCTGAGCGCGCCGCGCGCCTGAAAGCTCAGCAGGATGCTGCGGCGGAACGGGGCAACAAAAAGCCCACTGGAAATAATCCGAACAACTGGCCGCTGAACCCGAAGACGGGAGCTCCGTACGATCCAAGCAATCCGAACGATCCCAATAATCCGAAGAAGGGGAAGTAGGGGCAGGGGTGGAGTGGGGCGTAGGGAGTAGGGGGTAGGGAGTGGGGAGTAGGGGTAGGCGGCAAAACCGCGTCGCGGTTTTCTGATTTCTGACTCCTGACTCCTGACTCCTGATTCCTAGTTTTTCACTGGTACTTTCACCTTCAGCGTTTCGGAGTCGTTGGCGCCGACGGTGATTGTTTTGCGGAAGGTTTTGCCGTTGCGGGTGATCGTGAACGTGGCGCGGCCTGGGGCCAGGCCGGCGAGGCTAAGATCGCCGCCGGTGGTCGTGGAATGCAGGTTCACGGTTTTGTGCGACATTTTTCCGCTGAGTGAATCCTTGACTTTCAAGGATTGCGTGACGTTGATGCTGGTGCCGTTTGGATCGGCGATTTCGTTACCGTGGCCGTCGCAGAGCACCACGCCGACTTGATTCGTGAAATTCTTCACCGCAACTTTGAGCGCTGCGAGCGCGGGCAGCTTGGACGAATCGAGCACCACTTCGGCGCTTTGGCCGGCGGTGAGTGCCGACACGGGACAGGGCGTCGTCTGGGTGCTGTTGTCGTTGCAGCCGCAGATGGCAGCGGAGGAGATGTCGATCGCGAGGCCCAGCAGGGTGACGGTGTTGGCGGAGCCGTCCACGGCTTGGAGCGGCGCTTGGACTGTGACGGCGCTGGCGTAGGCACCACTGAGAGACAGTGAGACGGCGGCAAGCGGCGCGGTGTCGCTGGCCAAATGGATGGTGACGAACTGCCCGGCTGCGACGCCATCGGTCAGCACGGACGCCGGCACGGCGATGGTCAGGCCTAGAACGGTGACGGTGTTGTTGACGGCATCAACAGCTTGAAGCGGCGCGGAGATTTGGATTTCGAGGTCCTTGCCATCGTCGGCTCGAAGAGTGGCGAAGGAGAATGAGAGGCAGGCGATCAGCGCGAAAAGCTTGGTCATAGGGCGAGTCCTTTATTGAGAGAGGAACATCGTGCATTCCTGTCCACATTATGACTGCACAACGGGCATAAAAGCTACCAAAAAATGAAGTTTTTTCATACCTCAATGTGCCTAAGCTTATTGGACTAGGCTGATTGGGACTCAACTGGGGGATGCCATTGTCTGCGCGTCGATTTATTTTCTCGCGGAGACGCGGACCGTGGCAATTTAATTTAGTTTAAGAGGAGGCGATTTTATCCGCGGCGGCCGAATATAAGGAGCGCGATTCCGCCGGCGATGGCAATGCCTCCGAGGATCGGCGGAATGGATATGGTTTCGTGTTTGTCTTCGAAGGCTTTGATCGGGCCGGCGTGGAAGACTTCCTTTTGCTTCGTGTACCTAAAGCCGTTGTAGGAAAGTGCTGCGACGCCGAGAACGATGAGCAATACGCCGATGAGAATTGAACTGCGCATAGGGATCTCCCTTCCGCTGATTTCCTGGATCACTTGGAAGCAAAGGGTGTGCGTGGGCTGGGAAATAATACCATTCCATTTATACAGGAAAATCCCGGACGCTCCCGCTCAACACATCGTGCAGTTTTATAAGCCACCTCGGCGTTCGATCAAAAAAATCACGACTAAGCTCTTGCGCCAGTGAGAAAAATAAGGTAGTGTATCGCTACGCAGGACCGTCCAAAAGGACGGTCTTGCTTTTTTTTGCACTGATTCGGAAAAAGAAGCCGCGTCGATTCTCACGGGTTGGCGCGGCGGGTGTTTTTTTGACACATAAGGAAAACGACATGGCGGTCTCTTACAAACTGGCGCGCCGCATTTGCGAAGTGCAGCCGAGCGCGACGCTGGCGGTGGATTCGAAAGCGAAAGCGTTGCAGGCTCAAGGCAAGGACATCATTGGGTACGGCGTGGGCGAACCAGATTTCAACACGCCGGAGCACATCTGCGAGGCGGCGTGCAAGGCGATCAAGTCCGGCGATACGAAATACGCGGCCAAGCGCGGCGCGGAATTGAAGAAAGCCATCGTCGAGAAGCTCAAGCGCGAGAACAACCTCGAGTACAAGCCCGAAGACATCGTCGTCAGCAACGGGGCGAAGCAGAGTCTCTACAATATTTTGCAAGTGGTGGTGGACGAAGGCGACGAGGTCATCATCCCGGCTCCTTATTGGGTGAGCTATCTGGAGCAAGTGCGGCTGGCGGGTGGGAAGCCGGTGATTTTGAGCACGGATGAAAAGACCGCGTTCAAGATCACAGCCGAGCAGCTTCGTAAGGCGATCACGCCGCACACGCGGCTTTTCATGCACAACAGTCCGTCGAATCCGACGGGGACGGTGTACACGCCAGCCGAGATTAGCGCACTAGGTGCAGTTTTGCAAGAGACTGGCGTGCTGGCGATCTCGGACGAGATTTACGAGCATTTGATTTACGGAGACATACAACCTCTGTCTTTGGCGGCGGTTGACGGATTGAAAAATCAGGTCTTCACGGTCAACGGTTGTTCGAAGTCCTTCTCCATGACTGGCTGGCGTATCGGCTGGGCGGCGGGGCCGGCGGAGATCATGAAAGCCATCTCGAAATTCCAAGGCCATGCCACCAGCGACCCCGCGGCGTTCAGCCAAGCCGGCGCGGCGGAAGCGTATGTGAAAACGGAAACGTCAAATGCGGCGGTGGCGTCGATGAAAGCGCAGTTCGACGCGCGGCGCAAATTGATGCATGCGCGCTTGAACAAGCTCAATGGCGTCAAGTGTTTGGAACCGCTCGGCGCGTTCTATTGCTTTCCGAATGTGTCCGGCGTCTTTGGCCGCACGATCAACGGCGTGACGGTGAAGACGCCGATGGACTTCTGCGCCGTGGCGTTGGAGCAGGCGGGCGTGGCCGTGGTGCCGGGCGAGGCGTTTGGTTCGTCGCAGCATGTGCGGTTGAGCTATGCGACGAGCATGGAGTTGATTGAGAAGGGGCTGGGACGGTTGGAGAAGTTGTTGAATGCGTAGCCGCTACAAATCATTTGTCATTTGGCATTTGTGACTTGTCATTTGTTATTGGTGCCGCAGACCAACGAAAATGACAACTCACAAATGACAACTGCCAAATGACAAATGGTCGTTTAAAGATTTAAGAATAATGGAGAGTTAGCAACATGTCTACCGTGCCGATGACCCAAGAGGGTCTCGACAAACTGAAGGCGGATTTGCTCGTTCATGAGGAGCGCCGCCCGAAGGTCTTGCTGCAGATTAAGGAAGCGCGCGAGAAGGGCGACTTGTCCGAGAACGCCGAATACCATGCGGCGCGCGAAGACCTCTCGATGCTCGAAAACCAGATCCGCATCCTGAAGGACAAGATCGGCCGCGCCGCGATCGTGGACAAATCCAAAATCGGCGGCGATGCGATCGTCTTCGGCGCGACGGTGAAGCTGAAATGCTTCACGGACGGCGAAATCGAGGAATTCACGCTGGTCGGCGAAGGCGAGAACGATCCGTTCAGCAACCGCATCCTCACGACCAGTCCCATGGGACAGGCGCTGTTGACGCGGAAAGTCGGCGACACGATCGAAGTGCCCACGCCGAAAGGGGCGGTGAAGTTTGAGATATTGAAGGTGGAATATAAATAGTCCAAGGTCCAAGGTCAAACGTCCAAAGTCTTTCGAATGACTGGACGTTTGACCTTGGACTTTAGACTTTGGACCTTGGACCATTGGTTTTGATGAAAAAGCCCTCCACCAAACTCAAGCCCCAGTCCGCCGACCAGCCGGCCACCCCGCAGGCCGAGATCGACACGCTGCGCCACGGCATCGACGATCTCGACGCGCAGATCGTGGCGCTGATCAACGCGCGCGCGGCCGCCGCGCAGAAAATTGGCGCGCTCAAGGCCAAGGACGGCGTGCGGCCGTACAGTTCCGCTCGCGAACAGCAGGTCTATAAGAAGGTGGCGGCTCAAAACAAGGGCCCGCTCAAAGACGACGCGATCAAGGCGATCTATCGCGAAATCATGTCCGCCTCCATCGCGCTGGAACGGCCCACGCGCGTCGCGTTCTTCGGGCAGGCGGGGACGTTCACGCATCTGGCCGCGCGCACGAAATTCGGTTCGTCGGTCGAGTACATCCCGACCAAGGACATCCGCGAAGTCTTCAGTTGCGTGCAGCGCGGCGAGGCGGACTACGGCCTCGTGCCCATCGAAAACTCGACCGAAGGCGGCGTCAACCAGTCCATCGACATGTTCGCCGACACCAAGCTCAAGATCGCAAGCGAAATCTATCTGCCGATTCATCACCATCTGCTTTGCAAATGCAAGATTGAGGAGATCAGGCTGATCTACAGCCACCCGCAGCCGTTCGCGCAGTGCCGCAACTGGCTGCAAGGCCACTTGGCCAACGTCGAGAAGCGCGAAGTCGGCTCGACGGCCGAAGCCGCTGAACGCGCGAGCAAAGAGGAGCACGTCGCCGCCGTCGCCGGGTCGCTCGCCGCGGAGCTTTATGGCGTGCCGATCATCCACGAGCACATCGAAGATTCGCCCTACAACATCACGCGCTTCTTCGTCATCGCCGAGCGCATGGCCGAACGCACGGGCAAGGACAAAACCAGCCTCGTCATTTCAATCAAAGACGAACCGGGCGGATTGCGTCGCTTGTTGAAGGCATTCGACGACAATAAGATTAATCTCACGCGCATCGAATCGCGCCCGAGCAAGCGCCGCGCGTGGGAGTACAATTTCTATCTGGACATCGAAGGCCACGTGGCGGACGAAGCCGTGCAGAAGACTCTGCGCGAAATCGAACCGACCGTGCGGCATCTCGAAGTGCTCGGCAGCTACCCGATGTCCGAGCGGCTGCCGACGGCCTCGACGTTGAACAAGGCGGTGCATATTTCGTAGGGAAGAGGGAGGGGGGAAGAGGCGGATTTCTTTCTCCTCCCTCCTCCCTGCTCCCTCCTCCCAAGACGAAAGGAGAATTCACATGAGAAGATCATTCGTAGCCGGTAACTGGAAGATGAACAAGACGCCGACCGAGTCGCGCGCACTCGCGCAGGAACTGCGCACTCGCTTGGAGGGCTATGGCAAGTGCGAAATTGCCGTGTGTCCGACGTATTTGAGCATCGCGGTCGTGGCCGAGGTCTTAAAGGGGAGCAACCTGGCCGTCGGCGCGCAGAATATGTTCTGGGAAAAGTCCGGCGCGTACACCGGCGCGATTTCGCCGCAGATGCTGGTCGATGCCGGCGTGCAGTACGTGATCGTCGGCCACAGTGAACGCCGCCAGTATTTCGGCGACACCGACGAGAAGGTCAACAAGCGCATTTATGCCGCGCTGGCACACAAGCTCAAGATTATCGTCTGCGTCGGCGAGACCAAGGACCAGCGCTTGAACAACGTCACGGAAGGCGTCGTCCGCACCCAGGTCGAAGGCGCGCTCAAAGGCCTCACGCCAGATCAGATGGCCAGCATCACCATCGCTTACGAGCCGGTTTGGGCGATCGGGACCGGGCTGACGGCAACTCCCGCGCAGGCGCAGGAGGTCCACGCATTTATTCGGGCACTGGTGAAGAACCAATTCCACGCCAGCGTTTCGGAGAATGTGAGAATCCAATACGGCGGTTCTGTCAAACCTGACAACGCCAAGGAACTGCTTTCTCAAGCCGACATCGACGGCGCGCTGGTGGGTGGCGGGAGCCTTGTCGCAGCCGATTTTGAGGCAATTGTGAAGGCCGCGAAGTAAACTGGAGTCGTTTTTGACGCGATTTTAACATCAATAACACGTTGATGTTATGAGTTTGTAGGGGTCTCGGACGCGGAATGGCTCTTGAATTATCGCTCGTTTGCCCCTAGACTATAGGCCAACGTTGGAGAAACAATGAATGGGTAGTGTGAATACAATCTTGACGGTGATCCTGGTGATCACTGGCGGATTAATGACGTTTCTGATCATGTTGCAGGAGGGGAAGGGCGGCGGATTGGCGGCATTGGGCGGAACTAAAGCCGCGGGCATCGAAGGCGTGACGAATCCTATTAGGCGCGCGACGGGCTACATGGCGGCGCTGTTCTTCTTGCTGGCCATTGTGCTGGGCGTCGTAAACCGGCCCACGGCCTCGACGATTCCAACTGGCGGCGGCGACGAAGAAACGCCCACGGCTGCCACGAGCAACGAATCCGGCCCGTCGGCGACTGTGGCGGCGCCTGCCGTTGTTCCGGCGGTCCCGACCATTAATACGGTGCCGGCGAACAACGCCACCACGCCAAAGACGACAACCGAAAAAGCGCCAGACGGCGCAAAGCCGGACGCGACCAAGCCGGACGCCCAGAAAGCCGAACCGGCAAAGAACGAACCCGGCAAGACCGAGGCGCCGAAGACCGACGCCAACAAGACCGAACCGGCGAAGACCGAGCCTGCAAAACCGGCTGAACAAGCCAAGCCCGACACAAAGGCGCCTGAACAGAAGTAGCAACGAACATTGACGATTGGCTAGTTGACGATTGACTATTGTCGCAATGCGATGGCGGCAATAGTCAATTTTCATTTTCGAGCATCGCGATCGTCAATGGTAAATAGTCAATCAGTCAACCGTAAATCAAACCAATGGCTCATTCCGCGGCATCGAAAACCAAATCCCCTCCCGTCCGTTCCATGACCGGCTACGGTCGCGCCGTCGCCGAAGACGGCCAGAAAGTTACGGCTGAAATCCGTTCGGTCAACGGCCGCTTTTTCAAGCTCGGCGTCAAAGTTCCCGGCCGCTACGGCGCGCTCGAAGACCGCATCAAAACGCTGCTCAACGAACACGGCGTCAAGCGCGGCAGCATCGACGTGAACCTCTTTTTCGAAGACATGTCCGACGAAGGCGGCAGCGCCTTGAACGAAACCGCGCTTGCCGCGTACGCCAAACAAGCCGCCGCTGTCGCGAAAAAGCTCAAACTTAAAGGCGGCGTGCAGCTTTCCGCGCTACTCCCGCTGCCCGGCGCCGTCAAGCGCGCAGACGCGGCCGACGACATCGAACACGCCTGGGCGATGAGCAAGAAAGCGCTCGAAAAAGCACTGACTCATTTTGCTCAGATGCGCGAAAAAGAAGGCGCCTCGATTGCCGAGGACGTCCGCGCGCAACTCGCGCGACTGGCCGCGCACCGCGACGCGATCAAGTCCGCCGTGCCCGAAGCGCTCAAGGCGACAATCCAGCGCTTCAAGGACCGCATTCAGAAATTGTTGCAAGACGCCGGTGTCAATGCGCCGCTGAATCCCGACGTGATCGAACGTGAAGTAGTCCTCGCCACTGACCGCACGGATGTAAGCGAGGAACTCGCGCGCCTGGAAAGCCATTTTCAGCAGATGGAATCGACCCTGGCCGGCGGCGGCGAAACGGGGAAAAAACTCGATTTCCTGACCCAGGAACTCTTTCGCGAAACGAACACGATCGGTTCGAAAGTAAATGATGAGCGCATCACGCACCGCGTAGTGGACATGAAAGGCTTGATCGAGAAAATCAGGGAGCAGGTGCAAAACTTGGAGTAACTAAGGCTTGGCGTCGATACCGTTCCCCTCTCCCTCCGGGAGAGGGCCGACGAGAGCGCGGCTGTTTGCGCTCTCGCGGGGTGAGGGGAGTCGCGCGGATTCTTGAATTTTGAATTATGACCAACGGCATTTTCTTTCTCGTCGCCGGCCCCGCCGGTGTAGGCAAGACGACGCTCTTGAAACGCCTTGTCGCCGAAGAGAAGAATTTGGTCAAAGCCATCTCGGTGACGACGCGCGCGCCGCGGCAGAACGAAATGGACGGCGTGGATTATTTTTTCTGGGACGAAGCGCGCTTCATGGACGCGGTCGCGCAGGGAATGTTTTTGGAACATGCGAAGATTCATGGCGGCGCGCATTACGGCACGCCGGCCGCGTTTGTGCTGGATAAATTGGATGCGGGCATAGATGTGGTGAAGGATATCGACGTTCAAGGCGTCGATCAAATCGCGAAACACCCGGCGTTGAAAGGACGCTGGACTGGAATATTCGTGCTGCCGCCGTCGCAAGAGGAATTGTTGAAGCGTCTTGAAGGACGCAAATCCGAATCCGATACGTCGCTTTCCGCGCGTTTAAGATCGGCCGAAAGCGAACTGGCGCGCGCGAAAGAATTCAAGTACACCGTGATCAACGACGACGTGGATAAGGCCGTGGCGAGATTGAAAGAGATTCGACACATGGAACACAGTTTGTAGTCCCGCCTTTAGGCGGAAGGGCGGATAGGCACCGTAGCGGCATTCCGCCTAAAGGCGGGACTACGAACTCAGCACTCAGCACTTTTTTCTATAGGAGAACTCGATGGAACCCAGGCAGCTCGAAGAATTGCTCAACAAGGTCGGCGGAAAATACAAACTCGTCACGCTCTTCCAGAAGCGCATGCGCGAACTGCAGCGCGGCATGCCGCGTCTGGTGAACATCGACTCCACGAACCTGTGGGACGTGGTCTCCAAAGAGATCATGGAATCCAAGGTCGATCTGATCATGGGCGAAGAAGCCGACCAGATGCGCAAGGAATTGGCGCTGCGCGAAAGCGAAGAAGCCGAAAAGGCCGACAAGGCCGACAAAAACAAGGCCCGCGAAGCGAAGGAAGCCAAGGCGCTCGAAGCCAAAGCGGATTAACTGCAAATTCAAAGTTCAAGGATTCAAGATTCAAGGATGGAGTTCGAGCGCGACTTTGAATTTTGAATTTTGAATTTTGAATTTTGAATTTTGAATTGCACGTATGCGTCTCGCAAAAAAGAAAATCGTCCTCGGCGTCTCCGGCGGCATCGCCGCCTACAAAGCCTGCGACCTCGCCTCGCGCCTGGTCAAGGAAGGCGCGGTTGTCACGACCATCCTGACCAAAGGCGCGCTGAAGTTCGTCACGCCATACACCTTCGAAGCGCTCACCAGCCAGCCCTGTTTCACGCGTTTTTTTAAACGCATCCGCGCTGGCGAAAGCGCGTACCCGCACATCGACCCCGCTACAGGTGCCGACGCCGTGATTCTCGCCCCCGCCACAGCGGGCCTGATCGCGCGCCTCGCGCACGGCTTCAGCAACGATCTGCTCAGCGCCTTCATTCTCAGCGTCCGCTGCCCGGTCTTCGTCTGTCCGGCGATGAACGTGCGCATGTGGGAGCATCCTGCCACGCAAGCCAACGTCGCCACGCTGAAAAAATACGGCCACACCATCCTCGGGCCCGACAGCGGCGCGCTGGCCTGCGGCATGGAAGGCGCGGGGCGGTTGATGGAGCCGCAGGGGATTGTCGAAGCAGTGTGCGGCGCGAGAATTTGACAAGAGCTAAAACTAGAGCTAATCTAATCGCAGGCGGGGAACGGTTCATCCTATGCATTTCCCATTCGAACTCGAAAAGGCCATTGCCGCGACAGCGCTGCTCATCAGCGAGCATAAAGCCAAGCAACTCGACCGCCTGCGCATTCAGAAGTTGCTTTATCTGGCAGAACGTGAGAGTCTGCGCTTAACTGGACGGCCCATTGTAGGCGATAAATTGTGCGCCATGCAGCACGGCCCGGTGCTGAGTCACGCGCTTGACTTGATGCGTGGCATTCAGCACGACGACAAGTGGTCAAAGTTCTTCTCCACAAAAGGCCCCAACTTATTAATTCTAACGAAGAATCCGGGCGTCGATGCGCTGTCGCAATTTGATGTTGCGATCCTCAAGCAAATTGCACAAAAGTACCGCGCGCGAAGTTCATGGAACGTCGTCGAATTGACGCATGAATTCCCCGAATGGAAGCGAAACTACGTGCCGAAGTCGTCTCGCGCCATTCCACTCACCGACATTTTGCACGCGGTCGGCCGCAGCGACGAAGAAGCAAAGGAAATCGTCGCCGACGCGGAATACGCCGCGGCATTTGCGCGGCAATTTGGCGCGGCCGCAGCATAGTGCTGGAGGAGATTTTTTCATGAGCTTCGACGAGGCGATCCGTTCATTACGCTCTATTGCACCCGGCGCGGAACTTGGCCTAACTGCGACGCGCGGACAGTATTTCGAGCAAGCGCAGTATATGGATTTTGAACGCTTCGATGACCGCACATTTTCGTCGCGCGGGAGTCAAGGAAAAACGATGTGGCTGTATATCGGGAAAGGCGGCAAAATCTATTGCGGAAATAAAGACTATTAAATAATGCAGAGAATTGGGAAGGAGATTACCCATGGAGCCATCTGGAACTCGATTTGGAGCCATTCGGCTCATAATTATTATAGCGTTCGGCGTTGTCCTTGGACTTTCAATTTGGAGCGCCATTGCTGCTACTGCTGCGAGAGTCGAGGAGGATAACCGCATAGCGAATGAAGCCGAAAATAAAGCAAAAGTCGCGGAGGTAGTCCGCAAGACACGGGAGGAAGGCGACCGGCAATGGAAAGAGTTGAAGCGTAGGGAAAAAATCTGGAACAAGATTTACGACGACGCGATCGAAAAAAGAAAAGGATTGACATCCTCTGAATTCAATGATTTCAGTGACACGATAAAAGGTTTCCCGGAATACCAAGACCGTATCAAGGCAGTTGGAAAAGAAGCGGCAATTATTGAAGAATTGCCCATTGCACGACAACGATTGGCGGCAATGGATAAGCAGCTTGATAGTCATAAGAGATTGCACGAAAGCCCGACTCCCGAGGAATTTCGACTACATTCCGATCTGCATTTTCGAGAATTTACCCTTCGCGATGAGCTTGAACAAATCAGGCTTGAAAGTACCCAGGCAAGGTAATGTGATTCCAAAGTCGGCTGTGAAAAAACCAAAAATTCGTTTCCTCTTCACCGCCGGCCCCACCGTCGAACCCCTCGACCCCGTCCGCTTCATCTCCAATCGCGCCTCCGGCACGCTCGGCTTCGCGCTCGCCAAAGCCGCGGTGAAAGCCGGCCATCGCGTGCGCCTCGTCCACGGCCCAGTCAGCGACGACCTCATTCGCGCCGCGCCAAAAAAAGTCGCGCTGCTCCCTATCCGCACCGCCGAAATGATGCGCGCCGTGGTCTTCGAATGCGTCAAAACCGCTGACATCGTGATCATGAACGCTGCCGTCGCCGATTTTCAAGCCGCGCGATTTTCAGCGATCAAAATCAAAAAGAAGGGCAGCTTCCTGCTGAAATTGAAGCCCACGCGAGACATCTTGAAAGAACTCGGTCGCTACAAGCGCGCGCACAAAAACCTCGTCCTGATCGGCTTCGCCCTCGAAACCGGTTCCGGCCGCACGCCCGCCGCACGCCGCCGTTCCGCGTTGAAGTCCGCGCTCCACAAACTCGAATCCAAAAACCTCGACGCCATTATCCTCAACTCCCCCGGCACCATCGGCGCCCGATCCGGCGATTTCCTCCTGATCCAACCCGGCGCCGACCCCATCCCCATGCCCGGCACAAAAGAAATTTTCGCGAAAAAGCTGGTTCGATTCGCCGCGCAACTGCGTCTAACAAAGGAACGAGGCGATAAACGATGAACGATGAATTTTCGGACGCAATTATTCATCGTTCCTCATTCATCATTCATCGTTAATTTAGCGTGTCCTAATCCCATTTTCGGTGTTTACTCATCTTAGGTATTGACCCGCCCACAAAGCGCACTACGCTCTTAGGGTTCACTTGCAGCGCCGTGCTCACGGAGATTGACGCCCATGCTCTCGACTGGCACCACTCCGCAGGTCCTTGAAGAATCCGCCGACCGTTCCTGGCGGCGCATCCGCTCGCGCGTGGATGGCGTGCGCAACCGCCAGCGCGCCAAATACCTCGGCACCGGCCTGCTCGCGGCACTCGCGGTCTTCGTCGCGGCGTTCCTCGGCTTCAGCGCGGCGGATATTGTCTTCAAGCTCGCGGTCGGCACGCGCGTCTTCGTGCTGCTCTCCACAGTCATCGCCGTGGCCTTCTCGCTCTTCCATTTCGTCTATCGCCCCTGGCGCAAACTCGGCAACACAATCCAATCGGCGCGCGAAGTCGAAGGCGTCTACCCGCAGCTCGAACAGCAGCTTTCAACAGCGCTCGAATTCGGCGCCGATAAAGAAAAAGCCCGCAAATTCGCAAGCCCTCTTTTGGTCGCGGCGCTGGTTAATCAAGCCGGCGAACGTTCCGAACCGCTCGATTTCAAACGCACCATCCGCTGGAAGCAACTCGCCTGCGCCTTCGGCATCGCCTTCGTGCTCGCGGCGCTCATGGCCCTTTACGCCGCGAAAAACAGCCGGCTCTTCGCGATCACGTGGGCGCGCTTCATGAAGCCAACCGCCAACATCGCCGCGCCGACGCTCACTGAAATCAAAAACGTCTATCCGGGCAACGACAAAGCCGAGATCGAATCCAGTGTCGAAATCAAAGTCCAGCTCGACGGCAAGCTTCCCGAGACCGCGACGCTCTCCGTCCTGATCGGCGACGAGAAGGAAAGCCATTGGGAAGACCGCCCCATGGACCGCGCCGAAGACGGCTTGTACAAAGCCACGCTGCGCCGCTTGCTTGACACCGCGCGCTACAAGATTCACGCCGGCGACACCGAATCCGATGAATACAGAATCAAAGTATACAAGAAGCCTGAGATCACCGAATTCGCGCTGCGCATCGAACACCCGGCCTACACCGGCAAAGGCATCGAAGCCCTTCCGCCCGGCACCGGCGACGTGCGCGCGCTGCGCGGCAGCAAAATTCACGTCGATGTGAAATCCAACGTCGATCTCGGCCGCGCCTCCATCGCGTTCAAATCGAAGCGCGCCGAAGTGCCCGGCTCGTTTGAATCCGCCGAAGCGCGCAAGGCTTCGATTGTTTTCGATGTGGACAAAGACGACGACTATCAGGTGAAGATCGCCGACGCTGACGGCAATCCCGGCGCGGGCGCGCTGTTCCAAATCAAAGCGCTCAAAGACCGCTACCCGACCGTGCGCATCAAGAAGCCCGAAAAAGATTTGATGGTCCACAAGGAACAGACGGTCGAAGTCGAAATCAGCGCTGACGACGACATCGGCGTGCGCGAAATCGGCATCTTCCACAGCCTCGGCATGGAAGAGAAACAATTAATGGTGCGGCGCCTCGACCCGACCCCGCTTCACGTGGATGGCAAACTCGTCTGGGAACTCGGCCAGATGGATTTGAAAGGCGGCGAAGTGATCAGCTATTACGCCTACGCGATGGACAACGACACCGTCACCGCCGGCGGACCGAAGATGAGCAAGAGCGACATTCATTTCATCACCGTCTACGACGAGGAAAAATACGACAACGAAAAAGATCCCAAGAAGAAAGATAAGAAGCAGCAGGGCACGCCGCCCGAAATCAAGCAGCTCGACAAGCTCATCGATGCGCAGAAGAAAATCCTGAAAGACGATTTCGCTCAGGCGCGCCAGCACGAAAGTTTGCGCGATAAAGAGGAAGCCGACCGCGCCAAAGCTGCCGACGGCGAAAAGGTGGCGGCGTCGAAGACCAACGAGGGCCAAGCGCAACTGCGCGCGCGCGTCGAAAAGTTGATCGACGAAGTCAAGAAAGAACTCGAACAGGCCGCGAATCCTGAAGCTGAAGCAAAGCCGAAAGAAGGCGACCCGCAGCCCGGCGGCGAGCAGCACAAACCCGCGCTCGGCGAAAAAGAAATGAAGCACATGGAAGACGCCATCGTGAAGATGGCGCTGGCCGAAGCCGAATTGAAGAAGCCCGACACGCCCGCCGCCGTCAAGCCGATGAACGAAGCGCTGCGGCACTTGAGCGAAACGCGCCGCCTGTTGCTCTCCGACAAGGAAGGCGACCCGCGCTTCAAGATGGCAATGAACAAAAATTCGAAGAAGAATCAGAAGAAGGATCAGGAGCAACAGCAACAGGACCAGCAGCAGGCCAAAGAGCAACTGACGCAGATGCCGCCGATGATGGAGCGCCAGAAGGAACTCGACCGGCAGCTTGAGGAACTCAACGAGAAGAAACAGCAGCCGCCGCAGGGCGACCCGCAATCCGAAGAGCGCAAGCAGCAGGAAGAACAGAAGCGCGAATTGCAGAAGAAGGCTGAAGACGCCGCCGAGAAGCTCGCCAAGGAGGCCGAGGATCGCGCGCGCAAGCTTGAAGATTTGGCTGATCGCAACGACGATCTGAAGCCCGCTCAGGACAAAATGCAGCAGGCCGCGGACAAAGCCAAGCAGGCTCAAAACGAACTTAAGCAGCCCAACCAGCCGCGCAGTCTGGAGAATGCGAAAGACCAAAACCGTCAGGCGCAACAGAACAGCCGCGAAGCCAAGCGCGCGCTGGAGCAAGCGCTGCAAAAACAAACGCGCCAACAATTGGACAACGCTCAGAAGCAAGCCGAGGAACTCGCCAACCGCCAGCAGGATATCGCCGAAAAAATGCAGCAGGCTCAAAACGAGCAGCAAAAAGGCCAGCAGAAGAACGAGCAGAATGCTGAAAAGAAGGAAGGCCAGCCGCAATCCGCCAAAAACGAACAGCAGCAAAACGGCGAGCAAAAGAGCGGCGAAAAACAGAGCGCTCAGCAGCAAAACGGCCAGCAGCCACAAAAAGGCGAACAGCAATCCGCGCAGCAGCAAGGCGGCGAACCCAAGAAGGGCGAGCAACAGAGCGCTCAACAACAGGGCGGCGAGTCCAAGAAGGGTGAGCAGACCGCTCAACAACAAGGTCAGGGAGGCCAGCCCAGCGCCGAACAAACGATGCGCGAGCAGGCGGCGAAGCAGGCCGACGTCAAAAATGATCTCGCCGCGCTCAACGAAACGCTGAAGAGTCTTGGCGACAAAGCCCAAGAGGAGGGCTTGGGCGGCGCAAACGACATCGAACAGGCCAAGCGGCAGAGCAACGAAAATTCTCCTGCGAATCAGGCGGCCGACAAAGCCGCGCAGGCGATGAGTTCGGGCAAGCAGGACGAAGCCGCGCGCGAAGCGAAGAACGCCGAGAAAGCGCTGCAGCAGCTTGCCGAAAAACTTCAGCAAGCCAAACAGAACACTGACGCCGGCGACATGAAACAGATGGCCGCCGCCATGAAAAAGCTCCAAGCCGCGCAGAAAGAACAAGGCGACATCGGCAAGGACCTCGCCGACAAAGACAAACACAACGCGCCCGACCTTCCCAACCGCCAGGACAAAGTGGGCGACGCCGCGCGCGAACTGGCCGACGCCTCCACCAAGCTCCAGACGTTGCGCCATCAGAATCTGCACGACGACGCGAAGAACATCCTGGAACACGCCGCCAAGCAAGCCGACCAAGCCGCGCAGGCGATGCGCGAACGCAACGATTCCACCGCGAAGTCCGCCGCGGAAAAAACCGAGCAAGCGCTGAATCAGGCGGTCGCCGATTACGAACGCGCCGCGGGCAAAACCATGGAAGAAAAAGCCAAGGAAGCCAAGGCCCTCGCCAACGCCGCGAAGGAAAATCAGGAGAAAGCCAACAACGCTATCAAGGACGTCCCCGACAAGCCGGCCGGCGCCAAACTCGACCAGCCCGAAGCCGCCAAGCGCGACGAGGCCGCGAACAAACAGGATCAAGCCGCGCGCGACGCGCGCAAGCTCGATCAAGCGCTCGAAGGTTTGAAGGAAATGGCCAAAGACGCCAACCCGGCTGCGAGCCAGGCCGCGGCCGAAGCGCGCGATTTGACGCAGAAAACTGAATTGCCCAAGAACATGGAAAAGAACGCCGGCGACATGAAGCGCTTCGGCACCGACAAGAAACCCGACGACCAAACCAGCGCGAAGACGCCGACCGAAGCCGCGAAGAAGGGCGAGGATTTCATCCAGACGCTCAACAAGGTGGACAAGCAGATCGACGACTTCGCCGCGGAAGCACGCAACTCGCAGCTTGAGCGCCTCAAGGCGATGGAAGAGGCCGCGCGCCAAGCCGCCGAAACCGCAAAGGCGCTCGAAAAGAACGATCCGAACGCGAAGCCCAACGATCAGAAGAATTCGGATCAAAAGAATGAGAACCAGAAGAATCAGCAGGCCAACAATCCTCAGCAGAATTCGCAGAATCAGCAGGCCAACAATCAATCGAACAATCCGTCGCAGGCGAACAAGCAGGGCGATCCAAAGGATGCGACCAAAGCCAACGACCCGACGAAGCCCGATCCGAATCGCAAAACTGAAGCGAAGAATGAACAGCCGCAGGCACAGGAAAATTCCGAGGCCGCGAAGAAGCTCGCTGAGGAACGCAAGGAGCAGCTCAAGCAGCAGATGGAAAAGCTGAAGTTGAAGCTTGAGCGCCTCGAACCCAACGCGCCAGAACGCTTGAAAATGAAAGAGGCGATGGGCGCGATGGAGCAAGCGGCGCAGAAAAACGAAAACAATTCCTCCAAGCCCGAAGGCCCGCCGCAGCTCGGCCAGAAAAACATGGGCGGCGCAAACTTTGAACACATCCGCCGCAACATGGACGACATCGCTCAAGGCGCGCTCGAACGCCAGGAACGCTTGCTGAAAGCGCGCCCGATCAAATCCGACGAAACCGAAGAAGCGCCGCGCGACTACCGCGTGCTGGTCGAGAAATATTACGAGGCGCTTTCAAAGGACAACGAAGAAGAACGGAAGTAGCAACTGACCATTTGTCATTTTTGATTTGTCATTTGTCATTTGTCATTGAACCGCCGCGCACGCTCTCCATTTGTTATTTGGCGCAACTCGATTAAAAATGCCAAATGACAAATGCCCAATGACAAATGACAAATAGGCAGTTTCATGGATCAATTCCCCCTCTTACTCGGTACTCCCTGGCCCTGGTGGTCGATTGTCCTGCTGGGCGCGGGCACAGGCTACTTTACGCTGCGCGGCTATCGCCGCCGCGCGACGGAAGTCAAGCCCGCGCGCTTGAAGCTGCTTAAATGGATGCGCATCGCCGCGTGGACGCTGCTGCTCTTGTGCCTGCTCGATCCGATTCAGCGCCAATTCTCGTCTGAAGACAAAAAGAGCCGCCTGACCGTGCTTATCGACGACAGCGAAAGCATGTCCTTCGCCGATGCGCGCAAAGGCCCCTCGCGCATGGAGCGCGTCAAATCGGCGCTGGCCGGCGAACTGGCGCTGGCGAAATCCGCGGACGCGCGCGAGCCCGTCCCGCCGGACCGCGACGCACTGCTTCCCGCGCTGACCAAAAGTTTCGCCGTGCAGATGGAAGCCTTCAGCGGCGCGTCGCGCATGATGCCGCAGAACAGCGCCTATGACGTCGCGGTTTTCAGCGGCGATCTCAAAGCTCTCGGCGAAAGCACCGACATCGCGCGCGCGCTGAGCGAATCGCTCGCGCGTCTCAAAGGCCCCGACGCCGGCGGGCTGATCGTCGTCACCGACGGCGCGGACACCGCGCGCGGCGAAATCGAGCGCGTCGCCGCTCAATATAAACGCCTCGGCATTCCCATCTACACGGTCGGAGTCGGCGCGCTCGACCAGCAGGACCTTGCGATCACGCAAGTGCGCTGCAACCGCGTCGTCAGCAAGGACACGCTCGCGCGCATCGCCGTGGACGTGCGCGCGACCGGCCTGCCCGATGGCAAGCACAAAGTCACGATCTCGCGCAACGGCCAGGTTCAATACACGCAGGATGTCGAATTGAAAAATGGCTTGGGGACCGCGCTCTTCGACGCCGTCAAACCGCCCTCGGACGCGCAAGGCTTCCTCGAATACGAAGCGACCGTCGAGCCGTTCCCCGGCGAATTGGTGA
The DNA here is from genome assembly GCA_035308565.1 of Planctomycetota bacterium. Lineage (GTDB taxonomy): Bacteria > Planctomycetota > SZUA-567 > H5-PLA8 > H5-PLA8 > JANXLS01. Next base: position 57,842 of record DATGGK010000038.1, on the reverse strand, counting down.
TCGCCAACAACACCATGGGCTTCGGCTTCGTCGCCTTTTCGCGCAAATTGAAAGTGCTCTACATGGAAGGCAGCATGTTCATCCACAAAGTTTACGACAGCAAATCCGAAGGCATGTACTACAGCCATCCGATGCAGCACTGGTGGGAACACCAATTTCTCCAGAGGGCTGTCGAGGAAGACGGCGACATCGAAATGGATTTTCTTGCCAAAAACAAAAACTGGACGCCGGATCCGAACAATCCGATTGACGACATTAAAGACGTTAAGGAAGGTTTTCCGAAGACGAAGAAGGAGCTTTATCAATACGACGTGATCATCAGTTCCGACATTCCGTATGATTTTTTCACCGAAGAGCAGATTCAGGCGCAGGTCGATTTCGTGGGCAAGCACGGTGGCGGCTTCGCCATGGTCGGCGGCTACGATGCGTTCGGCGAAGGCAAATACGCCGGGACTATCATCGACCGTATGCTTCCCGTTGAAATGAACGCGAACGATGATCACGTGGACCATGAAGATTTCCGATGGAAGATTCCGGAAGAAGCGTGGCACGCCGGTGCCAATGGCACGCCGCACCCGCTCTTGCTGGTGGATTCGAGCAAAGACGAGGAGAAATCGCGCAAGGCCTGGGATCGCTTGCCGATTTTTCATGGCTTTTCCAAGACGACTCGTCCCAAACCCACCGTGATTCCCCTTGCCGTCGTCGCCGACGACCAATACGACACAATTTACGGCCCTGCAATCCTGCTCGCAGCTCAGCAATACGGTGCCGGCCGCTCGATGGCCTTCACCACCGACACGACCGGAAGCTGGGGCACCGAATGGGAAGATTCGTGGGGCCCGCCCGGCGAGACGGATTTGCAGAACCGCAATTTGTACTATAAGAATTTCTGGAAAAACGCCGTGCGCTGGCTCGCCGAATACCGCATGAAAGCGCCGAACCAACTTGTGAACATCGAGACCGATCGTCTCGTGTACGGACGCGGCGAAGTCCCCGATGTGTACGTGAAGGTGCTCAACCAGGACCTCGATCCGACTACCGAAGCCGAAGTGAAACTGACGCTCACCGGCCCCGACGGAAAATCGCAGACGGTCAACGCCTTTGCCAAGATCGAAGACCCCGGCATGTATTTCCGCAAGCTGGACCTCGGCGGCGTCGGGCGCTACGAAATCGAAGCCGTCGCGAAGCTCGGTAAGGAAGAACTCGGCCGCGACAAAGCCATTCTGCAAGTCCGCCCCGCCACGGCTGAGTTGCGCCAGACCGGTCAGAACGTTGAGCTGCTCAAAATGCTCGCCGAAAAAAGCGGCGGAAAGTATTTTCCGATCGAGAAAATCGCCGAGCTTCCCAAGAATCTGCAAGAAGCCACCCACCCGATCATCACGCACCGCGACAGCGACCTCTGGGACCGCCCCTGGATTTTTGTCCTGATCGTCGCGCTGTTCTGCGGCGAATGGTTTCTGCGCAAACGGAGCGGAATGCCATGATCAAAAATCCAGCCACTCGAATTTTTGACGCGCAAACGCGCGCCGTGGGTGGCCCAACCCAGCGGGGTGGGCCGCGCAGCGACAAGAAGCCCCTCCCACACCTCACGCGAAACACGAACGCGCGTGCCTGCGTGGCGGCACTTCTGTTCTTTACATTCACAGCCAGCGCCATGAACATCGAACCGCCGCCCGATCCCGGCTTTGATGTGTCGGTTCTTGCGTCCGACGTGATCGCCGAAGTCGAAATCGTCGCGGGCGGCCCGTTCCGTGCCGTCGCGCTCGTCAAAAAAACGCTGCGCGGCGAAGCGCCGAAATTTATCGAACTCGAAGGCTTCAACAGTTTCAATTGGGACACGGTTCATCACGGCTTGCAGGCGGGCACGCAAGTTGTCATGTTTTTGTCGAAGACCGAACGCCCCGGCGTCTTCGTGCCGCTGACACCCGCCGCACCGCGCTTTGCGATCACTTCGGATGGCGTGATGGTCGCGTTCGGCGATCCGCCGCTGCGTTTTCCTGTGAAATCCGGCGCACTGGAAGAAGGGCTCTCTCTGCTGATCGAACGCAACGCGTCAGGAAAAACGCCGTCGCGCGCTGGCGCGTATTTGCGCGGCCTATGGGAGCAGGGCGAAATTGAATCGCGCTACATCGCCGTTGAAATGGCCGGCTCGCTGCACGAAGAATCGGCGCTCCCCTTATTAGTCGAGGCGTCAAAGGACAAGCTGCTCAAGCTGCGCGTGCGCTCCATCGAAGCGCTCGGAAAAATCGGCACGCCCGCCGCGATTGGCGCGCTGCGTTCGCTGCTGGCCGACGACAAAAAAACCGTCGCGCGCGAAGCCGCGCGCGCGCTGACCCTGCTGCGCGACGCCGATTCCATTCCCGCGCTGCTTGAATGGACCCGGAAGAATTCGGCGGCATCAAAAAATGGCACCGGCGCGCTGAGTGACACCGATCAAACCAAGACCGAATCCGTGGCGCTTCAAGCGATCAACCTCGCACAAATGAGCGGCCCGTTCATTGACGCGCCCAAAGTCGCGCGCACGCTGCTCGAGATCGCGCATTCGCCCAGTGAAAAGCTCTCTCGCGCGGCGCTGGATGCGTGCATGGCCGTGGCGCCGGTGGAGAGTGTGCCGGCGTTGATCGAGCTCGCCCAAGACCGTCTCTTCGACAGCCGCGACCACGCTTTTCTTTTGTTGCGGCGCATGGCGCTTAAACCTGTGCGCGATATCGACGAATTCCAAACGTGGTGGAAGGATGCCGGCTCGAAGTTCAACGAAGACGCACGGCGCGACGCCGCCGAAGCCGCCGCGCGCGGCCTGGCTCAAGCCGATAATTACGACGACCGTCACAAATTCCTCGACACGCTGCGCGGCATGCCTGGCGGCATTGCGGTTGTTTCGGCGTCGCCGTTTTTGTTGAACGCGAAAGCCTCCGCGAATTTCGGTGAAGACGACTTGGCTGCGTGGAACACGCCGCTGGTCGCGCCGTTCCTCGTCGAACGCCTTGGCCGCGACAGTGCCAGTGGCAGGCGCGCAGCGCTGGAAGCGCTGGCCGCGCTCTGCGCAAAAAGTTCGCGACTCAACTCTGCTCTGTGGCCTCTGATCCGCGCGCACCTCGCCGAACGCGATGCGTCGCTGCGCCGCGAAGCCGAGTCCGCCGTCGGTGCGCTCTCGCAGCCCGACGGCATCGTCGCGATGCTCGACGCCTGCGCCGCGCGCGGGCAATTCGAACCGGAGGATTGCACGAAAAATATCTACACGCTGACCGCGCGCACGTTCGGTTTGTCCCTGCACGAACCGGTGGAAGATCAAGACACGGCGCGCCGTCATCTGCGAGGCTGGTGGGAAGGCGCGCGCCACACTTTCAAACCGCTCTTCGTCACCACGCCCGTGAACCCGTACGCCATTTTCCCCGGCGAAGCAACGCGCCTGCGCGTGTACGGTTCGCTCGACGACAGTGCGCGCATGGCGAAACTGGAAGCGCTGGCGCTGGCTGAGGACAGCGACATTTCCGAGGCAGCGTTCGGCGTGCTGATCGCGGAGCGCGGCGCCGACGATGCGTTCTGGAAAAAAATGCTCACGCAGGGACGCCTGCGCGACCGCGCGCGCGGCTTGATTGGATCACTGGGTTCGTCCGCGCTCACCGCCGATCTGGTCAAGCGCCTCAGCTCGAAGGACGACGCTGAACCGCCGCTGGCACGCGCGCTCTCACTGCTCTCGCTCGCCGCGCCGAATTCGTCGGCCGGCTCAAATACGGATGGCGTGAAAGCGATCGCCGCGTGGCTCAAATCATCCGATCTCGTTCCCACTCATCCGCTGAAACGTCTTGGCGTGCTGTGCCTGGGTTTGGCGAGCAAAGAGCCGGACAGTCTTGCGTATTTGAACGAGATCGTGGACGGCGCGCTGAAGACCGATGCGCCCGACCCTGACGCGCCGCCCAAAGCCGACGATCCGCAATCCGTGTACAACCTGCTGCGTTCCGCGCTGATTGCGCTGTGCGCGCGCGACGACGGCAACGCCGCGCTGCTGAAACTGCTCAACGATTCGCCCGAAGCCCGCATTCGCGAGACGGCTGCGCGCGCGCTGTCGCTGCGCCGCGAGCGCGCCGCGATTCCCGGCCTCGTCAAAGCGCTCGACAAATCCGACCGCTACACCTGGCTTGACCTGACGCATGTTCTGGAACCGCTGCTCAACGCCGACGACGGCGCCGTGCTGGGCCAGATGCTTGAGAGCCTCAACAACACGACGCGCGCTGCGGCCGTGTGGATTCTCTCGCGCAAACCGGATTGGTACAACGACGCGCAGATGCGCGCGAAATTGCTCACCGCACTCTCCGACGACTCTTCGCTCGTGCGCTATTACGCGGCGGAGTCGCTCGGCAAGCGCAAAGCAAAATCGGCGCTCGATCTGCTCGTGAAATTGCTCGACGATTTCGACGACGACGTGAAAGCCGCGGCCGCGCAGGCGCTCGGCGAACTGCGCGACAAGGACGCGTGCGTGGCGGCGAGCAAAGCGGCGCTGGGCATGTTCAAAGTCGATGCGCGCTGGATGAAGGCGCTGGCCATTTCCGGCAATCAGCGCTATTTCGCCGACATTATGAAATTGGCCAATTCAAATATTTATATGGAACAGCGCGCAGGTCTGGAAGCGCTGGCCGCGTCCGACTCCGACACGGCGAAAGATTATTTGATGAAAATCTACCACGATGAAAACCAGCCCATGCAAAGCTACGCCGGCGACTTGATCGCCGCACGGAGCGACGCGCTCGAGTTGCTCAAAAGCGATCTGGAATCGAAAGTGAAAACTGTCCGCGCGCGCGCATATCATCTGCTGGCGCGGATCAACACGCCCGCCTCGCGCAGCGCGATCGAATCCGCGGAGAAAACTGAAGACGACGCTGATTTGAAGCTGATGCTGGAATGGGCGCTTAAAAGATAAATCGCCGCAGACTAAGGACTCAGCGCTCGTCACTTTGCCGAGTATCCGCCATCGAGCATCAGAATCGCGCCCGTGAAAAAACTAGCGTGATCGCTGGCGAGGTACGTGAAAAAACTCGCGATTTCATCGGGCGTGGCGATGCGGCCGATGGGGTGGTTGTCGCGCAACATCGTCCAGAATTTCGCGGGGTCGCCGCTGTCTTTTGCGGCGTTGTGGACCAGCGGCGTATCGACGGTGCCGCAGCCGACCGCATTGACCCGAATCCTGTGCGGCGCGTATTCGATCGCCATCTGCCGCGTGAGCTGGTGCAGCGCGCCCTTCGACGGCGCGTACGCGCCCTGTCCGGGGATGCCAATCACGCCCGAAATCGAACCGGTATTGAGGATCACGCCGCCGCCGTTTTTGACCATCACCGGAATCACGTGTCGCGCGGCCCAATAGACAGACTTCGCGTTGATGTTCATCACGCGGTCCCACTCGTCGGGCGTGTGTTCATGCAGCGCTTTGGTGCAGTGCGTGCCGGCGTTGTTGACGAGGATGTCGATGCGCCCGAAATGGTCCAGCGCCGCACGCGTGAATGCGATCGCCGCGGATTCTTGTGACACGTCGCCGTGCACGGATTGAAGGCGCGCACCATATTGATTTTTGCACGGCGCCAGCGCGTCGTCGAGCGACGGCGAAATATCGACGGCGATCACGCCGCTGGCTTCGGAGTCGAGAAATTGTTCGACAATCGCCAGCCCGATTCCGGACGCGGCGCCGGTGACAATTGCGATTTTGTTTTTCAGCGAGACGATCATGGCGAAGCCTCATCTTTCGTCCGGCGCCTTCGGCGGTTTAACAGGCGTTGATGGTTTTGGCTGTGGCGCGGGTTCCTTGCCCTGGCGGCGCAGCAGATTATCGAACATCTGGCGGTAGCGAGCACTGCTTTCCTTCGGCATCTTCGCTGCGAATTCTTCGACTGCGGCGATGCCTTCAGGCGGCATCGATTTCGGCGGAATGCCGCTGCCGAACGTCATCAGCAATTGAACGACCGGGTCGTAGGACTGTTTTGTATCCACGCTGTAGCGCTTCAAAATCGACGTGTACGCCGCGATGAGTTTTGCCGGCGTCTCCTTCGGCAGCTTGCGGCGAATCTCGCTCATCGCGGAAAACGATTCGTCTGGTGAGGGCGCGCCACCGCCGGAATTGAACGCGAGTTTGTAAAGCTCGTACAATTCGTACGCCTGTTCTTTGACCGCAATTTTGGGATCCGAAAGCCGCGCCGCGAGGCGGTCGAGACCGTTCTGCGGATCGGCGGCGAGCACCGCCAGCATTTCCGGCGACACATCGCGGCCGTACAGCCAAGTGCTCACGCCCTGGCTGCCGTTGTCCTCTTTCGTCGGAAGCGCGGCAAGCGCTTTGTCGGCGATGCCGGGTTCGTTGAGCAGCGCCAGCGCGAGGATGGCGTACTGCCTGCGCGCGGCGCGGCTGGCGTAATCGTCCACAGCTTTTTTCGCCGCCACATATTCCGGCGCGGGAATCTTGCCGAGCGCCGGAACGGGCGCCGGCACCGGCGGTAAGTCGGCGCTCATTTGGCGCAACGCGGGCAGCGCGCGGTCGTCGCCCAATTTCGCGCGCGCAAGCTGGCCCCACGCTTCGAGGCACGGCACGGGCGTGGATTGCAAATAACCGGGCGCCGCGTTGGACCACGCCGCATTGCGTTCCGCGCGCAGAACGAAAAGCTCAAGTTCCGGCGGGGAAAGTTTCGCGGCTTTGAATCCTTTGACGGTCATGTCGAGCATCGCCAGATCGCGCGTGCGCAAGCTCTCGGCGAGCGCGCCTTCGAGGTATTTTAGCTGATCGTCGAGCGATTTCGGCGGCAGCTCCGGTTCGGCGGCGCTGGCGTGAATAAAAAGAAACGCGGCAAGAACAATAACTGCAGCACAACGGCTTAACATACTAAATCCTCTCCTCGTGCAGATTAGGATAAACCAGAGCGTGTTAAAAAATCAGAACTTGTCGCCCGAGACGGGCCGCCAGCGGCTCGATTTTCCATCGGCCGAAGGCTTCGCGGCGAGATCGGCCAGCCATTTGTCGAGCGCGTCGAGTTCGCTTTTACCGAAAAGCCATTCGTGCTTGCGGCCTTCGAGGTACGCGATCGTCAGCGGAATGCCGCTTTTTTTGTACGCATCCTCGGATTGCTTCCAGACCTGCGAGCCGCCGTCCGCCGTGCCCACGAGCACGAACATGGGCGTTTTGAGCGCGGCGTCATCTTTTGGCGGATCCATCTTTGCGAACTTGCCTCCGGCGCCCATGCGCACGGGGTAAGCGGCGTCGAGCACAAGTCCGCCGAGACCAGCGCCGACACTCGTCCACAATTCAAGCGCCATTTGTCCGCCGGCGCTGAAGCCCATTAATATGGGGCGGTCGTCGGAAATGCCTGCCGTTTTCACAACGTCATCGAGCGCTGCCGCGATTTTCGCGGCATCGTCACCGCTCCAGCCGGCAAAAGTTTTCTTCGTAAAAACCATCAACGCGAAGCCATCCTTGATAAAGCGCGGGGAAAGCGCCTCAATCGTTGCATTCATCGAACCGCCCGACGGATGCATCCAGACGATCAGGCGCTGCGGTTTTTCCTTCGACGCCGACGGCGACATGCGCAGGCGATATCGCAATCCGATAGCGGGCGCGCCTTCGACGGTCTTCACGCCGGGAATATCTTTGCCGTTCTCGACGCGCGCTTCGTCGTTGGTTTTGATCTTCGCCAGAATTTCTTTGAAACGCGTTTCGCTGCGAAGCGATGCGAGATCTTCGTCCTTCTCGGCCAGCGCCGCGTCGCTGAAGCCGAGTTCCGCCGACTTGGCCAGTTCGGCGAGCGCGTCGTCTTTCTTCGATTGATGCGCCAGCGCGCACGCGAGATTGTAGTGCGGTACGCCATCGCGCGGAGCGAGTTCGCTGAGCTTGCGGCAAATGCCGGCCGCCTCGGCGTACTTTTTTTGATCAAAGAGAGCCTTGAGTTCAGCACTCAAGCGGACGTACTCCTGGAGCTTGGCGCGCGCCGAAGCGGGGTCGTCTTTTTTGTCCTCGGCGCGAAGTGAAACGAACGCCGCAGTTAAGAGCACGCAGAGCAGTGTGAGTCGCGTTGGCGCAGGCATGGATATTATTCCGCAGTAAAAGAAAACCTGATAAAGTTATAAACGCCGCAACTGAGTGAAATGAGCAACTATTCGTTCGGATTTCAGCGCGGGCCGCGATGAAACTTCCATCCTTTCACCTCTCGACTTTGCTGCTCGGCTGCATTTTTTCCGGCGCGATGCTCGGCTTGAGCGTCATGCGCAACGAATGGCACTTCGAACGTTTCGTACCGGACATCGATTTTGACTGCGTGCTGAACCGGACTTTGTCGGGCGGGTCGCGCGAGCCGCGCTACCAATTGCCGTCCGTCGAGGACCTGATTAATGCGCGAGCTTACTCGGCAAATGGCAGCGAGTGCGCGCGCGTGGCGACGGATGGGGCGGGCATTGACGTGTTTTCGAAGGATGCGAAAGGCGAGTTCAGCGTGTTGAAGGCGCATTTGAAGAACGAGCACAAAATCGTGTGGCTGCAATTTTCGAAAGACGGCGGAAACGTTGCTGCCGTTTGCCAGGATGGGATTGCAGTCTTTGTCCGCGGGTGGCAAACGCAACAACCGGTGATGTGGATCGCCGCCGGATCGCTGGCGGCGCTGCTCGTTGTTTTTGCGCGCGCGGTGTATACTCGCATAAAACAATGGCGGCGTTAGCACGAAACTCCCGCCAGATCGCTCCGGTTTTCCTCATGAATGCATCGCGTTGTATTCTCTTCTCGTTGACTCTCTTCATCTGTGCGCCGGCGGCATGCGCGGAGGATTTTGAGAAATCCATCCGCCCGATTCTGAAAGAGTCGTGCCTGACTTGCCACTCGACAGAGGCGCAGAAGGGCGACTTGGATCTGGAGCGATTCACAACGCTGGCCGGCATAAAACGCCAGCCCAAAGTCTTGCAGCGCGTGTGGGAGCAATTGAACGACGGCGAGATGCCGCCGAAGGAGAAGCCGCAGCCGAGCGCCGAGAAAAAGTCGCGGCTGATGAACTGGGCGCGCGAGACGCTGGACGCGATCGCGCTGGAACACGCGGGCGATCCGGGGCCGGTGGTCTTGCGGCGGCTTTCGAACGCGGAATACAAGTACACGATTCGCGATCTGACTGGCGTGGACTCGCTTGATCCCGGAAAAGAGTTTCCGGCGGACGGCGCGGCGGGCGAGGGATTCACCAATACGGGCCAAGCGCTGGTGATGTCGCCGACGCTGCTTTCGAAATACCTCGACGCGGGAAAAGAAGTCGCGACGCACGCACTGCTGCTGCCGGACGGAATTCGATTTTCGGCGAAGACAACGCGGCGCGATTGGACAGAGGAAATTCTCGCTGAAATTCGCGCGCTGTATCGCGAATATTCGGATCAGAGCGGCGGGAACAAAGTCAATTTGCAGGGCATCGTCTTCGAGACGAATGGGGGCGGGAGATTGCCGCTCGAAAAATATTTCGCGGCGACGATCGAACTGCGCGACGAGTCGCGACCGCAAGGGAGCGAGGTTGACGCGATCGCGCACAAGCACGGCCTAAGCGCAAAGTATCTCGACATCTTGATGAATGCGCTTACGTCCGACAAGCCGTCACTGTTGCTTGATGGATTGCGCGCGAATTGGCGCGCTGCTAAACCGAACGATGCGGCAGCGCTGACTGCCGAAGTTGTGCAGTGGCAATCCGCGTTGTGGAAATTCGCCAGCGTCGGGCACATCGGCAAGGCGGGCGGGCCGAAGGCGTGGATGGAGCCGGTCACGCCGATGGCGTCGAAGCAGGATGTGCGCGTGAAAATTCAGCCGCCCGCGGATGGAAAGGACGTGACGCTGTACCTCGTCGCAGGCGATGCCGGCGACGGGAACGCGGGCGATGTTGTGATTTGGGAACGTCCGCGTCTGGTTGCGCCGGGTTGCCCCGACATGCTGCTCAAAGATGTGCGATCGATCAGCGCGGATTATGCGGCGCGGCGGGAGCGTGTGTTTGGCGGCGCGGCGAAATGTTTGCGCGCGGCGGCAGAGGGGATTCAAGATTCAAAATTCAAAATTCAAGATTCAAAATCTGTGGCGGAGTTAGCGCGGAAATACGACGCCGATCCCGACGCGCTTGCGGCGTGGCTCGCTTATCTGGGCGTTGGCGATGTGAATGCGGTGAAGATTCAGAATTATTTTGCGGAAAAGATCGACGGCACGCCGAAATACGATTTTATCAAGGGCTGGGGGCCGAAGGACACGCCGAACATCCTCGCGAATTCATCCGACACGCTCGTGCGCATTCCCGGCGATGCGAAGCCGCATGGAATTGTGCTGCATCCCTCGCCAAAGTTGCAGGCGTGCGTGGGCTGGCGCAGCCCGATTGCGGCGACGGTTAAAGTGGAGGCCGTCGTACAGCACGCGCATTCCGCATGCGGGCCGGGGACGCTGTGGTCGCTCGAAATGAGGCGCGGCGCAACGCGCCAAAGTCTCGCGAACGGTCACGCGCAGGACGCGCGTGAATTCAAGCCCGGCCCGTTCGAAATTTCGGTGCAACCGGGTGATTTGATTTCGGTGCGAGTCGGTCCGCGCAACAGCGATCACGCCTGCGGACTGACCGCGGTGAATCTTGTCATCACGAGTTCCGGCGAAGGCGGGCGAGTGTGGAATCTGGCGGCGGATGTGTCGCCGGATATTCTCGCCGGAAATCCGCACGCGGATCGCTTCGGCAATAAAGAGGTGTGGCATTTTTACACGGAGCCGGACAAGGGCGGCGAAATGAGCACGACGATTCTGGCGGAATCGCTGCTGGGCAAATGGCAGAATGCGGCGGATGAGAAGACGAAAGCCACGCTCGCGGACGAAGTACAGAAACTGCTGCTTGGCGTGCCGCCCGCGGACAAAGATTCGGCGAATGCGAAATTGTACCGCCAATTGACGTCGCTAAGCGGGCCGCTCTTCGCCGGGCTTAAGAAAGATGCCAACGCGCAGAATCCGCCGGTCGCCGCGAACGGCGCTCAAACGTGGGGGCTTGATCCCGCGCAATTCGGAAAAGATCCGAATGGGCGCGCGATTGGCGAGGCGAATCTGTGCGTGCAAGCGCCGGCGGTGATCGAGATTCATCTTCCGGCAGAGCTTGTCGCGGGCTGCGAATTTGTGACGACGGGAACGCTCGATAAGGAGAGCGGGGCCGAGGGCAGCGTGCAGTTGCAGGTGTCGTCGAGCAAGCCGGAGACGAAAGCGGGGATGGTTCCGAGCAAAGTGACGGTGACGGACGCCAAGATGGCGTGGACATCCGACAGCCGGCAGATTTCGATTGCGATGCCCGTGATCGTGAACGACGGGAGCGCGGCGCGCAAGAAGTTCGAAGCGGCATACGACGAGTATCGACAGCTTTTTCCGGCGGCGTTGTGTTACACGAAAATCGTGCCGGTCGATGAAGTCGTGACGCTCACGCTTTTTTATCGCGAAGATCATCACCTCGCGCGCTTGATGCTCGACGACGCGCAGAAGGCGAAGCTGGACCGACTGTGGGACGAGTTGCATTACGTCACTCAGGATGCGCTCACATCGGTCGATGCGTTCGAGCAGATTTATCAATTCTCGACGCAGGACGCGGACCCGAAAGTGTGGGAGCCGCTGCGCGAGCCGATCAAGCAGCGCGCGGCGGCGTTCAGGCAATTGCTGATCGACACGCAGCCGAAGCATTTGGACAGCGTGCTGGAAGTTGCTGAGCGCGCGTATCGGCGTCCAATGACGGATGTGGAGAAAAACGAATTGCGCGGGCTATACAAAAAACTGCGCGATCAGGAACTGGCGCATGACGCAGCGATTCGGCTGCTGATCGCGCGCGTGTTGGTTGCGCCGGCGTTTTTGTATCACGCTGAAGTCGCCGCGCCGGGCGCGAAACAGGCGCCGGTGAATGCGTTCGAACTGGCGAACCGGCTCAGTTATTTTCTGTGGTCATCGCAGCCAGACGCAGAATTGCGCGCGCTGGCGGCGTCGAGGAAACTGCTTGATTCGAATGTGCTCGTTGCGCAAACCAGGCGCATGATGCAGGACGCGCGCGTGCGGCGGTTTGGCGAGGAATTTGGCTGCGCGTGGATGCACATCAAGGATTTCGACGAGCTCAACGAAAAGAGCGAGCGGCATTTTCCGACATTTGTGGGCTTGCGCGGGGATATGTATGAGGAGCCGATTCGATTTTTTGCGGACTTGGTTCAGCGTGACCAATCGGTGCTGAACGTTCTCGATTGCGATTACACATTTTTGAACGAAGCGCTGGCGAAGCATTACGGAATTCCTGGCGTGAGCGGCGGGGAATGGCGGCGCGTGGACGGCGTGAAGAAATATTCGCGCGGCGGAATTCTCGCGCAGGCGGCGACGCTCGCGAAGCAATCCGGCGCGTCGCGGACGAGTCCTATTTTGCGCGGGAATTGGGTTTCGGAAGTGCTGCTCGGTGAGAAACTGCCGCGCCCGCCAAAAGACGTGCCACGCCTGCCGGAAGACGAAGCCGCCGAAACGCTGACCGTGCGTCAACTCACCGAGAAACACAGCAGCGACGCGCGCTGCGCGGTGTGCCACAAGCGCATCGATCCGTTTGGATTTGCGCTCGAGAATTTCGACGCGATCGGGCGCTTCCGCGAAAAGGATTTGGGCAACCGACCGATTGACACGCACTCGAAGGTGCTTGACGGTACGGAGATTGACGGTTTTAACGGGTTGCGCGGCTATTTGTTCGAAATGCGGCACGATGCTTTCTTGAAGCAATTTTCGCGGAAGTTGTTAGGCTATGCGCTCGGGCGAGGGGTACAGTTGTCGGACGAGCCGCTGTTGAAAGAGATGCAGGCGCGCACGGCGGCGGACGGGTATCGCATCGGCGCGGCGATCGAAACGATTGTGTTGAGCAAGCAGTTTCGCGAAATTCGCGGACGCGACGCAACAGAGGAGTAAATGACATGATGAACTTCGCGGAAATTCCCGCGCATCGATTTGCCCGCCGCACATTCTTGCGCGGCTTGGGCGTCAGCATGGCGCTGCCGTGGCTGGAATCGGTTCGCGTGTGGGGCGACGAACCCGCGGATAGAAAAGACGGCAGCGCCGCGCCGGTGCGGCTGGCGGTGTTGTTTTCGGGCAACGGTTTTCATAGCAAGGAATGGTGGGCGAAAGGCGCAGGCAATGAGATGGAGCTGGGCAAAGTCCTCGCGCCGCTCGGCGATTTTCGCGAGAAGATGCTGGTGATCCGCGGGCTGTTCAACGCGGAGGCACTGAAAGGAAACATCCACAGTTCGCAGACGGGGAATTTGCTTTCGGGCGCACCGCTGGCGTCTGGCGGCGAAATTCGTTCGGGGACGAGCATCGACCAGTTGCTGGCTCAGAGTTACGGGCGCTCGACAAAAGTGCAGAGCCTGGTGCTGGGCTGCGAGAAATCGAATCCGTCGGTGCACAAGAATTACTCGATGCTGTATAGCTCTCACATTTCGTGGAGTTCGCCGACGGCGCCGACGCCGCTGGAGATTTATCCGGCGCTGGCGTTCGACCGCTTGTTCAAAGACGAACTGAGCAAGGGCGACAAGAGCGTGCTCGACGCCGTGATGGCGGACGCGACCGATTTGCGCCGTCAAATCAGCGCCGGCGACCAGCGCAAGCTGGACGAATACCTCGAATCTGTGCGCGATGTGGAAGTGCGCATTGAAAATGCGGGGAAGAAAGGTGAGTTGCAAGGCTGGCGCCCGACGCTGGAGAAGCCCAACATGCCGCGACCGGCGGACGGCATTCCGCAGGATATCGCCGAGCACATGCGCTTGATGGCGGATATTCTGGTGCTTGGATTCCAGACGGACACGACGCGCATCACGACGCTGAAACTCAACAACGATCATTCGTCGCTTCGCTTCCCGAATCTGGGCGTGGATTACATGATTCACCATCTGCTTTCGCACACGGACACGCCAGACTGGTTGAAGGTCAATCAATTCTTCGTCGAGCAGGTCGCGTACATCGCGCGCAAGATGAACGCGATTCAGGAAGGCTCGCGCACGCTGCTGGACAACACGATGCTGCTGTATTGTTCGAGCATGTTGAACGGCAATCACGACGCGTCACAATTGCCGGTCATTATGTTGGGCGGCGGCGGTGGGGCTATAAAAGGCGGGCGAGTTCTGGATTACACCGGCAAGCCGGAGCGGCAGATGTGCCGGTTGTATTTGTCGATGATGGGGAAGATGAATGTGAAGCTGCCGAAGTTCGGGGATGCGACGAAGGGGCTGGAAGAAGTGTGAGGCTACCCATTTGTCTCACGCGGAGGCGCGGAGGCGCAGAGGAAGGCGCGGAGAGGAGAAGGGGTTATTTGAATTTCCAACGCAATATTCCGCCGGAGACGTTTGGCTTTAATTTTACTTCAAGGCGCAGCGCGATTGTGCTCTGCGGCTTGAAATGAACAGCGTTGTATTGATCGAGCTTCACGCCGTAGCCGGACGGCGAATCGACTTCTTTCCACGCGTCGCCGTCTTTATAGAGAACCTTCCACGATTCGGGGACGCGGCAGGCGCCGTGGCCAGTGTCATCGAACCAGTAGACTTCGACGCTGGAGATTTCCTTCGCCGCGGGGAAGTCGTACTGCACCCATTCGGTCGAGCCTTTGTGGTCCCACCACGTGAATCGTTCGATGCTTTCGTCGTGCGAACTTCTCGGTTCGGCCGCGTCGCTGTGCAGCGCATCCACGGAATCGCCGCCAAAGCAGTGCGAGGCCATGGCGCGGATTGCCGGCACGCCGCCCCAGTCGTGGCCATCGGCGCCGGTGGCGATGGTCGGGAAGCAGGCGATGCGCAGGCGCGCGGCGCCCATGGGGACGAGCGTCAGCGGTTCGTCGGGTTCGTCGGATTTGACGGGACTCGGCTGAAGTTTTCCGACCATGTTCAAGTTGTCCATGGTCCATGCTTTGATTTTGCGGCCGGTGGCGTGCAATTGAATCGGAGCGGTTTCAGCGGTGAAGGGCTGGTCTTCGAGTTTTCCGTCGCGGCGCGAAACTTTGAAAGAAGCTGCTGGGTTCGCGGCGTCAATGACGAGACCATAATTCCACGGCGCGGTGGGGTAGAGTTCCGATTCGGGCCAATCGGGTTTGCCGCCGTAGCGGACGGAGTTGTATGGAATTGCCAGCGCAAAACTCAGCGGGCCGTAGTCCACTGAGACGGCGTTTTTGTTCTTCGCCCACGTTTTGACGACGATTTGCATCGGAAATTTGAGCGCGATTTTGTCGCCATCATTCCACGTGCGGTCGATGGCAATGTAATGCAGCGGCTGCGCGTCCACGGTCTGCGGTTGGCCATTGATTTTGATTTCAGCGCTTTTGCTCCATTGCGGCACGCGCAGATACAGCGGAAATTGAACGGGCTTTTCGGTGGAAAGTTTCAGGTCTACGTATTCGGAGAATGGATAGTCCGTCGTCTGTTCCAACTTCACGCTCGTTCCGTCGGCGACTTTGGCGGTGGTGAGGCTCGCGGAATACAGCACCACGCACAGCCCTTTGTCGGGCGTGGCGAGGACGAGGTGTTCGGCGTAATAGGGCCAGCCCATGCCGTGGTTGTGCTGGCAGCAGCGATACACTTCGTACGGGCTGTACGAAATCATCGTGCCGCTGTTGGCGATGCCCGGATGTTTGTTGTTTTTGTCGAGCTGCGTGACGTTGGCGCTGTTGATGTAGTGGAGTGCTTTGAGGTCCGGCGTCATCGACGCGGGTAGCAGGTTGAAGGCGATGCCTTCGCAGCGGTCGAGCCAGAGCGGATTGCCGGAAATCTTCGCGAGCATTTCGAAGCTGTGCATGAATTCGACGATGCCGCAGGTTTCGATGCCGCCGCGCGGGTCGGTGTAGCCGCGGCGGCAATTTTCATCGCCGCAGAATCCGCCGCCGGGGAATTGGCCGTAAAGCTCCATCATTTTTTCATAATCGTTTTCGCTCGCGGCGAGCAGTTTCGGCTCTTTGGCCAGTTGCCACAGCTCGGCGGGCTCGCGAAAGCCCTGCGTGAAATTAACGTTGTGCCAGTCGGCGATGCCTTCGGACCATTTGGCGGAGTGCGCGTGCATTTTCGGCGGCAATTCAAGCAGCCAGGCTTCGCCGGTGCGGTTGTAGAGCCAGAAGATGCTTTCGATGTTGTCGCCGAAGCGCGTGTGCTGCCAACTGCCGGAGAAATACTCGGGCGGGAGCGCGTTTTGCCATTTGAAGTAGCGGCTCATGAAGGTGAGGATGCGCGGATCGTTGGTGAATTCGTAATTGGATTGCAGCGCGTTGAGCACGGGCATATGCGGCCACATGTCGGGTTTGCCTTTGAGCGCCAGGCGCAGCGGATTTGGGCCGAACCAGCCGTCGGCCTGTTGTGCGGCGAGGATTCCGTCGATCCATTTCTGCGTGTTTTTGATGATGCGTTGGTCGCGCAGCACGTAGCCGAGGTCGCCATAGCCTTTGAGCCAGTAGCCGAGTTCTTCCCAGCCGGTTTTGCCGTTGGGATCGACCCAGCCGTTGCCTTCGTACTTGAGGAATGGAGAAACTTCGTCGAGGTGCCCGCACATGCCCGCGGCTTCGAGTTCCAATTGATGGCGCAGCCAGCCGCGCGGTTCGATCGCACCGTTGGGAAGCTTGAGCAGCGGGCTGGGTTGAAGGGGCGCGCGATTGCCGACGTAATGCGGCGACGCACTGTCCGTCGGTGGGATGGCGACGACGCGGACGGAATCGGCGGCGTTGGCCGCGGCGGTGAGGAGGATCATAGTGATGAGCAATCGGTGCATGGGAATATCCTAGTCCTGAGTCCTGAGTGCTGAGTAGAGGCGCGCGAAGCGCCCCGCTGTTACTCAGCACTCAGCACTCAGGACTTCTTATAATAACTAAACCGCGGATGGTTCGCGCGCGTGCGGGCTTCGAGTTCGCGCATTTTTGTTTCATCGAACGGTTTGAATTCGCGCGCGATGCGCGCGTTGTCGTCCACCTCCGCTTCGGTTTTGCAGCCGATGATCACGTGGCTGACGCCCCACAATGAGAGCGTGTAGCCGACGGCTTCATCCATGCTCAGCGCTCCGTTTTCAAGCAGCGCGCCCTGCGCGCAGGTCTTCATGCCGATGATGCCCATGTCGCGGCGGAAAGCGTCGGGCAGAACTGTTTTGATGAAGGAAGAGCGGTGCACGTCGGCGGCGTTGAGCGCGACGAGGACCGTATCGAACGGAAAGCGCTTCATCGCGTCGAGGAGAATTTGCGGATCGTGGTGGCCGGTGATGCCCAGAAAGCGCACGCGGCCTTCGGCTCGGGCGTGTACCAACGCGTCGAGCGCGCCGCCTCTGGCGAAGATTTCGTGCAGGTCTTCGTGCGTGCGAAGATCGTGAAGCTGCCACAGATCGAGATGATCGGTGCGCAGGCGCTTCAAGCTTTTGTCGAGCAATTTCAGCGAACCGTCGCGCGTGCGTTCGTGCGTTTTCGACGCAAGAAAGATTTCGCGGCGGCGTTCGCCGAGCGCCGCGCCGTAGTAATCCATGCTGCCCGCGTACGCCGGAGCGGTATCGCAGTAATTGACGCCTTGATCGAGCGCGCGGTGAATCACGCGCGCGGCGGATTTTTCTTCGCCATACGTGCGCAAGATGCCTTCGCCGCCAAGGCCGAAGAGAGTGACGGAAACGCCGGTGCGCCCGAGCGGGCGGCGGGGGAGGGGAGCGAGCATGGGGGAAGCGTAAGCGAAAGCATATATCGAGTCAAAGGGTGTCGCGCTTGCACGCGAGTGTGCAGGCGGCGACGCCTGAACCAATTTTCTTGATTACGGAGGCGCAGCGATTCACACTGGCACGGCAAGTGGCACGCGAAAGGCAAATAAACTGCCGACCGAATCTTCTGGCTGCGCAGGAACGTCTTGCTGATCCGGGCCGGCTGGAAGCCGGCGCTCCGGGTGCCGAACTTCTCGCCGATGTGCTATTTAGGCGAGTTCCTGCGAATATTCGTAGATCACTGAGTAATAATGTCGCCTGACGCGAATAAAGGACATAAAGAATTGGTTAATTTTTTGCCCTTGAGCGAATCGTACTGTGGCTATACTCCCAACTTAGAATTCAGTGCATGAAGGCTCAGTACCTCGGTACGCTTGTTAGACGATGGACGGCCAGTTGTTCGAGACAGAAGCTGCACGTTCCGTGCAAGCTTGAGCGGCAAAACAGAATTTCTTAAAACCAAATTTCGCGAGGGTACCCCGATGACTCGTTCGCAATTTGACCGCAGCGTTGGTTCGTGGGTGGTGTTGTGCCTTTGTGCTTTGCTAACGGCTGGACGATCGGCGTTCGCGGCGACGACGGCGATCAATATTCATTTTGCTACCGGGCGCGGTGGCGCGGTCCGAACGCTCAGCGGCACCGCTGGAGTTGAGCCATACTCAACTTGGAACAACGTAACGGGGCTCACTGGCAGCAACGTTGCGCTCACCGATTCCAATGGTGCGGCGACGTCGGCTCTGCTGACATTTACCGGCGCACCGGACAATTGGGATGTGTACAACGGCAACGGCGCGACCAACGACGCGCAGCTCATCAATTCCTATCTCGACACGAGCGGGGGCAGCAACACCGTGACGGTGACCATTTCGAACGTGCCATTTCCGTATTACCACGTCTATGGTTATTTCAACTCGGATGGAGCGGCGCGCCAGGGCCACATTACGCTGGGCACCACGTCGTATTATTTTGCAAGCTTCGGGAATGTCGCATTTCCCGGTTATGTGCAGGCGACTGCTACCGCCACGACGGCAACCAAAGCGAACTACGCACTTTTTACATCGCTGAGCGGGGCCGGCGGGACTTTGACGATTCAATTCGTGCGCGGCAATAACAATGTCGGTCTGACGGGCATTCAAATCGTCGCCGATCCTCCAACGGCAGCGTGGACAGGTGCGAGCGACACGACTTGGTCGAACGGGGCCAATTGGAACACGGGAGTTCCTCCAGGTGGGACAACCGGCACGGCCAGTCCCGATACCGCGATTTTCAATTCCAATCCGACCAATCAGGCGCCGGTAGTCGATGCAGGGCGCAACCTAACGAATATCAAGTTCGACGGCAACACCGGGGGCTTGACGCTGGCTGGAAGTGCGTTGCTCATGACCAACGGCGGGGTGATTCAGATACTTAGCTCGTATACGGGCACGGGGCAGACTCAGGCGGTGAATGCGCCGCTGAAAATTGAAGGCGCGACGCTGACGCTGACGAACAACGCGCCGAACGGCGGCTCGCTGCTGAATTTCGGCGGCGGGATCAGCGGAGATTCGCCGGTGGCGGCGACGCTCAATTTGCTCGGCACCAACACGGGTGCGAACACGGTCAGCGGCGTGATCGCCAACGGCAATGCGACGCAAGTCATCCTCAATAAAAACAACGCCGGTCTGTGGATTTTTACTGCCCCCAATACGTATTCGGGAGCGACCACGATTGCGGCGGGGACTCTGCAACTTGGCGACGGCACGACCGGGCACGATGGATCGATCGCAAGCGCCAGCATCACCAACAACGGGACGTTGGTGGTAAACAATTTTGGGGCGGTCACGATTGGCGGTGCGATCGGCGGAACCGGGGTGTTGACCAAAACGAGTGTGGGCGTATTGACTCTTTCGGCCGGCAATACCTATTCCGGCGCGACCACCATTAATGGTGGGGTGCTGAGCGACACAGCGCTGATCAGCGGCGCCGTGACTGTCGGGGGTATTGGCGCAACGGGAACGCCGACGCTCTCGGGCAATGGCAACGTGAGCGGCGCGGTGAATGTAAGTTCGGCCAACGGCGGAGCGGCGGGGCATGTCGCGCCGGGCGTGAATACGGCGGGCAATTCCGGCGGCATCGGGACGCTCAACACCGGCGCGATGGCGATCGGCGCGGGCGCAGCGCTGGATTTCGATCTCGGCACGCCGGGGACGGGCGTGCCCTCGACCGGAAATGCCGGCGACCTCATCGCGATCAACGGCAATTTGACGCTGCCGACATCGGGCACGATCACGGTGAATTTGTATGATAATGCCAATGCGGGCGGGAACGGGAGCATTGGCGCGGGGACGTATAAGCTTTTCACGTTCACCGGGCAAACATTCAATTTCAGTTCCGCGAGCAGTTTCACGATTGGCAACACACCGCTGGCCGGGAAGTTCTACATCTTCTCGCTGATCGGCAACGAAATCGATCTGACGATTGCCAATGGCGTTTCGAATCTGACTTGGAACGGCGCGGCGAGCAGCATCTGGAATACGTCGGCGGCCAACTGGTTCAACACAGACAATTCGACGACGACCAATTACATCGACAACCTGAGCATCATCACGTTCCAGGACGTGAAGTTGCCCGGCGCGACCAATGTCACCAACAACGCGATTTCGATTCCGTCGCCAGTGGCGCCGATTTCGGTGACGTTCAACAATGCGGCGGTGCCGTACACATTCAGCGCCACGACGGCGGGCATCGGCGGGACGGGCGGAATTACGCTCACGGGAACGGGGACAGTGACACTGCAAAGCCCGAATGCGTACACAGGGCAGACGGTGCTCAACGCGGGTGTGTTGAAGATCAAGGACAACGCCGACATCGGCGCCGCGAACGGAACGATTGCGCCGCTGGTCTTCAATGGCGGGGCACTTTCCTATTTGCCGGCGGCGACGAATCCGGATGTGTCGGGGCGCACGGTCACCATGAGCTTGGGCGGGGCGACGATCGACACCAACGGGCAGACCGTGACGTATGGAGCGGCGATTGGCAACGGCGGACCGGGCGGGTTGACGCTGGCCGATACGAATGCAACGCCCGGCACACTGATTCTGGGAGTGCCGGTCACGTACACCGGGGACACGACCGTCACCAGCGGCACATTGCAGCTTGGCAATGGCGCGACGGATGCGACGCTGCTGGGCAACACGGTCAACAACAGCGCCCTGGTCTTCAACGTCTCTTCATCAGCGGCGTACAACAAAGTCATCAGCGGCACCGGAAGCCTGACGAAGAACGGCGCGGGCACACTGACCTTGGGCGGAACGAACACGTACGGCGGCGTGACGAACATCAACGCCGGCACAATTACGGCGCGGAACAATTCGGCGCTGGGCACGGCCTTGGCGGTGCTCAACAGCGGCACGCTTCAATTGGCCGGCGACGGCGCGAAAGTTGGAATCAATTTCTCGGACGGGCGCAACGGCACTGAAATTGAAAATGTGACCGGCACGGCCGGCGTCGTGCCGATGGGCAACTGGAACAATGTTGCGACACTGACGGGCACGAACGTTGCTTTGAATGATGCCAACGGCAACGCTTCGCCGATGCTCTTGACGTTCAGCGGCAGCACGGATCCGTACAGCACTTACGGTGCGCCGCAAGCATCGCAGGACGGGCAATTGATAAATTCGTATCTTGACACCAACGTCCTGGCGGCCGTCAACACGATCACGCTCAGCAGTATTCCCTACTCAAATTACCGAGTGTACGTTTACGTGAATTCGGACACTGCTGGGCGCACGGGACACGTCAGCATCGGAGCGACGACGTATTATTTTTCAACGGTTGGCAACGCAGCCGCGTTCGCCGGATACACGCAAGGCACGGCGACGACGCTGGGCGCCGCAGCCGCGGCAAATTACGTGCTTTTCGACAATTTGAGCGGCTCCACGGTCACGATCACACAGCAGCACGATTCTGGAAACAACGGCATCTGCGGAATCGAGGTTGTTTCGATCGGCATGGCCTTGCCGAACAACGTCTCGGTCACGCAGAATTCCACGATCGACGTAACCGGCGTCAGCTTTGGCAGCGTGGGCAGCGCAGGCGCGCTCGCGATGGGAGCGCAGACGCTGACGGCGACGGGAGGGAGCCTGGGCGCGGGACTCCCGTACACACTGACGCTGGGCGCGGCGACGTTCTCGGGCGATCCGACGTTCATCGTGATGAACAACGGCGGCGGATTGGCGACGCTCAATCTGGGGAGCTTAAGCGACGGCGGCGTCTCCCGCATCATTACGCTGAGCGGCACGGGCGCGGTGACGTTGACGCAGCCGGCAGCGGGCTTTGTTGCGGGGCCGGTGGTGAACGCGACCGGCGGGACGCTCAATTCGAACAACGCGACGGCGCTCGGAACGACCGCGCGCGTGACGGTGGCGCTCGGGGCGACATTCGGCGTTGGGGCCAGTCAAACGATCAGTTCGCTGACGCCGTCGGCCAACGCGGGCAACGTCATTTTGCAGGCGAACAGCACACTGACGATCGGCAGCACGGACAATCTCGCGTCCGATTTCGCGGGCGTGATCTCCGGCACCGGAGGGCTGGTCAAAGCGGGAACGAATACCTTGACACTGAGCGCCGCGAATACCTACAGCGGCCCGACTACCGTGAACAGCGGCATCCTGATGGTGACCGGTTCGATTACGGGCACGCCAACGTCCGGAGCGGTGACAGTGGGAGGGGCAGCCGCGAGCGGCACGCCCACACTGGCCGGCGCGGCGAACGTCAGCGGCGCGGTGACGATCAGCAGCGCCAACGGCGGCGCGGCCGGGCACCTCGCGCCGGGCGTGAACACGACCGGCAACAGCGGCGCGATCGGAATGCTGAATACGGGCCCGTTGAGTTTGAATGCGAACAGTGTGCTGGATTTCGATTTCGGCACGCCGGGAACGGGCATACCTTCGACGGGAAGCTTTAACGATTTGGTTGCGATTGCGGGCGATTTGACTTTCCCATCGACGGGCACCGTCACCCTTAACCTCACTGACAACGCCGCAGCCGGTGGAAACGGCAGCATCGGCACAGGCACGTACAAGCTCTTCTCGTTTACGGGACAGGCGTTCAATTTCAGTCCGACGGGCAGCATCGTGATCGGTACGACGCCGTTGGCCGGCAAGAGCTACATTTTCACGACGATCGGAAACGAGATCGACCTGACGATTAC
Organism: Planctomycetota bacterium; assembly: GCA_035308565.1. Classification (GTDB taxonomy): domain Bacteria; phylum Planctomycetota; class SZUA-567; order H5-PLA8; family H5-PLA8; genus JANXLS01. Next base: position 34,944 of record DATGGK010000038.1, on the reverse strand, counting down.
CAGCGGCGTGCAGGATATGGCGTGGACAGGCCAGACGAATGGGTTGTGGAACACGTCCGCGGTCAATTGGTACAGCACGACGGCCAGCGCGGCGACGAACTACGTGGACAATCTGAGCCACGTGAGTTTTCAGGACGTGAAACTGCCCGGCGCGGCTAACGTGACGAATAATGCGATTACAATTCAAAGCGGCGGCGTGTCCCCGTTGTCGGTGATCTTCACGAATGCGGCAGTGCCGTATACGTTCAGCAACGCCAGCGGAGTAATTGGAATCGCCGGAACGACCAGTTTCGTGCTCAACGGCAGCGGCACGGTGATTTTGCAGAGTCCCAATACGTACATCGGCGCCACGCAGCTCAACGCCGGCATTCTGCAGATCAAGGACAACGCGGCGCTCGGCTCGATGTCCGGCACAATTGCGCCGCTTACATTCAACGGCGGGACGCTGAGCTACGTGGCCAGCGCGACCAATACGGATATTTCGGGGCGCGTGGTGACGATCAACGCCGGCGGCGCGACGTTCGATCCAAATGGCCAGACGATTACGTATGGATCGGGGATCGGCGCCAACGGTGCAGGAGCTTTGACGCTCAACGATTCGAACGCCACGCCTGGAATTCTGGTGCTCACGGGAGCCAACAGCTACACGGGCGGCTCGACGATCGCCGCGGGAACGCTGCAGTTGGGCGACGGAACGATCGACGGCACGGTTCCTGGAAATATCGCGGACAACGCGGCGCTCATTTACAACGTCGCCTCCCTCAACGCAAATGGCGGCGTGATCAGCGGGAGCGGCTCGGTGAGCAAGGACGGGCCTGGCGTTTTGAATTTCGCGAACACGAACACTTATACCGGCGTGACGAACGTGAATGCGGGAACGGTATCGGTCAAGACGACTGGCGCGCTGAGCACGAGCACGGTGGATCTCAACGGCGGGACGCTGCAACTGGCCGCCAGCGAGAACGCAATGATCGGAATCCACTTTTCGACGGGCCGCGCCAACGTGGGGGACATCGACAACGTCACCGGCACCGCCGGCGTGGTGCCGATGCAAAACTGGAACAACGTTCCAGGCATCACCGGCGCCAATGTGGCCTTGGTGGATGGCAACGGCGCGGCATCTCCGGCGAACGTGACGTTCACAGGCTCGCCGAACACCTACAGCGTCTACGGCGCGTCGCAGACCAACCAGGACGCGCAGTTGATGAATTCGTACATCGATAACAACGCCACCTCGACGATCACAGTGACGGTCGCCAACATTCCCTACGCGCGTTTCCGCGCGATCGTGTACGTCGGCTCCGACGGCAACGGCCGCATCGGGCACGTCACCGTCGGTTCGACGACCTACTATTTCACCACCAACATCAACCCGTTCGCGTCATATATCCAGGCGACCGCGACTACGGCGGCCGCGTCCGCCGCGGCCAACTATGCGCTCTTCGACGATCTCAGCGGCCCCACGCTGACGATCGTTCAGGCGCGCGAGGCAACTTCGAACAACAACGGAATCTGTGGGATTCAAATCATTTCGGAGTCGGAGGATCTAAGCAACAACGTCGTGATCAACGCCAATTCGACCATCGACGTGACCGGCACAGACGGCGGCACGCTGGGACTGCTCAGCATGGGCAGCCACACGCTGGCTGTCACCGGTGGCGCCACGGCTGCAAACCTAAGTTATGGGCTCAATCTCGGCGCGGCGACTTTTTCCGGCAATCCCACCTTCAATGTGGCCAACAACGGCTCGGGCGCCGGCATCCTCGCCCTGGGCGCGTTGAACGACGGAGGCGTGGTGCGGACGATCACTTTGACGGGAAGCGGAACACTGACGCTGGCGGCGTCCTCCGCCGCATTGTCCACGGGGACAAAAGCCGTTGTCAACGGCGGAATCTTGAACTCGAACAGTTCAACGGCGCTTGGCGTTGCCACGCAGGTGAGCGTGGCCGCGGGTGCGGTGTTCAACCTTGGCGCCAGCCAAACCATCAGCCAACTCCTGCCCGCGGCCAATGGCGGCAGCGTGAATCTGGGCGCAAACGCGCTGACCATCGGCAGCTTGGATAATTTGTCGTCAAATTTCTCCGGCGTCATTTCCGGAACCGGTTCGATCCTCACCGGCGGCACGGGCTCGTTGACGCTCAGCGGCGCCAATACCTACAGCGGCGCGACGACCGTGAACACGGGCACGCTCGTTGTCACTGGCTCCATTATTGGCGCGCCGTCGTCGGGTGCGGTGACGGCAGGCGGCGTCAATGCCATAGGCAATCCGACGCTGTCGGGAACCGGCACGCTGGGCGGCGCGACAAGCATTAACGCGGGAAACGGCGGAGCGAACGGGCATCTGGCGCCGGGCGTCAATCCGGGCGCGAACAACAGCGGCGGCATCGGCACGCTTACCACCGGCACGCTGACGCTGGGCGCCGGCGCGATTCTCGATTTCGACTTCGGAACGCCCGGAACGGGACTTCCCGCGGCCGGCAGTAATGGCGACGTCGTCGCAGTCAATGGCGACGTAGTTCTGCCGACGGTCGGCAGCGGCAGCGTGGTGATTAATTTGAACGACAACGCGAACGCTGGCGGCAACGGCGCTCTCGGCGTGGGCACGTACAAGCTGATCACGTTTACAGGAACGCTGTTCAATTTCGACGCGGGCAGCAGTTTCACCGTGGGCAACACGCCGCTGGCCGGCAAGTCGTATTTCTTCTCGCAAGTGGGCAACGAAATCGACCTGACGGTGTCCAGCGGCGCGTCGAGTCTGACCTGGACCGGCGCGACCAACAGCTTGTGGGATACGGCCTCGACCAATTGGTACAACACGACCACCGCGGCGCCGGCGAAGTTTGCGGACAACAACTTGAGTCTTGTGACGTTTCAGGACGCGATGCTGGGCGGCGCGGGCAACGTGACCAACAGCAACATTTCAATTCAGGCTGCGGGTGTGCGTCCGATTCTGGTGAATTTCAACAACACGCTTGGCGGCGTCGCGTACACCTTCAGCAACGCCAGCGGCGTGATTGGGATCAGCGGATCAACGGGGCTGCAACTGAGCGGCTCGGGCACGGTGACATTGCAGAGCGCGAATTCTTATACGGGCGCGACAACACTCAACGGCGGCACGCTGATCATCGGCGACAATGCGCATCTCGGCTCGACGGCGGCCGGCTCGGTAGCGCCGCTGTCGTTCAGCGGCGGGACGCTGCGTTATGCAACGGGCGCGAGCAACATGGACGTATCCGGGCGCACCTTCACCATTGGCGTGGGCGGAGCGGCCATTGATACGAATGGACAGACAGTGACGTACGCCAATCCGATCGGAAACGGCGGCGTGGGGCGCTTGACGCTGGGCGACACAAACGTGACGCCGGGGAAATTGATCTTGAGTGCGGCGAATACGTACACGGGCGGCACGACGGTCAACGCCGGCACGCTGCAAATCGGCGACGGCACCGTGGACGGTTCGATCATCGGCAGCATCACCGACAACGGCGCGCTGATTTACAACATTGTTGGCAGCAACACGACCACCGGCGCGATCAGCGGCACCGGGACGTTGACGAAGAACGGCGCCGGAACGCTGATCCTGAACGCGAACAATTCGTTCAATGGCGGTTCGACGCTGAATGCGGGCGTGGTTTCCGCGCGCACGCAGACGGCGCTGGGCAGCGGGCAGATCAATCTGAACGGAAGCACGCTGCAGTTGGCCAGCGGCACAATCGCGGGATGCATTGGAATTAATTTTGCTGCGGGGCGCACCACGGAAATCGAAAACGTCACCGGCGTAGCGGGCGTGGTGCCGATTGCGAATTGGAACAACATCCAGACCATCGCCGGAACGAATGTGGCGCTCACCGACAGCAGCGGCTCGGCTATTTCGACCACGCTGACGTTCAGCGGCGCGCCGGTCAGTTACAGCGTCTACGGCGTGGCGCAGGCCAATCAGGACGCGCAGTTGATGAATTCGTACCTCGACACGAACGCAAACGCGGGCAACACGACCAACACCATCACGATCACGAACATTCCATACGCGAATTACCGCGTGTACGTGTACGTGCAATCCGACGGCGGCGGGCGGCAGGGGCATGTGACGGTGGGCGCGACGACGTATTATTTCAACACCATCGGCAATGGCGCGCCGTTCGCCAGATACGTTCAGACGACTGCAACGACGACAGCGACGATACCGGCGGCCAATTACGCGCTGTTCGACAACTTGACTGGCAGCACGCTCACCATTTCGCAAGTGCGCGACACGAATAATTGCGGCGTAAACGCTGTGGAGATCGTGTCGCTTGACAACCTGGTCAACAACGTAGCGGTCAACGCCAATTCGGTAATCGATGTCAGCGGCATTTGTGTTGCAACGCTGGGCACGCTTTCCATGGGTTCGCAGAAGCTAAGCATCACCGGCGGAACGCCAGCGAGCAACACATTGTACAGCCTCACATTTGGCGCGACGACGATTAACGGCAATCCGACAATCAACGTGGCCAACAGCGGCACCGGCATTGGCACGCTCGCACTCGGCGCGCTCAGCGACGGCGGCACGTTGCGTACAATCACGCTCAACGCGGGCGGCACAACGGGAGGCACTCTGTTCCTCGGAGGCTCGACGGGAGGACTGTCCGACGGCACGAAAATGTCGGTTGCGGGCGGCACTTTGAGACTTGGTGCGCCCATCGTGCTGGGCTCGGCGCCCGCCATAACGCTCTCCGCCGCGGGAACGCTTGATGGCAATGGGCAGTCCCTCAGCGGTGACCTGCGCGGGTCGGGAACGGTCACGGGTTCTCTGAAGTTGAACGTTACAAATGTGTGGCCGGGCACAACCAGCATTGTGACCACGCCGATGGCGGCTGATGAAAGCATGAATCTTTCCCCCACGGGAAACATCGACTTCAGCAGCGACGGGAAGCTCAAGGCCATCGTGACGGTCAACGCCGGTACGATAAACAAGCAATTCCTCAACGTGGCCGCGGGCGGCACTGTGACCCTGGGCGGCACATCAGTTTTGTCGCTGGGCGTCGGGCCGGGCGCGTATGCGGGCACCGCACCCAACGGCGGCGCGGATATTCCGATCATCGCCGGCGCGACCGGAAGCAGTGTAATGACCTCGGGCTTCGCCACGGTAATAGGATTGCAGAGCGGCTGGGCGGTTGTGTACAAATTCAACGGCAGCGATCTTGCATCCGCGCCGAGCGCGGGCAGTCCGGCGGACACGCTGGTCGTCCGCACAACCGCGAGCAACGTCACGCCGGTCACGCTCGAAGCCTTCGCCGCGCGCGCGGAAGGCGGCGGAGTGCTGGTGACGTGGAATTCTGTATCGGAATTCCAGAACGCGGGATTCAACGTCTATCGACGTAATTCAAAATTCAAAATTCAAGATTCAAAATTAGCCGATGCGTGGACGCGGGCGAATTCCACGCTGATCGCGGGACGCATTACGAATCCGGATTTGAAGGCGTATTGTTTCTACGATTGGGCGGCGCCGGGCATTTACGACTACAAATTGGAGAGCGTGAGCATTCGCGGATTTACGGAGACACATTCTACACTCGCCGGGCCAGTGGCCGTGGATGAGAACGGTGTGGTGAGTGGCGATGGGTTGCATGCGGCGCTTGAAAGCGTGGCGCTCGCTGGCGCGAACGCGCGCGGCAAAGAGTTGAGCGCCGAGTTCGCGAAAGTAGAACGGAGCTCCCGCTCCGTTCAAGCCGACGCAACGCAGAATTTTGGCGCGACGGAAAATCGAACGGAGTGGGAGCTCCGTTCTACGGCGGAGCGGCTGCGCGCGGCGGGACTTTTCGTCGATGCGAGCGGACAGCTTGCGATGTCTGCGTCGGTGCGAGCGCTGACGCCGACGCAATACGATGGACTACTCGCGTTGGGAGATGATCCGCGCGCGCAACAGCAAGGAGCGGGGTACCGCTCCTTGGCACCCGCGCCGACACCCGCGCCCGCGTCGAATTTATCCGCGGGCGTGCGCTGGTTCTCGAGTGCGCCTGCGCGCGGCGGCAGTTTCGCGGGAGTGAAAGTAGTGTACGACACGCCGGGCGTGCTGCTGATTCCGTCGAGCGCGTTGCCGGCGGGATTCGATGCGGGGCATGTCTCGATTCAGCGCGAAGGGCGCGCGTTGAACGCGTTGGCGCTTTCGCCCAGCGGGCTGATTGTCTACGGCCAAGGCTACGCTGACGATTACACGAACAAGGACGCGCTGTTCCTGCGCCGCACGAACGCGGCGACTTCGGCGGGACAAATCGCGCATGCGCAAGGCTTGTTTGCGAGCGCGCAGAGCGTGAACACGACCTCGCCGGCGATGGCGACGGTGAGCTACCACGACGTGTATTTCGATTTCGACAACCTGCGGCCGTACGACTATGCGCCGTGGTTCTCGAATCAATATTTAAGCGGCGGGACGACGCAGAGCTTTACGCTCAACACGCCCAACGCCAGCGGCGGGCCAGCGTCGCTGACGGTGAATCTGTGGAGCTTGACGCAAGCCAGCGGGACTGCGAACGACCACGCGCTGCAAGCGTTCATTAACGGCCAGCCCGCGGGGCAAGCGGTGTGGAGCGGCGGCGGCACGATGGTGCAGCTTGCGTTCCAACTCGCGCCGGGAATTTTGGTGGACGGCGCGAACACGATCGAATTGGTGACGCCGCAGCTTGACGGCGTCGCGACGCAAATCGCGCTGCTGCATTCGATGACGGCGAGCTACACAAAAGCGCTGAACGGCGCGGCGCCGCTGGAGATTTACAATCCGAGCGGCGCGTCGCAGCTTTTTGAAGCGCAGCATCTGCCGAGCGCGGACGCGTGGGTTGTGGATGCGCGCTTCCCGGACCGCGCGACGTTGATCCCTTACGAAACGCAGGCGCAGAACGACGGCACGTTTGCGTTGCGCTTCAATGCGCCCAGCGGCGGGACGGGCCAGTTCCTGATTGTGCCCGCCGGGATGGAAAACAAACCGATCGCGGTGAGCAAGCGGGCGGTGAAGCCGCTTGCGGCGTTCACGTATCTGGCAATAGGGCCGAGCCAGTTCAGCGCGGGCGCGCAAGCGCTGCTGGCGCAGCGTTCGAAGGAAGGCTTGCGCGGGTCGTTCGCCGATCAGGAGCAGATTTTCGATTACTACAATTACGGGCGCTACGGTCCGAACGGAATTCAAAACGCGGTGCGCGCCGTGCGGCCGAAATATTTGCTGCTGTTGGGGCGCACGACCTACGACTACCTTGATTACAGCGGGTTGAACGTCGATCCGCTTTGCCCGACATTCCTGGTCTCGACGACGTTCTGGTCGCAGGCGACGAGCGATTCGATGTTCGGCGATTTGGGCCGCGGTTATCCGGAAGTGGTCGTCGGGCGATTGCCGGTGAATACGCCCAGCGAATTGTCCGTCGCGGTATCGCGCATTTTGTCGAACAAAGGCATGACTACCGGCGCGCGCGTGCACGCAGTGGCCGATGAAGCCGATCCGATCGCCGGCGATTTCGCGGCGGAGGCGGATTCGATTGCGGCGGCCAATCCGGAGCTGGCGTGGCAGCGCAATTACCTCGGCGTCACTGCGCAAAGTTCGCCGGACGTGACCGCGGCGCTGACGCAGGCGGCCAACGGCGGCGCGGATATTTTGTTCTACGTCGGACACGGAAACGCGGTGCGCCTGGGCAAGAACGATCCGCGCATTTTGGAGACCGACAGCACCGCCGACACCGTGCAGAATCTGACGGGCAACGCTGTATTCCTGCAAGCGACGTGCACGGGCAATTGGATGGCGAAGAACGAAACGGGTTACCGCAGCATCGCGATACAAGCACTGACGCAGCCGCAAGGCGGCATCTCGGCGTCGATCGGAACATCGACGTATATGCAATCGGAGTATGCCGTCGCGTTCATGAGCCGCCTATTGCAAAATGCGAGTGCGGGCGGGCGGTGGGGCGATGCGCTGATGAAGACGCAGCAGTGGGCGTATTCGCAGGGCGGGAGTTTCTACGGCGATCTGAGCCGGACGGAACAGATCTTCGGCGATCCGGCGATGCCGGTAATGGGGAAAGGGAATGCGACGACCGTGACAACGCCTGGCGCGGGGCAATTTTAAAAAACTGTTTCAAAAGCCGAATCGTAAGCGCGCCTACCCCTCACCCTCTCTCCAAGGGGAGAGGGAGAACGGCTGCGCTTCGCAAGGTTTTGAAAGCGTTTCAGGGCGGGGACGCTTCGCTAGGCAATTGCGCATTGCAATGCGATAGCGCGAATCGCCGTTGTTGCTAAAATCTCGCGTGGATTCCCACAAACGCGCAGAACATTTTGAAACTCAAGAATTGGCTGATCCTGTTTTTGAAGCTCGCCGTCGCGGCGGGGCTGGTGGGCTATGTGCTGGCCAGCGGCAAGATTGATTTTGGCCGGCTGAAGCAATTGAGCTTGAGCCCGGCCATCGTGCTTGGGACGCTGGGGCTATTGACGGCGCAGTTGATCGTCAGCGCCTGGCGCACGCAGCGGCTGCTGCGAGCGCATGGGCCGGCGCCAAGTTTCTGGACAATCGTAAAGCTGACATTTCTGGGCGCGTTTTTCGACGCGGTCTCGATCACGTCGGTGGGCGGAGACGCGATCAAGGCGTGGTATCTGGCGCAGCAAATTCCGCTTGGGCGGCGCACCGAAGCGGTGAGCGTGCTGGTAGTCGATCGTCTGCTGGGACTGCTTGGGTTGCTGACGTTGACGCTAGCGGCGGTGGCTTGGCGTTTCGGATCTCTCTGGTCGGAGGGCGCACTGCGGCCATATTTGATTGGATTGCTGGCGGTGTGCGCGGGGCTGGTGATCGGTTCGCTGATGCTTTTTTCGCGGCGCTTGCACAATTGGGGACCGCTGAGTTGGATCCTGAAGAAGCTGCCGTTTGGTCACACTGTTGAGCGCGCATATTCATCAATGCAGGCGTTTCGCGGGGCACCGATTTTTCTGCTGGAAGGCTGGCTGATGTCGCTGGGGGTTCACACGCTCAGCAGCGCGTCGGGGTACGTGCTCGCGTCGGGTTTGGGAATGCGCGGAGAAAGCGGTTTTGATGCGAGCTTGTTCCTCGCCGCGCTGCTGATCGCGAATTTCGTCTGCTCGTTCGCCTCGTTCGGCGCGATCGGCGTGGGGCAGGCGGCGTTTGCGTTTGTGTTCGAACGTGTGGCGCGGCTGAGCGGCGGAGCGGATCTGGCGACCGCCGCGCAAGTGGCTTTTTTTGTGTCGAAGACGCCGGGGATTTTGGCGTGGATGATGGCGCGGAAAAAATAATCTGAAACCCGCCGTCAATCCATCCGATCCAAAATATGTTTGCAGCTCGTCAGCACGTCCTCCGGTTTCACCCAGATCAAACAGGCCCGGTCCTGCCGCTCGCAGGTCGTTTTCCAGCAGGGATGGCAATCCACGCCGCCGGTCTGCACGCGATGCCCGCTGCCGTACGCGCCGTTGCGCAGCGGATCGGTCGCGCCGAAAATCGCCACCGTGCGCACATTCAGCGCGACCGCCAAATGCAATGGCCCGGTGTCGTTGCCAACGAAAAGCACGGTCTGTTGCGTGAGCGCCGCAAGCTCGCGCAAATTCGTCTTTGGCGCAAGGAACGCGTTCTTCCATGGGCCGCCGGCGATGTCTACGATCGTCTGCGCTGACGCGAGTTCCTCGTCGCCAGCCCAGGTCACGATCACGGGAAACTGAAGCCGCTCCACCATTCCTTTTGCCACTTCGCCGAATTTCTCCGGCGGATAGCGCTTCGTAAACCACGTCGCGCCGGGATTGACGATGCCGAATTTCTTCACGTTGCCCGCTGCGTCCAGCAGGCCGCAGTTCTTGAGGAATGGGCGCATCTCCTCGACTTCTTTTGAATAATTGGGCATGACCCATTCTGGCTTGTTGGGTTTTTCGGGCAACTCAATGTTGAGCGGCTTGAGCAGCGCGAGATTTCGCTCGACGACGTGCACGGCTTCTTCCGGCGGGCGGATGCGCTCGTTGGCGAAGACCATGTTGAATTCGCGGCTGTCTTCGCCTTTGAACCCAATGCGCCGCGGCGCGCGCGACCACCACGAGACCAGGCCGCTTTTGGTCAGTCCTTGAAAGTCGATCGCGATTTCGTATTTTTCCGCGGCCAATTCGCGCCGAAACGCGCTCAAGTCACGCATCGAATCCATCAATTTTGTGCTGCCGAGTTTGAATGCGTGCCTTGGAAAAATGTGGAACTTGTCCACCATCGGATGGCCTTCGAGCACCGCGTGAGACGCTTTTTCGATGGCCCAGCCGATGTGCGCGGAGGGGAATCTGCGCCGCAGCGCAACCAACGAAGGAATCGTATGCAGGCAGTCGCCAAATGCAGACAATCGAACAATCAAAATGCGTGGACTGCCGTCGCTCACTTCGAAAATTCCTCCGGTGGGGCGGACATTCTTTGTCTGCCGGGCAGGAATGCCTGCCCCACCCAGCACTATTCTTCCGTCAATTCACGATAGACTGCCGCCACGCCTTCAACCATCGCCTCCGCTGAAAACAAGGCACGCGCCCGCACACGGGCTTTCTCGCCCATGCGCAACCGGCGCGCGGGATCGTCATGCAGAGAGAGGATCGCACGGCTCAACGCATCTGTATCGCCGACATTAAAGATAACACCCGTTTCATTATCTTCAACCACTTCAACCATTCCGCCTGCGCGCGACACGATGGCGGGAAGGCCGGCGCCCTGCGCTTCGATGAGCGCGGTGCAGAGGCCTTCGGCTTCGCTCGCGTAAATCGCGAGCGAAGACATGGACCAGAGCGGACGGAGATCGTTCAGAAAATCGAGAAAATGAACGCGCTTCGGCGCAACCGTGTCGGCGAATGCTTCCAGTTCTGAACGCAATTCACCACTGCCTGCGATGATCAAATGAAGCTCTTTGGTGCCTGACGCTTGCGCTATGGCAGCGATCATATCCCGCTGTCGTTTCTCCCGCGTAAGCGCCGCCGCGTGCGCGAGCACGAATGCAGCTTCGGGAATCGCGTGCTTCTCGCGCAGCGCCCGCACTTCTGGCGCATCCGCCGCCAACAGTGCCGGAAATTCGACGCCGCTGTACACGACGCGAATTTTCTCGTCAGGAATTCCTGCCGCGGCCAATTGATCCTTTACCGCTCGGCTGATAGCGATAACGCGATCGATGCGCCCGCCGTACTTTTTTTTGCTCTTCAATTTAAAAACCGTGCGGCGGTGCGCGACGAGCTTCAAGTTTTTCAGCCCCGCCATGCGCGCGGCCATTTTCCCCGGCAACACGGCGTGTCCGTCATGCAGATGCAGAATATCCGGCCGCACTTTTCGCAGCAGCCGCGAGAGTTTCCACGCGCCATAAATATCCCACTCCGCGCGCACGTGAATGGGGTGTGACTCGATTTTGTCGCGCACACACCGCGCCAGCAGCGGCGATCCAGGCGGCGCAACGACCACCGCGCGCTCGCAACTCGTGAGCAGGCCGCGAACGAGCAAGTGAATCTGATTCTCGCCGCCGCGCCAGGAGCGGGCTGTGGAGAGGTGGAGGGAGGTGGGCATGTGATCGCTTAGAATAATCTGACGCCGCGTGTTGCGCTGTGGAAAAAAAGCGAAGGAACGCTTATCCTTCCGGCGTTTGAGGCCAGCAGCTGCTGGATTGTAAGTTACACTGCGCGGAGTCGACGGAGCTTGCGTGACTGCTCTGCAAAAGAGAAATTAAGAATGTTCGACCCTGAGTTCGTGAAAGACCTGGCCTGCCCGCATTGTGTCACCCGGCCCGTGAAGGGCAAATCCACGCTTGCGCTTGGCGAATTGGAATTGCGCGGGCCTGTGGAAGCGCCGACGGGGTTGCACTGCAAGGATTGCGGGCGGGTGTATGCGATCGACAATGATGGGATTCCGGATTTGTTGATTGCGAATGCGAAAATCGAAAAGTGAGCGTTCAGCAAAGGCGCAGAGAGAACCGCCGGATTCTCCGCGACTTTGCCTCTTTGCGAGAGAAGATTTATACGCGCATGTGCAGCGCAAAAGCGCCGCGCGCTGCTCGAATTTGTTGGCTATGGCTTCAAAATCGCCGAAGATAATTTGAACGCGCCGCATCGGCGCGGGTGAATTACGGGAACGGTGCGGCGACATGGCTCAGATCGATATTCTCTTTCAACTCATGCTGGAACGCGGGGCGTCGGATTTGATGATCTCGGTGGGCGTCAAACCGTGCTTCAAGATTTCGGGCGACATCGCGCAATTGGAGGAATTCGGCGAGGTGTCGGCGGAAGAGGCCGAGATGGTCTTGAGCGAAATCATGCCGCAGCGCAACCGCGATGAATTCAAGGAGACGAACGATACCGATTTTGCGTACGAACTGGCAGGTTGCGGCCGATTTCGCTGCAATGTCTTTCGCAACCGGCTGGGCATGGGCGGCGTGTTCCGCTTGATTCCGACCAAGATCGTCACGACTGAAGATTTGGGGCTGCCCAAGTCGATCATCGATTTCTGCAAATTGCAGAAAGGGCTCATCGTCGTGACCGGCCCGACGGGATCGGGAAAATCGACGACGTTGTGCGCGATGGTCGATTACATCAACCGCCAGCGCAAATGCCACATCATCACCATCGAAGATCCGATCGAATTTGTGCATCCCAACAAAATGGCGCTGGTCAACCAGCGCGAGGTTCACGCGCACACAACCAGTTTCAAGCGCGCGCTGCGCGCGGCGCTGCGCGAATCGCCGGACATCGTGCTGATCGGTGAAATGCGCGATTTGGAGACGATTGAAATCGCAATCGAAACGGCGGAGACGGGGCATCTTGTGTTTGGAACGCTGCACACGACGACGGCGGCGAGCACCGTGGACCGGCTGATCGATCAATTCCCGTCGGATCGGCAGCAGCAGATTCGCACGATGCTGAGCACATCGCTGAAGGGCGTCGTATCACAGAATTTGCTGAAGAAAAAGACGGGCGGACGTATCGCGGCTTTAGAAGTATTGGTAATCACAAGTGCAATGTCGTCGTTGATTCGCGATGGGAAGACCTACCAAATTCCGTCACAGATGTCGATTGGGCGCAAATTGGGCATGGTATCGCTCAACGATTCACTTGTGGAATTGGTGAAGAGCGACAAGGTCGCTCCGGAAGAAGCGTATGGTAAGTCCGTTGAAAGAGAGGACTTCGTGAAACGGCTGAAGGAAGAAACGGGCCGCACAATAAATGTCGATATGATCTGATTTATATCACGCCGCATACCGCTTGGCGTTGGGTTTGCTCCCTTTCTGCTGGTGCCACGTGAACTGACAATTTGTGGCCAAATTGTGACCGCAGACCGTGAGGATAGACGCCCATGGGCGATAATGCAAAACCGCAAGCGAGCTTTTTGTTGCGCAAAAATGGCGCGACAGGGGCAGCGCCGGCTCCGTCAGCCGCTCCGAATTTACCGCAGCCGGTTCCTGCACAAGGGCAATCGGCGCTGTTTCAGCCTAAAGCGTCATTGGCCGCAATTCCCGGAAACATCGCGCCGCCGCCGCCGGGCAGCGTGCGCGCGCCATCGTTGATTTCGGGCAAATTGAAAGTGCCCGGCTCCAAAACAAAATCGGTGATGTTGAAGTCGCAGCAGATGCCGAAGATGTCGGCGATCCGCAGCCAAGGGGCGATTCCAGCGATGAGTGCAATGGTGCGCCCGGTCGCGGCACCGAGCATGCCCAATGCGAGCATGTTCACGCAGACCGCGCCGAAGACGCCGTCGCTTGAAACGCACACGGGCCGGCCCACACAGGAGGATTTTGACGAGAAGCTTGCCGAGCAGCAGGAACAAAATGCGGAGCAACAGGAGCAGGAGCAGCAGGAGCAAGAACACGCAGCGGCGCAAAACGAAACGGATCCGGCCGCGGCTCAAGCCTCGCGCGCGAACGCTGAGCAGCTTTTGCAGCGCGGGCTGGATCATTTCGATCGCGGCGAATTCGATCAGGCGCTGGAAGTGTATCAGGAAGCGATCAACGCCGATCCGACTTTCGCGATGGCGCACAACAACAAGGCGATGGTGCTGATCGATCTGGAACGCTACGACGAAGCAATGGCTTCGCTGTACGAATCGATCTTCCGCGATGCGACGTATGGCGAAGCGTACAACAATCTGGGATTCGTGCTGCGCCGGCAGGGAAGCAATCTTCAAGCGGCCGCGGCATACCGGCGCTTTCTGGATTTGGAGCCGGAAGTCGAAGAAGCGGAGCGGATCAGCGATTGGATCAATACAGTTCTTAGCGAGAATGGATTGACGTCCGCCCCGGCGCTGGAAATGCCGGAACGCGCGCCGGAAGCGAAGAAAAAGAAATCGGCGGAAGCACCGAAAATCAAAAAGATGGCGGCATGGGAAGCGGCGGCGGGAAACACTGCGATGGCCGCGCCGATGAACGCAATCGGCGAATACGAGCAGGGCGGCGCTCCCGCCGCGGCGGCGCAGGGACTGCACACGGGCACGCAAGTGTCGAAGGTGCTGCGCACGCAGCAGGTGCCGGCGCTGGCGACGGGCGTTTTTCGCAAGCCGGGGCAGGAAGCGACACCGGAAGACAAGAACCGCGCGATCAATCTGGTGGAGCAGAGTCTGGATCAATTCGCTGCGGGCAGTCTCGACGAGGCGCTGAACCTCGCGCAACAGGCGCTGGAGAGCGACCCGGAATGCTCGGAGGCGCACACGTCTTTGGGCAAGACGTACGTGCGGCAGGAGAAGTTAAAGGAAGGAATCGAGCATCTGGACAAGGCGATCCAGTTGGCGCCGATGGACCCTTCGCCCTATTACGTGCTGGGCTTTACGCTGCGCGCAATGGACCGCAACGTGGAAGCGGCGGAAGTATACGAAACGTTCCTGCGGCTGATGCCCGACGCGCTGGACGGCGCGAAGATGCGGCAGTGGATCATGCACGTCAAAGGCGTCGCTGAAGCGGACGGCTCGCCGTCGTTCGAAGATGACGGCTATGAAGACACCGAACCGATTGCGACGCCGACCGACGAAGCGTATCAGTCGGCGCTGGAGAAATTCAAAACGTGCGCGGGCGGGCAAACGGTTGAGGATTGCGAGCGAATTCTGGTCGAAGATCCGGACCACGTGCGCACGTACATTTTGCTGGGCCGCGCGCACATGCGGCTGGGGGATTTCGAGCGGGCGGCGGATGCGTTTTCGCGCGCGCTGGATTTGAAGCCGCAATCCGCGGAAGCGCTTTATTTCCTGGGGCAGTGCGCCGAAAAAGGCGGCGACAGCCCGAAGGCGCTGAAGTCGTACCGGCGCTATGTGGAAGAGCATCCCGAAGGGCCGCGCGCGGAGCGCTTGCGCGCGTGGTTCCTGGCGCACGGCGTTTCGGAAACCGGAAAAGGATTGAGCCAGCATATTCAATGCGAATGGTGCCTGCGCTTCTTTGACGAAGACGAAATTTCGATGCACGAAGGCAAGGCCACGTGCAACGGCTGTTTGACGCTGATGGGTTCGACGCCGATTCAAGACGCGGCGAAACTCGAAGCCGTGGACGGCGAAGGCGGCGCGGCGGCGATTCCTTCCGCGCAGAATAAAGGATCGATTTTCCGCAAGCTGTTCGTGTTCGCGACCGGCACGGCGGCGGCGCTGGTGGCCGTGGGCTATTTCACAACGCTGCTCGATCCCTATCTGGCGATGGTTGGAATTTCAAAGAAGAAAAACACCACGCGGCCCAACGCGACGGCGCCGATCCTGGCCAACAACAACGGGACCGACGTTGCGCCGGTCAATCCGAATCCGCAGCCAGTCTCGGTGAAGATGCCGGTGCTGCCGCCGCGCTTTGATGGTACGAAGGTGAAGATCGTCAACACGCCCGAGAAGGACTTCTCGGTTTTCTCGCGCTGGACGTGGAAACCGGAACTCGAAGGCGTCGCTGAATTGGATGAGTCGCTGCCGGGTTGGAAGAAGGAATTCTTCTTCAAGGAGCGACCGCTGGGAATGGCGGTTGAGGACGGCACTCTTGTCTGGACGTCGGAATCGAAGGATGCCGACGCGCTCAAGCGCGGCGAAAAATACAACGTGGAACTGACCATCAAAGGTTACTGGATTGGCCCGGAAGGGGCGCGCAAGGACCTCTTTTCCACGACGAAAAATTTCACGGTATCGAGCCAGTTTGGCTACGACATTGGACCGGAACTCGATCTGGGATTGGCGCCGGAGACGCGCAACATCGGCATGCTGAGCGTGGATGCCAATGGCGATGGCGAGAAGGATCTGGTCGTGACGCACGGGAGCGTTGGACAGGGCGCAACGCAAGTGCTGTATTATTCCGCCGACGGTTCGAAACAGGGTGTTTCGCTGGCGGATGGCGCGCGGTATTCGGCGGCGTGTGCGTTTCCGCTCAACGGCAAGGAGAACATGGGGCTGCTGGCGGCGAATTGGCGGAGCGGTGAAGCGAAGCTGTTCCTCGCGAAAGCGTCAAAGCTGGAAGCGGGGCCGGTGGTGAAATTTGCGCCGGGGATTTCGGCAATCGCGGCGATGGAAGTGGGGCGCAACAAAACCGCGGTGGCCGCCTATTCCGGCGCGGCGGGCGTGCTGGCGATCTCGATCGGCGACGGCTCGAACTTCGACAAACCGATGAGCATTGCGATGCCGGGCGGCGGCGGCAAGGGACATGTACTGGTGTGGAACTCGAGCGATCTTGGCCCCGGCTTTCTGGTCGTGACGCCGCTGGCCGAAGAACCGTTGCGGTTTGTGCCGTACAACAAGGGCGAATGGGACAAGTCGGGCGCGGGCACCGTGCGCTCGCCAATGAAAGACGAAGGCGTGATTACGGCGGCGACGGTGGTGACGTGCGCGCGGACCGGCGCGCGGCGGCTGGCCCTGGTCGTCGGCGGAAAGAATTCGCGCGTAATGCTGATGGAAGAAAAGAACGGGAAATTTAAATTGGCCGGAACGAAGTTCGCGTTGCCCGGGCCTGGATTGGGAGTGGCGTCCTGGGACTTCAATCACGACGGCTGCGACGACTTGTTCGTGGTGATGCGCGACGAAGTGTGCTTCCTGTTCCTCGATGAAAACGGCGCGATGCTGGCGGGGCCGCACTTGCCGAACCCGGGGATGCTGGGTCCCGTGGCGCTGCTGGGCCACGGCGGTGCGCGGCCGGATATCGCGGTGTTGAATGAGAACAAGAAAGCGCGCCTGTTCAAGTCCGCGGGTTCGGAACGCGCCGCGGTGGTCAACAAGAACACGGCCGCGGTGAATGTGCCGGCGGAAACAGTGGGGTTGAAGTAGCACGCAGGACGGGCTTCCAAGCCCGTCCAGGTTCAGCTTGAAGGTCGAATGGGACACGACAAAGGGATCGACGCGTATGCTGAAGAGAATCGTTTTCATAACTTTGTTCGCACTGGCGTTGAACGGCGCGGCGTATGCGGAGACTGCGCCGCTCGACGTGGAAAGCCTGCCGCATTCCACGTACCACGGACCGAACGGCACGACAGTGACGATCGTGCGCTATCTCGATTTGAATTGGACCGAAGTGGATCCCACGACAGCGCTGTCGGCCAAAGATACGCTCTACAAGGAAGTGTGCTTCGAAGGGAAATTCGAATCGTTTGTCGGACAGCAGGGGTTGAAACTGACGGGCGTGGATGGCGTGATCAATTTTGAAGACAAATCCAAGCGGAAAACGGCGCCCGAAATGAAAGCGCTCGACAACGTCTGGATTTGCGGCACGCTGGCGCCGAACAAAAATGGTCCGGGGCAGGAATTGACGATCGTCGAACTGGCCAAGCTTCCGCCTGACGCGCAGCGCTTTGAGAATAAATTCCTGACGCTCGAACATTCCAAGAATGCGGCGGGGCTGATCGAACTCGGCCAGAAAATCGATCTGTCCGTTCGAAACTCGAAGAATAGCGGCATTGCCATGGGGAATTTCGAACACTTGGGCCAGTTGCGCGACCGTGCCTGGCTGCTGGCGATTGGAATCAAGGAAAAGGAACTGCGCGCGAACGATGCGAACGGCTGCTATGAAATCGCACTTCTGTACCGCGACCTGCTGCACCGCACGCCCGCGTACCGCAAGTGGGTGCTCTCGGCGCTCGATATCGATCCCGATCACGGCAACGCGAGCAAGGACGCGGAGCACGTTTTTCAGATGATTCGCGTGGGCGACAAGTACTATACAAAGCTCGATTACGATCAAATGCAAAAGGCTCAGGACAAGGCGCAGCAAGCGCTGGCGGAGCAGAAAAGAAATCAAGAGCGGATGCGGACCGAGAAGCGCGTTCAGGAGATAGCGGAGCGCACGACGCGGCTGCTGGATTTCCAAGCGGCGCTGCGCACGAACGATCCGGAAGCGCGCATCGGCGCGATTACATCGCTAGGCGAGGAAGTGAAGAACAGCCTGGACCTCGGCTTCTCGGTGGCCGCGGTGGATATTCTGACCAACATGAATGACGCGGCGGCGATCAATCCCGGATTGGACAAGGCCACGAAGAGCGAATTCATCGAAGTGCGGCAATTAGTCTATTCGTCGCTGGCGTGGCGCGCTGGGCAGAACGACATCAATTCGCAGATCGCATACGACGTGCTGGCTTCGTCGCTGAAGAGCGAGAAAATGAAAGAGCCGGCTCAGAGCGCCAGCGCGGCGCTGGTTGAAATCGGCGGAAAGAACGCGATCGGCGCGCTCGTCGCGGGGTTGGATTCGACGGAGCCGGTGGTGTGCGAAGCGATGATCGACGGTTTGAAGAAGCTGACCCACCAGACGCTGCAGAAGCGCGAAGAATGGATGACGTGGTGGGTGGATAATAAGGCGAAGCTATAGGGAAATTCAAGATTCAAGGTTCAAGATTCGATGCGCATTCCTTGAATCTTGAATCTTGAATTCTTTTACCATCCCGCCAATTCATCGATATTGAACACCGGACCATCCTGGCAGACTGTGCGGCGATGCAGGCCGGTTTTTTTGTGCGGGGAGACTCCATCCACGACGCAGGCGCGGCAGACGCCGACGCCGCAGGCCATGCGGGCTTCGAGTGTGACGCAGGCGGGGAGATTTTGGCGGCGCGCAATTTTGGCGGCGGCGAGCATCATCGGTTCGGGACCGGCCGCGTAGATTCCGACGCGTTTGTTTTTCAATTCATTCGACAGCAGCGATTCGAGCGAGGCGACGGCGGTGCCTTTGAAGCCGGCGGAGCCGTCGTCGGTGGCCAGATGCACGACTCCGGGGACGGCGACGACGTCATTGCGCGCGAGTTGATCGGCGCTGCGCGCGGCGAGAATCAGGTGCCAGTTTTGCGGGCTGCTTGCGGCGTTTTGGCGGAAGAAAAATACGAGCGGGGCCACGCCGCTGCCGCCGCCGAGGGCGATGTGAGCGTCAACGTTTGGCAGCGGCGCGAAGCCGCGGCCGAGCGGGCCGATGATGCGCAAGCGTGCGAAATTTGAACGGAGCGGGAGCTCCGTTCCACGGACGAGCGCGGTTTCGCAGGTGCGGCGCAACGTTTGGGTGCCGAGGCCGGAGGTGAAATAAAGCAATTCGATCTCGTCGTTGCGCGCGTCCATGATTGCCAGTGGGCGCGGCAAGAGCGGTTCGGAATGGCCGCCCACATCTTCGGCGCAGGCGAGCATCACGAATTGACCGGGCCGCGCTCGGCGCGCGATTTCAGGGCAGCGCAGGCGCAGGCAAAAATAACGCGACGACACCGCCTCGTGGGAAGTGGCTTCAGCAATCGTTTGAACGAAAGGAGCTTCGGCGGCGCAGCATGATTCGGCCATGCTGGACATCATAAAGATGAAAAGATAAAGTCCAAGGTCCAAAGTCGAAGGTCGCGTGTTCGTAGTCCCGCCTTTAGGCGAGCAGTGCGTTGGATGCCGCACGCTTTACCGCCTGAAGGCGGGACTACGAACTTTATGGCAGCGGCTCGACCGTGCCCGGCCGTAGCGTAGTGGACAGTCCGGCCAACTTGGCGTCCACCTGGGCGCGGCCGGCGTCGGCTTTGTTTGTGAATTTTCCGATGTGGATTTCGTAGACTTTGAAACTATTGCGCGTGGACGGCACGACTTCGACATCCTTGTAGCCTTTCGCGCGCAAGTTTGCAGCGCCGGCTTCGGCTTTTTCCGGAGAGCTGAAGGCGTCGGCCTCGAGGAAGTAGACCAGCGGCTTCTCGCGGCTATCCGGCGGCGGCGTGAAATGGCTGTTCTCCTGCCGCGCGCGTTCGGCGTAGGGGCCGGTGTGGTAGAGCTCGTTGACCTGATTGAACCAATAGTCGGCCCAATCGCCGTTGCCGGATTTCTTCGCGGCCAGACCGAGCTTGAACATCAGTTCGTCCTGATGCAGCGGCTTGACGTCTTTGTATTTCAATTCGATCCAATGGTATTGGCGGCTGGCGAGGTGATATTTTTCCAGGCCCATGTTGCAATCGGCGCGGCCCAGCATCGCGAGCGCTTTCAGATTGCGGTCGTTGGTTTTGTCAATCGCAACTTCAAGCCGTTCCTTGCCGTCGTCGTATTGGCCTTGCGCGGCCAGCGCTTCTCCGGAGATGTAATAGGCTTCGGGCAAATAGGGGCTTCCCGGATGAGCATCGATATAGCCTTGCGCCGCCGCGTAGGCTTGTCCAGGCTGGCCGTTTTGCAGCGATGAATAGGCCATTGTGATTTCGCTGGGCCGGGACGAGTCGCCGAAGTACGCGGCTTGAATTTCGATGCGGTCTTCTTCCTTGTCGCAGCCCGGCAGAGCGGCAAGCACGGCGGTGGCGATGAGCAAAGCGGTGACGGTGGATGAAAGTGTGCGTGATGCGGCGACGAACGTGCGAACGACCATGGAAGACTCCCCCCGAAGCCCAGCGGTGAAACACCGCTTGTCTTTGAATTATCGGCGTGAAAGGGGATTGATCTGAATGGAAAATTGGGATCATGCGCCCCGCTACTTTTTGTTTGATTCGCCGCTCTTTTCGCAACGTATTGATTGCTTGCGCGCGTCCTCTATAATGCAGCGTTCAAAAATTGGAATGGCGATGACAGATTCGATTCCGGCCAGCATCGGCAATTTTCGAATCCTTTCCAAGCTGGGACAGGGAGGGATGGGCAGCGTCTTCCGCGCCGTGCACGGCACGCTGGAGCGGCCGTGCGCGCTTAAAGTGCTGCCGCCGGAATTTTCGTCGCACGAGGAATACGTCTCGCGCTTCTTGCGCGAGGCGCGCACGATCGCCGCGATCACGCATCAGAACATCATTCAAGTTTACGATTCCGGCGAATTCAGCGGACAATATTACATCGCGATGGAACTCGTCGAGGGCGGCAACCTGCTTAACGTCGCCGACGCGCGCACGAAAATCGACGAAGCGCAGGGCATCGAACTGATGCTGCAAGCGGCGCGCGGATTGAGCGCGGCGCACGCGAAGGGGCTGATTCACCGCGACATCAAGCCGGAGAATCTGCTGCTCGGCACCGACGGCGTGCTGCGCATTGTCGATTTCGGGCTGGTGATGGATTCGGATTCGGCTACCCAATTGACGCTGGCCGGCACGTGCCTCGGCACGCCGATGTACATGAGTCCCGAGCAGGCTGACGGCGAAACGGCGGACCCGCGCAGCGATTTGTATTCGCTCGGCGCGACGTTTTACCGCGTGATCACGGGACGACCGCTGTTTGGGCCAGGCAAGACGCTGAGCATTCTCTTCAAGCAGAAATTTGAAAAGCCAACGGACCCGCAGAGCATCCGCCCGGAATTGTCGCGCGGGATTTCGGACGTGTTGCTTCATCTGCTCGCCAAACGCCGCGAAGATCGTCCGAACGACGCGCAGGCGCTGATTGCGATGCTCGAAGATTTGAAAGCGGGCAAAGCGATCCCGCCGCCGCCGGAATTCGCGCCGCTGATCCCCAAACAAAAGGCCGAGATCGCGGAGCCTTCGGTGTCGGTCGATGGCGAAACGGCGGTGCTCTTCGGCAGCGGGCAGCGCCGGCGCGTGAGCGATTCGCCGCGCACGGAATCGCGCTCGCCGGTGATCGTCGCGGCGATTTTGTTTGTGATGTGCGCGGCGGTGTTGTTTGCGATCGCATCGAATCGAAAGCAGACGACAGCGGCATTCAAACCGGCGGTGAGCGTTGAGAACGAACGGCCGCCGATTTCGGAGGCGGAAGTGCGCGAGCGGATCGGCATGGGCGATGCGGCGTTCGATGCGGGGCGCATTAAGGACGCGCGCGCGATTTATCTCGAGACACTCAAACTCGCGCCCGGAAATTCGGAACTGATCCGGCGGCGCGACGTGGCGGACCGGCGCATCCGACACGATTTGGAGATGCAGGCGGGCAGCGAATTGGAACAAAGCGGGAAATTGACCGACGCCTTGACCCGCTACAACAACGCGGTCGCGCTGGTTGATGAGGACACCGAACAGGGCAAAGCCGCGCGTGCGGCGGTTGATCGCGTCAACGCGGCCATTGAGCGCGCGAAGGAACCGGCGGTTGTGTTTTCGCCCGCGTCGCCGCGTGACGAGAAAGCTGAGGAGTTGGCAAACGTCGAGGCGCAGGCGGAATCTTTTCTGAAACAGAAGGAGTACGAAAAGGCCGAGGCGGCGTATGTGCGCGCGCAGGAATTTGCAGGTGATTCAAAAAAAGCGACGCTTGCCGAGCGCGCGAAGCAGTGCCGGCGCATGGCGTTTCTCGCTCAAGCGCGCGCCGCCGAGAACGCCAACGATTTGGCGCGCGCGGAGACGGGGTACGTTAAAGCGCAAGAGTTGAGCAACGATGCGGAGACGGCGGCGGCGTTGGACGCGGTGCGCCAGAAAATGCATCAGCAGGATTTGGCCGACGCGCGCTTTCGCGACGCGATGAGAGATGGGCAAGCGTCGCTGGAGAAAGGCAATTTTGCGGACGCGCGCGTGAAATTCGGCGTGGCGCATGGCGTGAAACCTGACGACGCTTCGCCGTCGGCGAAGCTAGGCGAAGTGGACGCGCGTGAATTGCTGCTCAAAGGCGACGCGGCGCGCGATGCAGGCGATCTGGTCGAAGCACGGAAAATCTATGAGCAGGCGATTGTGAAGAGCGCCGCCGCCGAAGCGGACGCGCGCGAGCGCATGAAAGGTTTGGACAAAATTCCGTCGCGCGCCATGCGGGCGATTGCGCGCGCGAGAGAATTGGCCGGCGAACGCAAAGACGAAACGGCGCTCGACGTGCTCGACAAGGCGCTGCAGCTCGATCCCGCCAGCGCGGCGCTGAAGGAAACGAAAGACGCGCTCAACGCCGCGCGCCAAGCAGAGGACATTTACGATCAGCTTCAAAAGCTCGAAGCGTCGGCGCTGGACACGGTTAAAACGGCAGCAGCGGCCGAGGATGACGAGACGACGAAACGCTTTCGCGCGCAATTGACGAAACTTCAAACGGCGTCGGCGGAAAAAACAAAGAAGCCGTTGGAGATTTTTGCGTCGAGCGACAACGCGGCGGCGCAGGGCGCGCTGGCCACGGCGCGCGGGGACGTGGCGGATTTGGAAACTGAATTGATGAAGGCGGCTGAACATTATTCGAAAACGGCCGAGAAGCTCGATGAGAAGGCTGGAATCAAGGTGCCGTTTCTGCCGAAGATTGGAATGGGCGGAGACCGCAAAAAATCGGAGAAGTATCGCGGCGTCGCCGAAGCTTTCAAACAACTGGCCGGCCAGACCAAAGCGCTAAGTGCGGCGCCACACAAATAAGTGGTCGTTTTCGCAGACGCTCCGCCTCGCGAAAATCCGTTTTCTTCATTCTTGTATTCGGTGAGAAAACGGGTATAAATGCGCATCTTATCCTGAACTGAAGGACGCCGACGACTGAATGAGAGTGGAGCCGCGCTATCGTCTAAGCGGGCTGCTGGCCGCGGGGCTGTGCAGCGTGTTGGGTTGCGCCCGGATTTGCGCCGAAGAGCCGCTCGAATCGCCGGCAATCAACACTGCCGCGAAAACCGCGCGCCGCGATGTCGAAGCGGATGCGCCTGCGGGACGCGCGCGCAAAAACGATCCGCCGCTGCCGAACGATCCAGTCTTCGGCGTTGTTGTTCTATGGCGCGACGCGCGCGACAGAGTCGATTCCGAACACAATGCTGAGTTGCCTGTCCGCGGCGAAAGCCAGAGCGTCAAGAGCGTGGACTGGCGCGTCCCAAAAGAAGAGCCGGGCCCCGCGCCGCAACCGATTCCTGCGTTGTCGCCGGACGATCCGGAACAGGCGCGAATTGCGGCTGCGGTTGACGAGAGCGAAGCGCCTGCGGCGCCTGTAAAATCGGTTGAAGGCAAAGAATCGGCGCGAGAGTCGCAGGCCCAGCCCGCTCCCTTGCGGTCGCGGCTCGACATACGCGATCCTGAAGC
The DNA here is from genome assembly GCA_035308565.1 of Planctomycetota bacterium. GTDB lineage: Bacteria > Planctomycetota > SZUA-567 > H5-PLA8 > H5-PLA8 > JANXLS01. The sequence continues at coordinate 10,689 of DATGGK010000038.1, read as the reverse complement.
CGGACGAATGATTGAGGCTTTCGAGGGCGTGGAGAAAGCGGGACGGATCGGGAGTTCCATTCTACTTGCGAACAACGCTGAGCGGAGCGTTTCACCTGCGAGTACTGAACGGAGCGGGAGCTCCATTCTACAAAATGCGCTGATCGCGGGCGTGCCGGAAGCGGGGCCGCGCATTGAAAGCGGCAGCGCGCTCGACAAAGACGATCCCAAACCGGTGCTGCAGGAAGCTATCGAGAAGCGGTTCGCCGAGAGTTTGGCCAAACTGCAAGCGACCGATGCGGCACCGGCGAGCGCCGACGTGCAGCCGGCTGGAAGCCGGCGCTCCGCAACGGCCGATGCGCAGACGGCTGCGAACGGCGACGGGCGGGCGATGAAATTGAAGACAGCCGACGCGAAAAACGGGCGCGCAGCCGGCGAAGATCAGGACGAACGCACGCGGGAACTGACGCTGGATATTGCTCAGAAAAGGAAACGGCTGCAGGAAGCGCAGGAGCTTCAACGCGAAGAGTGGAAGAAGATCGTCGATGCGCAACTTGGCGGCCGCAGCATCCGGGACGAAGATCAGTTGAAGGTATTCTCAACGCTGGCGGACACTGAGCGGCGTACGGGTGCGATGACGGTGTTGATTTTCGACGCGAAGACCAGAAAGCCAATGCTGGCTCGTGTGAGTCTGCGCGATACGACGGATGCCGCCGCGCGCGCGCCGCTGCCGGAGGGCTTCTGGTGCGCTGGCGTTACCCCGCCAGTCCGACTCGTTTCGGGGCCCGTGCGCGTGGAGATTTCGCACGGCGGGCGGTTCTTTCCGTCATTTATAAAAGGCGTCGAAGTCAAGCCGGGCCAGGTGACGCCGCTGGAAGTGCCGCTGGCGCGGCCGATGGAATTGGATTTCGAAGCGCGCGGGTGGGTGACGGCGGATCTGGACATCGGCATTCGCAAGCGCGCAGGCGAGAACAGCATTTGGTTTGGCCCCGCGCCGACAATGGCCGATCTGGTCCTTGCCGCGAAATGCGAAGGCGTGCGCGTGATTGGCGTAACGCTGCCGCTGGGCGACGAAGAAGCCATGGCCGGCGTGCGTTTCGCGCTGGAGCATCCTGATAAGGACGTGCTGATCCTGCCAGTGTTCCCGGGCCCGCGCAACCGCTTCAACGGAACGGGCATGGGTTTGGGCGTGACGAATTGGGACGATCTGAAAACCGACACGACGCAGCCTGAGATTCCGCTGCGCGAAGGCTTCGAGAACATCCGCATGCGGGGCGGGCTGGCGGTCTTCAAAGACGTGCTCGGCTCAAGCCGCGCGGACATCGCGCGCGACATTTTCCCAGTCTACGGGCGCCTGAAACAGAGCGGTTACTTCGGCCAGAAGGCCGGCGGCGAAGCGCGCTTTTTCGCGGCGGCGGAATTGCCTTTCGACACTGTGACCCACGCTTACGACCTGCTTGCGTTCGATGGCAGCGAGGCGTGCGAGCAAGTCTGGTTCAATCTGCTCAACGAAAACGCGCCGGTGCGCGTGATCGGCGCTGGCGGCGGAAGCCTCGAAGGCGGGCGCATTCCGTACGGGCAGACGTTCATTCAAATCGACGGCGCGCAGCGTGAATTTGGCGCGCCGGAGACGCGCCCAGCGTTATCGCTCACGCGCGAAAAAGTGCTCGACGCGATCAGTTCAGGCCGGACCATGGTCAGCTTCGGGCCGGCGGTCTTCGCGCGCGTGTTTGAGCGCGACATGGGGCCGGGCAGCGTGCTGCCACCGGACGGGCGCGAGCTGCAGTTGCAGATTCAGGCTTATTCGACGCTCACCGCCGGCGCGCAGTTGGGGAAGATCGAAATCATTCGCAATGGACAGGTCGTATACACGCACGACGCCATGGGCGAAACCGAAATCCACGATCTGCGCTGGCCGCTCAGGGAAACTCACGACTCCTGGTACCTCGTGCGCGTGACCGAACTGAGCAAGAACGGGAGCGCCAGTTTCGGAAGCGCGCCGCGCCGCGCGTGGACCAGCCCGATTTTCTTCCGCGCCGGAGTGCCGATTCCCAGCCGGCTGGAAGCCGGCGCGCCGGTGGCTCAGACGCATGTGCACGGAATCCTGCGGCGAAACCTGACGCCCATGCGCGGCGTGGTCACGGCGCTGGCCGCGGGCATGCCGACGCGCCGCGTCGAGACCGGGCCGGACGGCGCCTACGATTTCAAAGTGCCGGCGAGCGCCACGCTGATCTTCGAAGCGCCGGAGTGCGAGCCGGTCGCGCGCCGCATCTTCGAGCATCCGAATGTCCAGCGCGGTGTGGGAGCGTTGCTTTCCTCGGACGATTTGACCCGCCAGCTTTCGGATCGCGCCGCGTTCGGCATGTGGCGATTGCTGCTGTTGGATTTGGAGTGGGATGTATCGCTGGCCCCGATGGAAATTCCGGTGATTGAGCCAGAACGGTTACCGGAGCCGAAGTAAGTTCCTCCATTCAGCCGCGCGCGGGCTGATGTTTTCGTTTCCGGATGACATTCTGACTTATTTTGAAGTTTTGCCGGCGTTTGCCAAGTGCCGCAACTCAAGATCTGTTCGAGTTCATTGGCGTCCTCGTTTACGCGGCTACTGCTTCTTCAAACTCATGGCGATCTCTTCATCACCATCGGGATTGGTGACGATTCCGATGCCCGTCATGGTGTTGTTGGACTTGTTCAAATGCACCGATGTCACCAGCGCTTTGGTGGTCGAATTTCCGGAGAGCCACAGGTTGGTGTGGCCGGTTTCGCCGCTGACGGCGTAGCTTGCGGCGCCGCTCAAGCCGGTCACGATCAGCGTGCCGCTCAATGAGCCGCCGGCTTGCATGAGCGTCAACGAAACCGTGTCGTTTTCGGATTTTAAGGTGGCGCCAATTTGCGAGAAGTGTTTCGATTTCAATTTGCCGGTCCACGTGCCGGACAGGTCGTTGGAATTGGACGCGACGACAGTCACCACGAGATTTTGTGCATCGGATCCGAGCGAATTCGCCGCAGTCAAGGGAATGGTCACGGTTCCGGCGGTCGTGAATTGGCCGCTGATTACCGCGCCGTTCAACGTGAGGCCCGCGGGAACGACAGCATTGTACGCGATGGGCGCGGCGCCTGTTGCGGCGATCGTGTAAGTGAAGGGCGTGTTGATTTTCGCGGTGGCCGTCAAATTTCTCAGCGTCGGCGGCGCCGGCGCGGCGACGATGACAGTGCCTTTCATGAATGGATGGATGCTGCAATGGTAGGAATACGTGCCGGCGCTGGTGAAGGTGAACGAGGCGGATTGGCCTGGCGCGATGGGGCCGGTGTCGAAGGCGCCGGTGTCGCTGACGGGTTCGTGCGTGACGGAATCGTTGTTGGTCCAGGTGACGGTGTCGCCGACGTTGATGGTGATTGGATCGTTGGTGAACGCGAAATTCTGGATCGGCACTGTGTCCGTGGCGCGCGCGGCGGCGGTGCGAACGGTGACGGTAAGGGGTTTGCAATTGCAGACGGGGGAGTCTTGCGCGAGGCAGATGGGGCCGGCGCAGAGGGCGCAGAGGAGGGAGAAGAAAAGCAGTCGTGTCATTCGTCCAATTTCCATAGGCGATAGGCCATATGGGCCCTATAAGCCCTATAGGGCCAATTTTCTTACGGCTCAGGTTCTCATTTCTTTGTCAAAGTGAACGTCATCTCTTCAGTGCCAGTTTTGCTGTAGAGGATGCCGATGCCTTTGATCGATTTTCCGTTCGCGGCCAATTGAGCGGACAGGGTCATGGCTTCGACGCCGACGGCGTCAAAGCCGGAACTCCACAAATTATTTGCGCCGACTTTGCCGCTGAGCAGATACGATTTCGCGGTACCGGTTCCTGAGAGCGTCACGCGCGTGGTCAGCACGCGGCCGCGCTGGAAGAAAATTACGGAAATCGGGCGGTTGTCCTTGGCGCTGATCGCTCCCGCGCCGGTTAAGTCGAAGGATTTGCCTTTGATCGTCCCGCTCCACTGGCCGCTGACGCCTTCGGTATTGGGCATCACGGTCACGACCAGATTCTGCGTGTCAGATCCGCCTGAATTCGAGGCGGTGAGCGCAATCGTGTAGGTGCCGGCGTCGGTGAATGCGCCGACGAGAGTACTGCCGACGAACGAGATTCCCGACGGCATGCCGCTGGCTGAGAAATTGATCGGCGCGGCGCCCGACGCGGTGACTGCGTATAGGAAATCCGCGCCGGCGATGGCGCTCGCGGTAAGTGAGCTGGTGATTTTTGCGGGAATGTTGCTGACGGTGATCGTCAGCGTCTGGCTGTCGGCGCCCGCGGAATTCGTCGCCAGCAGCCCGACGAAGATTTGGCCCGCGCCGGTGAACGTGCCGCTGATCGTCGCGCCGTTGATTTGCAAAATGTCCGGCACGTTGACGAAGGCGAGCGTCGGATTCGGATTGCCGGTGGCGGCGAGCGTATAGGTGAACGGCGTTCCGACCACGGCGCTGGCGCTGAGCGAACTGGTGATTTTGGGCGCGATGCCGGCGACGGTGATGGTGAGCGTTTTGTCGTCGGCGCCGGCGGAGTTCGACGCGTGAATGCCGACCGAATAGGTGCCGCCTGTGGTGAAACTTCCCACCAAAGTTCCGCCGCCCAGATCGTGCAGCGCAGATGGCACATTGGTGAAGCTCAAATGCGGATTGGGAATGCCGGTCGCGACGAGACTGTAGACGAAGAGCGTGTTGAGCGTCGCGTTGGCGGTCAGCGCGCTGGTGATTTGCGGCGCGACGCCTGCGACGGTGACGACGAGCATTTCGTCGTCGTTGCCTTGCGAATTTGTGGCGTGCAGGCCGATCGAGAATTGGCCGGGAGATTGGAAGGTGCCGCTGAGCGTTGAGCCGAGCAACTGAAAACCGCTTGGGATATTCGTAAACGAAAGCGCCGGATTGGGGACGCCGGTGGCGGCCAACGTGTATTGGAAGCGCTGTCCGGCTACGACCGAGGCGGTGAGCGCGCTGGAGATTTGCGGCGCGGCCAGGGGCGGATCGACGTTGACGACCAGCGTTTGGTCGTCATCGCCCTGGCCATTTGTGGCCTGAAGTCCAATCGAAACCGGGCCCGTTGCGCTAAATGTGCCGTTGATCGTCGCGCCGTCCGGTGAAAGCTGAAAACCCGCGGGCACGTTCGTGAACGACACCCCCGGCACGGGGATTCCGGATGCGGTGAGCGTGTACGAAAATGGAGTGCCGACGTTGGCTTGCGCAGTCAGGCTGCTGGTGATGCGCGAGGCAGAGCCGGCGACGTTGATCGTAATCGTCTGGTCGTCGCGGCCGTACGCGTTGTCGGCGAATATCCGTATTTGCGCCGGACCCGGATAGGAAAGCGAGCCGCTGAGCGTGGCTCCATTCTGCGTTAAGAGTGGTGGAGGGCTGAAGATTTGAAAGGTTGGCGCGGGGATTCCCGTCGCTGTAACCGTGTAGCTGAATTGCTGGCCGACGGCTGTGTTCACTATTCTTGGGCTGGTAATGACCGGCGCAACGCCGGCCACTGTGACGACGAGTTGTCGATGGTCCGTCGCCACAGTGTTTGTCGCATAAAGGTCGATCGCAAATTGTCCCGGCGCCCTAAACGAGCCGCCAAGGGCCGCGGCATTGCCGTTGGAGGTGACGTGGGAAGTGATGCCTGCTGGGAGCATGATTCCATACGAGAGCGCGGGCACGGGATTGCCCGTGGCTGTGAGCGAGTAAACGAAGGGATCGTTTACTTTCGAATTCGCCGTCAGCACGCTGGTGATCTGCGGCGCGGTGTTTGGAGCGCTTGCAGTGGCGATGACGACGAGCGTTTCGTCGTCGGTATGACCTGGATTCGTCGCATGGACACCAAATTGATAGGTGCCGGCGCTGGTGAAGGTTCCCGTGAGCGTCGAACCGTCCGTGGAAACGGAAAAGCCGGTTGGGAGTTGTCCATCAATCGATAATTGCGGCGCGGGCACGCCGCTGGCGGTTAACGTGTAGCTGAATACCGTTTGTGAATCGGCGACGGCGTTGGCGGTGAGCGGGCTGGTGATCGCGGCGGGAATATTCGAGACCGTGACGACGAGCGTTTGATCGGCGTCGGGCGAAACGCCGTTGGTTGCGTGCAGACCAATGTTCACTGTGCCCGCGGAGCCGAAACGCCCGATGATCGTCGTACCGTCGGGTGAAATCTGAAACCCCGGCGGAATGGTGTTGGCGACAAACGAAACGGTGGGCGGCGGACCGCCGGCGGCTGTCAGCGTGTACCTAAAAAGGTCTCCGATGTTCGTGGCCGCGGTGAGCGGGCTGGTGATGCTTGGCGCGGTTGGCTGGACATTGATGGTGAGCGTTTCGTTGTCGTCGGGAGTCTGGCCGTTTGCGGCGTGGATATGCAGCGTGACCGGTCCGGGATTAGCAAACGTGCCGGAGATTGTCGGACCGTTGGCGCTCAGTTCGGGCGGAAGATTCGAGAACGAAATGATGGGACTGGGCAGGCCGGAGGCGGTGGCGGTGTAGCTGAACGGAACATTAAGCGCGGCGTTGGCGTTGAGCGGCGAGTTGATTGCGGGGGCGACGCCAGCCACGGTGACGATCAAGACCTGCGTATCGGTTCCGCCCACGTTGGTTGCGTGCAAAGTCGTCCGCACGATCGCCGGACCGTCATAAGTGCCGCTCAGGGTCGGGCCATTGATCTGGAAGTACGTCTGAATTTCGCTGAACGTCAGGTCGGGCGCCGGATCGCCACTTGCGGCCAGCGTGTAGCTCCACGGAATTCCCGCAATCGCGGTGGCCGTCAGCGGGCTGGTAATATGCGGCGGAATGGCGACGGTGATCGTCAGCGTTTGGTTGTCGGCGCCAGTGGTATTCGTGGCGCTTAGTCCGACGGTGACGGTTTCAGCGCTCGTGAACGTGCCGCTGATTGTCGCGGAAGTGTTATCGGCGGTCAATTCCGGCGGAAGATTACTAAACGTCAAAGTCGGCGCTTCGAGGCCGGTGGCGGAGAGCGTATAGCTGAACGGTTGTCCGACGATGGCGACGGCGGTCAGCGGGCTGGTGATCACGGGCGCGACGCCGGTGACGGTCACGATGAGTTGTTCGTTATCCGTGCCTGGAGTGTTTGATGCCTGAAGGTTAATTGGGTAGGTTCCCGGCAAGGCGAACGAGCCGCTGAGTGTTGCTGCGTTGCCATTGGAGGTGATGCCGGTTGGCAGCGTTCCAAACGAGAGCGCGGGCACGGGATAGCCCGTGGCTGTAAGCGAGTAAGCGAAGGGATCGTTGACTTTCAAATTCGCCGTAAATGGACCGTTGATGTGTGCGGCTTGATTGACGATGACCTTGCCGTGCGTGGCGATATCGGCGGAGTGGTACATGTAGGTGTTGCCGCTAGCAAAAAAGTGCGTTTTCGAAGAGTTGGCGGCGATGGAACCCAAATCGAAATAATTCGGATCCGCGGGCGGAAGATCGGATGTAACCGTGTGCGGGAGCGCGTCGTTGTTAGTCCATGTGACGGTGTCGCCCGCATTGACCGTGAGCGTGCTCGGCGAAAAAGAGAAGTTGGCGATCGTTATCGTGTTTGCCGGGGGCGGACTGCCGCGCGGAGCGGCATCCAACGCCAGCGCGCCGCGCGACAAAATAGCCGCGGCAACTATCCACGCCATTGTTCTTAAGCCGTGCAAGTTCGCTTCGCTCCTCTTTTTTTTTGGGCGCACCAACGATAATCGCACCGCGCGCGGTTGTATAGGACATATAGGTCCTATTGGCCCATGCCATTCGACCAATATTGTGATAGCACCGCCGCGCCTTGCTTACCGCAATCTGCCGACTATTCTGTTACCTTGCGTACCGTTTGCCGTTGAGAATGTCACGATGAGTTACGCCGCCAGATTTGCCTTGCTCTTTCTTGTCGCTTCATTAAACGCCGCCGAAGCGGTGCCGATTACCGACGCTCGACTCGACAATGCTCACCGCCTGACTGAAAAAGTCATCACGGGCGCGGAACCTTCGGGAGAGGCGGCGTTTCAGGCGCTCAAAGAACTTGGCGTGAAGACCATTATCACCGTGGACGGGGCGAAACCGGATGTGGAAACCGCACGCAAATTTGGGCTGCGGTATGTGCACCTGCCGATTGGGTACGACGGCGTTCCGCCGGAGCGCAGCGCGGAGATTGCCAAGGCGATCACGGAACTGGACGGTCCGATTTATGTGCATTGCCATCACGGAAAACACCGCGGCCCGGCGGCGGCGGCAACGGCGTGCGTCGTGGCGGGGCTGTTGAGCAACAATGAGGCGGTGGCGGCGATGAAAGTATTGGGGACGGGCGAGAATTATCTGGGGCTGTGGGCGTCGGCGCGGAATGCGAAGGCGATGCCGGTGGGGGAATTGGCTAAGGTGAAAGTCGAATATCGCGAAATTTCGCCGATTCCACCATTGGCGGAGGCGATGGTGCATGTGGATCAGACGGCGGAGCAGATTGCGGAGTGTCAGAAGGCGGGATGGAAGACGCCAAAGGATCATCCGGATTTGGAGCCGGCGCACGAGGCGTTGAAGCTGCGCGAATTGTTTTTTGAATTGACGCGGACGGAGGAATTCAAAACGCGGCCGGACGATTTTCAGAAATGGCTGAAGGGCGCGGCGGAGAATGCGGGGAAGTTGGAGGAGAAGTTGAATGCGGCGAAGAAGGACGGGAAGGTGGCGGCGAAAGAAATTGACGCGGCGTTTACGACGCTGCGGAACGATTGCAACGCGTGCCACAAGGTTTATCGGAATAAGAAGCCGTAGAATGAGGAATGTGGAATGTTGAATGTTGAATGTGGAGGAGGTCGCGTGCGTTTCCCCTCACCCCGCGGGCGCAAACGGCCGCGCCCGTCGGCCCTCTCCCGGAGGGAGAGGGGAGTTGTGCGCGAGTCTATTTTTTATTCCAATACACAACCAAATTATGCGTCGCGCGTCCCGATGCGATGATGTCGGGCCGCCCGTCGCCATTCAAATCGGCGACGACGAGGTCTTCGCAGGCCATGGTGTTGTCATCCACGACGACTTTTTTCCATTCGCCGTCGGGACTCGCGGGCGGGAGATACATATTGATGCCGACTTTGCCGGCAGCGTTGGGAGTGCGCCAGCCGACGAGGACCTGATCGTATCCGGCGCCGAGCAAGTCGGCGCAGGCGACGGCGTGGCCTTCCTTGAGCGTCTCGTCGATGACGCGGCGGCGCCAGAATTCTTCTTTGTCGCCGGGCTCCGTGTAGATCGCGGCTTTGGTGCCGTGGAACGGTTCGACGGTCGCGAAAAATCGCCCGCCGCCGCGCAGTTTTCCGACGCGCACTTCGCCCGCGCCGTCGAACCCCTGCTCCTTCGACGCGATGAGTTTCTTCTTGGCCCAGCCGTCCGCGCCGCGCGTGCAGAGCAGCACGCCTTCCTTGCCGGCCAGCACGATTTCTTCACCGGGCTGGCCGTCCCAATCGAGCACGTCGAAATTGTGGGTGATGTGCATGGAATCGTCCACGACTTCGGTCTTCCAGTCTTCGACTTTTCGCGGATCGGCGGGGACCGTGTAGGCGAGAACTTTCACGCCGTCGCCCTGCGCATTTTTGTTTCCGCGGCCGTGCAGCGGAGCGACGACGAGGCGGAATTTTCCGTCGGCGTATTTGACCCATTTCATGCGGTGCACGGTCGGCTCGTGCGGCAGCGTGACGACGTCCCATTTCTGCGTGCGGTCGGCGGGCGGGATGAGGTAATGGACGCTGCCGCTGTTGACGGTGTCGCCGGGATTCCATTCGGCGCCGATGGCGATTTCGGCTTTGCCGTCGCCGTCGATGTCGCGCACGGCCATGCAGACGTTGTCCTGCTTGGTGACGTTTTCGCAGATCACGTATTTCTTCCAGTCGGGGTTGTGATACCAGCAGATTTGTTTTTTATCGACGAGGAGAATGTCGGGCTTGCCGTCGCCGTCGATGTCGGCCACGGTTGTGGCGTAGCCGATGCCGACGTTGGCGTCGATGGTTTGCGCTTCGAAATTGGGGAGATCGGGTTCGGCGGCGAAGGCGGAGAGGATTGCGAAACAGGCGAGACAAAGAAAGTGGCGCATGGTGCTTCCTTTCTGGATGAGCATAGGGGAGAGTACACCGCGGGCGATTTTAATAGGGCTTATGGGCCCAATATGCCCTAAAGGACTTATAGGCCCTATAGGTCCATTGCGCGGCTCTTTTTTTCCTTAGCGTTCGCGGTATAGTCGCGCCTATGTCCTCCGCTGAAACGATTCCCGCGCCCGCCGACGACGGTTCCGACGAAGCGTGGACCGAAGTGCGCTATGGCGAAACCGATCAGATGGGCTACGCGCACCACGCGACTGCGGTGCTGTGGCTGGAGTATGGGCGCGTGCATTGGCTGCGCAAACGCGGGCTGTCGTACCGCGATCTTGAAGCGGCGGGGATTCTGCTGCCTGTCGTAAGCATGGCGATCAAGTACCATGCGCCCGGGCGGTTTGAAGATCAACTGGTGATTCGCACGCGGCTGGTCGATCTGGGCAAATCGCGCGTGTCGTTTGAAAGCAGCATTCACCGCGCTGAAGCCGGCGGGGAGCGCACGCTGCTGGTGACGGGCACGGTTGAGTTGGTGTGCTTGAACAAGCAGGGGCGGATTCAGCGCGTGCCGCCGGAATTCGAGCGCATTTGGAAGCAGATTAGCAATGCGGATTCGCCTCAACCAAAGCGATGAAACAACGAATCGCACGAATCTTCGCG
>DATGGK010000037.1:0-17454 GCA_035308565.1 Planctomycetota bacterium | reverse complement strand
AGTGGACATGCCACCGCGCGTGCTTGCGCCCCCTTTTTGCCGCCGCCACCGCTCAATCTAAGGCGGGCGGCAGAGGACGGGGCGCAAGCACGCGCTCGTCTGTCCTGCTTCTAAATCTCCAGGAACTATGAATGCAACTCGTCGCCGTGCGCTCACTTCGCCGCATCGCTCTTTAGGAATCCTTGCTTGTTCATCCACTCCTCGCAGCGTTTCGGCCATGTTGAACACGGATCAGCCGTGCGCATTCCGAATCCATGCCCGCCGGAATCGTAAATGTGCATCTCGCAGCCCTTCACTTTCGCGGCTTTCAGCAGCAGAAAAAACTGCAAGCTGTCCATCACCAACTTGTCGTCGTTGGCGTGCGCAAAAAACACCGGCGGCATTTTCTCGGAGACTTTCACGACGTCCGGAAAACTGGATGTCTTCGCGTCCCACAACAAATACGGGTAGACAAGCACCGCGAAATTTGCATGGCAGGGCTGCTTGTCCGCATCGTCTTTCGCTTCATACAAACGCTCGCCGGCTTTCATCGCACAGAATCCCGCGGTCGTTCCGCCCGCCGAAAAGCCGAGCACGCCGACGCGCTCCGGATTGACTTTCCAATCGGCGGCTTTGCTCCGCACCACGCTCAGCGCGCGCTGGCAATCCTGCACCGGCGGCTCCCACTTCTTTTCTTTCAGCGACGCCGTCGGCACGCGGTATTTCAGCACCGCCGCCGCAACGCCAATCGAATTCAGCCACGCCGCGACTTCGGTGCCTTCCAAATCCCACGCGAGAATATTGAATCCGCCGCCGGGGCAAACCACAACGACCGTGCCATTCGCTTTCTCCGCGGGCGCCGCATAGACGACAATCTGCGGCGTTGAAACAAATCCCGTCCGAATCACCGGCTTGCCCGCCACGAGGCCTTTGCCCGGCTGCGACGTATCGCGCTCCGGCCCGCCCTCAACCTGAAAGCCGGGCGGCTTGCCCGCCCAGAGGTCGAGCGTGAGCGCATCTTGCCCGAATGTACCGGCGGCGAGTGAAGCCAGAAACGCCAAGAGCATCGTTTTCATGAGCGTGAATTCCTGCGAATAGAATAGTGAAGGCGACTCTGAGAGATACAACGCCGCTTCACTTTTGCCATGAATAATCGAAGAAAGTCGAATCGCAGTCTTGCGATTTTACGCGCTGAGATTATAGTGCTGCGAAGCTCGAGCAGGCCACGTCCCCATCGTCTAGCCCGGCCCAGGACAACAGGTTCTCAGCCTGTGGACGGGGGTTCAAATCCCCCTGGGGATACCTTTTCCAAGCAGTCAACTTTAGGACCGCGCGCGCAAGCTTGCGGTCTTTTTGTTGCGCAAAGTGGACACGCCCAAAGCGTTAATGCGAACGATGCACGCGACAAGGGGACGGGTCGCGTCCTCGCGTTGCACACCTTGAGGACTGCGGCGGAGCACACCAATAGCATTCCGGGAGCACACCATCAGCACACGGAAACGTCGCCTGAATGTCAGAGCGCGACGAGTGCCGCGCCGCTTTCGCCCGATTTGAAATCCGTTGTCGATGCGTGGCCGAAGCTGCCGGAACATATCCGCGCCGCGGTTCTGGCGCTGGTCGGAACCGTAAAGTAGTGTACGCGATAAACGCGATAAACGCGATAAACGCGAAAAGCGTTCCGCGCAGCGAGAGCGTCACCGCCGCGCCCTTGTTTCGCATGCCCGCCGCGTTCTGGCGGGCTTTTTTGTTTGGGCGGGTTCGTTTCCACGTCACCGGAAACGCGCCCAGGCGCGCCGCAAACGTTGTCGGCGCGCTTGCCACGCTGCATCGTCGAATATCATGGCGCGGTGAGTTGACGCCATGCGGTGCCGCTCTACGATGCGCGCATGATCGTCAAAGCAAGCCAACAGGGTTTTGGAATGGTGAGGTTACGATGCACAAATATCAAAGTGATAGCTTGAACGACTACCGAAATAGCCTTGGAACATGGATGCGTGGCTATGAAAAGGAGTTGCGGACTAAGGTTTCAAGGTCCCTGCGGGAGAAGGACGGAAGCATAAAGTGCCCGCCCTTCCCAGACGGATTTAAGTCCGGCCTCATTGACTCGGAGTCACTTGGTAGAATTATTCTATTCTGCCTCGGTCATATTGCATTTCGAGACCATCAGACCGCGGTCCCGTTGAATATCGTTGAAGAGATAATGATGCGTTTGTTTGTTCTCTCGAAACAAAAAGCATCCTGTTTACCAGCGACCAATAATGCGATTGAGTATTTGCGTCGAAATGACTTTATTGAATTTGAGGCCCGCCCGGTTCATCGCGTTTTGTACTTAAAATTGACGCAGAAAGGGTGGAACGCAGTTGCACCGAAGCTAACTCGAGATATTGATTTCATCAGCTCACAGAAACATGGTTCGTTGCGCGGAGTCGTCGCCTATTGTGCGGGTGGGGCATGGCGAGATATTGCGGAGCAAATTCGGTCGCGCGGTCATAACGACGCAAAATTGACCGAAAAAAGATTTGCGGTCTCGTTATCATTTCCTGGAGAATATCGAGATTACGTTTGCGATGTCGATAGACACTTGAGTCGCATCCTAAAGCGAGAGCAAGTTTTCTACGATGACCGGTACAAAGACGTGCTGGCAAGGTTAGACTTGGATGATTACTTGCAAAACATTTATCGCTATCAATCTGAACTTATCGTGATTTTCATGTGTCCGGAGTATGAACACAAGAAATGGTGCAAGCTTGAATGGCGCGCGATCAAGGATATTATTTCAACCGCTGACCAGCATCGAATTATGCTTCTAACTTTTAATCCGGTCTCATTGCCGGGCATATTTTCTGGTGATGGTTTCCTGAATCTCAAAGGGTTGACACCCAACCAAACCGCGCGCGCGATTGCTGGTCGATTGGAACACAATCGAAAAGAGTTTCCTGAGCGCCAGCGGGTGTGAATAAAAACAAGTTTCCAAGTGCCTGTTCCAAAAATCAAATGGTAAATGGCACGCTCAAACCGCGCGCGTTTGCGCAGGGAGCGCGGCGTCTGATTTCGCTTGGGATTTTTGGAACGCGGCTTTGGCGCGTTGGACGGTGCCGATGCCGACTCCGAGGGCGCGGGCGATTTGGCGGACGGATTGGCCTTCGGCGGTCAGGGCGCCGATTTGTGCAACGTCGGCTTTCGTGCCTTGTGGCCGGCCAAGTTTCTTGCCCTTGGCGCGGGCGCGTTCGACGCCCGCTTTCACCCGTTCAACGATGATCGTGCGTTCAAGCTCGGCGACGGCCGCAACGACCGTGAAGACCATCTTGCCCAAAGGCGTCGTCGTGTCCACGGCTTCATGCAGCGAGACGAAATCGACGCCAAGCCCGCGGAATTCGTCGAGCGCGGCGAGCAAGTGCGCCGTCGAGCGCGCGAAACGATCAAAGCGCCACACGAGAACCAAATCGAAGCGGCGGCGGCGCGCCGCGGCCATGAGCTTGTCGAGTTCGGGGCGCGATGCTTTCGTGCCGCTGATGCCCGTATCGACGAATTCGCCGGCCAGCGTCCAGCCGCGGCGCGCGGCGTATTCGCGAAGCTCCGCCGTCTGCATATCCGCGTTCTGTTCTGACGTGCTGACGCGCGCGTAAATCGCGACGCGCGGCGCGGCGCGTGAAGTAGTGCCGGGAACTTCTCTCCTCCTGTCCCGGCCCAGGTGGAAGACCTCGCTATCGACTCTGGAAGAGATCGACGGCGCGGCTGGAGACTCGCTCGAAATTTGTGCCATGATGTTGATTCCCCCTGTTAAAAAAGCAAACCGTTTTCGTAGTCGTGAACCGTGACCGGCTCCGCTTCCGCGTCGATCACGACCAGTGCGGCGTTGACGCTTGTGCCCGACGCCTTGAACGTGTCCGCGGGCAAGTCGCGCCATTCCGACGCCAGCGGCTTCAATTGCTCACGCTGGCGCGGGCCATTCGCGCAGATTGCCACGATGCGCCCGCCGGGTTTGAGCATGTGGCGCGCGTGCAGTATGTGCTTGATGTCGCTGGCGTTCTCGAAAGGCGGATTCATCAAAATCCGGTCGAAGGCGCCCAAGTCGCCGTTGCATTCCAGAAAATCGGCGCAGCGGATTTCAAAATTGGTTTCATTCGCGTGCAGCGTGCGCCGTCGCTGTTCTTCCAGCCCGCGCGCCAGCGCCGCGTTGACTTCAACGGCCACGACGCGCACGCAATCGGCGCCCGTCGCGCTGTCGAGGATCGCGCGCAGAATGTTGCCCGTGCCCGCGCTTGGTTCCAAGACGCGCTTTCCGGCGAGAATGCCCGCGCGGTCGGCCATTTCGCGCGCCAGCGCTGGCGGCGTCGGGAACAATTGCGGCGCGCTCACGACTTGCACGCCCGCGCGCAGGCTTTCGCGCATGGCGTCGAATTTGGTCGGCTCTGGCGGCTTCCATGTGCTCATCGGACGCGGCGCGGGCAAAGTCGGCTCTGGCGTCGCTTGCGGCGCGGGTTTCGTGTGCTCTTTGCTGTCCGTCAGGAACACGGCCACGCAGGGCGCGCCGTGACTCGGAAAACGTTTAACGCCGTCGGCGGTGCGTTCGACGCGCGCGATACGCACGCGGTGCGAGTTTTCAACTTCGCACGTTCCACGATAATCGGCGTAGATGCTCTGAAATTGCGCCGAAGTGATTTCGACGACGGGCAGCGTTTCCAATCTGCCGAAGCGTTTCGCCGTGACCGACTCCGCGCGATAGTTCACGAGCGGCAATTGTTTTGGGCGCGGTTTGGGCGCAATCAATTCGCCGGCGCCTTGTTCGTTCAGCATCGCCTTTTCATATTCCAAGCGCATTTCGTAATGCTGAATCCAGCGCGCGTAACGGCGTTCGATGGCCGCGAGGTGCGAGACGGGAACGTAATGGCGGGCGCGGCCTTGCCCGCACAGGACGTGCGGGATTGGCGCGGCGTCGGCGGGCGCGTTCCATTCGTGCTGCATGATTTCGCGCGGATCGCAAGGAGTGTAAGCGGCTTTGCAGCGGCGAATATCGGCGATTAAGCCTTTGATGCGGCGCGCGCGCACGTCTGGACGCTCTTTGTATTTCGCGTGCGCGATTGCGCCCGCGGCGCGGTCTTTCCAATAGTTCGACGTGTCCCAAAGCTTGACGGCTTTTCTCATGCCGTTTTCGATTTTCTCCGCATCGCGCCGCGCGCGCCGTTCGCTGTGATGCCCGACAAGAATCGGCTGGCCCAGCGGAATGTTGTCGGCAATCGCGGCAACGGCTTTGTGCGCGCGGTCGGCGTCGTCGGCGCGTTTGTCGCTGTAGTCTTCGAAGCGGTCGGCGCGGTCTTCGGCGCGGTCAATGAGGCTCGTGTCTTCGTCGCCGATTTCGCCGCACAAGTCCAGTAACAAGTCTTCGCGCTCCGGCGTCCACATCGGCGCAACGAAAAGCCCTTGTTTCGGCGCCCAGGCGAAACCCGCGGCTCTGACGCGCGCGTAAATTTCGGCGTCAAGGCGCGCGCTGGCGTAAAGTCGGAGCTTGTTATCGTCGGGGCTGTAGGTGGCGGTCAATGTCATGTGTGCAAGTCTCCCTTCAACGCAAAAAGCCCGGCGAGAACGTCGCCGGGCGCGTCGGGATTGGCGGGCGCGGTCACAAGCCCGAATCGGCGTCGCTGGTGACGCTGAATCCGTCGAAGACTCCGCCGCATTGGTTTTCGTCGAAGTACACGGGCAAGAGGCTGGGCGCGCGTTTGGCGGGCGCGGGCTTCAACGTGAACGACTCCGCGCGCGCCCGCTGGCTGGCTTCGTCCTGCTCGCGTTTCTGTGCGGCGCGCAGGCGGTCGCACACGTCGGCACACAAGGCCACGTCGCGCACGTAATCGGCGCCCGCCTTCAACGCGACGAGGGAAGCGGCGTCGCTGATCGGGACGGCGCCTTGCAGCGTCGAAAAGTCGCGTTCAATGATGCCGATGAAATGCGCCACGTCTTGCAACGCGCACACGAAGCGCCCGCATCCGCAGCGCACTACGCACTGCGTCAGGCGGTCGCTTTGCTCCGTCGCCAGCGCCAGCGCCGCGGGGATAGTTTCTTCGTTCAAGAATCCGCCGGGCAAGGTCAAAAGGTAGTCTTGAAATTTCGTCATGGTTGAAAATCTCCGTTGAAAGTCGGCTATTCGGGTTTTGCCACGAAATACACGCTGTATTCATGGCGGTCCGGCTCTGGCTTGCGTCCCCATCGGGCGGGCGCGGTCATTGCCGCGCAAGGGCGCGCGGCAAGTTCCCAAATGACTCGCTTGCAGTGTGGACAGCGGGCGCCGTCGGGCTGGACGAGCGCGGCGCATTTTCCGCAGTAGGCTTTTGTCACGAAGCACGCTCCATTCCGCGCGGACTTGCCGCAAGTCGATACAATTCCGATTCGTTGAAGTCCGGCCGGATTTCGCGCCGCGGCCGTTGCGCCAATCCGATTTCGATTGCTTTCCAATCCGCGGGCGTCATTTCCGGCTCTTCGATTTCGTCGAATTCCGCCAGCGCGATTGTGTTGGCTTCTTGCGGCGAATGTCCCGCGGCTTTCAACGCTTCACGGCGCGCCACGAATTGCGGCCATAGCGGCGTTTCCCTCAATTCGCGTTTGGTCACTTCGCACGCTCGCTTTCCAGCGGCTTTACTTGCTCCGCCCGTATCGTGTGAAATGCGCCACGTGACGAGCGCACGAACAAAATGCGCCCGTTCTCTTTGGCTTTGACCACGGTCAACACTTCCAAAAGTTGCGCGTCGTTTTTTGGCGCAATCCACATCACGCGCGCGCCTTCAAGCGTCGTCATTTCGCACGCTCGCTTTCCAGCGCGGCAAGGCGGGCTTTGTGCGCTTTGAATTTCGGGCTTCCGGGAAGGAATTTCGCGCCGAAGGCAATCTCCGCCGCGATGCGCGCTTCAACGTCGCCAGACGCGCCGGAAACGCGCGCCGCGGGCTGTTTTGGAACGGGAATCGCCGCGACTTGCGCCGCGACTTTGGCAAGGGTACTGCCAGCGGGCGCGCTTGCCGCAATCCGGTCAATGACGCGAGAGGGAACGAACGGGCGGAGCATTTCGCCGTTGCCGACTCGCTGCAAACACGCGCGCAAATTCCCTTGGCACTCCGTGACGAGACTTTTGTACGCTTCAATCGGTTGTCCGTTCAAATTCTCGTCACCGGCGATGCGCGCAACGTGGCGCGCCGCGGCTTCCACGTCCAAGGCAAGGGAGAAAACTTTGCAGCGTGACGCCAAGGCTTCAAACGGGCCTTGGACGTTGCCGTATAAGTCAGTTTCGATTTCGCTTGACGTGAAAATGACAATCCGGTTTTTCGGATACCCGCGCGCAAGCTGTTCAAGGTACGGAAGGAAAGCGTTTCGCGCTTGCGCACTCATGCAGTGCGCTTCATCGACGATCAGCGCTTTCCACGTCTTGCCGGACCAACACGACAAGGCGAAACTTTCAATCGTGGAATTGACAAAATCAATCGTGCATTTGTCCCCGCCGATTTGTTCAATGTCCATTGCGTCGATGCCCAAATCGGCACAGAGCGCAAGGGCGATGCTTGTCTTGCCCGTTCCAATAGGACCGAGCAACATAACCGCGGCGCCGTCCAGTGCGTTACTGGCGACTTGCGCCAGTAAACTTTGAACGGTTTCATTCTGTCCGATGACGCTTGAAAGCGTGCGCGGACGATGCTTCTCGTATAGCTGCATGGGTGATTCTCCCAGATTGTGGACGGAATCGCCTTCCGAGCGACGCCGTTACGGGGAGAATACCACACGTTTCTTCGGTTTGTCACAAAAAGTTTAAAGAATCGCGTTTTTCATAGTGAAAATTATTTTTCAAAGCGATTTTTTTGCGCTTTAGAACGATTCAAGAATTTAGCGCGGTCACGCTTGCGCTGTTCACGCTTGCGCAGCGTCGCCGGCGACGGATTTTCGGATTGCGGGCGCCCGCCAAGCTTGGCGTTTTCTTTCGCGGCGCGAAGCTTGGCGCGTGAACGTGACCGCCCGCCGATTGGACCGCCGATTTTGCCACCGACGCGCCCGCCCTTGCGTCCCATCGCGGCGAAGTCAATTGCTTGTTTGGCAGACATTCGAGGGCCTCACTGTAGTTCGCGCGTGCGCGCAACACACGTACACGTACACCGCGGGCGCGCGCGCAGCACATGGCGCGCGGGCGCTTGTGCGTAACGTGCGCGCGCGTATACACTTACGCGCGCACGAGCGCGTGCAGGGGCACGCCCCCGCGCGTCGCGGGCGCCGCGAAAACATGGCTGTTTCGCGCCCGGACGTGCACATGACGACAAATCGCGCACCCCCACACCCCGCCCGCCGAAATGCCCGGAAAAAGGTTGATGATCGCCTGTCGCGTCTGCCCAAATTTGGGTCACACTTCCTATGAACGAGCATACGGCACCTTGGCAGGGGCGAGTTCGATTTCGACCGCCGGGGATGCCGTGCGCACGCATTGTGTACTCGCGCCCGCTGCGCACGGGTAGTGTATTCGGGCGCGCACGTTCCCTTTAGCAAGCGCAGCGCCGAGGGCCGGCACCCCCCGCGCGCGCAGCCCGAAAAGCTGGACGTTTCGGCCTTCCCCGCGGGTGAATATTCATTCTCCACTTTTCACTTTTACATAGGAGAAAGCAGTGGAGAAAATTCTCCACTTTCTCATCGCACCCTCACGACATCGGCGCGTCCCTTCGTCGCAGGTCGGCGTCCTTTCGTCGTAGGTCCTTTCCAAGCCAGACGCCAAGGCCCGTCCCCTGCACGGCGCAACCGGCACTCAAAGTGGAGGTTTTCCGCCCCGCCTGTGTACGTGTAATCATGGTGTGACGTGGCGCTGGAGACTGCGAAACAAGCGCGGGGCGCGGCCAATCCCCACCCCCCGCGCCCGGAAAGCCGCCGCGAAAAGATGCAGTATTCTGCCTCGCCTGTGTGCATGTAATCATTGCGTTTTAGCGTGCATTCGTTGCAGTAATCGGAGTTTTCGCAGCGGGCTTCAACTTCATCATGCCCTTGTCTATCGGCTGGCCGTTTTCGACGGGGTTCAAGTATAGGCCGCGTTCATCGGCGGACTTTTCTTGCTCAACGATCACCGGATGCGCTTTGGCGTAGGCGTCTTGGCGGATGCCGGTCACTTGCCACGACACTTTCAGCGACGGCTTGCCGCCCGCGATCTTGAAGCGGTTGCCGGCGATTTCGCCGGCAATGTAGACGGGCGCGAATCCGCCGATGCAGGTCAATTGGTAACGAAAGTCGCGGTTCAACGTTTGGAAGTATGCGGGCAATTCAATTGTTGCTTCGCCGTTGGTGTCGAGCGTGACAACGCCGTCGTAAATGTTCTTCATATCCGGGCTTTCAACGAAGGAATGCGACAGATACTTGTTGGCCGGATCAAGCGGGTGGTCGATTTTGAACGTGCCAGCGGATTTGGAAAGAGAGCCTGCGATGATTACGTTGCCTTGGAAGCCACCGGCGTACCCGGAAGCCGAAGTTGCTTTACCAAAAACGCCATAGTTTACGCCGCTTGTTGCCGTTGCGAATCCAGCAACGCCCGTACCTGCGATTGAGGCACTTTGACCTGAGACACCGGCATTTATTCCTGTTGTAGCAGTCGTAAACCCCGTAACTCCCGTACCTGTCGTAGATGCACTTTGACCAACAACACCGAAATTTGCACCCGTTGTTGAAGACGCGAATCCTTGAACGCCCTGTCCGGTTGTGGATGAACTGCCGCCAAAAACGCCCAATGCCATTCCGCTCGTTGATGTGTTGCTTCCCGCGACTCCCACACCAGCGGGCGACGCGCATTGCCCAGCAACTCCAAATGTTGTTCCGCTCGTGGCCGGTGCATTCCCGCTCAAAGCCGCACCAGAAGTGGATAGAGTCTGTCCGAAGATTGCAGTGGATAAATTTGTCGTGTCGTTGTTGGTGATCGACAGTCCGCTGGTAGTGGTTGAACCCGTCCACGTCTCTCCAAAGTGATTATGCCCCACAAGCGAGAACGCGGTATCGGGCTTGCCGTTCAGCGCCGCGGAGTTGCTGGCGTTCGTGGCGTTGCTGGCCGTGCCGGTCAGATTCGCGGTGATCGTGCCCGCCGCGAAATTGGCGCTGGCGTCGCGCTTGACGATCGTGTTGGCGTTCGCCAAATTGGTTGCGCCGTTCGCCGCTTGCACGCCGCTGGCAATGTTCGCGGCGGATTGACCGCCGACGGTTGCCACTTGCGGCGCGGGATACGTTCCTGTCAAATCGCCGCCCGCGACCGTCGGGGGAAGGGCCGAAATCGCCGTGATTTTGCCGTCTGGCGTGACTTGAATCGAAGTTTGATCGACGTAGACGACGCCTCGCGTTGCGGGCGTGACACCGGCTATCGGAAGATTTGCAACGGGCACATTGCCCGAATTGTCGAGCAGCACGAGCTTGCCCGCCGCGTTGAACGTGTTGCCCTTCAACGTGACATTTGCCGACAATTCGCTGTCGGCCAGCATTCCCCAAAACGCGCCGCCCGCGCCGTCGGCTTGCAGCACCATGTTGTTCGACGCGGCGCCCGATCCTACTTTCGGCGCCGTCACGGCTTTGTCGGCAAGTTTCGGCGTGGTGATTGAACCGTCGGCAAGGTCCGTGGCGAGCACCGGGCCAAGCGTGTTGCCGGCGGTGATTGCGAAGACGCCCGATTGTGCGAAGGTTTGGCCTTTGGTTGTCACGCCGCTGGCGCGGATGATGCAATTCGCGGCCGTCGGTCCGGGGACCGTGTATTTGAGGATGTTGAGCAGCGTTTTGTCTTTCACCGTGTTGTCGATGATGCCCAAATCGGTGAACGTCGCGCCGCCGTCGCGACTGAGTTGGATCGTGACCGATTTGAATTTGCTGGTCACGACGACTTGCTGCGATTCCCCGACAAGATAGAGTTCGCCGCCTTTGGGCGACGTGATTTGAAGAAGCGTTGTCGCCGCGGCGCGGGCGTTGTGTGCGGTGAAGCTGGCGAGAATCACAAGAGCCGAAACGAGAGCGGTGAGTTTCATAGCGGGGAATCCTCTGTGAGTTTTGGAGCATCGTTTCGAGCGCAAAATAAAAAGGCGCCGGACCAAGCCGCCGCTCCAGAAGGCCCCGACCAAGGGGCAGAATAGAACAGCAAACCTGGCCGACGCCCCTTTGCAGGGGCGCGGCTCAAGTCGCTGCTTCTATTCTTCAAGAGTCCGTTTGACGGGACTCAGGTTGGTCGTTTCTTCTGAAAGCAGTTCCTTGCGCACGCGCGCAATCAAATTGTCACGACACGGTCAACGATGTTCCCGGTTGAAATCTCCTTGGCGAATCACGATGCACGGCGATGTTGGGGCACAGGGTACGGCTGGGGGAATTTGTTGTCAATGCGGAAAGGATTCTGCACACGTTCAGGCGCGCAAACTATCCAACGGCGGGTTCAAATGAAAAAAAGGCGGAATTGGGAGTGCGGCGCGGGCGTTAGGTTTCGATCAATTCGCCGCTTTGTCCCTGTTGCCACGGGATTTTTTTGTCGCCGTGCTCGCTGAATATTTTCTCGATTGTGTCCCTGACAATTTGAAAACTTGCTTTAGCGGTGTCAAGGTCTTTCGGCTTGATCGGTGAAACTGGAAAGTGCGCCGAGATTTGAATGTACCGTGCTCTTCGACTCAATCCGGACAAGGTGTCATAGGGCGCTGCCATTGGAAGCAGCGGATTTAGAGCACTCACAGAAATTCGCCCCAACTCTTCTGCGCGTTCAACGTGGCTGAAGTAGTCTGTTTTCGACGTGAACATTGCCGGAAACGCACACGCCACGGCTTCAAACATGTGAAGCGCGACGTAGAAATACTCATTGACAAGGGGATTCAGAAAAATAAACGGATCACTCCGTTTAACTTCTTCAAACCAAGCCAGCGACAACCTGACTCGCTTAGTGTGTTGTTTGAGGTTTGGCATCAGGTCGAATGTAAGAATGAATATATCCAGCCTGCGGCGGAACATCTTCTTCAACGATGCACGTCTGTACTGCGTGGCCTGAGTGACCTCCAACGAGCAACGCAAATTTGCTGCAAGCCCAGCTATTTTCTGCTTTCGAATCGTCCACAGAAATCAAAAGAGTAAGCGCGGCGTTGGCGTCGTTCGCATTTCCAAGGAGAACAAAAACGCTTTTCACCCACGCAACTTCCTTTGCCCACATGGATGCAACGCGAGCCACGGCATTGGCAAGGGAATCATTCTGGCTTGCAATCGCTTTTGTCGTTCGGAAATGATCAAGCGCAGCGAACCATTCCTCCGGCGCGCCTTGATCACAACGAAACCCGTCTGCGGACAACAAATTCACGGCAAGCAGATCGCCCGCTGCGGTGTCCACAGAGTGGATGCGGGTGGTGCTTTCCGATGGCTTTGAAGTTTGTTTCGGCGACGCTGGGAGTTTTTCCGGCGTGGCCGGCGCTCCTGGATTGCTCATAGTCATTAAGAGTATCGTTTGTTTTCAGCCAGTCAATGAGCCACTCTGAAAATGCGCTGCATGATGTGGCGCACATGTGCAGCTAAGAGTAATACAGGCTTGGCGTTAAAAAAGTCTCAAAAAAAATGAAAAAAAGGAATAAAACTTTTTATTAGGCTTGGCGCGCGTCCCACGTGGCAAGCAGAAACGTCGCCATTGTGCCGGCGAGATTGACGGCAAGCTCGGCGTGGCGGGGCGCGGGGCGCGCCGCGGCTTTGCCTCTCCCGTGCGCGTCGCTGAGGCGGTTTCGGAGCGATGCCAGACCGCCGACGACGCTCTGGCAGTTTCCAAGAATCTGCTTGAAGACTTGCTCCGTGTGCTGATTGGGCGCCAGCTTCAATTGTTCCGCGGTGAGCGCGTAGAGTTTTGGAAGGTCGGCGCCGTCGTCGTATTGCGCCTTTGATTCGTCGAGAATGTGCTTGCAGACCGATTCCAGCAGCGTGCGCGCTGCGGTGATGGCTCCTTCGGGATCGACGGCGCGCCGGTCCAGGGCTTTATGCCAGGCGCTTTGAATGAACTCGGAACTAACCTTGTCCACTCCCGCGGTGATGATGGCGTCGGCCGGCGAGCGGGATTCCGTCTCCAACGCCGTGAGTAGCGCGTCAAATTCATCGTTCAGGAAGTTGCGTCGTTCGGCGTAAGTCGGAAATTTTGATTGAATGAATCTCCAAAAATCCCCGAGGCTCCTGCACTTCCGAACGAACGGCGGCAGGCTTGCACCAATTCGCGGATGTGCGAGTAGATCGCTGCGAAGAGTCTTGTATCCAATTTCGTCGAACCCTTTGCCCGTCGCCGTAGCAGCGAGTATGTCCGTTATCGACTCGACTTTTGCCAGCAGTTCGTCGCTCATGTTGCGCTCACAATTCCCCTTTGAACGCCTTGTCCAGAATCGCCGGCAGCAGGGCGTCGAGCTCGGCGGCGGTTTCGGCTTGCAGGCGCTTGAGCGCGTTCACTTCCACTTGCCCCCTCGGCCCCCTGCGGTGTCTACTCGAATAGAGAACGCAAAATTATGTTGTCTCGTTCTTTACTACTTTGCTAAACGCTGAATCAAGAAGAGAGGGCATCAGAGCTTCAATTTCCGTACCAATCGACGTTTGCAAAATAGATAAGTCGCTTACTAAGGTGATGTGCTTTTTGAACAGACCCGACCACTGCTCCTGTTGTTTCAGTGGAGGCAAAGGGAGGAGAATCGACCGGAACAAACCTTTTCTAATAGCATTTCGCCCCGTGCTGCCACGGGACCTCCTTTCGCACGCTGCCCAGAACCAAGGTGAGCGAAAGCACCAAGTAAGGTAAGGCAAATGGACACGAGATTGGTCAATTTCCCACGTTGGGAAGTGGGCAGAGGCTACGCAGCCGTCAAGTTCGCTTGGAACAACTGCAACCGATCCATGCCGCGCCCACATGTCGTTGTAGATTAAGTCGTCAGCCTTCACCAAAAATCTATCCGCTTGTAATTCCTCGACGGCTTTTTTCTCCGAGATATACGCTCCCTTGCCCCACCATTTGACACCTAGGCTTCGTACGATCACATCTGCTCCTGGCGTCCATGGTCGCTTTACAAGAAACGCAATCTCTCCAATCGGTACCGAGTCACAATCAAGTGTGCTCGCCTCCCCAATACTATGCCGCAACTGGGTCAGTACCTCACGCGCGTTGCGCATGTTCTCGTCAATGCCTTGTACCAACTCCTCTGGAGGACGATGCGTGAGCTCCTCAAAACCATGAGGATTCTTGATGTCCAAATTGAATCCTTTGGATGCGATCGTCTCCACTTTTGCTAACCACGCCTGTTCAGTTTCCTCTCGTTTCTTCCACCAATCCAAACACGGAGCAAAGTCCTCAAAATCGATTGGCCGAGTCTTCGTGTAGGTCTTTCGACCATCAGGAATAAGGTGCTCAAAAAACCACGTTTCGCGCGTTGGGCCAGTCCGGTCGAAGAAAAGTATGTTGGTGCTGATTGTCTTCGCATAGGGTGCAAACACCCCTACTGGCAGTCGGATGATAGTGTGCAGGTTGAATTCCTTGACCAATTCCTCGCGGATACGTGCTGTCACCCCGCCATCAAAAAGTACTTTGTCGGGTACGATGACTGACGCACGAGCATTTCCATTTTGTCGCCGCAATTTCCGCATGATGAGTTGCAAGAAAAGCAGCGCGGTTTCCGCTGTTTGTTTATCTTCGGGAAAATTGCCCTGAATGCCCTGTTCTTCCTCGCCACCAAAGGGCGGATTGGTCAGGATTACGTCCACGCGTTCTTTTTCGCCAATCTCGGTGAGCTTAAAGCGCAGGGCGTTCAAGGGGTCGATTTGCGGTGCGTCGAGGCCGTGCAATAGCAAATTCATCTGGCATAGCAGAAACGGAAGCGGCTTGGCTTCACAGCCGAAAAGCGAGCGTTCCTGCAATTGGTTTCGGTGTGCCACAGTCTTCACTTGCTGGGACAGGTGCGCGTAGGATTCAACGAGAAAACCGCCGGTGCCGCTGGCGGGATCCAAAACAGTTTCACCCAAGCGCGGATCGGTGACCGTGACCATGAAGCGCACGACGGGGCGCGGGGTGTAGAATTCGCCAGAGTCGCCGGCGGCGTCGCGCATTTCGCGCAGCAGGGACTCGTAGAGCGCGCCCAGCGTGTGCAGTTCGTCGCTCGCGGTGAAGTGGATGCCGTTGATTTTGTTGATCACGTCACGCAGCAAATAGCCGCTGATCATGCGGTTTTGGACGCCCTTGAACACTGTGGCGATGACTTCGCGGCGGTCGTCCCCGTTGTCGCTCGTGAGGCCGCTGAGATAAGGAAAGAGTCCCTTGCCTTCGGTGGCGTCGGGGCGCACGCACTTTTCGTTGTCGATGAAGGCAATAAGCGGGTCGCCGGTGATGCCGTCAGGTTTCGTGGCCCAATCGCGCCAGCGGTACGGCGGTTCGATGGCCGGCTTGAATTTCTTGCGGGCGAGTTTGGCTTCCCCTTCGCGCTGAATTTCCAAGTCGTCGAGGAATTTCAGGAACATAATCCACGTGAGCATCGGCAAGCGGTCAAGGTCGCCGCTGAGGCCCTTGTCTTTGCGCATGATGTCGCGGGCGGACTTGAGCAGGGCGCCCAGGGATTGCGAAGTGGTAATCTCATTATCGCTTTTCATTTCGATTTATTTTTCTTGGTTGAGAGTGGCTTGCGTGACTTATTGACTTTTTTTGCAAGGGTGGCGATTGATTTGGACTGCTTGCCGAGTATCTCGTTTAAAGCAAATTCGATCAGGTCAAAAGCATCAAAAGCGTCGTCTTTAGTAATTGAACCGGGGTGGCTCCCAGCATTCCCTATCCATTTCGCAGCCAACAACGTATCTTTGTGCTGTGGCTGATCCTTAGCGAATCGATCTATTCTACTATGAAGCGAAATGAATTTTCGCGGCGCGCCCTTCTTAATCTCGTAACGTGCGTAGCCAAGCGATGTCAGCAGTTCTTCGATCACGGTACGCAGGTGATTCACCGCCGATCCCGGATCAATGAACACTTGTTGAAAGGCAGCGATTAATGCATTGCGAATTTCGATGGGCCATGTACTTACAATGTTGAACAAGTGTAGGGGTGGAATAAAGATTTTTGGCGCATAGACCGAAAAAATCTCTCTCCCACCCTCGTCGTCATCTCGATCATCGTTGCTGACTGTACCCAAAACCGCCACCGATTGCCGACAATCAGGATTGTTGCATTGGATGAATCCTGCAAATGCTCCGGTATACCAAGTCGGCTCCCAATCCTCATGGGAGCTCGCCGCTTTCGATTCAATATCCTCAGCCTCCATCAATTTATCTTCTGTGGGGACAAGAAGGCCCAAGTGGCATCTCGGGCAATGCCACTCGGTTGGGTGATCCCACTCAAATCGTTTAGAGAATTTTTTTCGGTCTATTGGCATAGGTCCCCCCGGTCAAGCCGCGTACAGCAGCGCTTGCAGTTTGTTCACGGCGTCGCGAAGCTGGTCGGCTCCGCCGAAAACGCCCACAATTTCGGCGACGTTCCCGCGCTCGGAAAGCGGCGGGACTTTCAACACGTCCGGCAGCGTGAATTGAAGCTCGCCGTCGGCGGCGTACTTTTCAAGAAGGTCGGTCAAGATGTTACGGGCTTCCGGGGCAAAACAAGCAAAGAACGCGGACTCGTCGCGCTTCACGCGGTCGGCGCGCTGGCGGCGAGTCAGAATCGGCGCGTTAAATGCAAGGTGACAGAGCAAATCGAACGGGTCGGCGTCGGGCTTGTTGGCTTGTCCGGCAAGCTGCTGGAAGTCGATGCCGCGCTCGGCAAGCTGCGCAACGATGGCGGCGCGCTTGTCGGTGTCGGCCCAGCGCGTGCGAAGGTCGCGGGCGTCGGTGCAAAGCGTGCGCACTCTTTCCGCGGCGTAGTCGGTGAGCCTGACAACGCGGAGTTGGTTGCCGCTGGCGTCGATTTCGTATACCAATTCGGCAACGATTTCAACGTGTCCGCCGTCATAATAGAATTTGTGGCGCTCGTTCTCGTCTTCGTCCTCGTCGTCGATTGCGGGCGGGCCTTCGTCGCCGTCGTCCGGTTCCGGCGGGTCGGCCGCGGCGTCGTCTTCGTCATCGACTCGCTGGCCGTATTGGTCGATTTCCTCCTGCGTGGCAAAGGCGGGATCGCCGTCGAAATCGGGGTCGGCAAAGTTGCGCGTGGCGGTGCCCGTATAGTCGATGATGTTGAACCAAAGCTTGCCGTACTCGTCCTTTACCCGCGTGCCGCGGCCGATGATTTGTTTGAATTCAACCATAGACGTCACCAGTCGCGCCAGCACGACGTTGCGGCACGTGGGCGCGTCCAGTCCGGTGGTGAGTAATTGCGACGTGGTGAGAATCGCAGGCGTGCGGGTTTCAATGTCTTGGAAGCGCTGCATGTGCCCGCGGCCGATGTCGCCTTCGTCGGCAGTGACGCGGCACACGTAATCCGGATATTGTTGAACGAGGTCGGAATTGAGATTGTTGAGCGCGGTCCGCATTTCCTGCGCGTGCTCT
>DATGGK010000036.1:0-54816 GCA_035308565.1 Planctomycetota bacterium | reverse complement strand
ATTTCACCGTGATCGGCATGAGTTCCTTCCATTTTTTTGCGATTCAGCGACGGGCTTTTCCGTCTATGATATAATGGAGCAACGAAGTTCTTCAACCAGTGGTGACGCTGACCATGATACCACGCAATCAAAAATTCAACTGGGTGCTGTTGATTTTGGCCGGCGCATGGAGCGCCAGCCGCGCGATGGGCGCGGCGCCGCCGGAACCGCTGGAAGCGGAGTGGCGCAAGATCGAAACCAAACCCGCGCCGATCAACGCCGTTCAATTGCCATACCTCGTGATGACGCCCGGAGCGTTCGACAAGTCGCTCTTTCACATCATTACGTTTCCGGTGAATGGCGCGGCAGTCGATACGGAACTGCCGCACTTCGGCAACGACAAGGACGGCAAACCGCATCCTGCGTTGATGGCGAAATACGCTCAAGGCACGATCTGGATCGATTTCAACGGCGACGGCAAAGCCGATTCGAAAGAGACACGCGCAATCAAGCAGGACGGCTGGACCGATCCGTTTACGTGCGAATTGTTTTTTGAAGACGGGACGAGTTCGAACTACACGTTTCGAATCAAGCAGATCGCGGAGAAGGAAAAATATCAGATCGTGCGCTTCGAAGCGAAGTCGTTTCAATACAACGGAAAAACGGTGACGATTTTCGACGACGACGGCAACGGCAAGTACAATGACGCGGGGCGCGACTCAGTGCTGGTCGAAGGCCAGCCGGTGTGCCTGCTGGGGAAATACATGCAAATTGGCGACGCGCTGGTGGAGTTGATCGTGCATGCGTCGGGATCGACCGTCGAGGTTCGGCCCGCGCCGAAGGATTTGGCGCTGGGCGCAATCAATCCGTTCGACAAATATGTTTCGCCACAGAACTCAGAAGACTTAAAGATTCATACGCTGATTTTCAGCGGGCCTGAAGGCGCGTTTTCGTTCGACGCGACGCACCGCACGGCAAAAGTGCCGGTTGGCGCGTACGACCTTTCGTTCGGGCTTTTCGAGCGGCACAAGGAAATCATGTACGTGCACAAAGGCGAGAAGAGCAGTTTCAATGTGACGGCGAACGTGGTGTCGCAGCCGGCTTGGGGCGCGAAGGTCAAAATCAAATTCACGATCACGTCGGATGGCGAAGAAGTGACGCTGAGCGCGCCGCATTTTATCGGGCAGATGAGCGAGGAATATTTTCCGGAGCTGGGCAAAGCGCTGCAAGGTTCCGCGCGGCTCACGATGGTGTATCACGACCGAACTCATTTCGACATTGAGCAGTTGCAGCAATTTGGCCAGCATAAGCTGGACTTGCTGCCCGACGGCGATTTCAAACCGACGGTGTTCAAGCGCTACCGGAATTACAACGACGACTACGAAGGCATCATGGAATACACGTCAGGGATCATCGGGCGCGTGGAGGGGAAGGAGCGGTTTTCGTTCACGTACAAGAAGAAGGACCCGGCGAAGAAGTGAGCGAGTTTGAGAGTGGGGAGTGGGGAGTGGGGAGTGGGGAGTGGAGACGAAGCTTCCGGTTTATATTTTGGCGGGCGGGAAGAGTTCGCGGTTTGGGTCGGACAAGGCGCGGGCGCTGCTGAATGGCGAGGCGCTTGTTGCGCGGATTGTTCGAGTACTCGGACCGGTCGCCGTAAATTTCACTGCCGTGGCCAATGTTTCCGACAAATACATCGATCTAAAAATACGAACGATTGCCGACGAGCGCGCGGAGCTTGGGCCGATGGGCGGATTGCTGACGTCGTTGCGCGACGCGCCATCGCCCGGCTGGATTTTGCTGTGCAGTTGCGACATGGTGGCGCTGGATTGCGGCTGGGTGGAATTGCTTGCGGCTGCTCGCGCGAAGGGCAGCGTCGCCGCGGGGTTCAAAGGCGAACGCGTCGAGCCGCTATTTGCGCTGTATCACACGGCGCTGCTTGAACGCGTTGAGCGCGCGATTGCGGCCGGGCAGTTGTCGCCGGCAAAATTACTTGAAGAATCTGGCGCGAAGCTATTGGCCCTTCCGCCGAATTGGCCGCGACATGCGCACGTCAATACGCCGGAAGAACTGGCGGAATGCGAGCGCGAGTTCACACGCAAAACTGAGTGAAATGATGGTTGAAATGCTTGCCGTGGACGCGTTGCCAATAGCGGAGCGTCAACATTCCGAACATGGGATGTAAGGTTTTGCGGTTCGGTTCGCGCGCGGCGGTTTCGGTAAAGCGCTTCATTTTGTCGAGCAATTGCGCGCGGATTTCGTCGATCGGAACGCTCGGCGCTTGCGTGAAACTCGGCGGGGTTTTAAGTCCTTTCGGCCACGGCAGCGGCGTGTGAAAGGCAATGCGCCGGACGATGTGGCGCGTGGCGAAGTTGCCGATGTATTTCTCGTTGACTTCTTCCAGCGAAAGCTTCACGGCGTACATCAAATGATTCAACATTGCGGCGGGTTCGAGACTTCCCCAGCGGCGTGCGGAATCGGGGCGGACGGCGTGGATGCGGCGTTCGAATTCGGGGAGGTTGGCGGCGCTTAAAGGAAGCATGGGCATGGCGTTGTTTTATAAGCGTGCAATAAAAAATCCACTGACGATGCCGTGCGCCTCTTCCGCCTAAAGGCGGGACTACGAACTGTCATTTTGTTTTGCCGTTTTGGCCGAGTTTGGCTGTGTAGAATTGCGGCTGAAGTTTGTCGAACATGCGTCCATTGTAGAAGAGCGTGACGCGGACAGTGTCGCGTTCGGCCGCCGCATTTTTATTGGTGAGGCCATCGGCGGCGAGGAACGGCTGCAAATTGGCGTGCGTGATCGTGAGCGTGAATTGCGCGGGCTCGGAGAGGGATTTGGGAGTGCGTAGTTTGAAAACGCCGTTGGGCTGCGCGAGCGCGACGGCCAGAGACACGGAGACGCGGGTAATCGGGGACTCGGGGATCGTTGATCTGAGACGCGCAGGCGAGACGCCTGCGCCACGAGAGGCTGCGCCAAAAACGAAGACGCGCCCAACGCCGCCAATGACGGCGGGCATTTGCTGGTAAACAGGCATGTCGCCGATGACCTGCGGAAGCAAGCCGCTGAGGACGAGCGAATCGGCATTCTGCGTTTTGAAATTCAGCGCGATGCGCATCGAATTCACGTGCAGCGGTTGCGGCGTAAGGCCGAGCAATTTTTCGACGGTTTCGGGATAGAGCGAATTGTCGGCGCCGGGATCGAGATCGGGGCTGCCGTCGCCGTCAGCGTCAAAATACACAAGTTCGTCGAGCGTGGCCGCCGTCGAGAGGCCGAGCGGGTCGGCGGCCGTGACGGTGACCGTGTAATGCTGCGCGAGATAAAACGTGTGCACGACGCTGGCGCCTTGCGCGGAAGTGCCGTCTCCGAAATCCCAGGTTATCGTGAGCGGCTGATTGAACGCGCCGAGCGCGGCGAGCGTGAATTGCACGGGCGCGCCGGCAGCCGCAACGGGCGGGTTTGCGCTGGGAGCGCTCAAAATGGATGGCGCGGAATCGAGGTGAAGCGTGGCGGCGGTTGATGGGATTGATTTTTGCGGATTCGTGACGACGCACGAAAACGTGGCGTTGTCGTCGGCGGCGCTGGCAGACGGAAGCGTGTATGCGGAATCGGTTGCATAGGGAATCGCTGCGCCGTTGCGCAGCCATTGATAAGTAAGCGGGCCGTGAATGGCGGTCACTGTAAACGAGACTGGCATGTTTAAATTCACCAGCGCGTCGGCGGGCTGCTGCGTGATTTTTGGGAAGGGCAGAACGCGAAGCAGTGCAGCGCTGGTGGGCAGCGTCCCGTTGTCGTTGGCGATGATGCAATCGAATAACGCACCGTCGTCGTTGTCGAAGCTCGCATTGTTGATGGTCAACGTCGCCGAGGTTGCGCCGGCAATCGCGACGCCGTTTCTGCGCCATTGGTAGGTGAGCGTGCCGGCGCCGCTGACCGATGCGGAGAACGTCGCGCTGGCCGTTTCGACGACGGTTTGATCGATAGGGGGAGTTTCAACTGCCGGGAGCGAATGCGCGGCGGCGAGCGCGTTGACCAAACCCGCGCCGGTGACGTCGTCGGGACCGACGACGGAGAGCGGGGCCGTGGCGACGATGTCGAGCGCGGTGGATTGAAGCGCGTGCTTGATCTGCGCGGGGGAACTGAGCGGCGCGCGTTCCAGCAGCAGCGCGGCGGCGGCGGCGGCGTTTGCCGTGGCGGCGGACGTGCCGAAGAACTTGGGATAATTATCGTCGCCGTAGTTGACTCCATTAATGGGGAGCGTGTCGAACTGCCCGAAGAAAGAGGTGTTGCCGCCGTCGGGCGCGGCGAGGTCGGGTTTGTCGCGCAGTTGAGGGGCGTTGGCCAGCGCATTGCCGGCGGTGTCGAAATAGAGTGGAATGCCCGCGGCTCCGATGCCGCCTTTCGAGGAGAAACTTTCGGCGTTGATGTTTTTGAAATCGGGACGCCAGCCGCCGCCGCTGTCGATGTCGGCGAAGAGAATCGCGCCGATGCTGAGCGCTTCGGCGCATGCGGTGTGGCCGTAGATGGTCATGGAATTCAGGCCGTTGCCGCCAGAAGGAAACGTTTCGTTGCGGCGGCTTAAAATCACGATGCGGAAATCGGGATTGCCGGCGCCGGCGGCTTTGTCCACGGCGAGATATGTGTGCTGCAACGCGCCGGTCATGTTGATGTATTCGAAGGTTTCGAACGGATCGCCGCTGGGCGCGCCGTTTGCGAATTGGACTTCGGTGCTGCTGGCGAGCACGTTGGCGGTGGCACTCGGCGCATCGAGCAAATACACGTTCAGATCGACGGACGCGCCGGGACCGAGGTTGAAACTCTGATACGGCTGATTCCATTGCAGGACGATGGTGAAGTCGTCGCTTGCGGGAAGATCGATCGGTAAAAATCCAGCGGGCTGGCCGGCGATGTCCCAGTCGTGAAACGAGCCGCCGTTCTGCGAATTGGCGGCGTTGACAGCTTGATACGTGGCGCGAATTCCAAAATCGGCGTCGTTGCCCGCAGACGAAAAGTGCGGCACGCCCGCTTCGTAGTTGGTTGTGATGGCCTGCGCGATGGGGCCGTCCTGGAACATCGGTTCTTCGAGATAAAACACATCGTCGCAGATGATCGTGCAGCCGGCTTGGCGAAGTTTGAGGATGTTGTTAGCGAAGTCGATGTGGCTGGTGTAGGCCGAGGCAAACGCGATGGCGGCGTTGGGCGCGACGTCGTGGATGAGTTCCATGAGCGCGGAACCTTCGTCCGTGTTGGGCGGGTCGCTGGGGCCGAAGTCGATGACTTGAATCTGCGCGGGCAGATCGCCGCTGAGTTGATCGACCATGCCTGACAGAATGGCATTGGGCACGGTGCCGGTGACGACGCCCGGCCCAATTGCTGTCGTTTGGTTGCAGGAATCGGAGAGCACGCCGATTTTTTGCCCGGCGCCGCTGACGCCGAAGACGAGGCGCGCCTGATCGGCTTTCATGCTGCCGTCGGCTTGATTGTTGGCGACGCCCTGCTGATGGCAGCGCGGGCGGCGCGCGGATTTGATCGCGCGCACGCCGGTGAGTTGCGTGAGCGCATCGAGTTGTTCGAGCGTGGCCAAAACGTTGACGCTGTTCCAGCGCGCGCTACTGCTGGTGACGGTTGCGCCGGTGGCGCTGATCGCGCGCAGAGTCGCGTCGTTGACTTGCGGGACGTCGAGCAACAGCGGCAACTGCCCGGCCGGCGCGGGGGCCATCGTCGCGGATTTTTTCTGGCGCAAATCGGCGGTGAGTGCGGTGGCGTTATTCTGGCCGGCGTGCAGCGCATTGATGGAGTGCAGCAATTCCGATTCGACTTTTGCGGCGAGGGGGTCGAGGCGCTGGGCGCGCGCGGCGTCGAGGAAATTCTCGCCGGCGGAGGAGTGGGCCATCAATGCCAAACAGGTGATCGCAATTAAGTGACGGACGGACATTCGAGGCCCCGGTTTTTCCTGTACCTTCGTGCGCGCACGGCGGGGATAGTTTCGCTGTTTTTGGGAAGATGGCAAGGAGACAGGAGGCGGGAGCCAGATTAGAACTGTCAGAGGTCAGAACGCTCTGTTGAAATTATCTGCGAACCCTCCGAGCTTGTGAATATATGGAATTTGGCATTTTTAGGACCCCAAAAATGCATCGGTAGGGCATGGGTATTTCGACAAAAGTCGTGCTCCGAAGGGTTTCAAAAGCCGCGATTTTCGATTTATTCACGAACTCTCCGGGGTGAACGGCGGTGTCTTGCTTCGCAAGACGAACGTGCAGGCGGGACGCCTGCACCACGGGTCTATTGATTTTCTCACAAGCTCTCCGAGGTAAGAATGCAACGGGACCAGTGAATTCAGCAGAGCCAAATGGAGACTCGAAGATCGCTGCGCGATTTTCTGGCTCCTATCTCCTATCTCCTGCCCTCTAAAACCGCACCCCCACGCCCACCTGCAAATTCCAGCGCTGCTTTTGATGCGTGCCGTTTTCGTCTTGAATCACTGGAATGGGCGCGGTGACGCTGACGATCAGGCGGTCGTTGGGTTTCACGGCGATGCCGGGCAGGACGTACATGAAACGCCCACCGTGGTCGGGGTCGGTGATGCCATGATCGACGGCGTGGCGTTCGAGCAGGCCTTGCAGGCCGGTGCTGAAGTAGGCTTTCCATGTGAAGCATTCCGGAGTAAGCAGGCGGCTGGCGCTCAAGCTGAGGCGCGTGATGTCGCCTTCTTTGAAACGCTCGGCGCCTTCGCCTTTGTGCGTGTAGCTGGCCGATGATGAGACGCCCCATTTCTCCCAGCCGTGCGAGACGGCGAGGCCCAGCGTTTCGTTCCAACTGCCGGTGCCGGGCTGGTCTTCGGTTTCGAAAAGTTCGCCGGTGGGGCGGCGATTGTTGACCAGGCCGAGATCGGTCTTCACGACGCCGAAGACGGCCATGTCCAGCGGAAAGCATTCGGACTGGCGCATGAAACGGAATTTCGCGTCGAGCACCGGATCGGTCGGGCCGCTGCTGTTTTCGCGCTGGCCGATGCGGTTGGGGACGTCCACGTCGAGCTTGTGCAGATCTCGAAAGCCGGCGCTGATGCCGACGGAGAGATCGTCGTTCACCAGGTAACCGATGTGTTCGCCGAATGAGTAATCGAAGCGATACGCGTGCTGGTCGTGGCCGCTTTGCACGATGATGAAGGAATTCTCCGCGCGGTTGTGCTGGAATTCGCGGAATTCGAACGTGGTGTCCACCGACCAGCGGTGCGGTTTGGCGGGGCCTTCTTCGAGCGGCGGAGGCTTCGTAAAATCGGGGACGTTGCCGTTGGAAAGCTGCGGCTCAGGCGCGTCGGTCGTTTTGGTATCGGGGATAAGGTCTTTGATCTGGCGGCGCAGATCGCCGATGCCAGCGGTGATGCCTGAGCCGCCCCCGCGGGCGGGATCGCCGATGCTGCAGCCGCAGGAATCGCAGGCCAGAGCGCTGAGCGAGAGCGCGAGCACGCCGCTGAGCACGCAGAGTTTATGAGAAGACATGATGAGTTTAAGGTTCGTAGTCCCGGCTTTAGGCGGAAGTGCGCTTAAGCATTCCGCCAAAAGGCGGAACTACGAACGATCCATTTCCGAGCGAGTCACGCGGCCGCTGAACGGAATTACCGTTTCGCGAAACGTGGTCGCGAATTTTGCGATGTTGCTTCAGCGGCGGGCGCCGCTGAAATGAAAAACCGCGGGCAGGCTGGAAGCCTGCACCACAAGTACGCGATGGGATTTAAGCGCGGGGAGGAGGTGTGGCGATGTCGGGCGAAACTTCGGAGAGCGCGAACAATGCGCGAGCGGCGTTTGGCAAATCGCGCTCAGTGGAGACGAGTGCAAGCTGCAAGCGCTGCGGCGCGAGCAGGCCGGTGAAGACGATTTGCAGAGCCATGCCGGGCGCTTCCGCGCCGGAGATCGACGTTTCGAACGTCAACAAATGAACCGGCGCGCAAGTGTGCGCGGCGAGGCTGCACTTCTGGCACGTGTCAAGCGGTTCGATGGGGCAGTTGCAGAGTTGGCGTCCGCAGCGACCGGCGACTTTCGGCAAGAATCCGCCGGGCAACACGGCGCAGAACAACGCTGCGGCGAGCGCCAGTGCGGACGGAATTAAACTGAACCAACGGTGTTTCACGCCGATACATACCCCGCTTGTTTTCGAAAACGGAGTTAATACTGGCAAACGTGGGGCCGGTCAAGCGTGGAAATCTAGCGGATGTCGAATCATGTTGTGGGAGTTATTCCACGGGTGGCCCACTCCAGCGGGGTGGGTGCCGCAGCACAAGAAGCTTCTCCCAAACCTTGCGCATCAATGAAGTGCGTGAGGTTCGTGAGGAGCGTCTTGTCGTTGCGCGACCCACCCCGTTTGGGGTAAAAATACAAATGTGGAAAAGGAAATAACAAAGCCCGTTCACTTGCGATGAATTTTGCCGCTTGCGAATCCTTAACCCGTGAACGATGAAACTTTGAAACTCTGAAGCCCTTGAGCCGCGCCGTCATCCCATCCAAATTCTTATCCGCTCGTAATCCAAATACATCCACAGCGTCATCGCCACTAATCCGAGCGCAACGATTTCGCGGAAACCGAAGCGGTCTTGCGGGCCGCGCGCGCGGATGAATTCGAGGATTGCACCGGTCGGGCAGCCGAATTTGCAATAGGCCATCGGCACAAACAGCGCCGCGATCAGTCCCGCGACGGCGATCGAAATCGTCGCCCAGCCGGCGATGCGCCAGAGGTACGCGTCGAAGGGTTCGAGCTCCGCTAAGTCCACTGGCAGCGCAAAAATCGTGATGGCAATTGCAGCGAGCAGTAAAAACCACGGCAACCAGCGCAGCCCGGCCGCGATGCTCGACGGCAAGTTCACGCGAAAGCGCCGCGGCGCGAGGCGGTGCACCCATTCCTGCGCCGCGCCGTGCGGGCAGAAATACTGGCAGTACAGCGCCTTCTTTGAAACCCACGGCACCAGCAGCGCCGCGCCCGCCAGCAGTGCCAGCGCGGGCGCCGAGCGCCACGCCACTCCCGCCGAGGCCCATCCGCCGAAGAGCGCGACGGAAAGCAATTGTCCGTTTAAAAATCCGACGCCGCCGATCAACACGATCTGCCACATCGCACGCAGAAAAATAAATCCGCGCAGCCGCGTGAACGCAATCGCCAGCGCGCCGAGCAGCGCCGCGAACAAGCCGAAATCCTGCCAGCTTCGCGACACCGGCGGCGGATCGGCCTTGGCGGACAGCTCGTCGTTGTAATGTTTCAACCGAAACACAATCCCGCGCGCCACGCATAAGCTTGTGAGCGTCGCGCCGGAGACGCCCTCGACGCCGGCTTTTTTCAAATCCATTCCGGCGAGTTCGTCCCAACTTTTGCCCTTCCACCAATTCACAAAATAGCGGTC
This sequence comes from Planctomycetota bacterium, assembly GCA_035308565.1. Classification (GTDB taxonomy): domain Bacteria; phylum Planctomycetota; class SZUA-567; order H5-PLA8; family H5-PLA8; genus JANXLS01. Next base: position 45,454 of record DATGGK010000036.1, on the reverse strand, counting down.
CTTCTGTACGTCTCGAAAATGCAGCAGCGTGTCGCCGGAATAGCGCAGCCCGATGCCGCGCACGGTTCGCGCTTCGTCGAAGACGATCATCGTGTCCGTCGGGCCGGAATAGCCTTTGATGTCGCTGCAAATCGGCATCGTGCGCACGGCGAAACCGAGAGGTTTATTCTTCGCGTCGAAAATGCGAATGCCCATGCGTTCTGTGTCGGGAACGAGCTTGGTTGCATCGGGGAAAAACGTTTGAATCTCGGAGAGCTTTACGGGCGAATTGTTGTCAATCTGCACGCGCTGATAGTGGAGATGCACCAGCAGTGCCAGCGCGGCGATGATGCTGGCGCGATAGAGTTGCAATAGCACGCGGCGAGCACCGGACGAATGAAAAATGAAAGACAAAAAATGGAGAAGGGGACGCATCACACGATTAGGATATGCTCAATTTTGAATTTTGCATTTTTCATTTTGAATTGAGTATTTGCACCGCATCCGCGTGCACAATCCCATCCGCGCCTTCCGCGGAAATAGTTATCGCGCCGGGTTTGCCGGCGTCGAACCGATACACGCCGAGCGAGACCCAGCCGCCAGCAAGCGGCGCTTCCTTGCGCTGATTCACTGTCACTGTCTTCGAACCATCTGCGCTCTCCACTGTCACGCGCGTATTCGTCGCGCGGTTTTCGTGCGGCTGATGAGCCGTCCGCACTTCGTAGTTGCCGCTTGTGGGCACCGTAAATTCAAATCGCGCCGCCGCATTTTTCGCCGGCGAATGATACAGATAATGCGCGCCGATGAAGCCTTTCAAATTCTGAGCTGATTTCCAGTCGCCGGTCAATTTCGCTTGCGTGTCGTCGATCACAATACCGGCAAGCGTCTTTGGATCGACGCCTTTGTTCGCTTCAACTTTCGCGGCAACCGGCACGGGCGGCGGCGGCGATTCGCCGGCGGGCATGTAGAGTTTGCTCGTGACCGTGTCGCGCCGCATCTTGCCGTGCTGATTCATCAAATCTTTCAGCTCGTCGAAATAATTCTGATACACGTCGCGCGGCGAGCAATCGTACTTCACGCAGATCGACGCGGCTTTGCCGACCACTTCGCCCATCATCCCACCGGTCTTCATCACGCGCACGGTGCCAAGCGCCTCGTGCGTCACGCTCAAGCAGCGGCCGGCCATGAAGAGATTGGGAATGTTGCGCGAGTAGAGGCAGCGATACGGCACCGGATAGCCGATCTGCTTGTCCACGCGCGAATCGAATTCCGCTTTCGAAATGAACGGATCGTCAGGGAATTTTTTCGCGTACTGCTCCTTCGGATAATGCAGGTCGATGTCCCACGTCGTCGGCACGCAGCCGTCGGGGTACGGTTTCTGATTCACGATGTCGTCGCGCGAGAGAATCACGTCGCCCAATAGTTGCCGCGATTCGCGCACACCGCCGACGTACGCGACCCATTCGAGCTTCGCGTTGACGTGCTTGTCCTTCTCTTCTTTTGTTTTCATCGCGCTGAAGGCGCCGAAGGCCGCGCGCAGATTCCAATCGCGCATGTACTCCAATTCGGTGAGCGGGTTTTTGTTGAAGCCGGTCTCCCAGAACCATTCGGCGTGATCGCGTTTTGGGTACGGAAAATCCGCCATCTCCAGCGGCAGCGCCCATGGCACGTCCGGAAACGGCTGCGGCGTGCCGGTGTCTTTCCAGCGCCACATGTTGCTCATGCCCATGTGGCCGGTTTCTTTGACCGTCAAATCCGCGCCGGCGTCCGCGCCGACGGCGCCGTGGCCGGTTGTGTCCGCGAACAATTTCGCCGCGAAGCGCGTCTCTTTCGACGAGCGCACATCCATGCCGATGACCGCGGCGATTTTGCCGTCTTTCATTTCGACGCGAATCATGCGCGTGTTCAAGAACAGCGCGATGTTTTTCTCCGCGCGCACCAGCGCTTCCTTCTTCGCGTCGCCAAATTCTTCGAATGTGCCGGGCGAAGCCTTCGCGTGGTCGCAGAATTCGTCGATGATCTCGCCGAGATTCGGGAACAAGCCCCGCCGCGTGCCGCCCATGGCCCACACGCGCACTTCGCTGCTGCCATTGCCGCCGAGCACGCCGCGGTCTTGAATCAGCGCGACTTTGCAGCCCAGCCTCGCCGCCGAAATCGCCGCGCCCATCCCCGCGTAACCACCGCCGACGACCACGAGGTCGTACGTGCCGCCATCGGCCGGTTGCTCGGGAAGGCCGAGCATTTGTTTGCGGAATTTGCCGAGCGTCGCGTCGTTCGGCGGCGTAAAATTCATATCGTTGGTAAAGAAAATCGCATCGCAACGCCCATCGAATCCGGTCAAATCGTGCAGCGCAAAGTTCACGCTCTTGTCTTGAACTTCGTATGTGCCGCCTTCCTGCCAGAACCACTCCGCACCTTTGGTGCCGAACGTTTCGCTGAGCGCCTTACCATTAATAAGGAGCTGAAACTTCCCCGGCGTTCCGGGCGCGTTCCAGCGCGCGACCCAATCCTTGGTGCGCACGAACACTTTGAACGGCCCGTGCGCTGGAAACGTCACCAACGTGGTCGCGTCTTTCACCGGCTCGCCGAGCCCGTGCGCGAGCAGATACGGCGAACCCATGATGTCGATGAATTGCGTATCGAGTTCCCAGCCGCCGCGTTCGGTGAAGCTTTCGGCTTCGACGAGCATGTGCTCCGCGCGAACATGGAATGAAACGACCAGGATTGCAGTGAGCAGCCCGGTGCTAATCTTCCAACAGCGGCAATGCCTTGGCGAGTACTTCATTGATCGTCTCCTGCGGCATCTCACAGATGTACTTCGATTTTCGCGCGTTCCAATCGAAACTTTTGATTTGGTCGCACAGAATCACGCCATGAATGCGCAATCCATTCGGCACTGCAACCTCAAACGGATAGCGTTTTACTTTGCTGGTGATCGGGCATAACAACACAAGTCCGGAGGCGCTATTGTACGTAATGTCGGACAACACCAACGCGGGCCGCCGGCCGGCCTGTTCGTGCTCCATTTGAGGATCGAATTCGATCCAAATGACGTCGCCCCTTCGCGGTGTGTCGCTCATGATTCATACTCGAAAATTTCCTTCCCCGCGGGCGGCCCAAAACCGATTTCCTCATGGCGATTCTCTTTGGTAATCCCCTTGACGAGTTCCGCGAGCGTGTATTTGCGCTTCTTCTTTCGAGCCGGAAGAATCACGATCTTGCCTCGCTCAAACGACATGTCGATCAGTGAATTCCGCTTTAACTTCGATTGGTCCAGGAACGATTTCGGAATTCGAACTGCGAGGCTGTTGCCCCACTTTTGAACGCGTGTTTGCATGTTCACTCCTTGTGTCTACATTGTCTATACACACCAACTGGCTCAAAATCAATGCAAATTCAGCCGCTTCGACAACGCCACCATGCGATAATTCACGGCGCTCCATATCGCATACTCCAATTAAATAGGGCCTATAGGGCCGATGGGGCCAATAAGTCTATGGGCCAATGATCTTTGTCAGCAGGTATTCGGGCTTTGGCGGGAATTTGGCACGAACGTCATGCAGAACTGAAAGGCTCTGAATTGTCAATTCGTCTCCTTGCAATTCAGACGTCCTGCGCTATAAATCCAAACCCCATGTCCCGGCGGACTGTCCTGCTGGGGTTCTGGGGGTCGCGACAATTTGAATAAGGATTGAGGCTGGTCATGAAAGAAGGATTGCACCCGAAATACAAGCCCGTGACGATCACCTGCGTGGGTTGCGGGACGAAGATTGAAACGCGATCGACGCGCGGGAAGGATTTTTCGATCGACGTGTGTTCGCACTGCCACCCGTTTTACACCGGGCGACAGAAGTTCGTGGATTCGGCGGGGCGCGTGGAGCGCTTCCAGAAGAAGTGGGCGGCGAAGGAGGCGAATTTGAAGAACATCGCCGACAAGAAGGCCGCCAAAGAAGCAGCCGCGGCGGCGCCCGCGCCCGTTGTTGTGGCGCCCACGCCCGTTGTTTCGGCGCCCGCACCTGGTGCTGCGGCGCCTGCTCCTGCTCCGGAAGCTGAGGCGGCTGCTGTCGCGAAGTAGTTACGTCATGCGGAGAAATTGAAAAGTCCTTCAGTTGCGCGCTGCGCGGCTGAAGGGCTTTTTCTTTTGCGGGCGAAATAGGCCGAATAGGCCTTATAGGCCCTATAGAGCTTATAGGGCCTATAAAGACGTGCGTGGAATTAATAGTGAGAAACGCGGAACATGTGGGACGAGATTGAAAAGAAGGGCGCGCGGTATCAGGAGCTAGCGGCGCTGATCGAAAGCCCTGAGGGGCCGGGCAACCCGAATTATTCGGCGTGGTTGCGCGAGCGCGGGCGGATGTCGAAATTCGGGACGCTGTGGGATGAGTTTGCGTCCGCGCGCAAAGCGGCGAAAGAGGCGCAGGAGCTGCTCAACGATCCGTCGGGCGATGCGGATTTGAAAACGCTGGCCAAAGAAGAATTTGATTTGGCTTCGGCCAGGCAGGAAGCGGCGCGGCAGAAGCTGGTCGATATGGCGCTGAACGAAGACGACGATTCGTCGCGCAACGTGATCATCGAATTGCACGCGGGCACCGGCGGGGACGAAGCGGCGCTGTTCGTCGCGGACCTTTACGACATGTATCAGCATTATGCGGAGAACAACGGGCTGAAATTGTCGGTGCTGGAGAGTGCGCCGGGGAACGTGGGCGGGTTCAAGGAATTGGTGCTGCGCGCGGAAGGCGAAGGCGCGTTCGGCAAATTCCGCTATGAAGGCGGCGGGCATCGCGTGCAGCGCGTGCCGAAGACGGAAACGCAGGGGCGCGTGCACACCAGCATGGCGCGCGTGGCGGTGCTGCCGGAGGCCGAGGAAGTGGACGTGCAGATCGATCCGAAAGAGGTGCGCGAAAGTTTCTGCGCGGCGGGCGGGCCGGGCGGGCAGAACGTCAACAAAGTGGCGTCGCAATGCCAGTTGGTTCACGAGCCGACGGGGATCATTGTCCATTGCATGGAGACGCGCAGCGCGATGCAGAACAAAGTTCGCGCGTGGCAAATTTTGCGCTCGAAATTGTACGCGCTGAAGAAAGCCGAGGCGGAGAAAGCGCGTTCCGACCAGCGGCTTGGGCAGATTGGGAGCGGGGAACGGAGCGAGCGCATTCGGACGTACAATTATCCGCAGAGCCGGCTGACGGATCATCGCATTGAAGGCGAAGACAAGAATTGGTCGATACAGGAGATTGTCGGCGGGCGTCTGGAACCGCTGGTGGCGAAGCTGGAAGAGATTCGGCGCAGCGCGGGGAAGGTTGCGGCGCAGAATTGATGCGGGAATCCCCTCACCCCGCGGGCGCAAACAGCCGCGCCCGTCGGCCCTCTCCCGGAGGGAGAGGGGGAACGGCAAATGCGCCGCACAAGTTCTTTAAGTTGTTCCTTTGCGCGTTCGCGGCTTTGCGAGAGAATATGAGTTAAGATAACGAGATCCAAGGGACTGCCCATGCCTTCAGCCAAACGCCTGCAAGAATTGGTCGAGTTGCTCGCCAAAAAATACGAAGTGGACGAGAAGAAGGGCGAACTGACCAGCCTGCGCGACCCGTTCCTGGCGGGGACGTGGTACATCATCGGCGAGCATGCCAAGAAAAATGGGCAGGTGCGCGCGCACGAAGCGTTGCGGCGCGCGAAAGGCATCTCGCCGGGGCAGTTGCTCGAAATCGCGCCGGAGAAACTCAATTCGGTCTGCCAGCAGGCCGGGCCGTACGAGGATCAGCGCGCCAAGAAGCTGTATCAATTCGCCGATGACATCGAAGACAAATGCGGTAAGGATTTCGCCAAGATTTTTGCCAAGCCGCTCAACGACGCGCGCGCTTTTCTCGAAAAAGAACTGCGCGTGCCGCGCCCGTTTGCGGATTTTATGATGATGTACGCGGGATTGCCGGTGTTCGCGCTGGACATGCGCATTTTGCGCGTGGCGGCTCGGCTGGGCTATACGAAATACAAGCCTGAAAAAGATTTCGACAAGTCCTACAAGGACGTTCAGAAGGCGTTCGAAGCCGAGTCGCCGAAGAAGAATCCGGAGTGGACGATTCGCGCACACGGGATGCTGCACCGGCTGGGCGCCGACGTGTGCATCGCGGGCATGCCGAATTGTCCGGCATGTCCGCTGCAGAAGGCGTGTCCGTACCCGAAGAAGCACCCGGAGGTGTTTGCGGCGCAGGAAGCGGCGCTGGCGGAGAAATTGGCGCTGGCGGAGAAACTGGCGCAGAAGGTGTAAGTGAGCCTGCATAATGAATGCGGATGAGTTGAACCAGTTATTTAGGAGCGGCGGCACTCTTGCTGCCGAATGCCGTCCCGGCTAACAACGGCGGCAAGAGTGCCGCCGCTCCTATGAACAAACCGGTTCAACGCATATGCGGCTATTTTGTGGTGCAGGCTTCCAGCCTGCATCGGCAACCGGGCAGGCTGGAAGCCTGCACCACAATACGCTAGAGTATCACACATGAAACCAGGGTACGGGCCGCCGCATCCGGCGGCGGTGCTGCTGATTGCCGAGCCGCTTCACGCGGGACCGGCGGCGTTGTATGCGCAGAATCTGATGGCGGGATTGTCGCGCGCGGGGATTTATCATCCGCTGCTGACGCCGGCGGCGCCGGGGTTGAGTCTGCTGCCGAAAGAGGAATTGAAATTCGTGCAGGCGGCGACGGGGTTGGAGTGGCTGCAGTGGCGGCCGTTTGTGTTCAGCAGAATTGTGGCGTGGGCGCGGCAGCAGGAAGCGGAATTGATCCACGGTATTTCGGAGAAAGCGGCGCCGGTCTGCGCGGCGCTGGCCGAGACGCTCAATTTGCCGTGCGTACTGAGCGTTCACGATTATCTGGGCGGCGCGCTTGGACTCTCGGGGCGAATTCGTGCGGTAATCGCGCCGAGCGAGCCGATGCGGGAGCATCTGGTCAACGATGCGGACGTGCCGAAGGAACGGGTGCGGGTGATCGCGCCGGGCGTGCACATTCCGTTGCTGCGCAAGTCCGCGCCGCGCGCGCCCGGTGAACCGGAAGCGAAGCTCATCGTTTCTATCGGCGATTTCAACCAGTCGTCGGACTACGCCACCTTTATGGAGGCGGTGCGCGTGATCGCCGACAAGCAGGGTGAAGGGTGCAGCTTTGTGGTCTCCGGCGAGGGCCCGCAGGAATCGGGGCTGCGGAAATTCGTGCGTGAGTTGAAGCTGGACAAGCGTGTGACCTTTTGCCACGGGCACACGGAGCAGGACGGGCTGCTGAGCGAGGCGGACGTGTACGTGCAGACGACGCGGCGCGAAGGCTTCGCGGTGCACGCGCTGCAAGCCATGGCGTTGGGCGTGCCGGTGGTCGCGGCGGTGAACGGCGCGGTGTTGGAATTGATCGAAGACGGCGTGACGGGGTATTTGGTGCCGCCGGCGGATTTCGCGATGTTGTCGGAACGGATTTTGACGCTGCTGAACGACGCGGCGCTGCGGGAGAAGATTGGGACGGCGGCGCGCGCGGCGGCGATCGCGCAGTTCAGCGCGGAGCGGATGGTGGAGGCGACGGTGGGGGTGTATCGGGAAGTGCTGGGTTAAATTCAAAATGCAAAATGCAAAATTAAAAATGCAAAATGCAGGGACGCGCTGACCGCGCCACGTTGTTGTGCGGGAGGCAGAATTCATCGCGGATTGAATCTTGAGTCTTAGATGTATTGTTTTGCGATGATTTTTCGGCGGCAAAGCGTGATGTTTAACCGCTGTACAGGCGCTGTTTATAAAAAAGTCACTTTTGGGGTGGATTTTTCTTGCGCAAAAATGAAAATATTTCTATAAGACTTCCGTGTTTCTCGGTTTAAATTAATTCGAAATGCATGCAAGAAAACGGGTCTCACGGCGTTTAGCTTTGTGGGACGGCTTCAGATTAACGGGGATAGGCTCGTCCGCCTAAAGGCGGAACTACTCACGAGCGGAAAGGGCAGCCAAACATGGCAGACGAAATCTACGAGGACGATCCGAATCAGACAGTCGTCGAGCAGATGCCGCCCGAACAGGAACAACAGGGCGATCCGTTTTTGTATACGCTCACCAGCCAGACGCCGTGGTGGATCGTGTCGATCATGTTCCACGGGCTAATCATTCTGCTGGCGTACATGTTTTCGATTGCGTACAACCTGGACACCGGCAACGAAGAGCCGCTGGTGACGGTGACGCAGTTGCAACGGCCGATCGATGACCTGAAGAAGGAGCCGCCGAAGAAGAACGAGAGCGTGCTGGCCGGGAAGACGGACACGCACCCGACGGATCCGACGTCGAAGGAACAATCCGACATTGAAGTGCCGCCGGACATTTTGGCGAAGGCGGAGTTGGGCGACCATTTTGAAACGATTAACCCGGACCGGCCGGACACGCACAGCGCGTTTGGAAATCCTGACGCGCACATGTTCCACAGCGTGACGGGCAGCGACGACGCGGCGGGCGGCGGCGGGAATAACGGCGCGACATTGGAAGACATGATCGGCGCGGGCGGCGCTCGCAGCCCGGGCGACGGCGGCGGATGGGGCGGCGGGCACGGGACGGGCATCGGCAACGACACCGGGCCGGGCCACGGCAGTTTCGGCAACCGCAACGGCGGCGGACGGCGTTTGATGGTGAAACGGCACGGCGGATCGAAGATCACCGAGAACGCGGTCGATAACGCATTGCGCTGGCTGGCGTACCATCAGGAACCGGACGGGCATTGGGATGCGAAGAAATATTCCGCCGGCGAGAAGACGGACACGGCAGTGACGGGTTTGGCGCTGCTGGCTTTCCTCGGCGCGGGACATTCTGAAAAAGTCGGCGAATACAAAGACAACGTGAAGCGCGCGGTGGCGTGGTTGAAGAGCAAGCAGGCGGCCAACGGGCTGATCTTCGACACGACCGACGCGGGCGGACACCGCGGCGAAGGTTATCCGGGCGCGATTGCGACGCTGGCAATGGCCGAAGCGTCCGCGATGGCGAACATTCCGGACACACGCGACGCGGCTCAGAAAGCCGTGAATTACTGTACTGAAATCCACCAGGCCGGCGAAGGTTCGGACAAGATCGCGTGGCGCTACCATCCGAAGATGGAAGCCGACACGTCGGTGACGGGCTGGTTCGTGATGGCGCTCAAATCGGCGAAAGTCGCGGGGCTGCACGTGAATCACGCGTCGTTCGACGGCGCGATCAAGTACTTGGACAGTGTTGAGCACAAGCAAAAGGGCGGCGATCCGGGGTATGCGCCGGCGTCCACATATTGGTATCAGGTCAACACCGAGCACGAACCGCACCGCTTGACGGCAATCGGCGCGCTGTGCCGGCAGTTCCTGGGCTGGAAGAAGGAAGACTTGCAGGCGACCGTCGAAGGCTTCGTGGCCAAGGGCGGCGTGCCGACGTGGGGCGGAAACGGCGGGAGCGTGGACCTGTATTACTGGTACTACGGAACGCTGTGCGTGTTCCAGCAGGGCGGCGAATTGTGGAAGAAATGGAACGAAGGCATGAAGGGCGCGCTGACAACCAACCAGCGCAAAGACGGTGACGATTCGGGAAGTTGGGATCCGGTGGGCGCGTACGCGACGGAATGGGGCCGCGTGGGGCAAACGGCGCTGGGGTGCCTGTGCCTGGAAGTGTACTACCGGTATCAGCAGTTGACGCCGGATAAACAGTAAGTCGAAAAAGTCGAAAGTCGAAAAAGTCGAAAGTCGGGACGGGCTGCTTTGGGGCAGCCCGTTCTAATCAAGGAAGATAGCAACGCACGATGAGGTGTTAGGCACTAGGTGCAACTTTTGCACGGATTTTGGGTGCGGGAGATCATGCCGCCTAAGGGCGGGACTAGGAACGATGTGCAGTTTTGCAAGAGGGTTGGAGCGGGTTTGAGTTTGGTTTGGCGGCGCAATGTGCAACTTTTGACAAGATTTCCGCCTAAAGGCGGGACTACGAACACAAGGAGACGCAGATGAAGAAGTGGTTATCAGCCAATTGGAAGCCGGTGGTGGTGGCGCTGAGCTTGATGCTGTTGTGCACGGCGACGGGGCACGCGGAAGATGCTCCGGCCGGAGGCGGGCGCGCGCCGGCGAGCTTGCTGGAAAACATGAAAGAAGCGGGATTTATGGAATATATCCTGCTCTTCGTCTCGATCGCGGGACTGGCGCTGTGCTTGCAGGCGATCGTGACGCTACGCTCGCATCTACTGCGCCCGCCGGAGCTTTCGATTCAGTTGATCGACCTTGTGTCGCAAGGCGACGTGCAGGGTGCGCTGGACGCGGCTCAGGCCGATAGCTCCTTCCTCGGCGCGGTCGCCACGGCGACGCTGAGCAACCACCAGTTTGGCAAGGAAGCCATGGAAAGCGCGATGAGCGACATGGGCGAGATTGAGACGCACAAAGTGATGAACAAGATCGGGACGTTGAACCTGATCGCCGCGATCGCGCCCATGTTGGGTTTGACCGGCACGACCGTCGGCATGATGGCGACGTTCTCGACGATGGCCTTGGGCGGTTCCGAAATCACGCCGGACAAGATGGCGAAAGGTATTTCAATCGCGCTGGTGTGCACGTTCACCGGCCTGATGGTCGCCATTCCGCTGCTGGTCGTCGCGTACATTTTGAAGGCGATCGTGACGAAGGTGATTTACGAGATCGTCAACGACTGCAACGAAATGATCCGCATCACGACGGGCGGCGGCGGGGAACAGCCGGCGTAGCGGACGGCAGGAGATAGGAGATAGGAGACAAGGGCGGTATCCGGGATGTTGGTTTGATGCCGACCCCTCACCCCCGGCCCCTCTCCCCCAAGGGGAGAGGGGAGAACAGCGGCCGCTCTCCCTAAAGGGGGAGAGCGGAGAGAACGGCACGGATCGCGCACGATTGAATGGAGTTCGAAAGCAATGAAGAAGCCGGATATTTCGCCTGTTGAAGTGGATATGGTGCCGCTGATCGACATCATTTCGCTGCTGCTGATGTTCCTGATCATCGTGGGCGACACGAGCGCGAACAACACCAGCGTGAAAATGAAACTGCCGACAGCCGACCAGGCCAAGACAGAGGACGAATGGAAGCTGTCCACGAAGAACCGCATCGTGATCCAGTTGACCAAGCGCGACAGCGACGGGGCCTACATGGCCAAAGTCAACAACAAGAACTACGACACCAACGACGACGCCGGCAAGAACCTGCGCCAACATCTGGAGCAACTGATCGACGATGCGCAGAAGAAGAGCGGCGCTCAAAAGCGCGCCGACGACACGTGGGACATTCCGGTGAAGCTGCGCATTCCGGAAGACGCGCCAATGTTCGAAGTCGAGAAAGTGTTGAAGACCGTGGCGGATTTGCATCTGGTGGAGATTCAGTACGCGGCGTCGGGGGACAACAGGCCAACGCGACGGTAGGAACGGAAGATTCAAGATTCAAGGTTCAAGATTCAAGATTGGCAACGTTGAATCTTGAATCTTGAATCAGAGGTTAAGGCTTACGCCGATGAAGAAGCCTGAAATGAACAAAGTCGAAGTGGACATGGTGCCGCTGATCGACATCATTTCGCTGCTGCTGATGTTTTTGATCATCGTCGGCGACACGAGCGCAAACAGCACCAGCGTGCGGATGAAATTGCCGAGCGCGAGCGAAGCGAAACAGGATTGGGGCGAATCGAAGAACCGCATCGTGCTGCAAATGAAGCTGGAGGACGGGCGCTATTTCGCAGTGTTCAACAATCGCAGCTACGACATGGGCGGCGCATTGAAGGAACGTTTGGCGCAGACGATCAGCGATGCGGCGGGACGGAATGAGATTTCAAAGCGGGACGACGGTTCCTGGGCCATGCCGGTGAAACTGCGTATTCCGGAAGAGTGCCCGATGAACGACGTGGAGAAATTGCTGGCGACGGTTGCCGGCGAGAAGTTGACGGATGTGCAGTACGCGGTGAGAACGGCAAACTGAAGATTCAAGATTCAAGATTCAAATATTGGCAACATTGAATTTTGAATCTTGAATCTTGAATTAGTTTTAGGAGCGCAACATGGGTGGTGGACACGAGGAAAGTTCGGGGCATGGCGGGGATCGGCCCTGGGTCTATTTCATGATCGATTCGTTTTTTCTCGTCACGCAGTTTTTCGTGCTGACGTTCAAATTGAGAATCGCCGACGATCTGGTGCTGCCGCACCGCTTGCCGCCAGGCGGGCAGGGACGGCCGACCGAGACGACGACCGCGCCGAAGACGCCGGTGGGGATCACCGTGATTCGTTCGATTGAAAACTCGCCGCCGCAGTACCAGATGAACGGCGGCGAATTGCTGGACGAGCGGGCCGTGACGCAGAAGCTCGGCGATATCGTCGAAGGCAAAAACCCCGACAATTATTCGGTGCGCATTTCGTACGAAGGCAAAGGCGTGATCTTCAAAGACGTGATGCCGATCTTCAACACCTGTTTGAAGCTGCGCATCAAGGAATGCGGGTTGCAGCCGACGCGGCAGCAGAGCCGGGTGTGAGGGCGAAGGGAAGGGGGAGGAGGGAGGAGGGAGGAAAAGATTTCGTCGAACACTTCCTCCCCCCTCCCTCCTCCCTAGATAGGACACGGTCATGGCGCGCACATTCGGAAAAACTCACGGCGGCGAAGGTGGGATTCACGAGCGGCCGTGGGTGTACTTCATGATCGATGCGTTTTTTCTGGTGACGCAGTTTTTTGTGCTGACGTTTCAGTTGCGCGTGGCCGACGATGTGGTGCTGCCGAATAATTTACTGCCCGGCAACCGAACCATCGTTACACCGCCTCCGCCGCCGAAAACCGCCGTCGGAATCACAGTGCTGCATGGCGCGACGGGTTCGAAATATCAAATGAACGGCGGCGAATTATTGGATGAGCAGGGCGTGATCGCGCGGCTTGGCGATGTGGTCAATGGGAAATCGCCGTCGAAATTTTTCGTGAAAGTCAGCTACGACGGCGAGGTGGCGTTCAAAGACGTGATGACGATCTTCAATGCCTGCAAGAAGCTGGGGATTCCGGAATGCGGATTGCAGCCGATGCGGCCGCGGGTGTAAGCGCGGCTTCTTCTCCCTCCTTAAAGCACTTCCTAATGAAAGCGCGTTCGACCTTTCTTGCCCTGATATTTCCGATTGTCGCGTCGTTGTTCACGCTTGCAGGCGAAGCGCAGCCTGCGCCGGATTTGGAAGCGCTGATTCGCAAACTTGCCGACACCACTGAAATGGGTTACGGGTACAGCGCGAGTTTCAGCGGCTCGCAATTTCTGCCCTATAACGATGCGGACGAAATGCACACGTTGATCCTGGGACGTCAAGCGCCTGAAAGGTCCGAGGAGTTGGAGGGGCTGGTGCGCGCGGGAATGAGAGCTGTGCCGGCGCTGCTGAAGCATTTGAGTGACGAGCGCGCTACAAAAATACCGTCGGTGAAAGGCATGATGTTTACGGAATTCTCCGACGAATACGATTACAACCGGCGCACGCGAAAGGACCGCCCGGAGGGAGTCAACCACAAAAACTTCTTCGACGATGGACAAGGACATCCCGATGGCCATACGCTCACCGTCGGCGATTTGTGCTTCGTCGCGCTGGGCCAGATTGTGAACCGCAATTTTCAAGCGTCGCGTTATCAGCCCAGCGGCGGAATGGTGATCAGCTCGCCGACTTATTCCAAAACTTTGCGCGAGCAGATTCTCAAGGATTACGACGGATTTACCGCGGAGAAGCACAAGCGCCAATTGATTGAGGATTTCACTGAAGCCGACAGCGAATACCGGCGCATCGGCGCGTATCGCCGGCTCGCGTACTATTATCCGGACGAGGTGGAGGCGCTGGTATTGAAGCAGCTTGCCACGCCGGACTTCGATGCGTTTGCGGTGGAGAAATTCGCGAGAGAATCGCTTTACAAAGAGAAATCGGAGTCGAAGAGAAAAGAATTGTTCGACGCATTTCTAAAAGAGCATGGTGCCGCATCGAAAGATGGATTGTTGCTGCAATTGTTCGAGGACATGGACATGCAAGACGCCAGCGACGCCGGCCGCTTGCACCCCAAGCTGACCGAGCATTACGACGCCCGCGCGCTGCTGGTTTTGTTGTACGGTTATAAGGACACCGTTAAGGCTGATGACAAGCCGATGATTGACAGGTGGGAAGTAGCTGCGAAGGCTCGCTTCATAAAAGCGCTCGTCCATGACACGAGTAAAAAAATCGATGATGCGGTCCATGCGATTTTTTCGCGGATTACCGACGACGATTATCTGGCGCTTGCGTGCATGGCGCGGCTGGAAGGGCGCGTCTCCGACGAAGAATTGATTAACTATTGCAGACAGCGAATCGGCAAGAGCAAGTACAATCAAAGGGATCTCAAGGCGATGCTGGAGAAGCTTCTTGCCAAGCCGAAGCACGGTTAAGTTCTGCACGCGCATCGAAAGCGAAAGACAAAATATGAAGAGTCTATTTCACCTGTTGATTTTGCCGTGCGCGTTGGCGGCCTTAGGCGGATTCGCGCTGGATACACCTGAAACGAAACCGGCGCCCACGGCGGCGTCCGACGCGCCGAAAGCGCAGCCGGTGTTTCCGCTGAAGACGCCGGCGATTTCCGAAATCCGCGACGGGTTCGAGGACTATGACGAGGACGGCAATCTCGCGGCGCTGCATTACGTGGATGAAGCGGCGCGGGACGTGGTCGCAGCGTTGAACGCCAGTTCGATGGAGCACATGCGGGCGAGCATCGATCCGGAGTTGCGGGCGATGGGGCCGGACAAGGCGTTCAAGCGGATTTTTAATCACGCCGCGGACTACCGCGGGCACGTGGTCGATTTCGAAGGGACGCTGCAATACATCCACGACAAGCCGGAACACGTGGAACTGGATGGCAAGACCATTCCGCTGGTGTGCGGGCATCTGGATTCGAGTTACCAGGTGCTGACGTACATGTCGATCGAGCCGCTGCGGGCGGGGATGAAAGTCGGCGATCCGGTGCGGATCACGGGCGTTTTCCTGCAGCGCTTCGCGTACCTGAGCCGGCAGATGCCCGGGCAAAAACTGGCGTGGACGCCGCTGATCATCGTCAAAAAAGTGGAGCCGATTGTGGTGGCGGAAGAACCGCCGCCGAAGACGGCGTGGGTGATTGGATACATTCTTTTCGGCGGGATCGCGCTGGTGCTGGTGCTGGCGGGGATCTCAAAACGGCGCGATCTGGTGGCGCGGCGGAATATTTTCACGCGCATGAAGCGCAACCGCGACAACGATGGGAAGGACCGGCTGTTTCCGAAGACGGGGGGAAAGAAATAAGAATGTGGAATGCGGAATATGGAATGTCGAATATCGAATATCGAATATGGAATTCCACATTCCACATTCCGAATTCTTACTTCTTCAAAATCAAATCGCGGAACCGCCCGAAGAGGTAAAAGCTGTCGTGCGGGCCGGGTGAAGCTTCGGGATGATATTGCACGGAGAAAGCGGGGAAGTCCTTGTGCGCGAGGCCTTCGACCGTTTTGTCGTTCAGGTTGATGTGCGTGACCTGGACATTTTTCGGAAGACTTTCCGGATCGACCGCGAAGCCGTGATTCTGGCTGGTGATTTCGACTTTGCCGGTGCGTTCTTCGAAGACCGGCTGGTTCGCGCCGCGGTGGCCGAATTTGAGTTTGTACGTGCGGCCGCCGAATGCCAGACCCATTAACTGGTGGCCGAGACAGATGCCGAACATCGGCACTTTGCCGGCGAGGCCGCGGATCAAGTCGGGCGCGCCGGTGACGGCGGCGGGATCGCCGGGGCCGTTCGAGAGAAAGACGCCGTCGGGTTTGCGAGCGAGCACGTCGGTCGCGGTGGCGCTCGCTGGCAGCACGGTGACGTCGGCGCCAGTGTCCACGAGGCAGCGCAGGATGTTGGTTTTGATGCCGTAGTCGATGCAGACGACTTTGAATCTGGGAGGAGGGAAGGGGGAGGAGGGAGGAGAAAAACAGTTTCCTCCTCCCTCCTCCCCCCTCCCTCTTCCCGCCGTCACGGTGACACCCGCGTTGGAGAAGCCTTCGACGAAACCCGCGTTCCAGTCGTACGGAGCCGTGCAACTTACTTTGGCGGCGAGGTTCCAGCCTTCCATCTGCGGCGAGGAGCGGGCACGGTCCACGAGGTCGGCGTCGGAAAGTTTGGCGCTCGCTTCAGAGCAGGCGAGGATGCCGCGCATCACGCCGGCGGTGCGCAGTTTGCGCGTGAGTTGGCGCGTGTCGATGCCGTCGATGCCGGGGACGCCGGCTTTCTGGAGGTAGCCTGAAAGGTCGTCATCGGAGCGGTAGTTGCTGCGGATGGTGCTCAGTTCGCGCGCGACGAACCCTTCGACCTGCGGTCGGTTGGATTCGACATCCGCCGCGTTGACGCCGTAGTTGCCTTGCAGCGGATAAGTCATCGTCACGATCTGGCCCGTGTACGACGGATCGGTGAGAATTTCCTGGTAGCCGGACATGGCGGTGTTGAAGACGACTTCGCCGGTGCGATCGACGCGCGCACCGAACGCGCGGCCGCGGTAGACGGCGCCATCTTCGAGAACGAGGCGGGCAGGGACGGGCATGTGGAAAATTCCCTTTGGATTCAGGCACGAGCCGCGACCGCAAGGGAGCGGGCATTCACGAACCGCGCTGTACTTACCCGCTCTCTTGCGGTCGCGGCTCGTTATCGGCATGTCAAAAAAGAGGCCGGCGATTTCGCCAGCCCCCTTTGTAACATCTTAATATGCCCGAAGCAAATTTAAAGGTCTTTGTTCCGGTGCGGCTTGCAGGTGTCGTCGTCGAGCACGTCGATGCCGAACCAGCCGAAGAAGAAGTCGGCGGCTTGCGCCGGGCGGACGTTGACGTTGACCATGATCAGCGCATGGACCATCGCGCCGACGCCGGTGAAAGCGCGGTCATTGTTGTTGGCGTAGACCGTCGCGGTGTCGAGGTCCATTTTGTCGGCGCGGAAACTTTCGACCCAGCCGGTGATGCGTTCGCGTTTGACTTTCTGGTAGTAAAGGAGGCTGACGCCGGCTTCCAAACGCTTCTCGCGCCAGATGCCCGCGCTGCGGCCGCGGAAGCCGACGTGGTAGGCATCGGAATAGCCGAAGCCGACTTGGGCGAACTTTGTCGCGTGAGCGTTGATCAGGAAGCCAGGGCCGGCGCCGAAGGAGAAATCGACCATGTCCACCATGTCGTACCAGCGGCTGAGGAAGTAACGTCCGACCTGGACTTTCAAATTCGGGCCTTCGTCAGGCGTGACAAAGGCAGCGTTGCGTTCAAGCGTTCCGCCGGTGGTGCCGATGGTCGTGGAGTTGTAAGTGGTGGCGCCGTAATTAGAGCCGCTGTTGGACGAGCTGAAGGTGACGCCCGACCCGTAACCGGCGTTGACATCAGCAGCCTGAGCCGCCACTGCCACCAGCACCGCGCAGAGCACGCCTATGAAACCACGCATGGAAAAACCCCCTCGCCGCACACCCACGCCGAAAGCGCAACGCGCCACGGACGTTTTGGTTGTGCGAAATTGTTTCTGCAAACAACAGGAGTGTCGCCGATTTTTTGCGGTTGTCAATGCGTTTTTATTGATTGCGCCGCCCCCCTGCCTATAATCGCCTTCCTCACAGCGAGGGGTTCACTTTCGCGGACAGTCTCCCATGGAAAGCAACGCGTACTTCAGTTGGAGCATCTCCAAAGAGCGGCAGCGCCACGAGTGGATGCGGCTGCGGCGTTCGATTGTGTCCATCCGGCTGGCGTTTCTCGTCGGCGGTCATTTGGCGTATTTCGCGTTCTGCGGCGTCGCGCACGCGCTGGGGCGCTTCGAGCAGTACGGGCATTCGCTGTGGGTCGGTTTCTGGTCGATGGCGCTGATCGGCATCGCCCTGCTGCTGCTCGAAATGCTCTACGCGCGGATGTGCCCGCAAACGCTGCCGCGCTTTGTGATCCGCAAAACCGGCGTCACGCAATATGGCGACGACGGCCCCAGCGCGCACTTCGACTGGGCGCGCGCGCGCGTGCTGCAAATCGAAAACGATCGCGAGCGGCCGGAGTTCCGCTCGCTGGTCTTGAGCGCCCCGCGCAAAAGCCGTTGGCTGCGCCGCGCCGGGCGTGTGGAGATTCCCCTCCCCTCCCCGGACGACCCCGCCGCGGGCGTGGACGAAGTTCACGTGGTCGAAGCGCTGCGCCACGCGATCGAGGAGTGCGGCTTGACCTGGCGGCCGTGCGCGGATGGGGCGGTGGTGTTGACGAAAGCGGCGTAAATCCTTTTTCACGCAAAGGCGCAAAGTTGGCGCAAAGAAAATTCTTTGAAAAAAACGTTCGTTCTTGGCGCTCTTTGCGTGCCGTTCCTTTGCGCCTTTGCGTGAAAAGTATGATTCGTCGTCTTGACGAAATCGCTGATCATCTTCATACTCTTCTCCTCATAAAAAAAACTCATCGCATTGCAACGAGGTCCTTCGCTCATGGCAAAATCCGCACCGAAAAAATCGAATACAACCATTCACGGCGGCAGGAGTGCCGCCGCTCCTACTGAAGCGCTCGATCATCTCTCCAAAGAAGCGCGGCTGTTCAAGCCCGGCAAAGAATTCTCCGCACACGCGCACGTCAAGTCGATGGGCGAGTATCGCAAGCTGCACAAAGAATCGGTCGAGCATCCCGAAAAATACTGGCCCAAGATCGCCAAGCAATTGCATTGGTTCTCGCCGTGGACAAATGTCGTGGAGTGGAAATTGCCCGACGCCAAATGGTTCGTCGGCGGCAAGACCAACATGAGCTACAACTGCCTCGACCGCCATCTGTCCACGTGGCGGCGCAACAAAGCTGCGATCTTGTGGGAAGGCGAACCGGGCGACACGCGCACCATCACTTATGCGGAGCTGCATCGCGACGTCTGTCGCTTCGCCAACGTGCTCAAAAATCTCGGCATCGGCTCCGGCGACCGCGTGGTGATATACATGCCGATGGTGCCCGAGTTGCCCGTGGCGATGCTGGCCTGCACGCGCATCGGAGCGGCGCACTCGGTGATCTTCGGCGGTTTCTCAGCGACCGCGCTGGTCGATCGCATCAACGATTGCCAGGCCAAGCTCGTCATCACCGCCGATGGCGGATACCGGCGCGGCAATGTCGTCGAATTGAAAAAAGCGGTGGACGAGGCAATGCCCAAATGCCCGACAGTCAAAGACGTGATCGTCTTGAAGCGCACGCACAATGCCGTGACGATGCAGCAGGGGCGCGATCATTGGTGGAAAGACGTGATGGCCGGCGTCGCGCCGACGTGTCCCGCCGAACCGCTCGATGCCGAACACCTGCTCTACATTCTGTACACGTCCGGTTCCACCGGAAAACCGAAGGGCATTTTTCACACGACCGGCGGCTACATGGTCCATTCGTATTTGACCACGAAGCTCGTTTTCGATCTCAAAGAAGAAGACATCTATTGGTGTACCGCCGACATCGGCTGGGTGACCGGCCACACGTATGTGTGCTACGGCCCGCTGCTGAACGGCGCGACGCAAGTGATGTACGAAGGCGCGCCAAATTTTCCAGAGCAGGACCGTTTCTGGCACATCATCGCCAAATACGGCGTGAACGTGCTCTACACGGCACCAACGGCCATCCGCGCCTTCATCAAATGGGGCGAGCACTGGCCGATGAAGCACGACCTCACCTCGCTGCGGCTGCTCGGCAGCGTCGGCGAACCGATCAATCCCGAAGCGTGGATGTGGTACTACAAAGTCATCGGCGGCGGACGCTGCCCGATTGTCGATACGTGGTGGCAGACTGAAACCGGCGGGATCATGATCTCGCCGCTGCCCGGCGCTGTCCCGACGAAGCCCGGCTCCGCGACGCTGCCCATGCCCGGCGTGGTGCCCGAAGTCGTGGACAAAGCCACTGGGAAAAAAGTTCCGCACGGCCACGGCGGCGTGCTCGTGATTCGCAAACCGTGGCCGGGAATGCTGCGTGGAATCTGGGGCGATCCGGAACGATTCCGCGCGCAATATTGGAGCACCATTCCGGGCAGCTATTTCACCGGCGACGGCGCGTACTGCGACGCCGACGGGTATTTCTGGATCATGGGCCGCGACGATGATGTGATCAAAGTCTCCGGCCACCGCCTGGGCACCGCGGAAGTCGAATCGGCGCTGGTCAGCCACCCGTCAGTCGCTGAAGCCGCCGTGGTCGCGAAGCCGAACGAACTGACCTTCCAGGCCATCGCCGCGTTCGTGACACTCAAAGACGGCAACAAAGCCAGCGACGACCTGCGCAAGGAATTGAAAGCTCACGTGGCTCACGAAATCGGAAGCATCGCGCGCCCGGAAGAGATTCGCTTTACCGGCGCGCTGCCCAAAACGCGCTCCGGAAAAATCATGCGCCGCTTGCTGCGCGACATAGCTTCGGGAAAAGAAACCGTCGGCGACACGACCACGCTCGAAGATTATTCCGTGCTCGCAAAATTGCGGGATGATGAAGAGTAACGAGCCGCGACTGCAAGGGAGCGGGCACTTCGACGCACAGGAGGGAATCATGGCAACTGCGACTCAAATTCTCGCCGAAATCAAACCGCTGGGCAGCGACGGCTACCGAAAGATTCTCGCCAAACATGGCGTGACGCAGGACGCGTACGGCGTGAAGGTCGAGTATTTGAAGAAAATATTGAAGCGCGAAAAGAAGAATTACCAGCTTGCGCTCGACCTGTTCGAGACCGGCGTGTACGACGCGATGTATTTGGCGGGGCTGCTCGCCGACAGCGCTAAGATGACGAAGAAGGACCTCAACCGCTGGCTGGAAAAAGCCGGCGGCGGCCCGCTCTGCGGGTCCACCGTGCCGATGACTGCCGCGGGCAGTCCATACGGACATGACGTGGCGCTGGAGTGGATCGAATCGAAGAAAGATTATGCCGCCGCGGCGGGCTGGGCCACGCTCCTCGGGATCGTCTCAACGACTGACGACGAAAAGCTCGACATGGCCGAATTGAAAAAACTCCTGCAGCGCGTGCAAAAGAATATTCACAACGAGCCCGATTCGGTGCGCTACGCGATGAACAGTTTTGTGATCGCGCTGGGCACGTACGTGCTGCCGCTGAGGGATCTCGCGCTGCAAGCGGCGGAGAAAATCGGGAAAGTGAGCGTGGATATGGGCGACACGGCCTGCAAAGTTCCGTTCGCGCCCGAGTACATGCGCAAATGCATCCAGCGCAATCCAAACGGCAAGAAGCGCGCGAGCGCGGGGTGCTGAAGGCAGGGGTCAGGGGTCAGGGGTCAGAAGTCAGAAGTCAGCAAATCAAAATCTGACCCGGAATTCGAATTTCGGCCCGCTCACTCATGCGGGTTTGTTTTCGTTCTTCGACAGCGCCGGTTTCGCCGACTCAGTTTCCTTTACGGCTTCGCTCAAACCCGACGCGCCAATCGGCGTCGCGGTTGGAATTTCACCTTGCTCGCGCAACACTTGTGCTTCGATGACGGCGCGCTTGAATTCGGTTTCGGAAGTGGGGCGCGGGACGCCGCCGGGTTCCTGACTTTGCGCCAACGGCGGAGCAGGCGGCGCTGAGACGACGTAAATGTTGTGTGCGGGCCGCTGCGACGGCGGAGCGGGCGCTGCGGGGTTCTGCTTTGGTGGCGGGCTGGGGATCGCGCCGTGCGGGCGGACGACGCGCGTGGGCGGTCTTAATGGGGCTGTGTAGGCGATGGCTGCGCCGGAGAGCGGCACCGAGTGAACGCCGGATTTTCCAGTCGCCGCGGGCTGAGCAGGCGGCGTGGTTGGAACGGATTTCGTTCCGGGCGCGAGTGGTGCGGCGGTTGGCGTGGGTGTGGCGTTCGCCGTAGCTGCAGGCAGACTCTCCGCAGCCGGTGTTGTTGCCGCTGCTGTTTGCGAGGAACTCGCGCTGGCTGGCGCGGTTGCTGCACTCGTCGCAGGCGTGACGCTTGGCACAATTGCCGGCGGCGCGCTCGACGGTGACGCGGTAACTGGAATCGACTCGACTTTTTCTTTCTCCCGCGCGTATTCCTCTAGCGGCACCGCTTCAATGGCCGGCATCGCGACTTCGATCTTCTGCGAAGCCATTGCGCGCGCCCGTTCGTTGGCGAGCAACAAGCATACCGCCAGGAAGATCAGACCTAGTCCGGCGGTGCCCAGCACATGCGCCATGCTGAAGGCGAGATTGGCGTTTGAATTCGCGGGCAAGCCATGAAGTACCAGGCTTTCGGCGATGGCCAGGCGGCGGTACATGTCGTACGCCAAAGCCAATGCGCCCACTGCGCCGAGCGCGGACGCCAGCATCATGCACACGCGCAACCGCATCGAAATCCCCTACCAAAGTCCTGAGTGCCGAGTCCCGAGTGCTGAGAGCGAATATCGCATCTCACGCGGATACTATATACAGGATTGCAATCGACAAAATATGCATTTGGCGTGAATCAGAGTTTCGATTGCGCACAGGTGCAAAGATCTGCATGTGCGGCGGCAGTGGGGCAGACATTCCTGTCTGCCGGTGCAAATCAGGCAGACAGGAATGTCTGCCCCACCTTATTGAATCAGTTACGCCTTGGCTTCAGCTTTTTCGGCCTTCTCAGCCTTCTCGGCTTTCGGTGCGGGCGCGGGGACGCTGCCGGCCTGGCGCGGCTTGACCAGCACTTCCTGCTGTGCAGCCAATCGTGTGGCCTTTCCGACGCGGTCGCGCAGATAATACAGCTTAGCGCGCCGCGTCTTGCCGCTCTTCTTCACTTCGACCTTGTCGATCGACGGGCTGTGCAGCGGGAAGACGCGCTCGACGCCTTCATTGCCCACCAGCCGCCGCACCGTGAACGACTCGGTGATGCGCGAGCCTTTCTTGCTGATCACGATGCCGCTGAAAATCTGGATGCGCTCCTTCTCGCCTTCCGTGATCTTCACGTGCACGTCCACCGTGTCGCCGATGGTAAAATTCCCGCGGTCGGCCTTGATCCCGCTGCGCTCCGCTTTTTCCATGAGATTTGCAACTGACATGACCCTCTCCCTTTCTTAGTCCTGAGTGCTGAGTCCTGAGTGCTGAGTAGAACTGCTCAGAACCCGGACTCTGCACTTCTATTTTTTCGATTTTTTCTGTGGCCTGTATGCTGAATGAAACCTCTCAGGACTCAGCACTCAGGACTCAGCACTTCTGTTCTTCGTTATCCTCTCCGCCTGCTCCCGCCGCCACGCCTCAATCTTCGCGTGGTCGCCGCTGAGCAAAATTTCCGGAACGCTCAAGCCTTCAAACTCCGCCGGGCGCGTGTACTGCGGATACTCCAGCAGCCCCGCATTTCCCGGCGAGAAACTCTCGCAGTGCGCGGACATCTCGTCGCCCAGCACGCCCGGCAACAACCGCACCACCGCATCCATCACCGCCAGAGCCGGCAATTCTCCGCCGGTCAGCACGTAATTTCCAATCGACACGCGCTCCGCTTTCAAGATCTCCGCGATGCGCTCGTCGTACCCCTCGTAATGCGGCGCGATCAATATCAACCGCTTCTCGCCGATCAATTCCCGCGCCAGCGCCTGATCGAAGACCCGCCCGCGCGGGCACATCAACAACACGCGCGCCGGAAATTCCGGCTCCTGCGTTTGCGCGTGCCGCACGGCCTCGATCACCGGCTTGCACTTCAGCACCATCCCGGGCCCGCCGCCGTATGGCCGATCATCCACCGACTTGTGGCGGTCGGTCGTAAAATCGCGCGGGTTCGTCAGCGCCACGCGCAGGAGTTTTTTTTCCTGAGCGATGCGCAGAATCGATTCGCTCAACACTCCCTCGAACATCCGGGGAAACAGCGTGATGAGGTCGATGCGCATAATTTAAGTAGGACGGGCTGCCAGCCCGTCCGGTCTCCACATGAAAACTCGTGCGTCGAGATTTGCCGCAACAGCGACGGGCTGGCAGCCCGTCCTACTTTGCCGCTGGAACTGCGGGCGCTGTCGCAAATTTGTGCACGAGATTCTCCACGGCCGGCGTCGCCTGCGCGCCGTGCTTCAACCAATGGTTGTAACGTTCCATGTTGATCGTCACCTGTTTTTCCTTTTTGTCCTCGATGGGATCGTAATGACCCAGCTTTTCGAGGTACGCGCCCTGCCGTTTCACGCGCGCATCGGTGACAACGATACGAAAAAATGCCCGGTTTCGACGCCCGAGCTTCTGCAATCGGATTCTGACCACTCGTTTCTTCCTTTCCACAACGGCCGCGCGACTCTTTCGCGCGGCCAGGCATCGCTGCCTTTCTTACTCCTTGATTTGCCGGCCGCGCCACACGCGCGGGCCTGACCGGGACAGGAGTGTCCTCTTTTCTCAACGCCGCAATTTGTGCCGCCCTTTCAGGGCTTTTCAAATTGCGTTGCCTGATACCCAGGGCTTACGCCCTGGGCTAGGATGTGAAGCCCTTTTAGGGCTAAATACAAATCGTGCTGGGTCTACAATATCAGTGCTGTTACCCAGACTCAGGACTCAGGACTCAGCACTCAGCACTATCTTCTGTTCCTCTTCTTATTCATCTTCTCCAATTTCCGCTTTTTCTTCAACATCATCATCAGACAAACCACGGCAACCGGTGACCCATGAAATAGCAAACGATAAAGTAACCGATTAGTCCAATCAGGACTGGAGCCATTATTGCCAGGCATCCAACTCTTTTTATCCAATAATTTGGATCATCTTTTTCAGACATTTTCGACTACATCGACTTTTGACTACCGTCTGTTCCTCTTCTTATTCATCTTCTCCAATTTCCGCTTCTTTTTCAACAATTTCCGCGCATCCGCGCTCAATGATTTCGCCGGCGCGCCCGCGCCGGGCACCATCTTTTGCATGAAATTCGCGGCCTTCGAGAAATTCGAAAGCTGCTTGGTCACGCGTTCGAATTCGTGCATCAGGCGCGAGACGTCGTTGACCGTCGTGCCCGATCCCGTCGCGATGCGCTTCTTGCGCGCGGTGCCGATGATCGATGGGTTGCGCCGCTCTTCCACCGTCATCGAACAGATCACGGCTTCGACCGTGCCGAACGATTCGTCGGACGAATCGAGTTCTTTAAGGCCAGCGAAGCCCGGGATCATGCCGAGCAGGTCCTTGATCGAGCCCATCTTCTTCACGGCGCGAAGCTGCGTCAGGAAATCGTCGAGCGTCAACGAATCCTTGAGCATCTTCTCCTGGAACTTCTCGGCTTGTTCCTTGTTGAGGACTTCCTGCGCTTTTTCGACGAGGCTGACGATGTCGCCCATCCCCAGGATGCGCGTGGCCATGCGCTCGGGATGGAATTCTTCGAGGCGGTCCAGCTTTTCGCCGACGCCCACGAACTTGATCGGCTTGCCCGTGATCGCTTTCACCGACAACGCCGCACCGCCGCGCGAATCGCCGTCGAGCTTCGTGAGGATCACGCCGGTGATCGGCAATTTCTGGTTGAAGACTTTCGCCGAATTCACCGCATCCTGCCCGACCATGCTGTCCACAACGAGGAACACTTCATCGGGCCGCGTCTTCGCCTGCACTTGCGCCAATTCGTTCATCAGCGCTTCGTCGATCTGCAAACGGCCGGCGGTGTCGAGGATGACGGTGTCGTGTTTGTTGGCTTTGGCGAAGTCGATCGCTCTGGCGCACAGATCGGGCGGAGCGACGTTTATTTCGCTGTAGACGGGCGTTTCAAGCTGCTCGCCAAGCACTTTAAGCTGCTCGATGGCGGCGGGGCGCTGCAAATCGGCGGCGACCAGCAGCGGTTTTTTGCCTTGGCGTTTGAGGTAATTGACGAGCTTGGCGCAGGTGGTCGTTTTGCCGGAGCCTTGCAAGCCGGCCATGAGGATCACGGTCGGCGCGCCGTCTTCGCGGAATTGGATGCGCGAATCGACGGGGCCCATTAAGGCGATCAGTTCGTCGTGAACGATTTTGACAATCTGCTGAGACGGTTCAACGGGACTGCCATCAGGCAATTTGCCTTCGAGGACGCTTTGCCCGACCGCTTTAACGCTGACTTTGTCGATGAATTCCTTGACCACCGGCAGCGCCACGTCGGCTTCGAGCAGCGACATGCGCACGGTCCGCAGGCCTTCTCTGATATCGGCCTCGGTGAGCTTTTTGCCCTTGCCGCTCACCTTTCGGAAGAAGCTGCTGAGCGAGCTGGTCAAGTTCTCGAACATGGACTGCAATTCCAGAGCCGCGCACGTCAGTAAGCGGCCTTTTCACCAAACCAAAATCGCCCACGCCAATGAGCGTATGTCCCACTGGTCAGGGCGTGAATGAAGAGGAAGACTTATACCGCGCGGGGGAGGGAAAGCAAGGCCAAATAAGAGTCCGGCGACACAGCGTTTCGCCTACTTCTTATTCAACTTAAACGAATTCAAAAAGTCGTTCACTTCTTCCGGCGCCGCCTTGCCCGCCTGCGCGGCGATCACGATTTGGTACAGGCGGTTGCCGGCCATGTAAAGGCGCATTTTGTATTTGGTGTCAGCGTTGTCCTGTTTGGCGTCGAGGTCCAATTCGCGGCCGGGATTTCCGTCCAGCGCGATCTTGGATTCGTTCGCGACTTTGCCGTTGAGGCTTTTGGCCGCGCCGTCGCGCGCGAGGTCCAGCAGTTTGTCGGCGCCTTCCTGCTTGATCAAGTCGGCGGGATAGTCCGTGTATCCGACGACGTAGCGCTTGCCATTTTTGTCGCCTTGGAACATGTGCGTGTCTATCTTGCCATTGACTGAATCGACGGACGTCGTCTGTTCTTTCAATTCGACGGGCGCCAAGATCGCAAAACCGCCGGCTTCGGATTTGAATTCCTCGGCGCCCAGCGCCATTGCCGCGGCGACCAGGACGAGCGGAACCAAAATTGACGGAATAAGCATGGAGTTGGGCTGTTCCTGCATGGGAATTCTCCTCGCGCAAACAATGTATATGCGTGTCTATGCCGAAAACGGTAGCAGAAACGAGCGCTGGGGTCAAATTGTTATCGACACGGAAAGATTGCCAGATTGCCGTGGCGCATGACCGTTCATGCAGCATTCTTTAACCGGGCTGTCCCGGCGGAACGGATGTGTGGGCGGGGACGCGACCAGCGCCGCAATTCGTTCGCCCTGCATCCTCGACGGCGAAGCGGAATCAGCTTGCGGCTGGCGTCGCCGACTGCGGTGTCAGACGTGATTGCGAGGCAGCGCGACGCGCTCACGGGAAAGTCACGCAAAGCGGCGAAGGCGAACGCGATGGACAGATTGGCACGTGGCATTGAGCCGGGATTTAAGAAGCGACGATAAATGCCACTGACGATCATTCCACGATTGCTTACGGCTGGATTATTGTAAGCGGAGCTAAATAGGTCGTTACCGGGTTAGGCGCTCATTTGCAGCGCGCAATAAGTCGAGTTGCCAAGCGCGTGAATTCGTGGCGTTCACGTTGAATTCTTTTGCCTGCGCGTTGAAATCAAATACCCACACAGCGGACATAGGGACGCGCCGCTTTTCCAGCGTCGCCAGGAATTCTGAAAACGACTCTCGTGCGCCGGGCGTATCGGATTTGGGCACTTGAAACTCGCCGACAAAAAGGGGCTTGCCGATTTTCGCCGCGGCCGCCGCAGCTTCTCCCACGCGCTTGAGTGTTCCGTCGTAGCAATGTACGCTGATGAGGTTCATCTCGCCGGGCGCCGTCAGAGCGAGCATCTCGCTGAACTGCTCCGGTGTGTCCTTTGTCCACGTTTTTTCATGTCGATTGTGCCAGGCGGAGTCGCGCGGAAAGGCGTCGCCGCTTGTGATGAGCCTATGCGGGTCATACCGGCGAACTTCCTTTGCAAATTCCGTGAGCGCCACTGCGAGCATGTCGTGTGTAAGGTCGTCGCGCGAGCTTCGCTCAAGTGCCGTGCCAAGATCTTTCCAAACCGGCGCCCGATGCTCAGCGGCGTTTGGCTGATCCGCCGACAATCCGAATTCATTCCCAAATTCCCACGCCCAGATAGCCGGAGAATTGTTGTAGCGCGTGATCACTTCCCTCACGTAATCGCGCATGAAGGCGTGGGTTTTGCTTTGAGGATTGCCCCATGCATCCAACGGTTCGCCGACGAGATCCGGTATGCAGGCACGATCCCAGAAGAGGGAAGGCATCAGCCCCACCCCGTGCTTTTCCGCTGACTTCACCACGCCGCTCAAGCGCCGAAAATATTCCGCGCGGTCTTCTTGAAAGAGCTTCATGTCCCGCGGCCAGAAACCCGTGGCGCAGAACCGCGCGAAGGGAATCTTGTGCTCCGCCAGAACGGAAAAACCTGCATCATACGACGTGTCATCCGCCTTTGTCAGCGTGCGGAGAAAACAATCGAAGTAATTTACGCCCACACCGCGAAACGGTTGGCCAGCCAGCAAAACCGATCCATTCGCACCAGGGGCGAGTCCCAAAAGGGACGCGTCAGCGGCACCGGCTTTCGCCAACAGTACGAGCAACTGCACTGCAAGGTAGAGAAGATAGATTCTCATAGTCCTCTGGAATCTGTTGAATCGCTTACTTCGCAAACCCGCGGCCGGCGTCGCTGGCCGTTCGACCAAACTCAGTATGCTGCAAATGCAAGAGGCTTATCCGCTCCTTGCCAGCGCTGCCCGAACTGAGGGACTCGTCCGCCTTTTAAGGACTGAGAGCCATGTTGAACGCCCCAATTCGTTGCCGTTCAAAAGAGCACAGCGCCGCAACTTTGCTCCATAATCTACACAAATGCGGGGGAGTGCGCGGTATTTAAATGCCGCGCGCTCCTTCTTCTTCAGTTACTTCCGTTTACGGCTTGGCAAATACAAGGGAGACAATCCATAACACGAGAACTGCGCCGCCCACTCCAAATAGCACCATGAACGCGATTTCAAGCCCGGAGCCAACACCGCGACGTTCCAGATTCTTACCGAACTTTGCACCGAGTGCTCCGAAGCCAATGAAACATCCAATTCCAAGCGCCAGAAATATTAGACCGGGTATCATGACAGCGCTCCAAGTTTCTCTTCATCGGTGCGTTTTTCAGAATTGTCGAACGTGATCGTCGACAGGTTGGAAAAGGGAAGCTCCGGTTCGGGCATCGGCATGGCAAACCCAAGCAGCCAAACCTGGCGCTTGAGCCAAACGCCCTCCGCCGCACCGCATAGGAGGCAGACGAGCCGGAGTGTCCGCAAAGAGAATCGTGGAATCAGCTTCACAAAAGAAGTAGACGCCCCTACTTCTTGCTCAACTCATTCAAATGTTCCAAATACGCCAGAATCGACGCCAGTTCATGCACCGATAAATCCTTCACCAGACCTTCCGGCATGATCGAGACGCCTTCCTTTGTTTTGCGGAGGGCGATGTCTTTGGTTTGGAGCGTCAACTGCTCCGTCGGGCTGGTGCGGATTTCGACGGTGTTGCCGGCGTCTTTGACCACGAAACCCGTGTAAATCAGTCCGTCGTGCGTTTTGAAATAGACCGTCTCGAAGCCTTGTGCGATTTTGGCGTTGGGTTTCAAAATCGATTCGATCAGCTCGGGGCGCTTGTAGCGGTTGGCAATGTCGCCGAGGTACGGGCCTTTGGGCGGATCGGCTTTGTTGACGGTGTGGCAGGCGATGCAGTTGAGCGCCTGGCTTTTGAAAAGCAACTCGCCGGTGGCGGCGTCGCCTTTTTCAGTCTGCGCGGCGGCGAGTACATCTTCGTATTTCATTTTTTCGATGGTGATTTTGTTGGGGTCCTTTTTCTCGGCGATCAGACCTTGCGCGGCTTTCGCGTCGGCCAGCGACGGATTTTTCGCGAGCGCCTCGCGAACCTTGTCGGCGTAATCCTTCGCGTGCATGTCGGTCGCGGCGCGCACGAGCGGGCCGAGGCTTTCGGTGCTGCTCCAGCCGGCGTCGATGGCTTTGTTCGCGGCGTCTTTCGCTTGCTGCGGAGTCTTCTGGCCCCCGCGGATGTAGATCAGCACGGAATAGGCAAGTTGGCGTTCCGCTGCGCTGCCGCTGGAGGCTTTGCCGGCGAAAAAATTGGCCTGCCGCTCGTTCTTGTTGTCGCGGACAAAATCCTCGCGCGCGCTGAGCACGTCTTTGTTTGACGCGTCCACGCTGGCGGCGGCTTTGAAGGCGGCTTCCAACATGCCTTTGCTCGAGTTTTTCGTCAGGCCGCGAATGGCTTTGGCGCGCAAAGCGGGATCTTCTTTCGACGACGAGGCGACTTCGACCACAAACGGAATCGCTTCGGGCGGCAGATTTCTTCGGCCGAGCAGCACAGCGACGGCTTTGGATTTAAACGCTGGATCTTCCGCGGCGAGTTTAAAAAGCGTGTCGTAGACTTCGGGCATTTCGATGCGGTTGCGCGGCATTTCGGTGACAAGGAAACGCTTGGTGTCCGCGTCGGCGGTGCTAAGTTGGTATTTCAATGTCTTGCCGATCTCGTCGCTTTTCTCCCACGTCACGGGCGTGTAGTACGGGCCGGTGGTGTCGGGGCGCGTGGTCCACCATTTCTTGCCGTCCCATTCCTCCTCTTTGTTGTAGAGGCGGCAGAGACCTTTGAGCACAGCCTGCTTCTGGTATGGGTCGCCGGTTTTGTCAACGCGTTGGATCAAGCCGGCGACGACCTCGGGCGTGTGCATGCCTTGCAGCGTGCGAATGGCGCCGTTGCGCAATTTCGGGTCGCCACTGTCGAGTGCTTTGAACGCGGCGGCTTGTGCGTTGAGTTCAATCAGATTATTGACGGCGATGTGGACGATGACGGGATCGCTGTCGGCGAGCAGCGGAATCATTGCGTCGGCGGCTTCGGGTTTGCCGATGCGGCCCAGCGAGATCAGCGCTTGATTGCGCACGCGCGGGTTGGGGTCTTTGAGCGCCGTGGTGAAGAGCTTGAGGTCGAGGCCGGCGCATTCTTTCTTGCGGTCGGTGAGGGCGCGGAGGGCGTGTTCGCGCAGTTCGTCTTTCGCGGCGAATTTGACGAGAATATCTTTCGCTTTTTCGCCGAGCAGTTGTTTGAGCGTGTAAATCGCGGCGACGCGGTTGGCGAGGTTGGCGTCGCTTTCGGCGATTTTGGTGAGGCCGTCGGTGAAAGCGGGCTTCACGCCGCGGCGCAGGATTTCGCGCTGAGTGTGGAGATGATAGACACTGCTGGGCACGGTCATGTATTTGAGCAGATCGGCGTCGCTCGCGGTTTTGAGATTGGGGAAAGGCGGGCGTTTGACCGTGGGATCGGTGACACGGACGATAAAGCCGGCGTTGGGGCCGGCGTAATTAAAGGTGGCGCCTTTCCAACTCGACACGTACAAGCGCGATTGGCCGTCAACATCGAGGTCCGTCGGGCGCGTGATATGCAGGAATTCGATGCGTTCGCCGGGCTTTTGCTGCGGGGCTTTGAAGGTCGCACCGTTGGGCTGAATCGGATGGCGGATGATTTTGTCCTGGCCCCATTCGCACATGTAAAGCGTGTCGCCGTAGTCTTTGGCCAAGCCCGGTTCGAAGACATACAGCGAGCCGGTCGGCGCGCCGCCGCCGTAGTCGGCCAGCGGCGCGATTTCTTCGTCGGCAAAATTCATGTAGAGCATGGGGTAGCCGTAGTTGCCGCTCTGGATGATGTGCGTGAAGCGCACCCACCAGCCGTCGCCGTCGTTGGTGTTGTCCCATTCGAAGACGTTCATGTACGGATCGATCGAAATATCGCAAACGTTTCGCGTGCCGTAGGCGTACATTTCAACTTCGCTGCCGTCGGAGCGAAAGCGCACGATCCCGCCGCCGCGATGTTTGAGGTGGCTGCCGTCTTTGCCGACGGCGTTGGGGCTGCCGTAATCGCCCATCGCTACGTAGAGCCAGCCGTCGATGCCTGCGCGGATTTCGTTGGTGGTGTGATCGGCGCCGCGGAAATCGAGGCCGAAGCCTAGGCCGGAGATGAGCGTCTCGTGGCGATTCGCGACGCCGGTGCCCGCGTCGTCGTACCACGCTTCGACCATCGGCGGATGCAGCACGATCAATTCATTGTTGTCGAAGAACAGGCCGCGCGGGCTGTCCACTTTGCAGAAGACGGTGAACTTGTCGGCTTTGCCGCTGCCCGTCGAATCGACGCAACGAACGACGCGCCCGCGATTGGGGGCGCGGTCAAGGGAGCCGTTTTCATCGACGGCGACAAAGAGTTCGCCCGTGGGCGCGGCGCTCAAGCAGACAGGGTAACCGACATCCGGCGGGGCGGCGAAGAGCGTTACCTCGAAACCCTTCTCGGCGCGCACGCCTTTCATCTGGTCGGACGATGCAGCGCCTGCAAAAACGGCAACCGAAAGAAGCGAGGACAACAGGGCAGCGGACTGGCGCAAAACGGACGGCATGATGCGGAGATTCTCCATTTAGGGCACCCATGATGCGGCGAAAAAGTCTACGAGCCGAGTACACCGCCGGGACATTATTCCGAGATGAAATATGCGTCAGAATTGCAAATCGGGATCGGAGTGATTTTGCGGACTGGCAAGATTTTTTTAAAAAAATATATGTGACACCAACGGTTTTATTATCGGGCGATTTTTGGGTGCAAACTGGATGGCCAAAAAGAAGGGCGAATTAAAACGCAAAGCATGAGCGAGTCATTCATATTATCGCTCGTTTGCTTGTAACTCAGTGTTTCTCTTCATTTTTTGTTCGCAGTCCCGCGGACTAGGCGATATGAAATATGCATAAAATATGTGCAGACGAGCAGAGCGCTGCTCAAAATCCAATCAGACTAGGCTAAAATCGAACACTTATTTAGGCGAAACCAGACTTCACGCAGCCTGGTTCCCGAATTTGATAATGAGCTGAGGATTCTAAGTGCCGGAAGCTTCTTGCATCAACATAAAAAGAACTTTCGTTTGCGTGTTTTTCGGTTTTGCTGTAGCATCTTTTAAACAAGTTTGTGCGCGTATCGCACTTTCCAAATCAACAAGGAGTGTCTCATGATCAAAAAGCCAGAAGGACTAGGCGTTGAAGAGAAACGCAAACGCGGGCGTCCGCGCGGGCATCAGGAGGTTGTTTCAGAACAGGCGGCAGCGTACGGCATTTCGGTGCCGGTGCTGACCGATAATGGGGAGCGGTTTCTGTCGCCTAACGACATCGGCCGCATCCTTAATGTCACTGGCGAGGCCGTCAAGCAGTGGATCTACCGGCGCAAGCTTCCCGCCGTGAAGCTCGCCAACGGTTACTGGAAAGTGAAGGTGACCGATTTCGAATCGTTCCTAAAAGCGAGAACGGAGGTCGGACGGCGGCACGTGCTGATCACGGACGGCGGCAATACGGGTTCGCAGGAGCTCATCGAAGCCATCGAGGTGTTGGGGCACCAGCCCGTGCTGGCGCACAATTATCCCGACGCGCTGCTGAAATCGCTCGATCATTTCCCGGCGCTGTTCGTGATTTGCCTATCGCCTCACGATCCGGAATGTTGGAAGTTTGCCGAACGCATTCGTTCCAACAAATCGCTGCGCAGCTTCCCGATTCTGTTCATCGGCGGCACGCAGATCACCGACGACGACACCGAGAAAGCGGTGAAATTCTACGCGCAGGGCATCCTCACGCGGCCGTTGAGCGTGGATACCGTGAAGGCGGAGATCGAGCGCATTTTGCAGCGGACCATGTAATCCGCAGCACAATCAACAGAGATCATTTGCTTATGTTGCGAAAATTACGGTACAAGCGTCTCGGGAACGTGTTCGACCGCTCAGTCTGAGCGTGCGTCGCGCAACCTTTCCTTCACAGTGCTGACGGCGGGACATTTGTACTGCAATTTGAGTGATGCGGTTTTCATCCGCTGGCAACGGCTGTAAACCGAATCAGCACACAGAGCAGACGAATCTAAAAAACGCGGGCGATTGCGCCCGCATTTTTTTGGCGGCAGAATTCCTTGCCATTTTTGCTCAAGATTTCCCGTGCGGCGCGCGTCCATTCCCGTAAAATACCCGTGTGATTCTGAAACCGTGAAACTCTGAAAGGACTTTTCTAATGCCTGTCGCCGTCGAATCCGATTTCAAAGTCAAAGACATGTCGCTCGCCGATTGGGGCCGCAGGGAAATCGCCATCGCCGAAACCGAAATGCCCGGCCTCATGGCCTTGCGCGAAGAATACAAAGGCAAGAAGCCGCTCGCCGGCGCGCGCATCGCCGGTTGTCTGCACATGACCATCCAGACCGCCGTGCTCATCGAGACGCTTCAGGACCTCGGCGCAACGGTTCGCTGGTCAAGCTGCAATATTTTCTCGACGCAAGACCACGCCGCCGCGGGCGTCGCCGCCGCGGGGTGCGCGGTCTTCGCGTGGAAAGGCATGAACGAAAAAGAATTCGATTGGTGCATCGAGCAGACGCTCTTCTGGCCCGACGGCAAGCCGCTCAACCTTATCCTCGACGACGGCGGCGACCTCACCAACATGGTCCTCGACAAATACCCGCACCTCACCAAAGAAATCGTCGGCCTGAGCGAAGAGACCACGACCGGCGTGCATCGCTTGTACGAGCGCCTTAAGAAGGGCACGCTCAAGCTGCCCGCGATCAACGTCAACGATTCGTGCACGAAATCGAAATTCGACAATTTGTACGGCTGCCGCGAAAGCCTGCTCGATGGCATCAAGCGCGCGACCAGCGTGATGGTTGCCGGGAAAACCGCCGTGGTGGCCGGCTACGGC
Source organism: Planctomycetota bacterium (assembly GCA_035308565.1). Lineage (GTDB taxonomy): Bacteria > Planctomycetota > SZUA-567 > H5-PLA8 > H5-PLA8 > JANXLS01. The sequence goes on along the minus strand of DATGGK010000036.1, from coordinate 10,950 downwards.
GACGTGGGCAAAGGCTGCGCGCAAAGCCTGCGCGGCCAGGGCGCGCGCGTGCTCATCACCGAGATCGACCCGATCAACGCGCTGCAAGCGTGCATGGAAGGTTACCAGGTCGTCACGATGGACGACGCCGCGCCGCAGGGCGATATCTTCGTGACGACGACAGGCTGCTGCGACATCGTCACGCGCAAACACATGGACACGATGAAAGACAACGCCATCGTCTGCAACATCGGCCACTTCGATATCGAAATCGACATGAAGAGCCTGAACACTGACAAGACGCTGCGTAAAGTGGAAGTCAAACCGCAAGTCGATCAGTGGATCTGGCCGAATGGGAAGAAGCTGATCGTGCTGGCCGAAGGACGATTGGTGAATCTCGGCTGCGCGACGGGGCACCCCAGCTTCGTGATGAGCGCCAGCTTTACCAATCAGGTCATGGCCCAAATCGAACTCTGGCAAACCCGCGGCACCGGCAAGTACAAAAACGAAGTCTACATCCTACCCAAGCATCTCGACGAGAAGGTCGCGCGATTGCATCTGGGCAAACTGGGCGCGAAACTGACAACGCTGACGGCGAAGCAGGCGGAGTATTTGGGTGTGAAAGTGGAGGGGCCGTACAAGGCGGAACATTACCGGTATTGAGGCCCGTTGTTGCGATGACCTTTCATTTGTCGAACCATGCAATTGATGAATTGCGGAGGCGCGGCATCCCACGCTCAATTTTGGATGCCGTGCTCGCAGCGCCAGAGCAAAGAATTCCGAATCATGGCGATATTGTATGCTACCAATCGCGTGTTACGATAAACGGTAAGGCATACTTGGTGCGAGCGATGGTCAATGAGTCAAAGCAGCCGCCGGTTGTGGTGACGGCGTACAGGACAAGCAACCTGTCCAAATACTGGAGCCAGCCATGAAAGTTACCTATGACCCCCACGTCGATGTTTTGCGCATCCTGCTTCGAGACGCGCCTGTGGATGAAAGCGATGAGGACAAACCGGGCGTCATCCTGGATTACGACGAGCATGGCAACATCATAGGCCTGGAAGTTCTTAATGCTTCGCAACGCGTTGAAAATCCACGCGGAGTGGATTATGCAGTCGCGCCTTGATTGTGCGCGCCTTTCCTTGGAATCGTTGTCAATTCACTTCCCCTTGCCACGTTTGCGCTTCCCCGCCCTCGACAAATCCACAATCGTCCCGTCCGGCAATTTGCGCTTCATGTGTTTCTCCGGATGCAAATAGGGATCGTTGTCCAAAGTCTTCTGAACTTTTATAACAAATTCATCGAATCGCTCGTGCAGTTCCGCCGGCAATTGATTTCGGATTTTCGGTATATCGTGCTGATTTAGTTTCAACAATTCTATGACGTCAATCTCGTCTTTGGGCCTGCCGGCAACCAATTTTAACCAGATTAGCCCGATCAAGGAAATATAGCCCTCATGTTCACCAACTATGTCGCAAAACGGAATGAATCCGTATTGCCCCAAGCCGCCTTCAGGTACTAATTCGAGCCGGATGCCCGTTGTCTTATGACGCGTTTCGTACCATCCATTGGATGCGCGCCGCACAACTTTGAAATATTTGCCGAGGCGCTTCAAAATGGCCATGTCCCGGTTTTTGTACAGAATATCCAGATCGTCAGTTGTCCTTTCGAAGCCGTGATGCGCGACGGCGAGCCCTCCAATTCGCCACGGACCTTTACGAGGTCCGCGACCGCCAGTTCGATTGCGTCGGCCATGGGCGTCTTCTTGAATTTGAATGCGTTTGCCAGTCTGAAGAGCCGCAAATAAGATGGCCTGATCGGCGCGGTCGAAACCATTGCAATTCAACTCCTGCGTTTGACAACAGCCTAATTCTCCGTCGAGCCGTCGTCAACCCGCTCACTCTTTCCTAAACTCCACCCCCTCCACCGCCAGCCCGTCAAACCGCTGCTCCGGCTCGCCCGCCGCCCACGCCATCCCGCGCAGCAGCAGCAGCCGGAAAAGCGGATCGTTGAAACTCCAATTGTAATGCCCCGGAATCATGCAGAAGACGCGACCCTTCGCGTGCTGCTTCGCCCACACTTGCGGATAGGTCTCCTTCGCGGGCGCGTCTTTTTTGGGGAATTCGTCCGCCGTCGCCAGCACCGTCGATTCCGTTCGGTCGCCGATAATCGGAAAATACGTCTCGTCCACAAAGGAAAGCGTCGCCGGAAATCCGCGCGTGATCGGATGTTCGGTGTTGAGTTTCAATTCAATCGGCCCGTGCCGATAGCCCGCCGCCGTGTAGACCAGCCCAAAGCGCTCGCCGAATTTATCGACCTGCTCCTTCGTCGGCCCGATCGCCCAATGGATCAGCACCACGCCGCCGCCGCGCTCCAGAATCGAATCGACATCCTTGAGCATCGCGTCGTTCCAGCACACTTTCTGATCGTCAGTCGGGTGCAAAAAACACACCATCAAATCCGCCGCTTTGATCTGCTCGGGCGTGGGCCAATTGAACGCCGTGTCCACCGTGACGCGCGGCAGTTTCTTCATCAGCGGCGTCCAATTCTTCTGCCAAAGCGGGTAATCGTGTTCGCCGACGCCGTGATCTTTCTTCCCGGCCAGCAGCAGAACATTGAGCGGCTTGAGTTTGTCTTCAGGAATAGGCGCGGGCGCCTTTTTCAATATCGCATCCACTTCCGCGCGCGTGCGTGGATCGGGTGCGACGTTGGTTTCGGCGGCGAGTGCCAAACCTAGAGCGAGTCCTACGCACGAAACAATCAGTTTCATTCGCACCGATAACGTTTTCATAGTTCTCCTCCTCGGGCCAGACTCACTCGGTGTCGGCGCTACGCGCCTTGGAGCGCCTCAAATCCCGCAAACCGTGGCCTTGCGCGTAAACGCGCTACGACCACGGCTATTCATGTGCCGCCGCTACCGCGGCAAAAATGCGTTTTCCAAAAACTCTTCGTGAAGATTCGTGCGATTCGTTGTTCAATCTCAGCCGCGTCCAATCGCGTTCACCCGCGTTCATCTGCGATGAATCTTGCCCCTCGCATCACATCCCCGCCAAATCCCCATTCAACCGCTCCACAATCCGCCACACCTCCGCATTGACCTCCGCGCTGATCGGCTTCCCCAGCGTCCCAATCAACTGCCCCTGTCGCGCATTCCGCGCGCCGACGATACACGCCGTCACCGCCGGATTCGCCAGCAGCGCGCCGCACGCCAGATTCGCGCAGGTCGTTCCATTCTTTTCGGCGAGCGCCTTCAATTCATCCACCGCCTGCAAATGCCGCACGAAACGCGGACCCGTGTAATCCTTATGCGTCGCGCGGCTGTCGCCTTCTGGGAATTTCTTCTCCTTCGTCCACGTCCCAAACAGCATCCCGCGAAAGAGCGGCGAATAGGCCAGCGTCCCCAGGCCATGCTTCTGGCACCACGGAATCTGTTCGTGCAACGTGGCGGTGCGCAGAATGCTCAGCGGCGTTTGCAGTGTGTGCAGCGGCAATCCCGTCGCGGCCCACGCCTCCAATTCCGCCACGCTGAAATTGCACACACCCACCGCGCGAATCTTCCCCGCTTTCAAAAGCATGTCGCACGCCCGCGCCTGCTCGTCCACCGGCTGCGGCACCGGCCAATGAAGCTGATACAAATCGATCCGCTCCACATTCAGCCGCTTCAAACTCGCCTCGCACTCCGCCAGCACCTGCGCCGTCGTCGCCGACGGATTGCGCGCGCTGCTGTCGTCGCCCAATCCAAATTTCGTAAACACCAGCGGCCGCCGCGCCGCGGGAATCTTCTTCAACACATCCCCGCACATCTGCTCCGAAATCCCCGACCCATAAATCGGAGCCGTGTCCAGCCAGTTGATCCCCGTCTCCAGCGCCGCCTCAATCGCCGCAACGCTGTCCGCCTCCTCCTGCCCGCCCCAAAGCCACCCGCCAATGGCCCACGTGCCGAGGCCAATGACAGTGATGTCGAATCCAGTCGAACCGAGTCTGCGCCGTTCCATGCGTTGAGTTTCCTCCATGTCGTTTGTCTGATTACTTTACACCGGCGTTTTTTTCCGCAAGGAACGCCACGCAATCCATCGCTCGCACGCAAACCATGTCGCGAAAAGAATCACCGGCGCAATTGCCAGATCGAGCAGAAACATTGGTGGATCCGTTTGCGTGTATGGCACGTTCGCCGGCGTTAATTCCGGTTCGACGTCAAACTTATGGTAATCGATTTCGTTTCGGTAGATAGCGTCGTAGGGCCATCCATAAACTTTCCCAACGTGAATAAGTTCAGATTCGCGGTACGGATTCGCAAAATGGAAAGTATAGCTCGATTTACGCGGACGAGGTCCGATGTTCGCCCAAATCAACGCCCCCGCCACAAACATCAGCACCACCGCCGTGCTCAGATGCACTTGCAGCCACTTGCGTTGAAGGGGCTCATCCATGCTTTACGCGCCTCCCATTTTGCATTTTGCATTTTTCATTTTGAATTGACCCACCGCCCACTCCGCCCGCGCCCGAATCTCCTCATCCCCATCCTCCAAACACGTCCGCAATGCCTCGACGCAATGTTCCGCGTGACAATTCCCCGCCGCCGTGATCGCGCCCAACCGCAGCCCCTTCAATCCCGTCCGCCGCAGCGTGCTCGCAACAAACCGCCGGTCGAATTCCGCCTGATCCATCACCATGCATTCCGCCAGCGTCATGGTCTGCCACGGCAGCGGCTCGGCCAACTCCGCATCCGGCGGCGCGATGCGCTTCGGCGCATTGTACGGACACACTTCCTGACAAATATCACACCCCGCCGCCCACTGGCCCTGCTTCTCCCAAAGCTCGCGCGGCGTCCTTCCATTCAATTCAATGTTGTACGTGACCAGACACTTCGCCGAATCGAGCACGCCGCACTCCAGCGCTTGCGTCGGACACGCGTCGATGCATCGCCTGCACGTTCCGCAATGAAACGGCAGCGGCGTATCCGCTTCCGCCGCGCAATCCAGAATCACCTCCGCCAGCAGCATGTACGAACCCAGCCGCGGGTGAATCAGGCACGTGTTCTTCCCCGCCCAGCCCAACCCCGCCGCTTCCGCCCACGCCCGTTCCAGCACCGGCCCCGTGTCCGTGTAATAATGAGCGTGCGCGCAGATGCCCGACGCGATCAAATCGGACGACAAACGCTTGAGGCGCTTTTCAAAAACCCGGTGATAATCGCGCCCGCGCGCGTAGCGAGCAACATGCGCTTCCAAGTCGCGCCCGCGTTCTCCGCGCGCCTTCCCATCGTAAAACGCCGCCAGACACAACACCGTGCGCGCCCACGGAAAGCGCGCGCGCAAATTCCGCCGGCGCGCTTCCGTCTGCGGCATGTACTCCAGCGGCCCGTGCAGCCCGCCCGAAATCCACGCGCTCAACGCCGCCGCCCGCGGCGCATCGCCGTTCTCCGGCACGCGGGCCATGCCGCTAAGCGAAAAGCCGTGGCGCGCCGCCAGCGCTTTGGCAACGGCGCTCATTTCGCCGGGCGTAAATTTTTTTGGGGTGGCGGAATCCATGCGACAATTTTTCCCGCGGGCCCATAGGCCATATAGGCCCTATAGGTCCTATAGGGCCTATAAACGACACGCGCGCAAATGGCTCTGAAAACTTCGCCGCGCCCTCACACCTTCGCCAGCATCGCCACTCCCAACTGTCCGCCCGCATCGAACCCCGATGCCAGCGCGTAGCGCGCCTCATCCAATGTGCTCGCCGCATTCAGCAGCGGCAAACCCGCGCCGCCATTGAGCGCGATCACGCGCTCGCCGCCCAGCGTCTTCGCCGCCAGCGCCACGCCCAGCAGCGGCGAGACCGACAGCGCGTCGCCCGTGAAATATTTGGGCGCCACCGCCGGCATGTCCGGCTTGTGCAGATGCTGAATCCATCCTCCGAACGCGTGCACGTTCGGCGTCGAAGTGAAAACCGCCGTCTCATTCGTCGGCGTGGCCACGCGCATCGGCGCCACGCTGCTTTTCGGATCGAGCGGAAAAAAATTCACGCCTTCCAATTCGGCCAGCACGCGCGCCCCGCGCGCAGCGGCGATCGCTTCGCTCTCCAGAATCAGCGCCACCCCCCCTTCGCCCGGCACAATCCCGTCGCTCCAATCGCCGCGCGCGCTGAGCTGCTTGGTCGCGTACAAATGATTGAGCGCCGCCGGCGTGAGGCTGTCGCTGGCGCAAACCAGCATCGCCTCGGCCGATCCCGCCGCGATCTGATCGAACGCAAACAGCAGCGCCTCCAATCCAACGAGACGTTCTCCGGTGAACGTCGCCGCCGACCAGCGCAAGCCGTAGTCGATGCACAGCAGCGACGAGGGGCTGTTGGCATAACCGTGCGTGAACGGCAGCGGCGGCGCGAATTTCGGATTCGTCGATTTGACTTTGTTCCAGAAAATGCCCATCGCTTCGAGGCAGCCCAGCGTCGTGCCGTATGCGCACCCGATTTCGACGCCCGCCGGGCGTTTGTCGCGTTCCAACAAATTGGATTCAGCCAGCGCATGTTTCGCCGCTGCCAGCGCAAACGCGCTGGTGCGATCCACGAAACTTTTAACGTGCGGCAATTCGGATTGGATCGAAAAATCGACGACCTCAAAGCCCCACGCCGGCACGCCCGCGAGCGTTTCAAACGCCGTGATCTCCGGCGGCGGCTGCGGCGCCACTGAACGCGAACCGGCGAGCGCCTCGCGCAGCGGTTCCGGCGCGATGAACGCCGCGGCGGTGATCAAAACTTTTCGAGATGGAATCGCGATGCGCTCGTTCCTTTCGCCCGCATTTGTCAGAGTTGAATTGTGGTTTGTCAATCGCAATTGTTTGCAGTTCCGCTCGGAGCGCCGGCCTCCACCCGGCCCGGATCGTTTTCCGAGCGTGACGTTGAAAGATGTCGAAGGCCGCCTCGGCCTTCACCGGAAGCTCCGAATGCAACCCGCACACCGCGCTCTGGAATTTGCGCCCGCCGCGCGTTATAGTTGCCAGCATGAAAATAGCCGCTCATTCCGCCTATACGGCGATCGTTTCGGCGTTGTCCATTGCCACGGGCCTCGAGCGCGAGGCCGTTGCCGCTCAGATCAGCCGGCCGCCGAATGCGGCGATGGGCGATTATGCGTTTCCGTGCTTTGTGTACGCCAAGCAGAACAAGCTTGCGCCGAACGCGGCGTGTGAGAAACTCGCCGCGCTGCTGCGCGTCGATAAATCGCTTGAAAAAATCGTCGGCAAGATCGACTGCGCCGGCGCGTTCCTGAACCTCTACGTCTTTCCGGGCGTGCTGTGCAAGTCGATTCTCGATTTGGTTCACGATCCGCTGGGAGAAAACGCGCCGTTTGGCACGTCGAAAGCCGGCGCGGGCAAGACCATTGTGATCGACTATTCGGGGCCGAACATCGCCAAGCCGTTTCATGTCGGGCATCTGATGAGCACGATCATCGGCGCGTCGCTGGCGCGGATTTTCCGCGCACTGGGCTACAGCGTCGTGGGCGTCAATCATCTCGGCGATTGGGGCGTGCAGTGCGGATTTCAGTTTCTCGCGTGGCAGCGCGCCGATCCGGTTGAGCGCGAAAAACAATTGCGCGAACGCGGGCTGGATTATCTCTGCGATCTGTACGTCGAAATTAATTCAGCGGCGAAGCAGGTCGCGGTGCTGGAAGCGGAATTGAATGCCGCACCGTGCCAGCTCGATCCCGACAAGCGCGCGGAATTGTGCAAGCGCATCGACGCGGCCAAGCAGGAAGCCGACGCGCGCGACGTTCAGGCGCGGGCGCTCTTCAAGAAGCTTGAAGACGGCGACACGGAACTGAAGAAACTCTGGGAAATGTTCCGCACGGTCACGCTGGAGGTGTTGCAGAAATCTTACGACCGGCTCGGCGTAAAATTCGAATCGAACGCTGGCGAAGGCTTCTACGAGCCGATGCTCAAACCGCTGCTGGCGGAATTGAAGGAGAAGGGCATCGCCATTGAAAGCCAGGGCGCGCTGGTGATCCCGATGGACGACGCGCCGCCGAAGCCCGGCAAGGACCCCAAGCCGCCGTTCATTCTGCGCAAGAGCGACGAGGCGACGATCTACGGCACGCGCGATCTGGCCGCGGCGCTGTACCGCAAAACGACGTACGATTTTTTCAAGAATCTGTACGTCGTCGATCTGCGGCAGTCGGGACATTTCCAAATGCTTTTCAAAGCGGTCGCGAAGATGGGGCATGCGTGGGCGAAGGATTGCGTGCACGTCTCGTTCGGGCTGATGCAGATTCGGGAAGGTGAAACGGTGATGGCGATGACCACGCGCGGCGGACAGATGATTCCGCTGAGCGAACTGTTGGACAAAATGGTCGCGGTGGTGCGCAAGATTGTTTCGGAGAAGAATCCGGAACTGATCGAGCAGAAGGCCGCGGCGGTGTCGGAAGCGGTGGGCGTGGGCGCGATTATTTATTGGGTGCAGGCGCGGCGGCGAGCGAGCAGCTTCGTCTTCGACTGGGCGAAGGCGACCGATCCTTCGGGCGACACCGGGCCGTATTTGCAATACACGCACGCACGCGCGTGCAGCATCCTGCGCAAGTGGCGAGCGGCGAATGGGCCGGGTCTGGCGGTGGGTCCGGCGGATTTGTCGCTGCTGATTGAAAGCGAAGAAACGGCTGTCTGCAAAATTCTCGAAGGCTATCCAAACGCCGTCGAACAAGCCGCGCTCGATTACGAACCGTCGCTGGTTGCGACGTATCTGCTTGAGTTGTCGAGCGCCTTCGGCAATTTCCTGAACAAACACCGCGTGCTGGATTCCGCGCCCGAACTGCGCCATGCGCGCATCGTGTTGGTGGATGCGGTGCGTGTGGTGCTTGCGCGCGGACTTGCGTTGTTGGGCGTGGCGGCGCCGGAGGAGATGTAATTTATTTCGGCCGGCCAACCAACATCACCAGTTTTTTACGCACAGAAATCTGAACGCGTTCCATTCCCGCTGAAAATAAAGCTGTCGTTCCAGCTCGAACGATGCGCGCTCCGAACGCGCCTTCACCAGCGACCACCATGGCGACCAACGCGCGATTGAGTGTGATGTAATTCAAATTCGACGTGATCGTCAGCCGCGCGAGATCGAAGTATTTGCCGGTCAATAAATGCTCCGTCATCGGATCAGTCCGAACCGGCGTCACCGTTTGCGCGCGCATGTCTTCTCTGAATTCATCCCCCAGCTTATCGAACCGAATCGCCTCCAGGGCCTCCTCCACATGCAGCTTGCGCGGCTTGCCGTCAAGACCCATCCGTCCGTAATCGTAGATGCGGAAGGTCAGATCGGAGTTTTGTTGAATCTCCGCGACGACCAATCCGGCGCCGATGGCGTGGACCATTCCCGCGGGCAGCGCGACCACGTCGCCGACTTTCGGCTCGAACGAATGCAGCACTTCTTCGACGTGATTTTCAGCGACGGCTTGCATGTACGCTTCGCGCGTCGTGCCGGCCTTCAAGCCGCGCACGATTTTTGCGCCGGGTTCGGCGCGCACGATCACCCAGCATTCGCTCTTGCCCAGATCGTTGTACTTCTTCGCGCCGGCGTCGTCGGGATGCACTTGCACGGATAGTTTGTCGCCGGCATCCACGTACTTCAGCAGCAGCGGAAAGCGGCCGGTGTCGGGCAAGTCGCCGAGGATTTCGCGCGGGTATTTTTCGATGAGTTGGCGCAGCGTCCAGCCATCGAACGGCCCGCCGTCCACGACGCTCTGCGCTTCGGGGCGGTCGCTGAGTTCCCAGCTTTCGCCGATGATTTTGCCGGGCGGAATTTTCTTGCCGAAGAGCGCTTCGAGGTTGTTCCCGCCCCACACGCGCTCCATCATGATCGGCTTGAAAAAAATGGGTTGGTCGAACATAAATTCAAAATTCAAAAGTCAAAATTCAAAATTCAAAACTGCTTGGCATTTTGAATCTTGAACTTTGAATCTTGAATATTCCGTTAAAGTCCGAGGTCAATTTTCAAATCGACTTTTATGCGCTTCTTTTGCGCATCGCTCCATGTGTACAGCTTCACGTTCGCCGCGTCCACGCGTTCGCTCAGTGCGTAATTCCATTCCACGCGCACGGCGCCTTCGATCGCCAGCGTCGATGTCGTCGTGCGCGTCGAGGGAATCTCCGTGCCGTCGGTGCGGAAGAATTTCACTTCGGCCAGATCGTCCAATTCGCGCTGCGCGCGCAGCAGAAACGCCCATGCGCCTTTGCCGAATTCCGGCTTGCCGACTTGTTCGATTTGCAATTCGAGATTCCCAGGCCCGGCGATGCGCGTGCCGCTGCGGATCGGCACGTTCTTCACTTCCGTTTCCTTCTTGGTCGTGGCGCAGAGCATCGAAAGCGTGCCCTGCAAAATCAACTGCGTGGCACCTTTCACCGGCAGGCCGGGCGCCGAAAATTCGATGAGACAACTTTTCGCATCCTTGTCGATTTTCGAGCCCGTGCCGAATGCCGCCGGCAATGCGGGCTCCGCGGCGTCTTTTGGGCGCGCCTGCAAATCGGTGCCTTTATCATCGACAAATTTCGCAACGGCGCTGTCCACTGCATCGAAATGAATGAATTCGCCGGCCCTTGACGAGACCAGCAGCGAAACACTCGTGCCGGTCGGCCAGATCATTTTTTCTTTCAGCGAATTGCCTCGCGCCACGCGCACGCCCACCGCTTCGACGGAGAGCTTCGATTCGTCCGCGGCGCGCAAGTGCGCGCAAAAAAGCGCGATCACGATGGCTGCGAGTTTTGCACAACGATTCGTCAAGGCGGCGCTCTCCATGCTTGGAATATTTTGTAGACCAAAGCCGCGCGAATGTCGATTGCGGAATGCGGAAAGTGGGATGTGATGGGTGGTCCAATGCTGCTTCTTTAAGTAAAAAATGAAAAATAGAAAGCCTCCTTTTTGGACGATTCAAAGTTTGGCGAACTTGAATCTGCGATCCAAAAGGAGGCTTGACTGTGAACATCATCGTCTCGAATCGAGAGCGTACTGTAG
>DATGGK010000035.1:0-4302 GCA_035308565.1 Planctomycetota bacterium | reverse complement strand
CGACCCCTCACCCCTAGCCCCTCTCCCCCAAAGGGCGAGGGGGAACTGTACCGCCGGCGTCTCGCCGGCCCGATTCAGGAACTGGCCGGCGAGACGCCGGCGGTACAGGGTGATGGCGGCGCGGGGATCGGCATTCGCGCGTCGGCGGCGCTGTCGCAGGTGCGCTATACCTATGACGACGCGCAGTGCGGGCGCGATGTGTTTCCCGCAGGGAAAACGGATGCGGATTTGCAGCAGGTCGATTTGCGCACGCAGAACAGTTGGCGCATGACGCTGGCGGAAGTGCCGACTCCGGAATTATTGGAAGTGCAGTTCGTCAACGCCGTCGCGCCGTTCATTCTGTGCAGCAGGCTGAAGCCGCTGATGCTTAAAAAACCGACTGGGCAGCGGCACATCGTCAACGTCTCGGCGATGGAAGGCATTTTTTCGCGCGGCACGAAGACCGACAAACATCCGCACACGAACATGGCGAAGGCCGCGCTGAACATGATGACGCTGACGTCCGCGCCGGATTATGCGCGCGACGGGATATTCATGAATGCGGTCGATACCGGATGGGTAACCGATGAGGACCCTGTCGTCCATGCCGCGCGCAAACGCGAGGAGCACGATTTTCAGCCGCCGCTGGATATCGTCGATGGCGCGGCGCGCGTGTGCGATCCATTTTTTTCAGGCGTACTGACGGGCGTGCAGGTGTGGGGGAAGTTTTTGAAGGATTACAGGGCGGGGAGCTGGTGAACGGCTTTCCACGCAAAGGCGCAAAGAAAAACGCAAAGGTCGCAAAGAACGGATTTAGTTTTTTTTCAAAAAGTTTTCTTTGCGCTCTTTGCGAATTCTTTGCGTCTTTGCGTGAAAAATTTTTCTAAAAATCCTGTTTCTCCGCCTTGGGCGGCTTGACCGGCTCGTTGAGGTCTTTGCCGTATTTTTTGAGGAGTTGGACGAATTGCTGTTTGGGGTATTGCTCCTTCGGGCCGGGCAGCGCGTTGGTGAGGGTTTCGAGCGCGGCGATGCCTTCGGGCGGAATCGATTTGTCGGGGAGCATGAAGGCGATGCTGGTGATGGTGTTGAGCGTGGCGTCCCATTGCTGCTTCGGGTCGGGCGTGTAGCGTTTGAGGATTCCGACGTAGGCGGGGATCAATTGTTGTTGCGCGTCTTTGGGCATGCGGCTGCGGATGTCGCTGACGATCGTGAATTTTTCCTCGGCGCCGCCAAAATTGCGCGGGGACAGGAAAGTGAAGAGTTCGCCGAGCGCCGCGGCTTGATCTTTGACCGGCAATTTTTCTTCGGAACAATACTCAAGCAATTGTTTGAATCCGGATTCGGCATTGGCTTCGAGCACGGCGAGAATCGCGGGATCGGTTCCGCCGGCGGAATAATTCATGACGCGGACTTGCTGGTCGCATTCGGTGCAGCGAGCGACGATGATGGCGAGCGCTTTTTCCTGAATCTTGGGTTCTTTGAGCAGCGCGAGCGCCAGCAGCGCGTGATTGCGCTTGCGCACGGCGGCGGCGTAGTCGTTGAGGACTTGCTGTTTCGCGAGGAATTCGGCGGGCGGCACTTTGCCGAAGGCCGGCAGCGCCGCGGGCGTGTCGAGCGGCTCGTCCACAAGCTTGTGCAAGGTTGCGAGCGCCGCCGCGTTGCCCAGCTTGGCGCGCGCCATCAGGCCCCAGGTTTCGATTGCGGCGGCGGGCGTCATCATGCCGTAGCTCTGGATGTTGCCGAAGGCGGCGTCGCGTTCGGCCCGCAGGATCGAAATTTCCAAATCCTTTTCGGGAAGCTTGGCGGCAGCGAAACCTTTGACGGCCATTTCAAGCATGGCGAAATCGCGGGTGCGAAACGATTCGGAGAGCGCGCCTTCGAGGTATTTGAGCTGCTCCTCGGCGGTTTTTGGAAGCGGCGCCTCGCCGGCGTGGAGCGCGGTGAGGATGAAGAGGCAGAGTGCCGCGGATCGGAAGATACGTTTCACGGTGAGTTCCTCGCATGGAATAGATGGATAGTTACTTGGCTTTGGGATTCACCGCTGCACCAGGCGGAGTGGCGCCCACGGTGCCGCTCCAGGCGCGTTCCTGGCCTTCGCTCCTGGCCCACGCTTCGGTTTGCTTGATGCGGGCCTGTTCCTTTTCGGCGCGCCGCGCCGCGATTTCCTGGATGGCTTTGGCCACTTCGGGATTGGGATCGTCGGCGCGGAGCGTTGGGGCGAGAGCCAGCGTGGCGGCGAGAGTTGCGATCAGCGTCTTGTTCATGGAATCTCCTATTAATGGTAGCGAGCTTTCAAATAACTATAACGCCCAAAAGGTGTGGATGGGGGGGAAAAACGAAGAAAATGGGACGCCACATTAACGATGAATGAGAAACGATGAACGAAAATTGCAGCACTCGATTTCAATTCATCGTTCATCATTCATCGTTTATCGTTCCTTCTGCCTACTTTACGCCCAATTCTTTTAGCAGTGCGTCGGCATTGTAGACTTTATTCAGCGCTTCGACGATCGCTCTCGCGTCCACGGCCACGGCGCGATTGTTGGTTTCGTCGTAGAAGAAATCGCCAACGAGCGAGTAGATGTTGCCGTCGAAGATGAGGCCGACGATTTCAGCGTTGGAGTTCAAGACGGGCGAGCCGGAATTGCCGCCGATGATGTCGTTGGTGGAGACGAAATTGAAGGGCGTTTTCAGATCGATGCTCGCTTTCTTTTCCCACCAATTTTTCGTGAGCACGAATGGCTCTTTGTTTCCGTGCTCATCGGCGCGCTCGAAGAGGCCGCCGAGTGTGGTGAACGGCGCGAGCATTTTGCCGCCTTCTTCATAACCTTTCACCGTGCCGAACGAGAGGCGCAGCGTAAACGTGGCGTCGGGATAATGACAGACGCCGCCGGGCGCTTTCCAGACGCTGGCGATGGTTTCGTAGGCTTGCGTTTCGGGCGTCTCCAATTCGTCGCGGAAGCGCTTGGCCAGCGTGCGGGCGTACGGGTCGAGTTTGCGGGCGAGCACGATCAGCGGGTCGGTGCTTTCGTCAATGGCTTTCTTTCCGGATTCGGCGATGCGCTTTCGGACGACTGGATCGGCCAGCTTTGTGCCGTCGATGAGTTCGGCCGCTCGCGCGGCGGGCGTTTTGCCTTCCAATGCGAGCTTTGTGACCGGATGATCGGCGCCGAGTTCTTCGAGCAGCAATTCAAAGGATTTGGTGAGGCGCATTTTTTCGAACGGCGCGGAGATGGGGGCTGGCGAGAACAATTCCTGCTCCAGCGATTCGCGGCGAGCGTCCGTGTACTCAGCGAGGCGCTGGCCGTCGGGCTTGGCGCGCTCATCGGCGAGGCGCACCAGTTCCAACGCGCGGCCAAACAGATCGGATTCGAAACCGTAGCCTTCTTCGACGAGCTTGAATTCCTTGAAGAACGATTTGAAATTCTCGCGCGCTTTGACGATCACGTCGTAGGCGGCGGCGAGCGCCTTTGCGGAGAGCGGGTCGGCGCCTTTGAGCAGCGCGGCTTCAGCTTCGTGCATGCGTTTCATTAACTCAGGATTCTTCAAGCCGTCGAATTGGCCGCGCGCGTCTTTCAGATCGTTCTCAGTGCCGGAAATGTCTTCCTGAGCGTTGCGCGCTTCTTCGGGGCCGGTTTCGGCGTATTTGTGCAGCAGCGCGACTTCGCGTTCCATCCATTTCAACTGCAGCGGGAGCGCGAAATCGCGCGAGAATTCCAGTTCCGCGACCGCGCACATGCGGCGCGTGCCGCCGGGATGGCCGGAGACAATGGTGAGGTCGCCATCCTTCAAGCCAGTGTTCGACCAGGCGAACCAATGCTTCGGTTCGTAGGGCTTGCCGTTTTCGTAGACGCGAAAAAACGCAACGTCGAGATCGAAGCGCGGGAAGTTGAAGTTGTCGGGGTCGCCGCCGAAGTTGCCGATGTCGAATTCGGGCGCGAAGACCAAGCGCACGTCGGTGAACTTTTTGTAGCGGTACAGATGAAATTCGGCGCCGCGGTAGAACGGCATCACGTCGCTGCGCAGGCCGGTTTTGTCGAGCGATTCTTTTTCGATGGCCGCGATGGCGGACATGCGCGCGTGCGCGGCGTCGGGGCCGCTCATGCCGGGCTTCACCGCGGCTTTCACGCGGGCGGTCACGTCTTCGATGGAGACGAGTTGGTTGAGTTCGAGGTCCGGCGCTTTGAGTTCGTCCGCGGGCGTTTTGGCATAGAACCCTCTTTTGACGAGATCGTTCTGTTCGGTGCTGAGCTTCTGCATGGTTTCGGTGGCGACGTGGTGGTTGGTCATCACCAGCCCGTTGGGCGAGACGAACGAGCCGGA
>DATGGK010000034.1:0-10549 GCA_035308565.1 Planctomycetota bacterium | reverse complement strand
TGACCCCTGATCCCAGATCTACTGATCCAGCGGCGTCATCTTCTCAATCCGCTTCGCCGGATGAGCCTTCAAATAGTCGCGATGATGCTTCAGCGCTTCGACAGCCGGCAGAAGATAATCCGCCAGCGCATCGATCAGTTTCACGCCCAGTTCCACGTCGCTTTTCCCCTCATACGTCAGACCGACCGTGCCATGCGACGAATGTTCGCGCTCCGCATCGTAGCGAAAACCGCGCGCGCCCAACCGCCGCAGAATGCGAATGTCGTCGCGAATTTCCGCGTTCTGATCCAGCCCGCTCTTCAAACCGACTTTCGCCAATTCCGGCTCGGCGATGCCGCGCTCATGATGCAAAATCTGCATCGCCGCATAATCATAGATCGCTTCGCCCGCGTCGCCTTTGTAATCGGCCAGCAGCTTCTTGACTGCGTCGCAGGACATTCCTTTGTTCGCCAGCAGCGCCGCCACTGGAATCTCGCCTTCAATGTCGAACAAATCGCGCGCCGCGACCGTGCCGGCAAGGTCTTCCGGATTGGTGAAGGCTACGAGAAAAATGCGCCCGAACCCTTGCGCGTAAAGGCTGCGCACAACAGCTTTGAGTATCTGCACGTGCAGCTCATACGAAAACGGCACCGTCCCCGGATACATCCGCGTCGCGCCCGCAAACGCCGTGTAAATCGTCGGATACACCAGCCCGCCGCACTTGCGCGCCAGCCGCACCGAAACCGCCTCCGCTCCGTGCGGATGAATCCCCAGCGTCGTCCAAGGCCCATGCCCGCTGATCGGCCCATGCGGCACAAAAATCACGTCGCTGGTCTTGATCCACGCCTCCACCTCGCGCGAAGTGAGGCGATCGAGATGAACGATCCGCTCATCGGTTCCGGGCGCGATGGGGCGGGGGTCGTCATCCGAACGGGCGGCAACGCAAGCGGCGGCGGCAAGCGCGCCGGCAGTGAAAAATCCGCGGCGGGAAAGAGGCGTGAGCATGGGGCGGGCTCCTTAAGTTGAAACGGTTTGTGGTGAATACACCACCGCGCGATTTCATTTATTGCGTTCAAAACCTGGTGATTTCACAAAAAATAACAACCATGAAAATACCGCATTGACTGCGGGATTTTCATGGTACGCCTTTCATTTGGCAGGACAACTTTTGATCCCAAATTGAGGTGTGGCAAAGCCGTTTGATGCCCCGTTGTAATATTGTTCTAAACTACTGGCGGCGGAAACCACGAAGCCAATTTCTGACGCATCCTTTGAAACGCCATGTCTTTGCATCGAGCAAGGCTAATTCTGGACGTGATTTCATGGTAAAGTGATGACGAGCGCGGGATATCCAATTCACGGAGTACCGCTTCGAGCGCTTCCTTTGGCCGATCGGGCTTGGAGTTCTCGGAGACGTTAAAGCCCTTACCCTTTATCCAATTGCGAATTGTACCGCCGATTGGCCATTTAATTACCTGTTTAATGGCGTTATCTGACCCCCAAATCCAGATATCCAACTCCGGCTCGATCACAATTGCCTTCGCGGCATCCTGCCAGACAGTTTTCAGTCGCTCATCCAGTTCAGCCTCTAATTCCAAGGCGCTTTGCGCGCCAGCCCCGCTTCCTTCGTAATCCAAAACAAGCAACGCATGGTTAAACTGACGGCGGAGCAGCGCTAGAGTTTCCGGGCCGGATTTTCGGACGCCTCCATCGCGTCCGGCGTGCACTCGGAAATCGAATTCAATTTTTCGAATGCCGATGGCTTTTGGACGTTCTAACGCGCCTTTTAGCGCGAATTGCGCGTTTTTGTCGGCAAGCAATAGAATCAAATCCTTCATATGCCCGCCTCAACTTAAGATGCCGGTGGCAAACAAGACGCCCAATTCCGGCGCGCCGCTCTTCCATTCACGCAACGCTGGATGTTCGTTGCCGGCGACGACGTCGGTGGCGCCATCTTTGTCTTTGGCAAAGCACAACACATCCTCGGGCTTGAGCATATTCAATGCGATGGGACTGTGTGTCGCCATCAACACTTGGCTGCGGTACATCGACGAAACAGATTGAAGCACCGTCTCAATGGCGCGAGGGTGAATGCCGTTCTCCGGTTCTTCAATAAGGAATATTCCTTCAAGGTCGGCGATGTACGCGGGAATCGTCAGAGTCAGCAAACGCAGTGTTCCGTCGGAGACGAGCCACGAAGGAACTTTGACCCCGCTCGCGTACTCGATGACCAAGTATCGATGTTTGTCTTCCGGCCGTTCAATTGTGTCAATGTCCTTCACGTCTTCCAAGGCCGTGCGGACATGGGCAAGCCACGCGTTGAAGCGTTTTGTGTCCTTGCGCAGTTCGGCGACGACCCACGGCAAATTGGACCCGTCCGTCAAAAATCGCCGGCCTTGTCCCGGTGCGCTGGGCTGGCGAATGGTTTGGCTGTTGAGCATGAACGTCTGCACGCCAGTCTCGAGTAGTTCGCGAAACCACGCGCTGACTGGAAAACTCTCCGTGTCAGCGGGGTTGTTTGCAAGCGCCGATCGTCCGCGCCCTACTTTAAACGACGGTCTGAATGATTTTCGTCCGTGCGCATAGTAGTTATCGTTTCCGTTAGGGGTTTTGGTGATTGTTGTTTGGAGGCCCCTGCCCGGCTTTAGAAGAATTGATCCGGAATCTTCGCGTGCAAAGGGAAATTGTTGCTGAGCTGGACGCGGAGCCGGTGGGCGCCCAGGAACCATCAGCCATAGCGTTTCATGATTAAGTCCTACTTCGTTCTGATCGCGATCAAAGCCTATTTCTACTTCATAGCGCACCGACGCAAATTGCTGCTTTTCCGGCATCATCCTTGCGATCAGTGTCTCAGGTATTTTGGCCTCGACGGCAAGTTCAAATGAGTTACCTTCGCCCATCCAAAGCAGCTTTTCAAAACTGCTGCTCCTCATCTTGACCGTTTCAAGAACGTCGCCGCGATTGCGTATCAAGTCGCTCAAAAAGCCGATAGTGTCCAGGAATGTCGATTTGCCGCTGGCGTTGGGTCCCACGAGCGCACAGAAGGGAGCCAGTCGCTGATCGATGACCTTCAAACAACGATAATGTCTGGCTTGGATTCGCGTAAACATGATTGTGTGATTATCGTCAAGATAGCGGCGAATACAACTGCGCCAAGAAATCTCCCTCCCTCACTTCCCCTCCAACTCCTTAATCAACTCCTTCGCCTCCTTCAGTGTCTGATCGATCTCGTGCGCCTGGTTCGCGGCTTTCAGAGCCTCTTCTTTATTGCCGAGCGCTTTGTATGCTTTCGCGAGATTCAGCCAGTTGTCCACGTCCTGCGCGTCGATCACCGATGCGACTTTGTATTCGCGCGCGGCGTGCGCGTAGTCCTTCAATTCCGTGTAGGCCTGCCCCGCCATTTTGTGGACGTCCAGCACGTACGGATCGATTTCGATGTGCGCGCTCGCAAATTCGGCGGCGGATTTGTAGTCCTTCATTTTCATCGCCAGTTTCAAGCCTTCCAACGCCGCTTCCTTGTCTTCGGAATTAATCTTCACACAATCGCGCCAGACTTGCAGCGCTTTGTCCAACTGCGGCGGCTCCAGATCGGCGTACAGGTCAGGCAGTTCGTGATGCGGGCTGTCCGCGCCGACATAGCGAGGATAACTCTTGCGCGCGGCTTCGAACGCGGCGATGGCCTTTGTCGTCTTGCCTTCCTTTTTGTAGATCACGCCTAGCTTGTGCCACGCGTTGAACGATTTATCGGGATCGATGCCCGTCGATTTCTGGAACTGCTGCTTGGCGGCTTCGAAATCCTGCTTCTCGTATGCGATCGTACCCAGCACATTAATCGCGTCCACGCATTTCGCATCTTTCGCCAGCGCTTGATCGGCCAGCGCCGTGGCCTCCGTGAATTTCCGCATGCTCATCATCGAAATCGCCAGATTCACGATGTCCTGCGCGCTCGCGTTCTCCGCTTTCGCGGCGAGTTCCTGTTTCACTACGTCGGCCTTGTTGAAACTCGGTCGCAGCCGCACGTCTTTGAACGACTGCTTCACAAATTCGTGCTGGCCTTTGTTCAATTCGTCGAGACTCGCGCCGGTCGCTTCCTGCAGCGCTTCTTCAAGTTTCTTGCCCTTTGCGAAAAGCTTGACCGCTTTGATGTGCGCGTCGAAGCCATATTTCTTGTCGATGTACTCGATCACGTAGCGCCCATGCACGTACGCCATCAGCATGTTGCCGCGGAAATATTCGTTCATCTTGTTGAGGTCCTTGATCTCGCCTTTCGCGATGGCGTCGATCATCATGCGATCCGATTGGATGCGGCTGTCGTCTTCGAGGTACGTCGAAAACGCTTCGGTGTACCAGCGCGGCACGCGGAAATCGGACATCTGCAAAACCATCACGTGCCCGAATTCGTGTTCGATGACTTTGCGCCAGTTAAACGGCGGATGGTCCTTCGTGCCTTCGCGCGGCGAAACCACCGTGCACAGTTTTCCGAAGCACACGCCCAGCGCGCCGAGATTCGGCAGCCCGACCGTGCGCGCGGCCTGGTCCTGAAAATTGTAGCAGAGCTCAATCGTCAGCGGCCCTTCGGGAGTATAGTTGAATTTCTTTTGCTGCGACGTGTAGGCATTCTCCGCCCACTCTTCGAGGTACGGCCGCACGATTTCCGCTTCCTTGCCGAAGAATTTCAGCGTGAAATGCTCGGTCTTCGATTCGGCGTAGACCGGCTTGACGCCCTGTTCTTTGTCGCCGATGATGCGGTCCAGCGACTTGATCATGTTCAGCGCCCAGAGATTGAATTTGTTTTTGCTGAAGGCTTTGAGCAGCATCTCCTTGCCCGGCTCTTCGCCATACGCGCCCTGTCGCGACGTGTTCATGCCCAGCCCGTAATAGCCGCGCCAATATTCGGGATCGAGTTCGATCGCTTTCTTGTAATACGGCGCGGCGGTGTTGAAGCCGCGCTTGTTTTCCATCATCTCGCCGATGTCGCAGTAAAAATCAGGGCAGACCGGCTTGACCGCTTTCGCGCGCGATTCGACTTCGGCGAATTTGTCCGCCTGATTCATGTCGAGGCAATACAGCGCCAGCAGCGACAATCCGCGCGAATGGTTCGGATTCACCGCCAGCGCCGCGTCGATGTGCTTCTTCGCGTCGTCGTAACGTTCTTCTTCCAAATCGACTTGCGCCATCAGCAGCAGCGAGTCGATGTGAGACGGATTGACCTCAAGCGCCTCTTTCAAGGTCTTCTCAACGTCGTCGAGCTTATGCATGGATTGGTACACAATCGCCGCGTGCCCCGCGAGCGCGTCGGGCAGTTTCGGGCGCATTTGCAGCAACTGTCCGAAGCGCGTGTCCGCATTTCCGAAGCTGTATTTCGAAAGCGCCAACCGCGCCGACCAGAGGAAAATCTCCGGCAGTTTCAAGCCGCGCTGGCCGGCCATTTCTTCAGCGGGCATAAAGCCGGCTTCAAACGCGCTCTTCGGATTTTCGTCCTGCACGCCCAAGCCCGTGTAAGCCAGTTCCAGCGGATCGTCTTTCTTGCTCTTCGCATTGAATTCGAAGAAATGATCCGCCGTCGCGGCCAGCGTTTTGGCATCGCCCAATTCGCGCAGCACAATCGAACGCAGCGCCCACGCGCGCTGATTGGCCGGCTCGTCGGCGATGATTTTGTCGAATGTTTCGCGCGCTTCTTTGTAGCGGCCGGTGTCGATGTCGATTTCCGCCAGCAGCATCCGAATGTCGGTGTCGCTGCCCTTCTTGAACTCTTTCGCCGCGGTGACATCGGCCAGCAATTTTTCGAGCACTTCGCGCGCCTCTTTGAATTTGCCGACGATGCGCTGCGCTTCGACCAGCGCAAAAACCACTTCGCGCCGCGTCGCGTCCGGCTCTTTCAAGTTGGGCAGCTCTTTCGTGAGCAGCTCAATCGCCTCCTTGTATTTTCCAGCAGCGATGTTTTCGCGTCCCCATTTGGCGGCGTCCGTCGGCGATTCGCCGCCGAATGCAGCGAGCGAGAGGAAAATAAGCAGAGCGGTGGCGCGGAGAAATGACTTCATGAGGCGATCCTTTTACAATTCACACTTAAACTTACCGAATCTAGCATTGCGCTTTGCGGCGATTATGGCAAATACAAATTATTCGACCCAATTCACTAACGTTTGGACGCTCCGAGACCCTCATGAATCTCAAAAAAATCCAATCCGCGCTCACCAAACTCGACCTCGACGGCTGGCTCTTCTACGATTTTCACAACCGCGACCACATCGCCTACCGCGTGCTCGGCCTCGATTTCAACAAGCCCTGTTCGCGGCGCTGGTTTTGTTTCGTCCCGCGCGCGGGGAAGCCCATCAAGCTTGTCCACGCGATTGAACCGCGCGTGCTCGATTCGGTCAGCGGCAAAAAGATCGTGTACCGCGGGAATGTTGAATTGCACGGCGGCTTGCGCGAGATGCTGTCTGGCGCGGGCAAAGTGGCGATGCAATATTCGCCCAACGCCAGCGTGCCGACCAATTCGCTGGTGGACGCCGGCACCGTCGAACTGGTCCGCGCGCTCGGCGTCGAAGTCGTTTCGTCCGCCGAATTGGTCGCGCGGATTTATTCGACGCTTGACGCACACGGTTTTGCGCTGCACGCGCAAGCCGGCAATAAAGTGCAGGGGATCAAAGACGAAGCGTTCGCGCTAATTTTTAATGCGATTCGGAAGGGCAAGAAGCTTGACGAATTTAGTTTGCAGCAGCACATCCTCAAGCGTTTTGCGCAGGAGAATCTCACCAGCGGGCTGAGCGCGCCCATCGTCGCCGCCAACGACCACGCCGCCGATCCGCACTTCGAACCGACCAGCGAAAATTCGCGCGTCTTCAAGAAGAACGACCGTATTTTGCTCGACATCTGGGCCAAAGTGAATGCGCCCGGCGCGATTTATTACGACATTACCTGGTGCGGCTACGCCGGCGCGAATCCGCCAGCGGCATACGTGAAGCAATTCGATTTGGCAATGCGCGCGCGCGACGAGGCGATTGATTTCGTGCGCAAAGCGCTCGCGGAAGGCAAGACCGTGCGCGGCTGGGAAGTGGACAAAGCCTGCCGCGACGTGATCGCCGCCGAGGGCCTCGAACAATATTTCCTGCACCGCACCGGCCATTCGATCGACACCAGCGTTCACGGCGACGGCGCGAACATCGACAGCCTCGAGACGCAGGACGACCGAGCGATTCTGCCGAACACGTGTTTCTCCATTGAGCCCGGCATTTATAAAAACGGCATCGGCGTGCGCACGGAAGTGAGCGTCTGCGTGGACGGAAAAAAGCGCGTCACGATTTTCGGTGACGTTCAACGCGAATTGGTGACGATGCAGACGCAAAAAAGTAATTCTTGAATTTAGTCCAACTTGGAGTAGCTTCATGGCATCCCTGTTTCCTTTTTCGCTTTCAACCTCAAGGAGAATCCGCCATGAAGAGAATTGCCGCCGTGATCCTCGGACTTTTCATCGCTTCAACAATGAGCGCTTTCAGCGCCGAAACAAAAGTTGTCGTCTCCGACATGCACATCTGCTGCAAATCGTGCGTCGCCGCGATCGACAAGACCTTGAAGGACGTGAAAGGCGTGAAGTACACGGTGGATCAGAGCAAGGATTCGGTCACGCTCATGGCCGACGACACCGCTTCCGCGCAGGCCGCCGTCGATGCGCTCGCTGGCGCGGGTTTTCAAGGCAAGAGCGATAACAAAGACGTTGCGATGAAAGACAACAGCGGCGCGCCCGACGGCAAAGTCGCGAAGCTCGAAGTCTCCAACATCCACAATTGCTGCGGCAAGTGCACCGAAGCCATCGACAAAGCCGTGAAGGGCGTGACGGGCGTGAAAGAATCGACTGTCAAACCAAAAGTGAATTCGTTCACGGTGACCGGCGATTTCGAAGCGAAAGCGCTGGTGAAAGCGCTGAACGACGCGGGATTTCATGTGACGGTGAAGTAAGCGGCGAAAAAGCTGGATTATGTTTTTGCTTCAATCGCACCCGGCGTAATTGCGGGTGCGGTTTCATTTGAGCCCCGAATTGTCTCTTCCAGTTGTCGAATCCGCGTTTCTTGCGCGTCAAGCTTTTGCACAAAATAAAAACCAAGCTTGCCGATCCACACGAACGCCAGCGCGACGGGACCTGCAAAGTTAATTTGTGCACGGGAAAAAAGGCCAAGCGCGAGAATCAAAAACGCGAACACAAATGCAGTTATTGAATTGAATCGAATCATTTGCGTGGCCTCCATTACGCGCGGGTCGTCAATCGGGGCTATCGTCGCAGAATCGGTTGTAAAGCGGAATGCGCCGCCTTTGCGTGCGCTGGAATTCGGGGACAGGCTAGAATGGCGCATACTTAAGGAATGCGCACATGTGCGTTGGGCCAGACCCGCCGAATGAACCTCGGCTTAAATGCACGTGTGAAAAGTGCTTAACTATGTGCCTTTCGGGCCAGGCTACTCATTAAAGTAACCACGCGCGCTCTACACCGCCTGCCCATCCGCCGCCAACACCGTCTTCAACGCCCGATCTATCAACAAATCCCGCGTCAGCCCCTTCCGCTTCGCCAAAATATCCGAGCGTTCCAACAGCGTCTTCTCCACATGCACGGAGATTTTCTCAACCGACGACTTTCGCCGCGCGCCTTTGTGTTTCATCTGCGCCCATAACGCGCGATCCTCCGCGGTCATGGGATGAAATTCGTCCGCAACGAATTCTCGGTCGTACCGCTTCGTTGCCTCCTGCAATTCCGCCGGATTCATTTCCCAGTACTTTTTCTTTACCGTGTCGCTTTTCATCTATCGAGTCCTTCGCCTGTATCGCCGCTTTTCTTTGTCGGTCAAAGGCCGCGCATGAATAACGAATGCTGTCCCGTCGTCATCTCGGACAAACACCACCTGAACGTATCGCCCGCCCTGTCCGCGCCCCATCACCAGCCATTTATCTTCTTCCTGGCGCTCCGGAAATGGCGGCCTCGCATTCTCGACAACCAGTTCCGCCTCGGCCGGCGTCACGCCATGCCTGCCGATGTGCTCGACATTCCAGTCAATCCACCGAAACTCCAAGCTGTGCCCCCACGGCCTCACTATATCCCTCTGTTCGACTTTGTCGAGAACCCACGCCGAAGGTATATCCGCGTCCCCCGCCTTTCCTTCGTGAAAATTCGTACGATTCGTTGTTCCATTTACGTTGGGTGCGGCCATACTCGGTGTCGTCGAACCGTGTTTTCCCCGAGGACGCCGATTAGGTCATGCACATCCTGCGCATACTCGCCACACTTATCCTCTGCATAGTCTCCGCCTTCGCCGCCGACGGCGAAAAATACGCCCTCCTCGTCGGCGTCAGCGAATACCGCCCCGACTCCGGCCTGCGCACGCTCAAGTACGCCGAAAGCGACATGGCCGCGTTGGCCCGCACGCTCGCCGAATCCGGCTTCGATCCCGCGCACATTTTCCTGATGACCCAATCCGCCCTCGGCAACGACAGCACCCGCCCGCGCCGCGAAAACATCGAGCGCGAACTCGACCTGCTCCTCAACAACAAGCAAAAAGACGACACCGTCCTCGTCGTCTTCTCCGGCCACGGCCTGCAATTTCGCGGCGACCGCGAATCCTTCTTCTGCCCGGGCGACGCGCGCAAAGATCCCAAATCCGGCAAGCTCGACAAAACCACGCTGGTCAACGTTAGCGACGTCTACGCGCGCCTCGAAAAATGCGCCGCCGGCAACAAGCTCCTCATCTCCGACTGCTGCCGCAACGACCCGCTCGACGAACAAACCCGCGGCGCCATCGGCGAAACCATCCAAACCGGCCAGCTCAAACTTGGCGAGCCGGACAAGCCGCAAAGCCAAACGCGCCCGGTTCCGCTCCCGCCGCCGGAATCCGTCGCCGCGCTTTTCAGTTGCGCCGAAGGCGAATTCGCCTACGAAGAGGACAAAGAATTCCAGGGCGGCGTCTTCACCCATTACTTAATCGAAGGCCTGAAAGGCCAGGCCGCGCTCGACGGCGTCGTCGATCTCGAATCCCTCGCTGCTTTTTTGCGCCGCCGAGTCTACGACCACGTCCACCGCGTCTTCCTCGCCGCGCAAACGCCCGAAATCAAACTGCGCGGCAACAAATCCTTTGTGCTGGCAAGAATTGGCGCTCAAAAATCGGTGCGCGTAGCCATCAAAACCATAATCATGGGCACGCTCAAAAAAGTCGCCGTCCACGAAGGCGATCTCGTCAAAAAAGGCGATGTGCTTTTTGAGCTTGATGATGCCGACTATCAAGCTGCCCTTAATCAAGCGAGGGCAACGCTCCAAGAAGCCCTCAGGGACTTGCAAAGAGCCAAGGAACTTAAGGCACAAAATGCGATAAGCGCGGCCGAAGTCGACGCACGCGAGGCCGCCTTCGCCACAGCGCGCGCCGCGGACAATCTCGCCAAGCAAAACGTCAGCGCCTGCTCGATCAAATCGCCCGTCGCCGGCCGTGTCGAAAGGATCAACACCGATGAAGGCAGTATGGTCAGCCCAACTAGCGAAACGCCGCTGGCGATCATCGTGACGACGCCGTAAAAATAACTCGCGACGCTTATT
>DATGGK010000033.1:0-1880 GCA_035308565.1 Planctomycetota bacterium | reverse complement strand
CGGTTTGCCCAGGCGGACTTGATCGTCTGCCGTTCGGGTGCGATCACTGTCGCAGAAATATCTGCCGCAGGACGCGCCGCCATCTTTATCCCCTTCGGAGCCGCCACTGACGCGCACCAGATGCGCAATGCGGAGGCAATGCAGAACACGGGGGCGGCCCGCCTGATCCCGCAGCCTGAATTGACGCCCGAACGATTGACCGGCGAAATTTTCTCCCTCCTCGACCAGCCCCGGAAAATTTCGGAAATGGAGGACCGCGCGCGAGCGCTGGCGAAGCCGCGCGCCGTGGAAGATATTGTGGACCTGCTCGAAGAGGTGTCGCGGCCATGATGGTCACATTCCGCAATTTTCAGCGCATCCATCTCGTCGGAATCGGCGGAAGCGGAATGAGCGGCATCGCGGAGGTGTTGCTATCGAGCGGGTATGCGGTGTCGGGATCGGATTTGAAAGCGACGCCGGTGACTTCGCGCCTCGAAAAGCTGGGAGCAAAAATTTACGAAGGGCATCAAGCCGCGAACGTGCATGGCGCGCATGTGGTGGTGATTTCTTCGGCCGTTCGGCCGGACAACGTGGAAGTGATCGAAGCGCACCGGCTGAAGATTCCGGTGATTCCGCGAGCCGAAATGCTGGCGGAACTGATGCGGTTGAAGTACGGGATTGCAGTGGCGGGCGCGCATGGGAAGACAACGACGACCTCGATGGTCGCGTCCGTGCTTGCAGCGGCGGGGCTCGATCCGACGTTTGTTGTGGGCGGGCGGGTGAATCATGCTGGCTCAAACGCGCGCGTGGGACAGGGCGATTACATGGTGGTGGAAGCGGACGAGAGCGATCGTTCGTTTCTTCTGCTGGCGCCCGTGGTCGCGGTGGTCACGACGATTGACCGCGAGCATCTCGATCAGTACCGCTCGCTCGAAGAGATTCAGTCGGTGTTTTTAGAATTCGTGAACCGGGTGCCTTTTTATGGCGCGGTGATTTTGTGTCTCGATGAGCCAAACGTGCAGGCGATGCTTCCTTCGGTGAAACGGCCGGTGATCACGTACGGCACCACGAGCCAGGCGGATCTGGTGATCAGCGACGTGAAACTCAAGGGGCTCGCGAGCGAATTCCGGCTAACGTATCGCGGTGAGGACCTGGGGATTTTCAATCTTCCGTCGCCGCCGGGAATTCACAATGTGCGGAATGCGGCCGCCGCGGCGGCTGTCGCGCTGTCGTTGAATGTGCCGGCGGATTTGATTCGAGCCGGACTTGAGAAATTTTCGGGCGTCGGCCGGCGCTTTGAGGTGAAGGGCGTGTATGCCGGGGTCACGCTGATTGATGATTATGGCCACCATCCCGCAGAAATTCGCGCGACGCTCGAAGCGGCTCGCGGATGCGGATACAAGCGTCTGCTGGTTTTGTTTCAGCCGCACCGTTACACGCGGACGCAATTTCTCTGGGACGATTTTTGCCGCGCGTTCAACGACGCGGACGTTCTGGTGCTCACCGAGATCTATGCGGCGAGTGAGCATCCGATTGAGGGCATTACCGGCGAGCGGCTCGCGGAAGCAATCAGCGCAGCGGGGCACAAGAATGTGGTGTTTACGAGCACGATGCAGGCGGGCGTCGAGTTCATGTTGCGTGAGGCGCGGCCGGGCGATGCGATTTTGACGATTGGCGCGGGAAGTGTAGGTCGCGTTCTCGATCAGCTCGCCATGTTGCTGGGGACACAGGTTTCGAGTTCTCATGCGGATTAATGACGGCGCGATTGTCGAGCGGTTGAAGGAATTGGGAGTTGAATTGCGCGCGGCCGTGTCGCTGAAGGAAAAAACGTCGCTCGCGATCGGCGGCGTTACAGACGAACTGCTGCTGCACCGCTACGACACGATTCCGGATGTGATGCG
>DATGGK010000032.1:0-2022 GCA_035308565.1 Planctomycetota bacterium | reverse complement strand
CAAGCGCACCGTGCTTGAGATGGGCGGCAAGGACGCGATCGTCGTCGACGACGAAGCCGATCTCGACGCGGCGGTGGAAGGCGTAGCCGTCTCGGCATTCGGATACCAGGGACAGAAATGCTCGGCGTGCTCGCGCGCGATTGTCTCGGAAAAAATCTACGACAAATTCCTCGAGAAGCTCGTCGAGCGCGTGCGCAAAATTAAAGTGGGCCCGATCGAGGATCCGCAGAATTACATGGGCCCGGTGATCAACGAGGCGTCGATGAAAACGATTCTCGGCTACATCGACGCGGGGAAAAAAGAAGGCCGCCTCGTCGCGGGAGGGAAGCGCGCAGAAGGCGACGGCTATTTCATCGAGCCAACGGTAATCGCAGACGTCGATCGCAAAGCCCGAATTTTCCAGGAGGAAATTTTCGGTCCGGTGCTGGCCGTGTCGAAGGCAAAAGATTTTGACGACGCGCTCGCCATGGCTAACGACACAGAATTTGGTCTCACCGGTGCCGTCTATTCGCAGAACCCCGCGAAGATCGAACGCGCAGCCGAAGAATTTCACGTCGGCAACTTGTACATGAACCGCAAATGCACCGGCGCCATGGTCGGCGCGCACCCCTTCGGTGGCTTCAATATGTCAGGCACGGATTCAAAATCCGGTGGCCAGGATTATCTGCTGCTATTCCTGCAAGCGAAAACCATCGCAGAAAAAGAAGGCGCTACAAAATAACGCGTCTGCTCTTTTGTACCGCCGGCGTCTCGCCGGCGTTTTTGAATTTGGGTTTTGTTCTCTTGTAGCGCTGGTCTTAAGACCAGCAGGGGTTCGATTTTGGTAGCGCGAGGAACCCCTGCCACCCTGAAGGGTGGCGCTACATAAGGCACGCGAATCACGGCGCCGTCGCGGAATAGCTCGATTCCGGCACGGGCTTCATCTTGAAGACGCCGCGCAAAATAAAATACGCGACTGGGCCGGACGCCAGCAGCCACGGCGCCCAGCGCCAGACGTAGTCTTCACTCTGCGCGATTTTCAGCGCGCACAAAATCACCGGAAAAATCAGAACGTAAGCGAGGCCGAGCGAGCCGCCGGGGATGCGGAAGCTGCGCGGCGCGTCCGGCAATTTCGCACGCATCCGCCACGCCGCGAAGAGCGTGAGAATCGTGGTGGCGATGCGCGTCCAGATGTAGATGTTCACCAAATCCTCCACCTGATATTTCGCGAGGATGCAGTAGACCAGAGCGGACACGGCAATGGCGCGCGCGGGCGTGCGATAGCGCGGATGAATTTTACCGAGCCAGGCGGGAAGGTAGCCGTCTTCGGCCATCGTGGCGGGAATGCGCGTGGTGTAGAGGATCGTGCTGTTCGAGAGTGACGCGGTGCCGATCATCGCGGCGATGAGCATTGCGGCGCCGAGCCACGGGCCGCCGATGAGGCGCGACGCGGTGACGATGTAGTCCGTCTTCCATTCCTGCCAATTGCCGAGCGCGGCGAGAGCGAGCGTGGTGGGAAGAATGTAGGTGAGGACGTTGAGCGGCGTCATCCAGGCGAGCAGGCGCACGAACGTGCGCTGCGAGTCTTTCATCTCGCCGGTCATGCTGGAGAGCTGTTCGTAACCGGCGTAATTCCACATCGCGAGCGCGAGGCCTTTTCCGAAGACGCTGCCGAAGGGCTGGCCGGGCGGAGTGAAGGGAAGCACGGGATTGTAGTGGAGCTTGAAGAGCGAGACGATGCACAGCCACGCGACAGGAATCAGCACGGCGACGAGTAGCGCCACGGAAAGCCAGCCGGCCACCTGGATGCCGCGCGCGTTGAGATAAGACAAAACGCAGAGCGCAAGACACGCGCCGAGCCACTTCACGTTCCCTGTAATCCACGGAAAATACGAACTGAGGTAATCCATCAGCAGCACGCCGTAGAGGCTGTTCAACAGGAAAGTGCCGGTCCAATTCCACCACCCGCATTGAAATCCCCAGAAATCGCCGAACGCGGCGCGACTCCAGCGATAAAAACCGCCTTGAACTGGCAACAGGCTG
>DATGGK010000031.1:0-20120 GCA_035308565.1 Planctomycetota bacterium | reverse complement strand
GGCGTCAGCACCGCCAAAGTAAACGTTGCAGAATGCGCATCCAGTCCTAGACTCTTCATCGCGGGCTCCTTTCGTTGGTGTAAGGCTCTCACTTGCTTAGCCACACTAACGTCTGGATGCCCGTTTTTCACATTACCACTGCTGTACCCAGCCAGTGTGCCTCCCGCCCGACCGTTCGCGTAAAATCGTCGCGTTGCATTCAGCATGCGCCCTTCATCGCGCGAAGCGCGACTGTGCCCTTCGACACTCGAATCGGAATTCACTCAAAAAGCGCCGTCCCCACGCGCACCAGCGTCGCGCCCTCTTCAATCGCAATCTCAAAATCCTGCGTCATCCCCATCGACAGTTCCGTCATCGGCTGCGCATACACGTTCGCCGCGTTCGCCTCGTCCAGCAATTCGCGCACGCGCTTGAACACGGGACGTGATGTCGCCTCGGGATTTTCGGCGTAAGGCGCCATGGACATCAGCCCGGTAATCTGCAAGTGTTTGAATTCGGAACAGTGCTTGAGCAGTTCAGTGAGCGCGCTCTTTTCCGGGGGAAGTCCGAATTTGCTGACTTCACGCGCGGCGTTAATTTCAATCAGGCCGTTAACGGAGAAATGGGGCGCGTCAAACCCGCGTTTGGCAAATCCGTCTGCCATTTTCCTCTGAATCTTTACGCCGGACTTCTCAAGTTCACTTGCCAAGCGCGTCGAATCAATCGAATGGATGCGCTGAAACAACGCCGCAGCGAAAAATGCCTTATTGGTCTGTAGATGTCCGATGAGATGCCAGCGCACCGGTGGATTCGACAGCGCGATTACCTTTTGTTCCGCCTCCTGCACGCGCGATTCCCCCAAATCGCGCACGCCCAGCGCAACAAGCGCCGCCGTCTCCTCGTTCGTCGAATACTTCGTCACGCCCACCAGCACAATTGACGCCGCATCGCGCCCGGATCGCGCCGCCGCTTCGCCAATCCGCGCCCGCACCCGCTCAAGATTCCGCGCAATTCTTTCCGCAGGAATAGAGTCGCCTGTTTTCTTCATTGCGTTATCCTCTGACACAGTGCTGAGTGCTGAGTGCTGAGTCCTGAGTAATAATCGCGCGCGAAGCGCGCCCTATTCCCCTCTCCCCTTGGGGGAGAGGGGTTAGGGGTGAGGGGTCGCGGCACCACAATGATTTCGCGCATTCAAAAATAGTTCCTCAGCACTCGGCACTCAGGACTCGCCGTTAGGAGCTTACCATCATGGACCTCACCTACAACGCCGACCACGACAGCTTCCGCCAGGCCGCGCGCGATTTCGCCGCCCGCGTCGTCGCCCCCGGCTTGCGCGTACGCGACGCCGACGCCAAAGCCGATTCCTCCATCTATAAGAAGATGGGCGAAGAAGGATTTCTCGGCTGCAGCATCCCGCAAAAATACGGCGGCCTCGGCCTCGATTATCACACGCTGGCCATTTTAAGCGACGAATTCGAATACGTCGATTCGTCCGCGCGCGTGATCGTTTCCGTTCACAATGGCCTGCATTCGCTGGCGCTACTGCAATGGGGAACCGAAGCGCAAAAGCAGAAGTATCTCGCGCCGCTCGCGCGCGGCGAAAAAATTGCCACCTATTGCCTCACCGAACCCGCCGCCGGCAGCGACGTCGCCGGCATTGAATCGTTCGCCGAAAAAAAGGGCGACCGCTATGTGTTGAACGGCGAAAAAATTTGGATCAGCCTCAGCACCGTGGCCGACCAATACCTCGTCATGGCTTACATCGACCGCGAAAAACAAAAGGCGCGCGATCACAGCGGCATCGCCGCGTTCATCGTCGAACGCGCGTGGAAAGGCGTCGCGCCCTACGAACTCCACGGCAAGCTCGGCGTGCGCGCGGGCGTCACCGGAGGCGTCGCGTTTCAAGACGTCGAAATCCCCGCTGAAAATATTCTCGGCCAGCCTGACGAAGGCTTCAGAATCGCCATGTCCGCGCTCGACAATGGACGCTATACCGTCGCCGCCGGCGCGATCGGCTTGATCCGCGCGTGCCTCGACGCCAGCGTCAAATACTGCCACGAGCGCCATGCTTTCAAACGCGAAATCGGCAAGCACGAACTCGTGCAGCAGATGATCGCCGGCATGGCGCAAAGCCGCGACATCGGCGATCTGCTCGTGCGAAAATGCGGCTGGCTCAAAAATCTCGGCAAACGCTGCACGCGCGAAGTCGCGCTTGCAAAATGGACCAACACCGTCGCTGCACTTGCCGCCGCGGACGCCGCAATCGAAATCCATGGCGCCTATGGCTACAGCAACGAATTTCCCGTCGAACGCTTCTGGCGCAACAGCCGCGGCGCCGTGATCTACGAAGGCACAAAAGAAATTCAGCAAATCCTTCAAGCCGAATACGCGCTCGGCTACCGCACCGACGGTGCGTTGCGCTGCGAACTGCCCGCCTGGTCCGGAGATTAAAATGGACGCTCCCGCCAGTGCCGCGCCGCCGCGCGTCAAAATCATGGGCATCCTCAACGTCACGCCCGACAGCTTCTCCGATGGCGGGCGCTTCTTCGATCCGCCCGCCGCCATCGATCACGGCTTGCGCATGATCGCAGACGGCGCATCGATCATCGACATCGGCGCCGAATCCACGCGCCCCGGCAGCCTTGGCGTCGATGCCAAAGAACAACTCGCGCGTATTCTCCCCATTCAGACTGCGCTGCATGCGAAAGCCGACCCCGTAATCAGCATCGACACACGAAGCGCCAAAGTCGCCGAAGCCTGTTTGAATGAAGGTGCGGATATCATCAACGATGTCTCCGCGCTGCGGCACGACCCCGCGATGTCGCCCCTGATCGCCAAATGGAGTTGTGGAATGATCCTTACCCATATGCTCGGTACGCCGGAAAATATGCAGGTCAATCCGAAGTACGGTGACGTGGTAAGCGATATCATGAGTTTCTTTAAAGAGCGCCTTGCGGCATGTGAAAGCGCGGGCATTGAGCCCTGTCGGGTTTGCCTCGATCCCGGCATCGGATTCGGAAAAACGGCCGAGCACAATTTGGAAATCATGCGAAGATTCAGCGAGTTCGCCGCGGCGGGCAGGCCGCTCGTGGCCGGCGTGTCGCGCAAAAGTTTTCTGGGCCGTTTAAGCGGGCAGACCGACGCCGCGCAGCGCGACGCCGCGTCCATCGCCGCGGGCATATTTCTCGCTCAGCGCGGCGTGAACATTTTGCGCGTCCACGACGTGGCCGGCCACGTCGCCGCGCTAAAGGTGTTTGATTCGCTCTCGCAGTTGTGACAATAATCGGATTAATGGACACGCTCGACCGCATCCTCCACCGCCTCCAGGGCACTCCGCTCACCGCGCCCGCCGCGATTTTCGAAATCGTGCTCATGGCCGCCGTGCTCTATCTGCTCGTCCGCTTTCTCCGCGGCTCGCGCGGAGCCGGCGTGATGCGCGGCATGCTCATCCTCGCCGTCATCGTCATCGTGCTTGTCTTCGGCACCGCGCGCATCTTTCAGCTCGAACATATTCTCTGGATGTTCGAACGCCTCGCCGCGCTCTCCATTCTCGCCGCCGTCATTATCTTCCAGCCCGAACTGCGCCGCGGCCTGCTGCGCCTCGGCGTTCATCCGCTCATCGGAAAATTCGTCAAAGCCGATTCGCCCGCCATCGACGAAATTGTCGAAGCCTGCGCCAGCATGAGCAAAAAATATTGCGGCGCAATCCTCGCCATCCAGCGCCGCGTGCCTTTGATCGACTACGTCGAACGCGGCACCGTGATGAACGCCGACATCACGCGCGAACTGCTCGAAACGATTTTTTACAAAGGCACCATCCTCCACGACGCCGGCGTCATCGTCGTCGGCAATCGCATTGCCGCCGCCGGATGCCTCTTCCCGCTCTCCGAAAACGCCGAACTTTCCAAATCGCTCGGCACGCGCCACCGCGCCGCACTGGGCTTGGCCGAGGAAAGCGACGCCGTCACCGTCATCGTCAGCGAAGAAACCGGCCGTATTTCGCTCGGCGTCGAAGGCAAATTGCTCCACGGCTTGACGCCCGAAGAACTGCGCGAAAAATTGCGCGTGCTCTGCCTCGAAGCCGTTGAAGGCGCCGCAACCAACGGCGAAACACAAGACCCCGCGGGCCGTTTCATTCAGCGCGAAGTCAGCGAGGAATAATCTGCTCTTCACAGAAAGTAAATTCACATGGCGTTATCCTACTTCGGCAAAGTCCTGCGCGTCATCTTCATCGACGACCCCGTCCTGAAGCTGATCTGTCTCGCACTTTCATTATTGCTCTGGTTTTACATCGACGGCGAATTGACCGGCCAGAAAGATTTCGAACTGCAAATGCGTCCGTCCGACATCGCGCTCGCCGATTCGCTCGAACTCGCCGCGCCCGATAAACTCCCCAAATTCAAAGTCACCGTGCGCGGCCCGCGCGGGCAAATCGAATTGTGGCGCCGCGAAAACCTGCGCTTCAAACACAAAATCCTCGACAACCCGCACCCCGGGCGCAACCCGGTCAATGTTTCAACGAGCGATGTGGAAGCCGAGAACCTCATCGTGGTCTCCGTCGCGCCGCTCGATTCCGCCAGCGAAGCCGTGGACATCGTCGCCACCGCCGCCGAAATGAAACCCGTTCGCGCCCGAGTGCGCGGCCAGCCTTCCGGTTTTCTCGTCGGCAAACCCATCGTTTCGCCCGATCAAGTCCGCATCAAAGGATCGCGCGACGACATCAATTCGCTCGACGAAGTCTGGACCGCGGACATCGATGTCAGCAGCGCCGATCACGAACTTAACCTCGATGTGCCGATCGTCGAACGGCGCGAAATTGGCGACAAAATCATCGTCTTTCAATGCCCCGAAAAAGTTCACGTCACCATTCCCGTCGAACCGGTCAAAGTCCCGCGCACTCAAACGCTCGACGTGTGGGCGCGCGTCCCGCCGGGCCTGGCCATGCGCATTCAACCACAGACGGTCGAAGTCGAAGTCGTGATCGAAGAACGCGATTTTAAAGATCCAAACATTTTGTCGAAAATTTCGCTGTACGTCGAATGGCCCAGCGCCTGGGATCGTCCAAAAGATACGAACACGGTTCTCGGCCCCGTGCCCGTTCAAGTCAAATTTTCAGCGCCGCCGCGAGTGCAGGTGCGCGGCGTCAAAGATTCGCCGCTGCCCACCGTCAACGTCACGGGCGCGCTCGCAGGAGGATTGAAGTAAATGGCCAAACTTGGAGTTAACATCGATCACGTCGCGACCGTCCGCCAGGCGCGAAAAACGTACGAACCCGATCCCGTCTGGGCCGCCGCGGAAGCCGAACTCGGCGGCGCGGACCAGATCACCGTCCATCTGCGCGAAGACCGCCGCCACATCCAAGACCGCGACGTCGAAATCCTGATGCGCACGGTTCAGACGCGTGTGAATTTGGAGATGGCGGTATCCGACGAGATTCTCGCCATCGCCCTTAGACTGAAACCGCACTGTGTGTGCCTTGTTCCCGAGAACCGCGCCGAGGTCACCACGGAAGGCGGGCTGGACGTTGTCGGCAACTTGAAACGGATCAAAGAAACGGTCGAGAAATTGAACGATGCCAATATCGTCGTCAGCCTGTTTGTCGATCCAACCGGAGACCAAATCCGCGCGAGCGCCGAAACCGGAACGACCTTCATCGAGTTGCACACCGGCCGATACGCGAACGCTTGCGACAGTGCGCGAAATGTTCCCGTGCAAGGGGAATCGAGAATCGTGGAAGAGCTTGAATATTTGCAGCTTGCGTGCACCGAAGCGCCGAAGCTCGGCCTGCGCGTCAACGCCGGCCACGGACTCAATTACCGCAACGTTCAGCCCGTCGCCGCGCTGCCAAACATCGAAGAACTCAACATCGGCCACGCCATCATCGCGCGCGCTATCTTCACTGGCCTGCGCGAAGCCGTGCGCGAAATGAAAGCTCTGCTAAAGTAAAAGTAGGACGGGTCTCCGGCCCGTCCGGGAGAACATTGAATGCCCGACGTCACCGCCGACGTGAAACGCTTCACCGAAAACTTCGCGCGCATCCGCGCCGAAATCGCGAAGTCCATCGTGGGCCAGGAAGAAATCGTCGAAGGCGTGCTCACCGCGCTTTTCGCCGGCGGCCACGTGCTGCTCGAAGGCCTCCCTGGCCTCGGCAAAACGCGCCTCGTCCGCGCGCTCGCCGATGCGCTCGATCTGGACTTCGCGCGCATTCAATGCACGCCCGACCTGATGCCCGCCGACATCATCGGCACCACCATCCTCACCGGCGACGAGCGCGGCGCGCGCCGCTTCGAATTTCAACGCGGCCCCGTCTTCAGCAATTTGCTGCTCGCCGACGAAATCAACCGCGCCACGCCCAAAACGCAATCCGCGCTGCTGCAAGCCATGCAGGAAAACGCCGTCACCGTCGGCAACACCACTTATCCGCTCGCGCAGCCGTACATCGTCCTCGCCACGCAAAATCCGATTGAACTCGAAGGGACCTACCCGCTCCCCGAGGCGCAGCTCGACCGCTTCATGCTCAAACTTCTTGTCCGACCCGTCGAACTCGCAGCGCTCATCGCCATCCTTGAACTCACCACCACCGGCGCCGAAACGAAGACCGCGAAAGTTTTGAGCAAAGAAGACGTCGTCTCCGCGCGCGCGCTCGTCGCCAACGTTCCCGCCGCACCGGCGCTCGTCGAATTCGCCGCGCGCCTTGTTCTCGCCACAAATCCCGCGAACAAAGACGCGCCTAAATCCGTGCACGCCAACGTTCGCTATGGCGCGTCGCCGCGCGGCGCGCAAGCGATTTTGATGTGCGCCAAAGTGCACGCGCTCGCCGCCGGCCGTTTTCACGTCGCCATCGACGACCTCAAAAAAGCCGCCCGCCCCGCGCTGCGCCATCGCCTGATTCTCAATTTCGAAGGCGAAGCCGGCGGCATCGCCACCGACCGCCTCATCGACGAAATCGTCGCCGACCTGGAGGCCGCAAGAAAATGAACGGACCCCGTGGTGCAGGCGTCTCGCCTGCAATTAATTGTGGTGCAGGCGGCCCGCCTGCACAGACTTGTGGTGCAGGCTTCCAGCCTGCAAACGCACTTCCCGTCGGCCTGCGCCCCCTGCTCATCCACTCGCAAATCGCCGCGCGCCTCAAACCGCTCGCCGCCGAAATCTGCGCAGCCATTCACCCAGACGAACGCCCCATCGCCGTCGTCGTGCTCCAAGGCGGATTCATCTTCGCCGCCGATCTGCTCCGCGAATTTCCGCCCGAATTCCCAATCGAAATCGCCTTCCTGCGCTGCCAATCCTATGGAAACGCCACGCAATCCAGCGGCAAAATCCTGCTCGTCAACGACCTCGACGCCGAGCTCGATCTGCACGGTCGCACCGCTTTGCTGATCGACGACATCCTCGATACCGGCCGCACGCTCCGTTTCCTCGCCGATCATCTGCTCCGCCGCGGCGCGGCCAAAGTTCGCCTCTGCGTCTTGCTCAAGCGCGCCGAGAACGAAATGCCGCCCGCCATCGCCGCCGATTTCGCCGGCTTTTCCATCGGCTCCGAATTTGTGGTAGGCTACGGTCTGGATCACGCCGGCAAATACCGACATCTCCCTGGCCTTGCCGCGCTAAAGTAACACGGGCTATTAGCCCGTGGATGTTCAAGGTGGCATGGGCTTCTTGCCTGTGACGAAAACTGTTCGACAGATAAATTTGAGCCGCTTATGTCCGCCCGCTCCGAACAAATCTACCAAGGCGTCCAGCGCACGCTCCGCGCGGAGATGGGCAAAGCGCTCTCGCCGCTGTTGAAGCGCTGGCGCTACGCACTGAGTTCCGATTATGCCGATATTCCATTGAGGCCCGGCACCGCACGCTTGCTCATCCGCTTTGGCCTGCTCGACGCCGGCCAAACCGACGACGAGCGCGCGAAGATTCATCGCACACTTCTCACTGAAATTTCGCGCACATCCGGCGACGCACCCGGCGTCGCCGCCGCCTGGCTCGATCTTTTCGCCGAAGGCGAATACGGCGCGCTTGAACGCGGCATCTGCGCAGACGAACCGCAATGCGCCAAATGCGGCCTCAAGGAAAAATGCCGCTACCTCGCCACCGGTGCAAAAGACGAACGCGCCTCCGGCGCCGAACTCGCCGAAAAATTGATGCGCTCCACTTCCGCGAGCCGCGAAAACATCAGCGCTTCCGATGTGCTCGCGTTCCTCACCGCCGGCCAACGCTGCGGCGCCGCCGATTACGCGCGCGCTGAAGCCGCGCTGAAAAATCTCGGCGGACTGCGCGGCGTCTTCGAAGCCAACTCCGCCGCGCTGCAAAAAATCGGCTTCGATTCCGCCGCGCAAGCCCGCATCAGCGCGCTCGCGCGTCTCTGCGCGCATTGGGCCGCCGAACAATCCGAGCGCGGAAAAACGTTCAGCAAAGGCAGCGATTTCTACGACCATTTTCATCTGCGCCTGCGCGATCACAAAAAAGAAGTCTTCTACGTCGCGCTGCTCGACCAGAAAAATGCGCTCATCGCCGAGGAGCGCGTCAGCGAAGGCAGCCTCACCGAAACGCTCGTCCATCCGCGCGAAGTCTTCGCGCAAGCCGTTCTAAAACGCGCCGCGGCCATCGCCGTCATCCACAATCACCCGTCGGGCGATCCGACTCCAAGCGCCAACGACAAAGCGATCACCAAACGCCTTGATGCCGCCGCGCAACTGCTCGGCATCCGCCTGCTCGATCACATCATCATCGGCGACGGCCAGTACGCCAGTTTCGTGGAAAAAGGTTTATTACGCTGATGAATTCCGAGGAACCGCCGCTTGAAAACCGCGAATCGCGACGCTCCCCGCCGCCCGAACGCAAAATCATCGGCTGGGCCCTCGCTCTTTTCGCCGCCAATCTCGTCTGCGTGCTGATGCTCGCTGCGCGCCACGCCACGCCAGAAAATCTGCACGGATTTTTCGATGTCATCATTTTCGCCTGCATCCTCGCCGCCGCGTCGTTTGCGATGATTCGCCTCATCTTCTACCACCCCTACCGTCTTCTCGATCTCATGGTTATGGTGCTTGTGCTCTCTGGCGGCATGAAAGCCGCCATCGAATCCGTGCGCGCAATTCACGCCTATTATTTAAATTCTGAATCGCTGCGTCCGGAAAGTCGTCCCGAACCGGTCATGTATGCCGAAGCCTGCCTCCTCGTCGGCTGCGTGCTGATGAGCGGCGCATCATTGGGCCTGCGCCACTGCCGCCTGCTTCAAATCAATTCGCCGCTCAGGCGCGCGATCGTTCTCTCCGCAGGCATGCTTGTCTTCCCCGCGCCGCTCGCGCTGTTCGGCATTCCACTTTATTTGCTCGACGGATTTCTGAACGGCAAGTCCGGCTCGCTGAACGCGAATCTCTGGATTGTGCTGCTGGCCGCCGCATTCATTGCCACGTTAATCAACGCGTCGCTCATCTTGAAAACGATCGTTCTAAAAACGCAAAACGTCGCGCAGGAATCGTCATGGCGCGGCAAAGAAAAATGAACGCTACGGAAGTTGTTCTCCGACCGGCGGATTCTTGCGCCGTTCCAGCATTTCCTTCGCGGTCAAAAACTGCGGCACCGGCTCCGCCGGATTTTCAATCGTCACCGCGCGTATAACGCAGGCCGGCGCATTCAGCAGCTCCATGCGTTCAACATTTTTGATGGATTCAATCTGAAAATCCGCGCGCGCAAGCCGGAATTTGATTTCCTCAATCGAAAACACGCGCTTCCCCGGCCCGGTCAATTTGTCGCGCAGCGCCGAAAAAAATCCATGCGCCGACTTTTCGCACAAAATCAGCCCGCCGTCCGGAACCAGCACGCGATGAAATTCCGCCAGCGTCGTCCACGGCGGGCGAATCGAATACAGCGCCTCAAACGAAATCACCGCATCGAAGGTGTGTTTTTTGAACGGGAGGCGCGTTGCAGTCCCGCGTACGCGTTTGATTCGCGGATCGATTTGTCGCAAACGATCCTGCGATGATTCCAGTGCGGTGAGCAAATGCGCTGCAAACGCGCCGATGAGCGCCGGAAGAATCTCCGCGCCATGCGGGCCGGGCGTGATCAGCAACACACGCTCGCCGCCGCGCAAGCCAGCGATCTTTCTAACGCAATCGGCGAGTAATTCGGACATGCGCGTTTCGCGGTTCCGTTAAATATTCATCGACAACAGGAACTCAATGTTGCTCTTCGTCTTCTTCATCTTCTCGATCAAGAATTCGATGCTCTCCACCACATTCAAATCCTGAATGTATTTCCGCAGCAGCCACATGCGCTGCAATTCATCCTTGTGGACCAGCAATTCTTCCTTGCGCGTGCCGCTCAGGTTCACGTCCAGCGTCGGGAACAAACGCCGGTTCATCAGGCGGCGGTCGAGATGCGCTTCCATGTTGCCCGTGCCTTTGAACTCTTCGTAAATCACTTCGTCCATCTTCGAACCGGTATCGACCAGCGCCGTGGCGATGATCGTCAGGCTGCCGCCGAATTCGATGTTGCGCGCCGCGCCGAAAAACTTCTTCGGCTTTTGCAGCGCCGTCGCGTCCACGCCGCCGGTGAGAATCTTGCCGGAGTGCGGCACTTCCGTGTTGTACGCACGGCCCAATCGCGTGATCGAATCCAGCAGAATCACCACGTCCTTTCCGTATTCGACGAGGCGCTTCGCGCGCTCGATCACCATCTCCGCGACCTGGCAGTGGCGCGCAGCGGGTTCGTCGAACGTGCTCGCGATCACTTCGCCTTTCACGCTGCGTTCCATGTCGGTCACTTCCTCGGGACGCTCGTCGATGAGCAGCACGATCAGCACCGCGTCGGGCGTATTCTTGGCGATGGCGTGCGCGATCTGCTGCAAGATCACCGTCTTTCCCGCCTTCGGCGGCGCGACGATCAATCCGCGCTGGCCGCGCCCGATTGGCGCGACGAGATCGAGGATGCGCATGGAAATATCTTCGGGGCCGGTTTCGAGCAGGAAGCGCTTGTTCGGAAAAATCGGCGTGAGATCGTCGAACGGAATTTTCTCGTTGACCTTCTCAGGCTCCTCGCCATTAATCGCCTTGATCTGCAACAGCGCAAAGTAACGCTCGTTCTCCTTTGGCGGGCGAATTTGCCCGGTGACCACGTGCCCCGTGCGCAGATTGAAGCGCCGGATCTGGCTGGGTGAAATGTAGATGTCGTCGGGGCAGGGCAGATAATCGTAATCCGGCGAGCGCAAAAATCCGAAGCCGTCCGGCAGAATCTCCAGCACGCCTTCGCCCATCAGCGCGATGTTCTGGCTCACTTTTTCTTTGATGATGCGGAAGATCAAATCGTGCTTTAGCAGTGCCGAATAGCCTTCGACGTTGAGGTTCTTTGCCATCAGATGCAGATCGGTGATCGACATGCGTTTCATGTCGGTGATGTACGCGATCTGCTGCGTCCCGCGCGGAGCGCTGCCCGCCGTCGGAACGGCGTTCGCCGCGGCCGGCGGCCCATCCGTCTGATTGGTTGGCGGCGCCAGCACTGGCTCGGCCGCCGCCGGAGGCGTGGGCTCATCGGCGGGGTACCCATCGTCCAGCGCCGACGATTGCGGCGCATGAGCCTTCGGGTGCTCGCCGCCGCCATGTTTTTTAGGACGCCCTTTGCGATGCGCGACCGGGACCGACGTTTCTGGATTGTCTGACATATCTTTGCTCCTTTTTTTCACCGCGCTCTGTTTGCAGAGCGAAGCGAATCCCTTTTCATTTATTTTCAACCAAAAATCGAATTGACTCTTAAACCATGAAACTTTGAATCTTGAATCTTAAATGTGTTTCTAAGGCTGCATCGTCCACAACCGCATTAACCGCCCCGCCTGCCGGTCCAAATCGTCCAACGTCCCCGCGTTCTCGATGACGGCATCCGCGCGTTTGCGTTTTCCCTCATCGCCTCGAAACATCGCTTCGCGCCGCGCCAATTCTCCCGGCGGCCAGCCGCGCTTGCGCGCCCACGCTTCCCGGCGTTCACTTGGTGCCGTGACGTACATAATGTTGTCGCACAATCCCGCGCGCCCGGCTTCGAAAAGTGTCGGAGCATCCAGCACCAGCGCCGGCGCATCCGATTTTCGAAAGACCTCAATCGCCTTCTGCATCTCGATTCCCGTCCGCGGAAACACAATTTCCTCAGTCAGCCGCCGCAATTTCGCCTCATCCGAAAACACAATCTCTCCCAGAATCTTGCGGTCGATCTGCCCGTTTTCGTCGATCACGTCGTTTCCAAACATCGCCCGCACTTCCGCGATCACATCCGGCCGCGCATAAATCTCATGCACCGATTTATCCGCGTCATACACCCGCGCCCCATGCCGCCGAAACGCCTCCGCCACGGAACTCTTTCCAGCGCAAATCTGGCCCACAAGACCAATCACAATCTTCTCATCGTTCATCATTCATCATTCATCGTTCATCGTTTTCATTTCGCCGTCAGCCAATCCTCGCCCACTCCAACTTCAACCACGAGAGGAACATTCAGTTTCAGCGCGCCTTCCATCTTCGACTTCACCAGCTTCCTCAGCGCTTCGACTTCGTCCGGTGGCACTTCAAAAAGCAATTCGTCGTGAATTTGAAGCAGCAATTTCGAATTGAATTTTCCTTCATCCAGCGCGCGATGAATATCGATCATCGCTTTTTTGATGAGGTCCGCCGCGGAGCCTTGAAACACCGTGTTGACCGCCAACCGCTCACCCAGCATCCGCGCGCCGCGGTCCGATGCGCGCAGTTGCGGAATAAAGCGCCGCCGCCCGAGCACCGTCGTCACAAATCCTTGATCGCGCGCAACGGCGATAATCTCATTAATGCACTGCCGCACGCCTGGATGCCGCTC
This sequence comes from Planctomycetota bacterium, assembly GCA_035308565.1. GTDB lineage: Bacteria > Planctomycetota > SZUA-567 > H5-PLA8 > H5-PLA8 > JANXLS01. The sequence goes on along the minus strand of DATGGK010000031.1, from coordinate 7,316 downwards.
GAAATACGCATCGATGATCCCCTGGGCGTCGCGCCGGCCGATATGCAGCACCTTCGCCAATCCAAACGCCGTCTGCCCATACAGAATTCCGAAATTCACCGCCTTCGCGCGCGAACGCTGTTCGTGCGTCACGTCTTTTTCAGCAACGTTATTGAGCGTCGCCGCGACCGCCGTGTGAATATCGATGCCTTTGTCGAACGCGTCGATGAGTTGCTTGTCCTGACAGTAATGGGCCAGGATGCGCAGCTCGATCTGCGAATAATCCGCGCTCAACAATTTCCAGCCGTCAAAACCGGGCTTAAATGCCGCGCGAATCGTGCGACCCAATTCGCCGCGGATCGGAATGTTCTGCAAATTCGGATCGCTCGAACTCAAGCGCCCAGTCTCCGCGCCCGTCTGGTGAAACAGCGCGTGAATGCGCCCCGTCGCCGGAAGAATCATCTGCGGCAGCGCATCGACATACGTGCCCTTCAACTTTATCGCCGCGCGATAATCGAGAATCTTCTGTGGCAGCGGGTGCTGTTCCGCCAGTTCCTGCAAGACTTCTTCCGACGTCGAAACTTGCCCCGTCGCGGTGACCGCCGTTAATTTCAAACCGACTTTTTCAAGAATCGGCCCAAGCTGCTTCGGACTGTTGATGTTGAATTTCTCGCCAGCAATCTCATAAATTTCAGCTTCCTGCTGCGCAAGCTGCTTCTCGAGCTTCCCCGACATCGAGCGCAAAAAATCCGCATCGACGCGGATGCCCAGCCATTCCATGTCCGCCAGCACGCCGATCAGCGGGATCTCAATGTCGCGCAGGAGCGGTTCGAGCCCCGCCTCGCGAATCTTCGGCGCCAGATTCTCCGCAAGCCGGAACGCATAATCCGCCGTCAAACTCGCCTGCCGTCCAAGCTCGTCCGCAGCCAGCATGTCCTCTTCGCCCGGCTTGGATTTTTTCACTGCAACGTTGGCCGCCTGCGTATCGCGCAATCCCAAATGTTGCAGCGCGAGTTCATCGATCGTCAACCGCAACGCCGCCGGCTCCAACAACCATCCCGCGATGAGCGTATCGAACGTCACGCCGCGCAGTTCGATGCCGTGATTGCGAAACACCTGCGTCTCATGTTTGATGTCATGCCCAATTTTCTGAACGTTGGCGTCTTCCAACTGCGGCCTGAGCGCGCGCAACACCTCTTTTTCATCCAGCGTCGCGCAGCCCATCGGGCCGCGAATCGGCAAATAGTATGCTTCCGCATCTTTCCAACAAAACGCAACGCCCACAATTTCCGACGCGCGCGGACTCACACTCGTCGTCTCGACGCTGATCGCGAAGCGCGGCTGTTTTTTGAATTCCGCGAGGAACGCCTGCAGTTTTTCCGCGTCGTCCACTAGCTCGCACTTCGTCTCCGGCGCCGCCGGCCCGCTCCCCGGATTCTGCGCCGCCTCCGCCGCCGCGCGCGATTCGAACGCCGCCAGATGATCCTGATCCAGATCGCGCATGAATGTCTTGAAGTCCAGCCGCTTGAGCAGCGGCGCAAGCCGTTCGACTTCCGGCGGATTCAAGCGCATCGCGTTCAAATCGAATGTCAGCGGAATCGCCGTATCCAGCCGCGCCAATTCGCGGCACGCGCGCGCGCGTTCGCCCTGCGCGAACAAATACGCTTCGACGACTTTGATGCCCTTCGGCGGCTTGATCGCTTTGCGCTCCTCTTTGCTTTCTTTCAACGCCTCGGCTTCATGCGCCGCCACGAATTCCAAAATCTCTCGCTCTTTTTCGCCGAATTTCTTGCGATAAAAATCCAGCGCCGCATCCATCGATCCGTGTTCCTGCAGCAGCTTGATCGCCGTCTGCCCGCCCACGCCCGCCACGCCCGGAATGTTGTCCACCGCGTCGCCTTGAAAGCCGAGCCAATCCACCACCTGTGACGGCTTGACGCCTTTAATGCTCAACACCGTGTCTTCGTCGAAGAAAATATCTTTGAGCGGATCGTAAATCTGAATCTTGTCGCAAACCAGTTGCATCAAATCCTTGTCGCCGGTCACGATCACCGTTTTGAGGCCCTGCTTGCAGGCAAGCATCGCCAGCGTTCCGAGCACGTCGTCGGCCTCGTAGCCTTCAATCTGAAACGATGGGATGCCGTAACCCGCGCACACTTCAAATGCAATGTCGATCTGTGGCCGCAAATCGTCGGGCATCGCGTCGCGGTGCGATTTGTAGCCGCTGAACGCGGCGCCAAGCTTTGCCGCAAATTCGTTGTAGCGTTCCTCGCGCTTCACCGTGCCGTGCGGGTCGAAAACTGCGGCAACGTAATCCGGCTTGAAGCGTGTTCGTAATTTTCGGATTTCCATCGCGAATCCGAACACGGCGTTCGTCGGCGTTTTGCGATCCGCCGCCAGCATGCTTCCGGGGCGAATCGCGTGATACGACCGGTACAGCAGCGCGTGGCCGTCAATGAGATACAAAGTCTGGGGCTTGTCGGGCATTGGAATGAGCCAGGAAAGGAATCGCGAAAAAGGACGCTCGCCAGGCGTGATCGGTCAAACCGTGATGGGAAAGAAAATACCAGGATGGCGACACTTCTCTCCACCGCTCATTGGCCGCTCGTTCAAGAAAAGGTAGGACGTGCTGGTTGAACGGTGAGGTTTGTTTTCTAGCCGAATTTTCGACCTTTGTCAAGACGTTTTTCAATTTAGGAGTGGCGGAGCGGCGGCGCTCCTGCCGCCGTTCGCCGCCCGTTTCAAAACGAGCGTCGCACAATGTCGCCGCTCTGCTCAAAAAAACTCTTTAATCAAATCACCCCAGAATTCTATCCGCGTCCACCCGCGTTCATCGGCGATGAATTATGCCTCTCGCATGATCACTGACGCGAATGTATGCCGTGTGCGATAATCTCAACCGCCTCCGGCGCATACTGCGACAGCGCATCGAAATACTGCGCCGGCACAACCGCAATATGCCGGTTCTTCACCGCACGCATTTCCGTCAACACCGGATCGTTCAAAATCAATTTCGCCTGCGGACTTTCGAGTCCTACGTTGCCCATCACCAAAATAAATTCCGGATCGAACTTCAGCAGTTGCTCGAAGGTCAGCGGCACATTGCCGCGCATGCCGCTTTCAGCAGCCAGATTCAAACCGCCCGCCGCGCGCAGCAGATCGTTCTGGCACGTGCCGCTTCCCACGGTGTAGCCGGTGCCGAAATTCGAATAGATCACCACCGGCACCGGCTTGGCATCGCCAATATTCGTCTTTACTTTCGCCAGCCGCGCGTCGAATTCCGCAATCATCTTCTCGGCCGCGTCACGAGCGCCGACGGTTTCGCCGATCGTGCGAATGGAATTGCGAATGCCGTCGATCGAATCGAAATCCTTCAGATACAAAATAGGAATCTTCTGCTGCTTGATCGCCTCGGCCGCGCCGCTGTCCTGCATCGCGCTCGACACAACCAGGTCCGGTTTGAACGACAAAATAATCTCCGCCTGAAACTTGTCGAAGCGCGGAATCTCGCGGTGCGCCTTCCAAAATTCCCCATCCGCCGCATACATCTCCACCTGATCCGGCACCGCCGCTATGCGTTTCAAGTCGATCAGCTTCGACAGAATATCCGCCGCGCCGGTATTCGCGATCACAATCCGCTGCGGCAATCCTGCATGATTTTCAGATGAACTCATCGCCGCTCGCCGTCCCGCAGCGGTCCAACTTAAATAGCCGCAGCCAATCAAAACCACCGCAAGCAGAATTAATGCAACGTATCGCATCAAACCCCAATTCGAACGATGAATGATGAATGATGAATGAAATTGGTTCATCGTTCAGCGTTCATCGTTCGTTTTCAGATCATCCCAATCTCAACTTCCGCCCCAAACACCTCCGAAAACGCCGCTACCACCGCACTCTCCGCCTCCGTAATATCCACGCTCCGCCCCAATACCTCCGCCAGCGACGTCACTTTCTTCCCCATCAACCCGCACGCAATCACCTCATCGAACGGCCGCAAATCCATATCCACATTCAAACTCAACCCGTGGTACGTCACCCAGCGCCGAGCGCTCACGCCAATCGAACAAATTTTCCGCGCCTCGTCCTCTAATTTTGAATTTTGAATTTTGAATTTTGAATTGTTAATCCAAACTCCCGTCATCCCCTCAATCCGAAATCCGCGCACGCCAAACTTCCTCAGCGCCACAATCGCGCTTTCTTCCAACATGTCCAAATGCCGATGCAGATTCAAACCCCACGCTTGCAGATTCAAAAGCAAATACGCCGTCACCTGCCCGGGCGCGTGATACGTCACCGATCCCGCGCGGTCGGTCTTCATCACTTCCGCGCCCGTCCGCGCCGCAAGATCGTCTTCGTTGATCGGAAGATGCGCCGCCTCAGTCCGCCGCCCCAGCGTAAACACCGGCGTGTGCTGCAACACAATCAACTTCGCCGCGCGTTCAGACGACCGCTCCAACTCCGCGCCATGCACGCGCTGTAGATCCAGCGCATCGCTGTAACGCATCGGCGCGCGAATTCTGATTAGACTAATGCTCATACCCAAAACCCGTTAATCGTTACACGTTAAATGTTACACGTTTCGCTTTACCGCACGTTCGTACCGAAAAACGTTTAACATGTAACGTTCAACGTGTAACGATCAGTTACGCAATCCACTCATACTCATGCGCATTCTCCGGCGGCACCGTCAATTGCAGCGGACTCGTGCGCGGATAGCGTTCCGGCGCGCGTCCCTCTGCGGTCACTTCCACAAAAAATGTCAACTCCAACCCAGCCTTCGCGCCAATGCATTTGAACGGAATCTTCAATTCCAGCACATCGCCCCACGCCCACTCGACGCCCTCGACCGACAGCCATCCGCCGCCAAACATTCGCGTCGTTCCCTGATCTGTTTCGACGCCGATGTGCATGTCTTTCGGCTCCGTGAAATGCACCGTCGCGCGCTCAATCGCCTGATTCGGCTTTCCCGACCGCAAACGCAAATCTTCCGGAAAATCCAGGCGCACGTACAGATTCCCGTCGCCGTAGCCGAACAAAATCTGCTGCACCACCGCGCGGCCAGCGGCGCTCATCGTTCCACCGTCTTTGTCCGGACGATAGCGGCCCGCGCCAAGCCAGTCGAAGTAGCCTGGCGTTCCGCCGGAAATGTGAACTTTCAAACTCGCCGTCGGGCTCGTGAAGCGGCCCGCACGCCCGCGGCCTTTGACCGGCTCGCTCAAGAAATATGGCGGCGCCTGGCCGATGAATTTGTATACGTTCGACAAATGCGTGCGAAACAGCGCGTCGAAGGCCTCGTCGTTGCCGGAATTGTGATCGTCGCCGTACCACCAGAACCAATCCGACCCCTGCGCGATGTACAACTCCTCCCACGCATGTTCGAACGCCATGTCCTTGCCGTTCGTTTCACTCTCCCCTTGGGAGAGCGGCCGCTGTTCTCCCCTCTCCCCTCGAGGGAGAGGGGTCGGGGGTGAGGGGTTCGCGCTCGCCTTCGCCTTCTGCGCCTCCACCAAATCCTCACGCGTGTGATACACATACTCCCACGCGCGGCGGTCCTCCGCGTGGCCGACCCAGATGTAAAAATCGTGATTGATCCACGAGCCGGAAAACAAACGTTCGAGTTTTTTCGCCGGCGGATGCGCGCGCAAAAACTCGCTCGGCAGCACGGTCTGAATCTCGCGCTCGTTTTTCTCCAATTTCGAATAAAGCGTCCGCAAGAATTTGATTCCTTGCTCCTGGTAATGCTCCCAGCAATTTTCGCCATCGAGCACCACCGTCACCAGCGTCTCGTCGCCCGCCGGTTTCGCGCGAGCAGATTCCTGGATCTGGATCGTAAAATCGACCGCCGCCGCTTCGCCCTCCCAATTCTGATAGTGAAACCCAATCAAATCCGACAGATGATGGTCGCGAAAAAGTATGTTCGATTCAAACGGCCCCGCTTCGCAGCGCCATGCGCGGTAAAGCTGCTCGCCGCCCAGCAGCTTTCCATAATCGCCGCGAATGCGAGCCTTCAGCGACGCGGCCAAAATCTCCTCGTCGGTCGCGAACCATTGAATCCCATGCGCCGCCAGAAGCGGCACGATGTCCGGACTCACCGATCCTTCCGCCGGCCACATTCCGCTCGGCGCGCGCCCGAATATTTTCGTATGAAATTCCACGGCCTTGCGCACGTGCGCCTGAGCGTCCTCCACCATCGCCACGTGTCCATTCGGCAGCGGATTGTCCGGCATCGCCTCCTGACACGAGCGCATGTCGCACAACAGCGGCAAAATCGGATGGTAATACGGCGTCGTCGTCAGCTCGACCTGCCCGCGCTCCGCCAATTCCTTATGCAGCGGAATCACGCGCGCCAAAATCGCACGCTGCTCGGCCAGCATCGCCGTCTTATCGTCTTCCGAAAAATCCTTGCCCTTTTCGCGCAATTCGCGCAGCAGCGCCGATTCTTCAAAACTCACCGGATGGAACCATGCGAGGTTGAACCACACCTGCAAATCGCGCAGATCGTTCTCCTTGAAATCGTCGAGCGCTTGAACCGCCCCGCGCCGGCCCAATCGCCGCATATCGAGCAACTGCTTGTAGCGCGGATGCACTCGAATCATGCGGTCCCATTGCGCCATAAAAAAGTGGTCGAGCAAAAAGCGCGCGTCCTCGGCGCTGAGCGCGTCCGCCGCGATCTCCGTCTTTTTCAAAAACGAATCCGTCGCCTTCCCATCCACATAATCCTGCAACTGCGAGAGCATCGACGGCACGAGATTGATCGTGCATTTCACGCCCGGAAATTCCGACAGCAGGCGCGCCATGCCATAATAATCTTTCACGCCATGCAACCGCACCCACGGCAGAATCATTTCCCCCGTGGCGAGGTCCTTGTAAAACGGCTGATGCTGATGCCACATTAACGCAAACGGAATCATGCTGAAAAGTCTCTCGCAAAGACGCAAAGGCGCAAAGAAAAAATGAAGGATTGCGTTGCCGACGCGATTAGGTTATGAGTGCAATCGCATACACGACGCGAAGGAATAAATGAAACAAAAGACAAGCATTTCAAACGACGCCGCCATCGTCGTCTGCGAACTTCGTGCCGATCCGGAATTCGCCGTCGAATATTTGAAAGCCGCGCTTGAAGACCTTGAGGAACCGAGAGTTCTTCTCCTTGCGCTCGCCCACATTGTAAAAGCAGGATTGCCAATCAAACTTCCTAAGTAATGACGCTGTTCTCCGCGCCTTTGCATTGCTAATGTCTCGAATCTTTTTTTAATTCAAAGATTTCATGCGGCAAGTGCGGATAACTTCTCGACGCTTGCGGCTTTAGCAGTGGCAAGGGCAACCACGAGTTC
>DATGGK010000030.1:0-3089 GCA_035308565.1 Planctomycetota bacterium | reverse complement strand
GCTGACGCGGCTGCACGATTGCCACTGGCCCAACCCGGACGTGGTGGACATACACACGCTATTTCCGGATTTCAAAGCCGATCCGAACCTGTCGGAAAGCTACACCTTTTCGCGCACCGATGAATACGTTCAAGCCATCGTAAACGCGGGATCGGGCATTGTGTTTCGGCTGGGCGAAAGCATCGAGCACACGCCGAAAAAGTACTATGTGGCGCCGCCCGCCGATTGCGAAAGGTGGGCGGCAATCTGTATCGGAATCATCCGTCATTACAACGAAGGCTGGGCCGGCGGATTCAAGCACAACATTCACTATTGGGAAATCTGGAACGAGCCGGAGAACCGGCCGCAAATGTGGACCGGCAGCGACGCCGATTATTTCACGCTTTATGCGGCGGCGTCAAGGGCAATCAAAGCCCGCTTTCCAAATGTCATGGTGGGCGGCCCGGCAGTCGGAAACACCGGCCGAATAGAAAACGGCAAGTTTGAGCCGTCGGCATTTTTGAACGCGTTTCTCGACATGTGCGCGCGCGATTCCCTGCCGCTGGATTTCTTCTCGTGGCACCACTACTCGTCCGATCCGCTATCATTCGCCGCGCGCGCGAAGGAAATGCGCGCGCTGCTGGATCGCCGCGGCTTTGCCAAAACGGAGAGTCACCTCAACGAATGGAATTACCTTCCGCGCGACGATTGGACGCCCATGCTGCTCGGCGGCCAGGGCGTGCCGCGCGAAAAATTCTTCGACGAAATCGGCGGCGCGCCCGGCGCGGCGTTTTCGGCAACGGCGCTGCTCACGCTGCAAGACAGCCCGCTGGATGCCGCCAATTATTACACCGGCGAAATCCAGGGTTTCGGATTGTTCAATTTTTACGGCGTGCCGAAGAAAACGTTTTATGCGTTCAAGGCGTTCAAGCTGCTGCTTGAAACGCCCAATCGAGTCAGTGCGCATAGCAGCGATGGCAAGCTCGCGATTTGCGCAGGGCTTTCCCAGAACAAATCGTCCGCGCAGATTTTGATTTCCTCTTTTCAATCGAACGTGACGCTAATCAAACTGGTTATCGAACATGCGCCGTGGAACGGAGCGGTAATTTGCGAGAAGCGGGTGGTGGACGGCACGCGCGATTTGAAATTAGTCTGGACCGGAGCGTTGCCGGCCGGCGGCGCGCTGGATTTAAGCGCGGAATTGAAAGCGCCGGCGGCGTGTTTGATAAAACTGCGCAAAGCGGAATGAGCGGCTTGTTTACAACGCAAAAACCTTTGCGCCATCGCCCGGCTTAAGCAGCATCCCGCCGTGCGGCGCGAGCTTGCCCAAAACTTTCTCGTACGTTTTGAATTTCGCTGTCTTCAACAGCGCGACGACCGAGCCGCCGAAGCCGCCGCCAGTCATGCGCGCGCCGGGACAGGGTTCTTTATCACAACATGGCTGGACCAGTTCGAAGACGATTGCGTCCAATTCGGCGCAGCTCACTTCGTAATCCTGCATCAAACTCACGTGGCTGGCCTTCAACAGTGTGCCGAGTTCCGCCACGTCGCCGCGTTCAAGCGCCGCGGCGAACTGGACCACGCGCAAATCCTCGCCGTGAACGTGCCGCACGCATTTTTCTTCGGTCGCATTCAGCTTTCCGATTTTGGCGAGCAGATCGTCGAGCGAAACGTCGCGCAGCGTCGCGCGCCCAAAGAGCTTCGCGGCGTGTTCGCACGCGGCGCGGCGCTTGTTGTATTCGCTGCTGGCCAGCGCGTGGCGCACGCCGGTGTCGAAAAGTGCGAAGCTGTAGCTTTTTAGATTGATCGGAATGTGCGTGATCTCGAGCGAGCGGCAATCGAGCAGCAGCGCGTGGCCGGTGCGCGCGCGCGCGACGACCGTCTGGTCCATGATGCCGCAGCACACTCCGGTAAATTCGTGCTCCGCGCGCTGGCAGGCAAGCGCCAATGTTTGAGCGTCCATCTTTGCGCCGGCCAAGGCAAGCAGCGCAAGGCCGGTTGCAACTTCGATCGACGCGCTGCTGGAGAGGCCGGCGCCGATGGGGAGATCGTTGGCGATGTAGAGGTCGCCGCCTTTGAGTTTCACGCCGCGCTCGCTCAACGACCATGCGACGCCGCGGACGTAATTGGACCAATGTTGCGAAGGTGCGACATTGCGGACTGATTCGTGCCGGCGGGACGCCGGCGGTACAGACGCGGCGCGCTCGATATTTTGAATGTTGAATTCATCGTGCGCGTTGATGCCTTCGGCGTAGGCTCGGATTGTGTCGGATTTATTCGAACGGAACAGCACAGCCGTGTGGCGGTCGATGGCCATCGGCAGAACGAGGCCGCCGTTGTAGTCGGTGTGTTCGCCAATGAGATTCACGCGGCCGGGCGCCAGCGAAGCGCGTGGAACGGGGCCGGGGCCGTAGTGTTTTTCGAAGGACTTTAAGAGGCGTTTGCGTTCTTTAGATAGGTTCATGATCTCGTCCGAGTGCCAACGTCCTTCCCCTCACCCCGCGGGCGGGTACGCCCGTCGGCCCTCTCCCGGAGGGAGAGGGGAACGGCGGCGTCGTGCTTCGCACGACTGTGCAGGCGGGACGCCTGCGCTACGGGCTTTTCCCCTCGCGTGCGCGTTCTTTCTCCACGTCCGCTTTGGGCGCGTAAATCATCTTGAACGACGTGCCGCTGGTGTCGGTGGCGCTGAGCGTGATGCGCAGGCCGTCGGGTGTGTTGATGCATTCGAGCTTGGGACTTTCACTGTCCGGGTTGTAGCCGGTGGTCTGGTTGATGCTTTCCCAATTCAATTCGATCGTGCATTTGTTGCGGAAGCTCAGCGGCGTTTTTTCGTCGAACGAATAAAGCTGTTCAACGCCTTTGCTGTAATCCTGCCGGAAATAGACTTTTCCCTTTTTGATCGTGAGCATCGATTCGCCGGATTCGTTGGCTTGCGAGACGAGGCGTCCAGTCTGATTGTAACTTTCCGACGCGATCCGCACGAATTCGCCTTCGAGCGAGACGCTGACGATCGCGGCCAGCGCCAGTTGCGCGCGCAGGCGGATTTCGGAATCGGGGTCCTCGCGCGCTTTGCGCAGCGCCGCCTCGCAGACGGAACCGGCGGCGACGAG
>DATGGK010000029.1:0-22706 GCA_035308565.1 Planctomycetota bacterium | reverse complement strand
CCCCTCACCCCGCGCATGAGTACATGCGTCGGCCCTCTCCCGGAGGGAGAGGGGAACGGCGGCGTTTCGCTTCGCGAAACTGCGTGCAGGCGGGATGCCTGCACCACGGGGCTATTCGCTTAAGATGATCTTGGTCATGGTTGTGCGATGCGGTTTTAATTTCAAGCGGAATTGAAGCGAGCTGCGGCGTTTGATTTTTCGACGGCGACGAAGTTGGCGCGGCGTGCCGAGCAGCGCCTGCCAATGGCCTTTGATAAACGCGCCGATGAGCTTCGTGATTTTTTCGGACGCAGCGGCTCTGCCTTTGCCTTTGCCGCACAGGACCGCGTACAGCATTAAGAGGTAGCGATACCAAGTCCAGAACGGGAACGCGACGAGCATCGCCAAAGTAAAATTCTTCAGCGCGACGAAATAATGATTGCGCTCAACAAGCTGCATTTTAAACGCCGAATAACTGCTGCTGCTCGCCGAATATTTGTGGTACACGACCGCGCGCGGCGCGCTGACGGCGTTCCACCCGGCCCACACCGCGCGCAGGCCGAAATCCATGTCCTCGCAATAAGCGAAAAAATCGTCGGCGAAGAGGCCGGTTTCGTCGAGCATTTCGCGCGTGAGCAACGCGGCGCAGCCGCTGGGCATGAGGATGTCCGTAAGAGCATCGTACTGGCCTTCGTCGCGCTCGCCACGCCCGCGCCCAATCCCGATGCCGTCCGGCCCCATGAGCAAACCGCCGACTGAATCAATCTGCGTGCGGTCAAAGAAACTCAAAATCTTCGGCGCGACCATTCCAACACGCACATCTTTGGGCGCGGATTCGATCGCGCGCACCAGTTCCGCGAGAAAATCCGGCGCGCATTCCGTATCGTTGTTCAAAAGTACAATGTATTTGCCGCGTGATTCTTTCAATCCCGCATTGTTTCCGCCAGCGAATCCCGTGTTTCCTTCAAGCGCGACGCTTCGAATCTCCGGCATAAGTTCGCGCGCGACTTTGAGCGAATTGTCCGACGACCCGTTGTCCACAAAAACAGTATCAAAATCGCGATACGTTTGCGCCTTCAGCGAATTGAAACAATCCCCAAGCAACCGTTCGCCGTTGAAATTCACGAGGATGACAGAGACGGTGGGCATTGAAGACAAGTCCTGAGTGCTGAGTGCCGAGTAACAGCGGGGCGCGCTTTTCGCGCAATGATACTCAGGAAACTCTCTTGAAATCAAAAACTTTAAGGGAAGCGGGCGTCTTTCCCCTCACCCCGCGGGCGGGTACGCCCGTCGGCCCTCACCCGGAGGGAGAGGGCAACAGCGCGGTGCTTCGCGCGCGATTCTCAGCACTCAGGACTCAGCACTATTCAATCTCGATATGGCTGATCGCCTTCTTGTTGATCAGCGCGAGTTTGTCTTCGCTGAACAGAAGCAGGAAGAGGTCGTTGGTGTTGAGCAAATCGAGCGGGCGGCGGTGTTCGGGGCTCAGATCGCCTGTGAAACAGACGCCTTGATACGAGCCGCCGCCGGCGTCGCTGCGCACGTAGACTTTGACTGCGTAGATGAATTCGTTGTCGGGGCGGAAGAAAATATCCTTGATGTTTGGCGCTTCGAAATCGACGCTGCGAATCGCTTCGCGGTTGAGGAAGACCATGCCGTTCGGCGTTTTGAACGGAACGAACGAGCGCGAGACGTCGTTGAGCAGATCGAGCAGCGTTTCCATGCCGCCGCGCATCGGCGACGCCGACGCCAGAAAAAATTGCCCGGTGTTGACCGCGCCCCCAAAAAGCGTCACAGTCGCGGAGATCGCGTGCTTGCTGACGATGAGATTGACCGGCATAGTCACTCCCGTATCGAATTTGTCGTGCATGGTCGTATTCGTGCCTTTCCCCTCACCCCGCGGGCGGGTACGCCCGTCGGCCCTCTCCTGGAGGGAGAGGGCAACAGCGGCGCGAGCGCGCGGCTGACGAAAGCCAAGGGCACCGCGCGCATTAAGGTAAGACTAAACTTAAATCGCGCAAGGACACTCTTGCCGTAATTACGGCGCGTCGAGTGCACGAGTGATTTTCGTGAAGAGATCGCCGATCGCGGTGGCCTTCTCTTTTCCGTTGGGCAATTGCTCGGCTTTGCTCAGCGCGCCGGCGGCTTCAACTTGAAGGCCGCGGTTGAAGGCGAAGACAGCGATGCCCAATTGGTCGTCGAGGCTGTTTTGCGTCGCGAGCGGGAGCAGGAGATTGAGCACTTGCGCCGGCGGGAATTTATCCCACGGCGTGATCTTCACGCCTTTGTTTGCGCCGCCGCGGACGAGGATGTGCAGGCCCTTGTCGTCGAAGTCGATGATGTCGTCGCCGACGGGATCGTCCTTGCGCGGGAAAAGCTGCAGCGGCGATTCGTGCTTGGGATGCTTCTTGATTTGATCGAGCAGCTTGGCACGGCAGCGTTCGTAAAGGCCTTCCTCGTAATTAATGAGCGTTTGGAAATCCGCCGCGTCGCGCTTTTGCTCCGCGTCGCCTTTCGCGGCGAATTGTTCGATGAACTCTTTGGCCTTTGAATAGCCAAAATACTTAAGCTGCGTGCGCGATTGCGCGACGGCGGCGGCGAAAGCATTCGGCGCCTTCGGCGTTTCGGGTGGCTTGGGCGGAACGACATTTTCTGGCGGCTTTTCCGGAACCGGCGGAGTCTTCGCGGCTTCCGTTTTCGGCGCAGGCGCCTCTACTTTTGGCGCAGGCGTATCAGTCTTAGCCGCGGGCGGAGGCGTGTCGGGCGGCTTCGGCGCGATCTGGTCTTCCACATTGCCCGCCAGAATCAGCGCGTTGATCGCCGTCTGCGACGTCTTCCCCGCGCGGTCGGCGATGGCGCGCAGCGTTTTCACGACGCCCGGCGAGTACTTAATCTCTCCGCTGCGCAGCATCTCGCGAAGTTTTTCGAGCTGCCGTTGCGCGATCAGTTCTTCAGTCGGATCGACCAGCGGCTCGACGGGAACTTTCGCCGCGCCAGTGTCGCTCGTGCCGGGTTTGGTCGCGCCGTTGGTCGCTGAGCCGTTTTGCGCCGTCGATTCCGCGTGCGGCAAAAGCTTCTTGAAATACTGATACTTCTCCGGCAAGTACGGCTGCGCGGTGACGTACGCGACGCCCAGAAAAACCGTGGCCGTCATGCAAATCAGCAGCGTCGAAAAAAACACATCCGATCCCGAGCGCCGCGGAACTACAATCGGCGTGCGGCGCGACTGGCGCGAGGCGTCCGCGCGCTTGCTGTCCGAATTCAGCGCCGTTGCCGCCATCGGCACCGACGACGACGATGCGGCGCCGCTGGTTTTTTCGGCTTTGCCGATTTGCGTGGGCGTCGCCGGCGCTTTCCCCGTGTCGGAAAAGAGCGCCGTCAAATTTCCGTGACTGGACGCGGCAATCGGCGCGACCGATTCCGACGGATGCCACGCGTCCGCGTTGGATTTCTGCGCGTCGGCTTGAAGCTTCGAAAGGCTCGCGATCAAACTGTCGTAATCGGGGCGTTTCGCGGGCTCGGCGTCGAGCATTTTTTCGACGAGCGCCACCAATTCGGGGACGTAGGCGCCGCGCGAATCGCCGGGCCATTCGAGCGCGCCTTTCATGTTGCGGCGCTCGGCTTCCAGTGACGCTTCGTCGCTCCCTTTAAACGGAGGCGTGCAGGTCAGCACATGAAACAGAATTGCGCCGAGCGAATAAATATCGACTGGGGCGATGTTGTTTTCGGGAAAGGTCTTCGTCGGCATCGCTTCGGGCGCTGTGTACACGAGGGGTTCAAAGAAGTGCGAGTATTGCACCGTCCACGCGGCGTGTTCAGGGCGCTCGTTCATCCCGACGCCGGCGATGCGCGCGGCGTTGCGGCCGAGAATGACGCGGCCCGGATGCAGGCGGCCGTGGAAGAAATTTTTGTCCGCGCAGAATTTCAGCGTGCGCGCGAAATGCAAGATCACCGAGAGCGCTTTGGCGGGCGGAAACTGCTGCTGGCGGAAGAGGAAATTGGAGAGCGATTCGCCGGAGGCGTACTCCATCACAAAGAAAGAATGTCCGTTGTCAGACCCAAAACCCAGCGAGCGGATCAGGCCTGGATGAACAAGCTCGGCGGTTTTCTGCACGCCGGCTTCGAGCTTCGCGGCCATGGTCCGGTCGCAGACGCCGCGGTGGAAGAGCTTGACGGCGACGGTGTCATTTTCGAAGACGCGCCGCGCTTTGTACACGACGGCCTTCGGCCCGCGCCCTTTTTCGCGAAGCAATTCGTAACCGGAAATCTTGGGCAGCGCCGCATCCGAAACGCGGGCAACGGCGTGGGGCAGAGTCGCTTGTTCAGCCATGACAGGTTCCTCGCGCTGCTAGTATAGACGAGAACTTGGATTGGAATAATCCAGAAATCCGGTTTTTCAGGAGCGGCGGCACTCCTGCCGCCGTGGCTCCCGCGCACAATCTACGGCGGCAAGAGTGCCGCCGCCTGTGCATGACTGTTCAACGACTGAAATGCTGCGCACTTCATTGAGATTATGTGCGAGCGGACGTAACGTTTGTGGGGAATCGCCGTTTTCAGAGGAGCGGCGGCACTCCTGCCGCCATCGATAGCAAGCACATTTCACGGCGGCAAGAGTGCCGCCGCTCCTGTCTGAGGTTTTGGATTTGCCGGAAGGGAATCAAGGTTGTAGAAGTCCACACGTCCAGCGTAATGCAGCCGGCTGGAAGCCGGCGCTCCGAACATTTAAAGGGAGGCAAGCCCATGAGTTTTTTTGACCGCTTGACGGCGCAGTTTATCGAAGTCATCGAATGGGTCGATGATTCGCGCGACACGATGGTGTACCGCTTCCCTGTTTACGCAAAGGAAATCAAAAACGGCGCGAAGCTGACTGTGCGCGAAGGACAGGCGGCGGTGTTCGTGCGCGAAGGCAAAATCGCCGACGTGATGACGCCGGGCATGTACACGATCGACGGGCACAACACGCCGATTCTGTCCACGATTCTCGGATGGAAGTACGGTTTCCAATCGCCGTTCAAAGCCGAAGTCTATTTCGTCGCGACGCGGCAATTCACCGACCTAAAATGGGGCACGCAGAACCCGATTCCGATGCCCGATCCGCAATTGCAGATGGTCCGCATCCGCGCGTTCGGCAGCTACGCAATTCAGGTCACCGATCCCGGCCTGTTCCTCAAAGACATCGTCGGCACCGACGGGCTGTATCAGGTCGAAGAGATCGAAAATTATCTGCGCGACATGCTGATTCAATCCTTCACGCAATCGGTCGCCAACGCCAACGTTCCGGCGATCAAGCTCAGCCAGAATTACCGCGCGATCGGGCAAACGCTGACCAAAGACATCGCGGCGGATTTCGCGCAGCACGGATTGACGCTCTCGCGCTTCATCATTTCGAACATTTCGCTGCCCCCGGAAGTCGAAGCGATGATGGACAAGCGCACCGAGATGAGCATGCTCGGCGACATGAACCAGTTCACGCAATTCCAGGTCGCCAGTTCAATCCCGGACGCGGCCAAGCAGCCCGGCGGCATGGCGGGGCTGGGCATGGGCATGGGCGTGGGGATGCAGATGGGCGGGCAAATGATGGGGCAAATCGCGGGCGCGCAAGCGGCCAATCCGCCGCAGGCCGCGGCAGCAGCAGGAGCGGCGGCGGGTGACGACGTGATGTCGAAGCTGACGCAACTCAAGAAGCTTCTCGACGCGGGCCTGATTGAGAAGGTGGAATTTGACGAGAAGAAGAAGGATTTGCTGTCAAAGATGTAGAAGCAAACGTTAGAAATAAGCGCGGACATTTTCAGGCCCAAAGGGCCGAACTTTTTAAATGTGCGTGCTGTTTGCAACCGTTAGTTCGCCCCTTCAGGGCTTTTTGTCGGGAGTGCTGATGTCACCCAGGGCTTCGCTTCGCTCCGCCCTGGGCTATCGAAGTTCGGCCCTTTGGGCCTAAAGACGGCAACGAGGGGAATATGGGCGACGTGACGACGGCTCAGGCCGCGCCGGTGAGCGCGGTGAAGGAGCGGAAATTTCCGTGCAAATCGTGCGGCGCCGATCTGGTTTTTGCGCCGGGGCAGGATTCGCTCAAATGCCCTCAATGCGGGCACATCGAAAAGATTCCGCAGACCGCCGAAGAGATCAAAGAATACAGTTTCAACGATTATCTGGCGAAACCGAAGTCCACCGGGTATGGCGCGCCGCCGTCGCAGCGGCGCGAAGCGAAATGCCAGGCGTGCGGGGCCGAGATTCAGCTTGACGCGACCGTGCGTGCGACGAAATGTCCGTACTGCGGTTCGCCGATGATCACCGACGACGACGCGACCGTCGGCCAGGAAGTGATCACGCCCGAAGCCGTCCTGCCGTTCGCAATCACGCGGCAGCAAGCGGAGAACAAATTCAGCCAGTGGCTTTCGGCGTTGTGGTTCGCGCCCAGCGCGCTGAAAAGCGAATCGCATCTCAAGCAATTTCAAGGCATCTATCGCCCCTATTGGACCTACGATTCGCACACGATGAGCCACTGGGCCGGTGAGCGCGGCGATTATTATTACGTCACCGAAACTTACACGGAAATCGAGAACGGGCAGCAGGTGACGCGCACGCGGCAGGTGCGGCACACGCGCTGGTCGTTTTGTTCGGGCGTGTATCAGGATTTTTTCGACGACGTGCTGGTGCGCGCGGGAAAAACCGAAGACCGCAGCCGCCAGTACGATCTCAAAGCGCTGAAACATTATTCGCCGGAGTTTTTGAGCGGCTTCGGCGCCGAGCGCTATTCGATTTCAGTTGAAGACGGCTGGCAGCAGGCAAAGAAAGTGATCGATGGCAGCATTTACAAATCGGTGTGCGGGCAAATCGGCGGCGACGAGCAGCGCGTGCAGCAGATTAACACCGCGTACAGCGGGATCACGTACAAACATATTTTGCTGCCGGTGTGGATCAATTCGTACCAATACATGAATCAGACGTACAGTTTCGAAGTGAACGGCCAGACGGGCGTGGCGGCGGGGACGCGGCCGTACAGCTTCTGGAAGATTTTCGGATTGATCGCGGGGATCGCGGCGGCGATTGGGGTGGTGGTGGCGATTGGGGCGATTGTGCATGCGCTCAAGCATTGATTCAGAATCTTGCATGCTGCCGAGCAGAAAGGGGGACGCGGAGACGCGGGGACACGGAGATTTGAAACCGAGCGTCTTACGGCGGCAAGAGTGCCGCCGCTCCTAATTTCAAGTTGTATCGCCGCTCGGTTTCGGTTTGAATCCGTTTATGAAAACCGATTCGCTTAAAGAACAAATTCTCAAACACATTTCGTCGCCGTCGTACATGCCCATGCGCCGGCGCGGGTTGGCGAAGGCGCTGCGCATTGGCGACGAGGATTATCGCGGCTTCAAGGAACTGCTCGAGGAGATGGCGGATGAGGGGACGATTGCGGAATTGAAGAAGGGGAAGTGGGGGCTGCCGTTGGGCGGAAGTCCGCGGCCGGAGGTCAGAGGTCAGAAGTCAGAGGTCAGGGGTCAGGAGTCAGGGGTCAGAGATCAGGGGTCAGAGATCAGAGGTCAGGGGTTAGAAGTTAGGGGTCAGAAGTCAGAGGCCGGAAGTCAGAAGGAACAGCCGCTGCCCAAGAATTTGCGGACGGGGCGGATTGATATCAAGCGCGGGGGGATGGGGTATTTGTTGAGCGATCCGCCGGGGAACGATTTGTTTATTCCGCCGGAAGATTTGGGCGGGGCGTTAAACGGCGATTTGGTCGCTGTTGAAATGAAGCGGCGCGTGGAGCGGTCCACGCACAAGCGCGGGCGATTTTTTCGCGGGGGCGGCGGGCTTTCGCGGCCGGCGGGACGAGTGGTGCGGATATTGGAGCGTGCCAACCCGCTGATTGTCGGGACTTATTTCACGCACCGGCAGACGGAGCCGCTGCCGCATACGTTTCATCGCAATCGCGAGAAGAACAAGCTTGATGGGACTGTCGTCGGGCATGTCGTGCCGGACACGCGCGGGATGTTTTCGGAGCTTGAAGTGCTCTTCGAAAATCGCGGCGAGGCGCAGGATCAGGACAAGGTTGCGGTGGAAGTGGTGGAATCGAAGGAGACGCATCGATCGGGACTGACGCCCACGGCGCGCGTCGTGAAAATTTATGGCAAAGCCGGCGAAGCGGACGCGGACATCGCGGCGATACTTGAGAATTTTCACGTCAAGCAGGCGTTCACCGAAGAAGCGCTCGCCGAAGCCGAAGCGATTCCCGACGAAATTCCGGAAGAAGAATTGGCGCAGCGCGTTTTCTACGAACATCCGGTCACGTTCACGATCGATCCGGAAGACGCGAAGGATCACGACGACGCGGTGGCTCTGCGCGTCGAACCGGACGGGCGATTTACGCTGTTGGTCCACATTGCGGACGTGTCGTATTACGTGAAGGAAAACAGCCCGATTGACAGAGAGGCGCGCGAGCGGGCGACGAGCGTGTATCTGCCCGGAAAAGTCTATCCGATGCTGCCGCCAAAGCTGAGCGCGAACATGTGCTCGCTGAAGGAAGGCAAGCTGCGGCTGACGAAAACGATTTCGATGACGTATGGCAAGAACATGACCGTGGTGAAGCGCAAGATCGAGCGCAGCGTGATTCGGTCGGCGGCGTTTTTGACGTACAATCAAGTGCGCGACGCCATTGAAGGGAACAAGCCAGAGATTGTGCGGACGCCGGAGATTTTTCACGCGCTCGAAACCATGCGCGAGTTTTCTGCGGCGCTGCGCAAGAAGCGCCTCGACAGCGGCTCGCTGAATTTGGATTTGCCGGAGACGAAATTGCTGCTGGATGAGAAGGGCGAAGTCAAAGGATGGACGGAGTACGAGCATCATTGGGCGCATGAACTGATTGAGGAGATGATGCTGGCGGCGAACCGCGCGGTGGCGGAGCATTTGATTGAGAATGAAATTCCGGGATTGTTCCGCGTGCACGAAGAACCCGATCCGGAGGCGCTGGAGCGGTTCGCTGAATTTGCGCGCGAGTTTGGAATTAATCTGAGGCCGCCGTACGACCGCTTGAAATTGAAGTACGCCATCGAGCGCGCCGAGAAAATGGACGCGGCGCACACGATTCATCTGGCGCTGCTGACGAGTTTGAAGCAGGCGAAATATGCGGCGACGTGCCTGCCGCATTACGCGCTGAATTTTAGCCGCTATCTGCATTTCACCAGCCCGATCCGGCGCTATCCGGATTTGATCGTGCACCGGGCGCTGGATGAGCGCTTCACGCCCGGCCAGGCGGCGCTGCCGGACACGCCGCAGCGGCGCGCGGGTGGCGAGCAATCGCGCGAGCATTTCAAGCGGCTGGATTTCATGCGTTCGGTGGCGGACCATTGTTCGCGGCGCGAGCGCGAAGCGGCGGCGGCGGAGAGCGAAGTCGTGAAATTCCGGCAAATGCAATTCCTGCGGCAGAACATGAAGGAGTCGCATCCGGGCTTGATCACGCGCGTGAAAGATTTCGGACTATTCGTCGAGCTGCAGGATTGTTTTGTCGAGGGCATGGTGCGCAAGCAGGACATGCAGGACGATTGGTACGAGTACATCGAGGACCGGCATCTGCTGCAGGGGCGCAAGCGCGGGCGGAGTTTTCAGCTTGGGGACAAGGTGGAGGTGCGGGTGATTGAGATTGATCTGGCGCGCAAGCAGGTGAATTTGGAGATTGTGTGAATTTTATTTCACGCAAAGGCGCAGAGAACGCGGGGCAATCAAAGGATTGAACAACGAATCGCACGAATCTTCACGAAGGGGTTTAGAAGTCCAGCGGCACACACACCCGAAACCCGCTGCCGATGCTAAAGCCGGGCGAGGTTCCGGTGCGGAACGCGGATCGGCAGTTCCTCGGAGAGTTGTCAAAGGTCCCGCCGCGCAAAACACGGGCCTCGCCTTTGTCGTTAAACGGATCTGTTGATGACAATTCCTCGTAGCGAGCAATGTATGCATCCCTGCACCACTGCCAGACGTGTCCGTGCATATCGTAAATGCCGAATGCGTTCGGCTTCTTTGTTCCAACAGGATGCGTTGTCCCGCCGCTGTTTTCGCGGTACCACGCGACTGCATCTAAATCGCTGTCCTGGTCGCCCGAATAGAACTGCGTCGTCGTTCCCGCGCGGCATGCGAATTCCCATTGCGCCTCCGTCGGCAAGTTTGCTTTGGGCGCTTTGTTTCCGAGCCGTTCATTAAGCTTCGCACAAAACGCCTTTGCGTCGTGCCACGAGGCCGAATCAACCGGCAGTTGAGGGCCTTTGAATGCGTTTGGGTTGCTCTCCATCAGCGCCTCGTATTGCGCCTGCGTCACCGTGTACTTGCCCATGTAGAACGGCTGCGTGAGCGTGACTGTGTGAGCGGGCTTTTCGTTGTCGGGGATCGTTTGGTAGTTGGTAAATTCAACAACATAGCGTGCCAGTTCCTTTTCGGCCTTTTGCACTCGAAAATAGCCGCCGACGGCAAGCCCGGTTGTCGCCGTAAAGAGCAGGAGCCAGAGCAGCGAGAATGCGAACTTGCGCTTTCGGATGCTTTTAACGATCAGCGACAACAAAAGCACGAGCGATAGAACGCCGCCGCCGGCGCAGAGAGTCCACGCGCCACCCACCGTGACGCTCGGCTCGGTGGGTTCGGGCGTGCCCATGATGAACTGGCCGGCGGGGATGAGGACGAGGTCGAGGGTGACGTTGTTGCCGAAGTCGAGTTGTTTTGTGGGCGGGAGATTGACGCGGCGGGCGTAGGATTCGACGGGTTCAATTCCATCCCAGAGCGGGAATACACGCGGGGATTCCGCGGCGTGGAGCGGGAGAAAGAGGAGCGCGGCGATGAGGCAGAGCGGGCGCATTTGTTGTGCTTCCAATATTCAGCATGAAAGCCGACCCCTCACCCCCGGCCCCTCTCCCCCAAGGGGAGAGGGGAGAACGACGGCGCGCGCTTCGCGCGCTTTACGGCGGCTGGAAAGCTGACGCTCCTTCTGGTGCTCGCTTCGCTCGCATATACGGGCCGGCGGGACGCCGGCGGTACAGGTTCAGCGCTTCTTCAAATTCGCCATCACCCGCGTCGGCAGGCCTTGGATGCGCAGGAAGCCTGTGGCGTCGTCCTGATTGTAGCTGCCGCCGGCTTCCATTGTGGCGATGCTTTCGTCGTAGAGCGAGAACGGCGATTTGCGGCCCGTGACGCGCACGTTGCCTTTGTACAATTCGCAGCGCACCGTGCCCGTCACGTTCTTCTGGCTTTCGTCGATGAACGCGTCGAGGCATTGCTTCGCCGGATGGTACCAGAATCCATAGTAGGCCAATTCCGCATACTTCGGAATCAAACTGTCCCGCAGATGCATGACTTCGCGGTCGAGCGTCAGGCCTTCGAGGTCGCGGTGGCATTCGTAGAGGACCGTCGCAGCGGGAGCTTCGTAGACGCCGCGGCTTTTCATGCCGACGAAGCGATTCTCGACCATGTCGCAGAGGCCCACGCCGTTGCGGCCGGCGATGGCATTGAGTTCTTCGAGCAGCTTCACGGCGCCGAGTTTTTTGCCGTTGATTGAAATCGGGTAGCCGCGTTCGAACCCGATTTCGAGCGTCTCGGATTTGTCGGGCGCCTTTTCGGGCGGCGTGATGAGCTGGAACATTTCGTCGCGCGGTTTGTACCAGGGGTCTTCGAGTTCGCCGGCTTCGTGGCTGCGGTGCTGCAAATTCGGATCGGTGGACCACGGCTTTTTCAAACTCGCCGACACAGGAATGCCATGCTTGGCGGCGTAGTGGATGGCTTCCTTGCGGCCGGGAATCAGCGCGCGGAATTCGGCGTCGCGCCACGGAGCGATGATGCGCGCGCCGGGGAGCAGCGCGTAGGCGGCGAGTTCGAAGCGGCACTGGTCGTTGCCTTTGCCGGTCGCACCGTGCGCAATGATCGTAGTGCCCTCCGCCTTCGCCGTATCGACGATCGCTTTGATCATGAACGGGCGCGCGATGGAGGTGCCGAGGAGGTAGCGGCCCTCGTATTTGGCTTCGGCGCGGATGCATTGGAAGACGCCGTCGCGCGCGAATTCCTCGCGGATGTCGCAGACGATGAATTTGCTCGCGCCGCTGGCGAGGGCTTTTTTCTTGAAGTCGATGTCCTCCTGCTGGCCGACGTCGATGGTGACGCAGACGACGTCGAGGCCTTTTTGCGCGAGCCAGTGAACGATGACGCTGGTGTCGAGGCCGCCGGAATAAAGCAGGATGACTTTTTCTTTTTTGGACGCGGGCGCTTTCGTGGGCATGACGGTTCGAAATCTCCTTAAATCAAATATCGGATGATGCGGAAATCATCGGGGATAGAGAGAAAAGGGCAATGGAAAATTGCGCGGGCGCGAGCGGTGCGCTATATTTATCTGGAGGAGAGCGATTATGGCAGTTTCGACTTCAAAGCGTAGTGACGTGCAGTTGGCTAGGGCCACGCGCCGGCGCCTGTCGCAGTTTGCGAAACGCAAATTGCGCGTTCAAATTCCCGGGACAGACGATACTGTTGAATTGCCTGCCGCGGCCGTGCGGGTGTTGATGGAATCGCTTGCGATGATAGCCAAAGGCGAGACCGTTACGGTAGCCCCGCAGCCGGAGGAGTTAACGGCGCGCGCCGCCGCCGCGGTTATCGGAGTGTCGGAGCCGTTTTTAATCAAACAGTTGAAGCTGGGGAAAATACATCATCGAAACAGCGGTAACCGACTGCGGATTCCTTTTACCAGCTTGATGAAATATAAAAATGACATCGATTCCAAACGGCTGAAAACGCTGGATGAACTCGCGGCACAAGCGCAGGAATGGGACATGGGTTATTAAACTGTGGCGCCACTTATTGCGCTCTACGATGCCTGCGTGCTTTACCCCGCGCCGCTCCGCGATTTTCTCATGCAGCTCGCAATGACCGATGTCCATTACGCGCGGTGGACGGATGCCATTCATGAAGAGTGGATCTCAAATGTTCTCGCATGCCGTCCTGATTTGACGCGCGCAAAGTTGGAGCGTACGCGCGACCTGATGAACGCGAACGTGCGCGATTGCGTTGTGTCCGGATACGAATCGCTCATCCCGCGCATTCATTTGCCCGATCCGAACGACCGCCATGTACTGGCGGCCGCAATTCACTGTGGCGCATCGGTAATTGTCACATTCAACACGAAAGATTTTCCGCACTCAATTCTCGATGCGCTTGGGATCGCGGCCACGCACCCCGATGATTTTGTGGAGAGTCTGTTTCATATCGAACCGAGTAGCGTTTGCCTGGCCGCAAAGCGGCATCGTGCCTCTTTGAAAAAGCCACCGAAAACGGTGAACGAATACCTCGAATGCCTGACGACGCAACGAATGCCCAAAACAGCCGCCCGATTGACCCATGTTGCGGATTATATTTAGAGCGTACTACTCAATCACAACATACAGCGCATCCTTTGGCAGCTTAATTTCCTTCCTTCCATTCACATCCTCAAGCGGAATGTCGCGCACTTTCATTCCGTTCGCGTCAAGCACATGCGCGGTTTTTAAGTTCCCGCTCGCGATTGCCACGCTCGCATCCGTCTCAACAATCTGCCACGGCGCTTTTCCGAAATTCACGATCTCCTCCCCATCTTGCTTGCCAATTTTCGCGGGCTTGGTTTCCCAATTCGTCGGCCGCTCCGTTGTGCCGATTTGAATCAGGATTTTCGCGGATTGCTTCAAGGGCAAGGCGTCAAGCGACACGACCAGAATTGTCGCGTAATCGTTCTTTGAACGAATTTCCACGTCGGCGAGCTTAAACGTGCCAGTCTTGTTTAAGAAGCCCGTCACGCCCTGCGCTTTCGGCGCGTTGAGCGTGCAGAGTCCAATTCCATAATTCCATTCCAATTCGTTCGTATCCGATTTCACCGTTTTCGCCGCGTCGTCGATATACGGTTTTAAATCAGCGACTTTGCTTTTCGAAGGATCGCCGCCATACGTCGTCACGACCGGCCCGACGAGAAACGCGAGGGGATTGACGCCGTCTTTGATGTTCGATTCCTTCGAGAGGTTGTCCTTGTCGCGGTTGGGATCGTAGCCGGCGTCTTCAGCGATGATCGGCGTTTTGCGCTGCCAGATGTCGGCGAGCGCGCGCTGTTCGCGCACTGCCGGTTCGCCCTGCTTCACATAGTTTTTCCGAAACAGCAGCGCCGTCGCGGGCCACTGCCCCATCAGCATCGGCGTCGCGCAGACCCATTTTCCCTCTGACGGCATGAAGCCGTTCGCCGAACCGGGATTCCGCCAATCCTCTTCACCGGTCGCGAACCAATAATAAATATCCACGCCGCTCAAACTCGAATACGCGGCGACGGTGAACGGCCCTTCCGATTGATAGCCCAGCGGCGGCACCCACGTGCTCTCCGAAATGATGATCGGAAAGCCTTCGACTTGCTTGAGATTCACCGGCAATTCGCGCGGGCGCAGCAGCACGGATTCGTCCGTGAACTTATCGCCGTTGGCGATCGCCCAACCGTTGTTTTTGCCGATGTGCTGCCCCGTGTAATAACGGTTGACGCCCATCACGTCGTTGGCCGTGTACGCATATCGCTCCGCATCGAGCAGCAACACGTTATCCGCCGTGCGCCAATTGCCGGCGTTGATCAGCGCTTTGCAACCGAGGTCTTTGTGAATGTAGTCCGCCGCCATCGTGTTGAAATCGCGCATCAATGTTGTGAAGAATTCCAGCGTGTCGGCGCGCCGGCTTCCCGAGCCGCCGCCGCGCTGCGTCAGTTCCCACACAATCACCAGCCCCGCCTCGCCCGAGGCAAAATTATCCGCGGGAACCGGATTGCCCAAGGCTTCTTTGGCTTTGTCGAGCGATCCATACTTTTTCTTCAAGAACTCGCCGAATTGTTTGCGCAATTCCGCGGCGCCTGCGCCTTCGATGCCCTGGCTGGTCCAGAAAAGCAGCGAATCTTCGTTCTGCAATTGAACGATCGCGAGCGCCGGGTCTTGCGCGAGGGGAATGCCCGTGTAGGGATTTTTTTCGGTGAGCACGGCTTTAAGCCATGCGCGATACGCCTCCTGCAGTTTTTTGTCGAAGAACAGCTTGCCCATTTCTTTGCCTTTGCCGGAATCGAGCACGCCCATGCTCGGTTTCACGCGCGACGAGACGGCCCAATACGGCGAAAAGGTCGTGTAGATGCCTTCTTTTTTCATCGCGGCGACCAGCCGCCACAGATTGTCGCGCTCGCGTTCGTCGATCGACATCAGTTCTTTGCTCGGCGTTACATTCGTGTGCGCGCGCACCATATTTATTCCGCGTTTGGCGAGGAAGCGCGCGTGCAGCGCGAGATCCAGATTTTTGTGTTCCTCCGCGCCATCGTTGACGGCCCAGAAACGCACAGGCTGCCCGTTGCCGAGCACGAAATCGTTGCCGTCCTTCGAGCGTGTCACATATCCGGATTCACCCGCGATTTTTTCATTGAGTCCGCGCAAATCGAACAGCGCGTCAGGACTGAACTCGTCTTTCGCCGGCGTGAACGCCCAGCGGCCTTCAGCAGCAGCAACTTTGGCCGCCGCCGTTTTCGCGCCGGGTTTCGTTGCGCCATTGGGCGTGAACGGAATCGAAGTGAAGACAAAACAATCGAGCATCCCGTGATTGTTGTTGTCGCTGTGAAATTTGAACGCGATTGTGTGCGCGCCTTTGCTGAGTTTGACGGCGCCGACTTTGGCCCACGCCAGAAAACGCAGGTCGATCTTGTCGTCCGCGGCGATGTTAATTTGATTGTCCTGATTGCCGGCGAAATCGATCAGCGTCCAATCGCCCGCATCGAGCTTGTACGAAAGCTTCGTGCCGACGGGATTGGCGCGGACGTAAAAAGTATCGTTGCGGTCCGCATCGGCTGTGAATTCGTAAATCGCTTCGCCGGGTTTATCGCCCCAATTCGAAATGTAATCGCCGCCGGAAAGCTGCTCGGTTTTGACTTTGTCGTACCACCACGGGTGCCGCGTGACGGTGTTCGATTTCGCCGATTCGCCTTCGATCCAGATGAAATCCGCGGCGGCGAATAGATTCAATGCCGCAAATAGAAAAGGTGTCAGATAAAAAAACGCGCGCGTCATGACGTCTCCAAATTGAGTGAGTCCATTAGATTTTACACCGAGGCACCGTTTGTAGTCCCGCCTTTAGGCGGAAGAGCTGGGCGGCCCACCCCAGCGGCGACCCGTTGGCGACCCATCTGACCTTCGCGCGCCGCCTGCGTTATAACGCGGGGCTATTGACACGCGGCGCGAAAGTACATAGCATTTGCGGACGCACAGCACACGATTTAACCACCGTTACTCGGAGGGATTCCCGATGAGCTTGAAATGCATTGCGCTCTTTTCGTGTTTGAGTTTGTTCGTCCATTTTTCAACGCGCGCCGAAGACATGAAGCCGGACGCGGACGGCTTCATTCACGACTGGCTGCTGCTGGCGCCGATTCCGATTCCGGAAGATCAGGCCGGCGAGGAGATCGACAAGCAGCAGATCAAGGACGAGGCGAAGCTTGCGCCAAAAGAGGGCGACAAGACCAAGATCAACGAAAAGGAATTCACGTGGAAGAAAGTTCACGGCAAGGATTATTATTTCGACATCAACGAGCTGCTCGGTTCGCAGAACGAGGACGTGATCTGCTACGCGGTGTGCTACGTCAATTCGCCGGACGAGCAGAAGGATTTGGTGCTGGCGATGGGCAGCAACGATCAGGGAAAAGTGTATTTGAACGGCAAGGAGATCGTGAAGTTCACGGAGACGCGCGCGATCGAGAAGGATCAGGACGAAGCCAAGGGCGTGACGCTGAACAAGGGCGTGAACACGATTGTGTTCAAGATTGCGAACCAGAAGAACAACTGGCAGGGGGCGCTGCGGTTCAAGACAAAAGCGGGGGCGGGGGTGACGGGGTATACGGTGAAATTGGCGCCGTAGAAATCACGAATCGGCTTTCGCCAGAACCAGCATCGAATAGCCGCCCAAAACTCGCGCGGCAAAGTCTTGATTAATGAGCGCGGCAAGTCGACGCGGCAGGGCGGCCGCGCGCGCGCCGAAGGATTTGGCGCGATCGATACCTGACGCCGTGTAAAACCAATCGACGACTTTGTAGCCGGTATCCTTCAACGTGAGCAGTGCAGTGTCCTTACTGAAATAATGCAGATGGCCCACGTGCAGGCGATTTGCGAGAATTGTTTTTATTCGCCACACGCCTTGAGCGGACATATCTAGCGGAATATGAAAGATCGTGTATGCGCTTTTGCCGCGCAGCTTTCTTAAGAACCCCATGTAGTCTTCAACATGCTCGAACACATCGACGCACAGCAGCAGTTCGAAGGGTGCCACATCTTTGGCCAGGAAATCCTCGCAATGGAAATGGAGTTGTTCATTTTGGCGCAAGCGCGCCAATTCAAAAGCCTGCGGCGAGATTTCAAAACCGTCCAAGCGCGTTTGTGCGGGTAGTTGTTCCTGTAGAAGTTTGAGTATCTCTCCCGCGCCGCAACCGATTTCGCAAACGGTTTTCGGATGCAGCGCGTGCTTTTTCAACATCGCGAGGATTTGCTGAGCTTTCCAAGCAGAGTCTTCGACGTGATAGGTGGGGTTAGTCGCCGCGTACTCGCCGCTTAGATATCGATTTTCCATGCTCCGGGCCGGCGGGACGCCGGCGGTACAGGGCCTAATGCCGTTCCTCGCATTCGACTTCGTAGCGGCGTTCTTCGATTTCGGTCCAGAGGACGCGGATGCCGTCGCGTTCCTGGCGGCAGTAGATCACCTCGGAATGGATGCGCCCGACTTCCCTGGTGTCGTTGACGTCCACGGCGCGCTGCAGCTTTTCCTCCAGGAACACCAGCATTGCGTCGAGCGCCATGACACGTTGGACGTTGTCGAGTTTGAGCATGTGCTGCTTTCCTTGTGCCGCCGGCCGGAAGCGTACGCGTCTTTATCTTTACAACATTTTCACAGTTCTTGGCAAGGAAATTTGAGGGAATGTTCTTTGCCGAATTTGAAAAACCGCGCGTCCGCGTGTCTTGCTATGCTATTTCCCTCACTTGTCAGCGGACGCGAAATCTCTATAGTGCGGAGACTCAATTTAAAACTTAAGGGCGGCAAGAGTGCCGCCCCTCCAAAGCGAGGTTTCGCCGCATGAATCAGGCCGCAGGCACGCCGCAGACAGCCGAACATCTGCGCCTGGCGGAATCCCCGAACAGCAATGCGCCGTGGCGCAAGTGGGGGCCGTATGTGTCGGAGCGGTCGTGGGGAACCGTGCGCGAGGATTACAGCGCGGACGGGAACGCGTGGGATTTTCTGTCGCACGATCACGCGCGCAGCAAAGCGTATCGCTGGGGCGAGGACGGGCTGGCGGGGATTTGTGACCGCTATCAGGTGCTAGTGTTTTCGCTGGCGCTGTGGAACGAGCGCGATCCGATTTTAAAGGAGCGGCTGTTTGGATTGACCTCGCACGAAGGCAACCACGGCGAAGATGTGAAGGAGTATTATTTCTATCTCGACAGCACGCCCACGCACAGCTACATGAGGTACCTCTACAAATATCCGCAGCGCGAATTTCCGTATGCGCAGCTTATCAGTGAAAACCGCGCGCGCGGCGGCGAGGGGAGGGAGTATGAGCTGATCGACACGGGCGTCTTTGACGACAACCGTTATTTCGATGTATTCGTCGAGTACGCGAAGGCGGCGGCGGAAGATATCTGTGTGCGCATTGAAGTTTTCAACCGCGGGCCGGAAGACGCGCCGATTCACATTATCCCGCAGCTTTGTTTTCGCAATATATGGGGTTGGACCGAGCCGGCGGGACACGAGCCGGAGATTCATTTGGGGCGCGCGGGCGATGGTTTCATCAAAGTGGTCGCGAATGACACGCACGCGGACCGGCTCAAGCGCATTCCGTTCGATTACAGACTGGGGCCGCGGCATTTGTATGGGGAGGCGGGCAATGGTGCCGAACGCCCTCCCCTCACCCCGCGGCGGGCGAGTACGCCCGTCGGCCCTCTCCCGGAGGGAGAGGGGAACGGCGGCGTTTCGCTTCGCGAAACACGTGCAGGCGGGACGCCCGCACCACGGGATGCGGGCGGGATGCCTGCACCACAAGTGGCAGGCGGGATGCCTGCACCACAAATTCTTTTTACGGACAACGAGACGAACGCGCCGCGCGTTTATGGACCGCAGGCACGCAGCCGCAAGCCGCACACAAAGGATGCGTTTCATCGGCACATCGTCGAGCGCGATCCGCGTGCGCTGAAGCGCGAACCGTTTGGGACGAAATGTGGGTTTCATTATGCGCGGATGGTGCCGGCGGGCGGATCGACGGTGCTGCGGTTGCGGCTGACACCGGAGGATATGGCGCCGGTGGCGGGAGGAGGGCCTGCGGTGGGAGGAGGGAAGAGGGAGGAGGGAGGAGAGAAGAGCGGCGATTTGACGTCCTCCCCACTCCCCCCTCCCTCCTCCCCCTTGAACGACGTCGATCAAATCGTCACTCGTGCGCGCCAGGAGGCCGACGAATTTTATGCGGCGATTCATCCGCCAAAAGCGACGGAAGACGAAAGGCTTGTGCAGCGCCAAGCGTTCGCCGGATTGTTGTGGGGGAAGCAGATATATCTCTTCGACGTCGGCTCGTGGCTGGAAGGGGACAACCCGAAATATCCGCCGCCGGAATCGCGCAAGCGCATCCGCAATTTCCATTGGCGGCATCTCAATTCGATGCGCATTTTATCGATGCCGGACAAGTGGGAGTATCCGTGGTTCGCGGCGTGGGATTTGGCGTTTCATTGCGTGACGCTGGCGATCGTCGATCCGGATTTTGCCAAAGAGCAGTTGTGGTTCATGCTCTTCGAACAATTCCAGCATCCCAATGGGCAGATACCGGCGTACGAGTGGGAATTTTCGGATTTGAATCCGCCGGTTCATGCGTGGGCCTGCTGGCGCGTGTACAACGCGGAACTCAAGCGCACCGGCAAACGCGACCGCGCGTGGCTGGAACGCTGCTACCACAAACTGCTGATTAATTTTGCGTGGTGGGTGAACAAAGTGGACAGCGAAGGGAACAACGTCTTCGAAGGCGGCTTCCTGGGGCTGGACAATATTACGGTGCTGGACCGCAGCGAGAAATTGCCGCACGGCGTGGTACTGGAACAGTCCGACGCGACCGGCTGGATGGGGATGTTCTGTCTGAACCTGATGCGCATCGCGCTGGAATTGTCGTATGAAAACAAAGCGTACGAAAGTCTCGCGTCGAAATTTTTTCAGCATTACATTTATGTGGGCGCGGCGATGAAGCGCATGGGCGGGCGGAAGTATTCGCTGTGGGACGAGCAAGACGGTTTTTTCTACGACACGCTGCGCTACCCCGATCACAGCTTCGCGAAGTTCCGCGTGCGCTCGCTGGTCGGGCTGATACCGCTGTACGCGATTCAGCGGCTGGAAGCAAAGTGGCTGAGCCGCTGGACCGAGTTCGATGCGAACGTGCAATGGTTCATCAAAAACCGTCCGCACCTGGTGGCGCCGTGCTGCCATATTGTCGAGCAGAACGGCGAGAAGATTTATGTGCTGTCGATCGTGGACGAGGAGCAGATGAAAGGGATTCTTGCGCGCGTGCTCGATCCGGACGAATTCTTGTCGAAATTCGGCATACGGAGTTTATCGAAGTACCACGAGCAGCATCCGTTTGTGTTTCACAAAAGTTCTGTGCAATACGAGCCGGCGGAGGCGGAGAGCAAGATCAAAGGCGGCAATTCGAACTGGCGCGGGCCGATCTGGTTTCCGACGTCGTTTTTGATGATCGAGAGTTTGCGGAATTTGGGGAAGGCGTATCGGGAGCGGTTTAAGGTGAAGGCGCCGGCGGAATGTGCAGGCGGGACGCCTGCACCAAAATCGGAAGACGAGAAACTGGCCGGCGGGACGCCGGCGGTACAAGAACGCGAGATGACGCTGACCGAGATGGCGGAAGAAGTCGCGAACCGATTAATCCAGATTTTTACGCGCGACGAAAACGGGCGGCGGCCGGTGTTTGGCGGGTGCGCGAAATTTCAGGACGATCCGCATTGGAAGGATTGCATTTTGTTTTACGAATACTTTCACGGGGACAATGGGGCGGGTTTGGGCGCGGGGCATCAGACGGGGTGGACGGCGCTGGTGGCATCGTTGATTGATGAGTGGAGACGGTAGATTAAATTTTGTTCACGCGATTGACAGCGTAAGCGAAGTGCGGTTATTTTTCACGAAGGTATCGTCCAGGAGGGGGTTATGCGTTTCGATTTTCGTCGAGTGCCGACCACATTATTCGCCGTTTTTTTCGTTGTCGTTGCAGCTCGGTTAATTGCGGGCGAGGAGAATCGTACGGGAACACCTTCCCGGGAATTGACCAAGGGCGGCGGGGGAACTGCCTCGCTTGCAGGAACAACCTGGAATTTCGTTCATACGGACCATTTCGGCACGGTAGAGAACATCGCGATAGGCTTTAATGCCGACGGATCGCTTACAAATTGTGCGACTAACTCTGCTTGCGTTGGGTCATGGACTTTGTCCGGCACTGACTTCTCCATGACTTTTGGAAATAACCAGGCTCCGCAATTTATCGATCATTACACCGGCACTTTGGCCACGACCACGATCTCTGGTTCCGTTACCAACGCGTTTACAGGAGACGACGGCACGTTCACGGCTACTCTCGGGGCTGCCACAACCCCCGCCAAGTTATTCGCCACGGAAAAGCTCACCGAGGGATTAGATAAGAACAAAGGGATTGCGCAGGATTACGTCGAAATTGGATCCTATAAGATCCTCGCGTCGGTACCGATCCCTAGTGGTTTTGACTTTACCACGCTTAATGCGCAATCGCACTTTAGCCTGGCATTTGGCAGCAGGTACATCCAGGGAATGGATCTGGGCTACGACAAGAGCTTTGTGCCCGGCACGAGCACAAAAGTTCACTACGCACCACTTGATCCCTTCCTCGGTTTCTCGCCCGCAATTTTCGATTTGGACTGGACAAGCAAGACAACGTTGAAGATCGCGATTCACGGCAGTTACTTTAATCAGCTCTTACCGAACACCAAAGGGCCTTTTGGGTCAGATATCCAAGCGCTCGATTACGAGAACGCATCGACCGAAAAGGTGTCCGTTACAGGGCAGAGTGTCAGTGTCACTTTCGCCAGCCTGAGCACTTCGTTTCCCGTCGTCAGCCTCGTGGCGGTGAAAGAAAGCCAAAAGATGTTCGATAACAAATCAGTGGCCATTTCAACGATCGGGATCGTTTCCACGACGTTGAAACCGACGAAGACGCCGGCTGCCCGTGCGCATGCGGCGCCGTGATACGCGTATTTGTGTCCTTGATGAAACGCCCCATTTCCACAAGGAGGGATATATGCATCGGGCAAATCGCACCATCGTCCGCAGTGCCGCCGCAGCAATCTGTGCCACAATCTTCCTAGCCGGGTTCAGCGCCGCTGGGGAATCCGGTGCCGCGTCGGAATCGGAGCGTTCCGCGCGCGCGGCGGACGCCAATGTTATCGGGACGTGGGATGTCGTAGTCACACAAACCGACGGCGCCACACCGCCCACATTTAATACCGGCTTTACATTTGCGGCGAACGGCGTGGTCACAGGTTGCACACCCACCCAATGCTGCTTCTTTAAGCCGTCAATTGTTGGGACTTCCATTCGTCACGCGAGGTCATTAGCACGGGGAACGTGCTCGGTCTTTGTATGATCGCGCGCGGCTGAGGCCCGCGTTCTTGCGGCAGCTGTAAGGCGGTCGC
>DATGGK010000028.1:0-21255 GCA_035308565.1 Planctomycetota bacterium | reverse complement strand
AACAAAGCAAAGATGGTGTCTTCAACAGACAGGAAAGATGTAAAATTCATGCCGAAAGCTCCCCGTGGTTTCCTCCTGGTAAAGCATCGGCAAGTTGCGCTCGAAAAATGAGTTAGAGTTTTGGGAACTGGTTCAATTCATCCATGGACTAAATGAGAATTTTCCGTTATTATTTACCTTCAATTCCCATTTGTCGTTTTCATTGGTTACACCTACATGATATTGTGCTTCCTCAAGCAGACGCGTCATGCTGCCTCCAGGCTCGTATCCTTTGACATTGCTCTCCTGCATTTCGACCAACTCAACCATTTTATTGACATTGTCAATTAACAATGAATATTTGGCTCCTGGGCACCGGACTAAGAAAAACAGTCCTTTCTCGGTTCGAATTGGAAACACAGTTGATATTCCGGCCATCGCTGATTTAAACGCGTTAAAACGCAAAAGGCGGTTTACGTCAGCGAATACAATAAGCATTGCTGTTACGTCTTTATTGCCATCTACTTCGGCTTCTGAAAACTGACATTCCTTTGTTTCGACTCGTCGAATCTGTCGAATGCGAATGAACGGAGCGCTTGGCTGAGCCGAACTGCCCGTGCCGTTTGGTTTGTCGATTATTGGGGCTTGGCCTTGCGAGGACTGCGATGCTTCGTTGCGTACAATCAAATGAATAAGCGCAAGAACGACGACAATGGCGACCAATAATGGAAGCGCCCATTTTCTCATGTTTGAATTCATGATGCCATCCTTCGTTATTCATACACTTCATTGCCCCCTTCGTTCCCAAGGCCGTGGATTGTGGCGATTTGGCTGCGGGCGATGTCCGGAATGCTGCGGCGCTCGCTGCGGGGGAACGCCTTGCGCGATTTGTTCCGCGGGTGCTGCTGCGGCCGCATGGTTCTGCGGCGCTTGAGCGTGCGGTTCGCGCGGCGGGTTTTGGCTGTGGCGCTGATGTCCGCCGCGGTGTTGCTGGCCGCGATGTCCCTGTCCGCCGCCGCCCCGATGACCTTGCCCACGACCGCGTTGATGCTGTCCGCCGCCGCGGTGCTGTTCGCGCGGCGTGTCGGGCGCGCTTGAATATTCGAATCCGTCGAGCTTTTTGCGTTCAATTGTTCGGCCAATGAATCTCTCGATCGCGGCAACGTGCTTCAGATCGTCGGCGCTGAAGAGCGAAAGCGCGTCGCCGCTCGCCGCCGCGCGCCCCGTGCGGCCGATGCGGTGCACGTAATCTTCGGGATGCTGCGGGATGTCGTAGTTGACCACGTGCGTGATCGTGTCCACGTCCAGCCCGCGCGCGGCGATGTCGGTGGCGACAAGCACGTCGAAGCGGCCGTCGCGAAATCCGCGCAGCGCGCTTTCGCGTTCGCGCTGCGTGCGGTTGGAATGCAGCACCGCGACGGCGTGGCCGTTCTGTTTCAGCAGACGCGCAATGCGGTCGGCTTTGTGTTTCGTGCGCGTGAAGACAAGCATCGAATCGAAATGAAGCTGCTCCATCAGCGCCAGCAGCAGCTTGCTTTTCTGATCGTTGGAAACCGGATAGAGCGCGTGGGTGATCGTTTCAGCGGGCGAGCGGCGGTGGCCGATCTCGATGATCTTCGGCGTGCGCATGGCCCAGCGCACGAGGGCTTCGATTTCGGGGGGCATGGTCGCGGAGAAGACAAAGGTCTGGCGATTTTTCGGGCAGCGTTCGACGATACGGCGCACGTCCGGTAGAAAACCCATGTCCAACATGCGGTCGGCTTCGTCGAGCACGAGATTTTGAATCGTGTCGAGGCGCAGAGTGCCGCGCGTGAGGTGGTCGAGCAGGCGGCCGGGCGTGGCGACGAGCACATCGACGCCGTTGCGCAGTTCGCGCGCCTGCGGGCCGAAGCTCGCGCCGCCGTAGACGGCGATGGCGCGCAGATCGGTGAAGCGCGCATAATCGCGCAGCGCGGTCTCGACTTGACCGGCGAGTTCGCGCGTCGGCTCGAGAATCAGTGCGCGCAACGCGCCGTGATGGTCGAGCTTCGAGAGAATCGGCAGCGCGAACGCGGCGGTCTTGCCGGTGCCGGTCTGGGCGCTGCCGATGAGGTCGTGGCCTTCGAGGGCCAGCGGGATCGCACGCAATTGAATCGGCGTGGGATCGACGTAGCCCATGGCCTTGACGGCCTTGACGATGTTGGGAGCGAGATTGATTTGGGAGAATGGCATTTGGGGACGATAGCAGTTTGGAGGGCGGCGGCAAATAGGTTTTTGACAACTGTTAAGTGACAAATGCTGTCCTCGTCCTAAAATCCCGCCATGAATTCCCAACCCCACGACCTCAAACGCATCGCGAGCAACGCCATGCTCGCGCGCGGATTGGTTCCCGATTTTTCGCTGGCGGAACTTGCCGAAACCAACGCGCTGCACACTCCGGCACCCGCCAGCGGCGCGATGCGTGACATGCGCGCGCTGCTTTGGTGCTCGATCGACAACGACACCTCGCGCGATCTGGATCAGCTCTCCGCTTCCGAGACGCTGCCCAACGGCGCGGTGAAAATCTTCGTCGCCATCGCCGATGTCGATGCGCTCGTCCACCGAGGCGACGCGCTCGACAAACACGCACAGCTCAACACGACCTCCGTCTACACGCCCGCGGTTATTTTTCCGATGCTGCCGGAGAAACTCTCGACCGATTTGACCTCGCTGGGCGAAAACGCCGACCGCGTCTCGATCGTCGTCGAAATGACCGTCAACGGGGACGGCTCGCTGGCCGACTCCGACGTGTACCAGGCTCTCGTGCGCAACCGCGCGAAGCTCGCCTACAATTCTGTCGCCGCGTGGCTGCGCGGCGAAACGCCGCCGCCAGCACCCGTCGCGGCGGTGCCAGGCATGGACGAGCAAATTCGCGTGCAGGACCGCGTCGCGCAGCAATTGAAGAGCGTGCGCCACGAACGCGGCGCTCTGAGTTTGGAAACGATCGAAGCAAGCGCCGTATTCAGCGGCGATCGGATTTCGGATCTGCGCGTGGAAGAAAAAAATCGCGCCAAGGAACTGATCGAGGATTTCATGATCGCGGCCAACGGCGTCACTGCGGAATTCTTGAAAGCGAAAGGCCTCGCCTCTTTCCGCCGCATCGTTCGCTCGCCCGAACGCTGGCAGCGTATTGTCGATGTGGCCGCGAAGCTCGGCGAAAAACTCCCCGGGCAGCCCGACGCCGCGGCGCTTGAAGCGTTTCTTGAAAAACGCAAACAAGCCGACCCGCTGCGCTTTCCCGATTTGTCGCTGACGATTGTAAAATTGATGGGCAAAGGCGAATACGTCGTCGATCTCCCCGGCGACGAAGTGCCCGGCCACTTCGGTTTGGCCGTGCGCGCGTACACGCATTCGACCGCGCCCAATCGCCGCTATCCCGATTTGCTCACGCAGCGCTTGATCAAATGCGCTCTCGCAGGCGCGCCGCCGGTTTACGGCGGCGACGAATTGCGCAAGCTCGCGGAACACTGCACGGCTCAGGAAGACGCCGCGTCGAAAGTCGAACGCCAAGTGCGCAAATCGGCCGCCGCACTGCTGCTCGAACATTCGATCGGCCAGCAATTCGACGCAATAGTCACCGGCGTCACGGACAAAGGCACGTGGGTGCGCGCGATCAAGCCGCCGGTCGAAGGCCGCCTGGAGCGCGGCTATCAGGGATTGGATGTCGGCGAGCGTGTACGCGTGAAACTTGATAGCGTGGACGTGGAACGCGGCTTCATTGATTTTTCGCGCGCGTGAGCGGGGGGAGGATGAAGGGGGGAAGGGGGAGGGGACTAATGGCGTCAGACTTTTCTCCTCCCTCCTTCCCCCTCCTCCCTACGCCGTTCTCGCCCTCGCCCGCATTTCCCAAATGACCGCCACCAACAGCGCCGCCGCCAGCGCGATGCCGCCGTCGATCAGCGCGTTGCGCGTGTCCGTTTTGCCAGCGCCCGCATAACCCGTCTCGCCGAAAATTAAATCGCGAATACCCGGCGGATGCGGATCGATCTCCGGAATCGGCGCGCCGCTTTCAATCGACACTTCCTTCCCCGAACTGTCGTGATAGCTGATCTGCCCCCGCTGTCCCGCGTCTTTTTTGCGCGAATAACACGGCACTGGCCACCCCAGCACATAATCGTACGCGTAGCTCGGTGGCGGACCCTCCGAGATGACGACGCGCTTGGCGTCGGCGATGCGCAGATTCAAAAACGCAAACACGCCCAGCACCGCGAGGAACGCAAGGAACGTACTGAAATGCAGCCAGGCTTTTTGAGGCATGAGTCACTCCATGGAAACCATGCAGTGAGGACTTGCGGAGGATGGCGATTCCTAACGCGCAATAGGGGCATCACGCCGCGCGCGTCTTCTTGGGGCTGAGCGTGATTTTTACAGCGACTCCCGCGCGGATGAGCATTTCGCAAAGATTATCCAGCGTCAGGCGCTCGATGTGCCCTTTTTTGAGATCGTCGACGCGGGACGTTTTCACGCCAAATAATTTGGCCGCTTGAGCCTTGTCGAGCCGGCGGCGCGTAACGATGCTCAGAAGCGAATCCATCAACTCCGAACGCAGCGCCAGATTTGCGGCCTGCGCGGGAGGGAATCCTAAATCTTGAAAAACGTTGCCTGTGGATTTTGTGATTTTAATCAGTGTCGATTCCTTGCGCGTCATGGGGTAAATTCGCGCGTCCCTGCAGCATTTGTTTATAGCTCTGCGCGCTAAATCAAGAGCTTTAGGATTTGTTTTCTGCGTTTTCTTTTCAAACGCGTGAAGCACGTACACTTTCATTGGAAACTTCGCGACGTAGATCACGCGGTATTCGTTTGCCGTATGAATGCGAATTTCACAGGCGCCCGGTCCGATCGACGGCATCGGCTTCCAATCGTCGGGCTCGTATTCATGTTGAACTTTGTTCAATTGCCGCCCCGCTCGCTGCATGGCATCGATTGGAAAGCGCCGAAGATCGTCCAAGGAAGAACCAAGTCGCTCGACTTCTTTCAAGTGATCCTCCTCCCACGCAATATCCTCCGATCCCGAAGAATACTCCACCCCACTCCGCACGCCAACAGAATCATCGGCCAGAATTCCCACAAACACGCGAAGCCCCACCACGCCTCCGGATAGTGCCGCTCCCAGCGGCAGATCGACACCGGCTGGACCGCCTTCCAATCCAGCGGCTCGGGGCGGTATTCCTCAGTCACGATGGTGTTGTCGTCGAGGAACCGCGCGTCCTTCACGTTTCCAAAATTCATGATCAGCAAATGCGAGGGAAAGCTGTGCAGCAAACCGTGACTGGTCAGCACGCGCCCGCAGGAAGGGGAAAAACTCGCGCGACAAGCCCCCCACGAAGTTTTGAAAGACTGTGGGTTCTTAAAGTCGAAAACGATATATCCGGTCCCGTCGCCCCACACCAGATACCGCCCATCCGGTGAGAAACTCTCCGCATCCGCATCGATCACCACATCGATTTTGCCTTTGTCGCTGAACGTCGCCGTATCGACGATTCGCGTGTAATACGGCTCGTTCGCCCCGACAAAACTCGCTGTTCCTGCGCGCCCCAGCAGCAGAAAATCGTCGTGCGGCGAAAACAGAATGGGATCGGTGCCGGGAAAATCTGGCAGCGGGAATTCGCGCTTTTCGCCGGTGTCGATGTTCCACAAGACAACGCGCTCCCCGTGCGGATCGCCCTTCGCCGAACGCGTGCCGTGGGCCAGCCATTTGCCGTCGTTGGAAAAAGTCATCGACATCGGCTCAATCTCCTCGCCCAACTCGAGATGTCGCACGAGAGATTTCGACCGCGTATTCAATACATCGATAAAATTGTGAATATCCCAAAGACGCTCTACTTCGCTTTCCTCAAATGCGACCCTTGCGCCATCGCCGGAAATGGCGCAGGGATCGTTCCAATAGCTTTCTATGAAAGAGATGCCGGTGCCTCTGGATAAATCCCAAAACTCATTTCCAGACGGCGCTTTCGACATCAGGATAGTTTCATCAGCGGAAAAATAGACGCTGATGGCACGGGACGGAAGAATGCGCGTTGTCCCATCGCGGACATTCAGCACCGTTAACGCGCCGACATAGTGGGATGACGGTGGATACGCAACCCACGCTCCGCGCGGAGATAAATACACGTCCCCACTAAAATCCTTCAACAAAACCGTGCGCTTCCAGGGCCCGCCCCGATAGCGCAGCACAAATAACCAAACGCCTCCCGCCAGCAGCGAAAACAGCAGCAGCGTCAGCAGCGAAAAGCGAAAGCGTCTGCGCGGAATCGGTTCCATGGCGCTGATTATTCTCTAAATCGCGCGCGTCCGCAATCTCCTCATCCCCTTCGTGTAGATTCGTGCGATTCGTTGTTCTCCGATTTGGCTATTCCCGCCCGCTGTTCCCGCCGATAAATCCAGAACGGCTATCCGTGTCGTCGGGGGATGTCACGTGGGGACGATAACTGATTCAACGCGCAACACGTGCCTGCGCCTCGCGGGCGTGGCGCTGGCAGCAATGCTCGGCGCGGCAATCTGCGCGGCCGATACCGACCCGCCCAAACCCGCCCGCGAAGCGCTCGTGGACGACGTCGAGAAGCCGGTGGCCAGGGGTCAGGAGACAGGCGTCAGGGGTCAGGACTCAGGAGTCAGGAAGCAGGACGACGCCGATCATACTGACGAGGATCGTGCCGCGGATGTGGTGGACGTTCCCGCCGAGGTCACGCCGAGAATTACCCCGCGCAGTGCGCCCAACGCGAGCGTGGAAACGAACATCGACGAAGATTTGATCCACGAAAAATCCAAAGCCGTCAAAGAAAAAGCGAAAGACCCGGAGAAGCAGAACAACTCAGCGCCGAATGCCGCGCCGCCCTCAGAAAAAACCGCGCCCGAAAAATCGCCGCCAAAACCGGAGAAGTCCGCCCTCAAGCCGCTCGAAACAGCCCCTCCGCCGTCGCGAGCGGTGGACACGCAGCTTGCCTTGCCGTCGAAGATTACCGAGCCGGGTTACGCCACCGTCTTGAGCGGCACGCTGCAAGCCAACACCGAACTCAGCCCCGATTCACTGCCGCATTTGATTCGCGGCATGCTGGTCGTGCCGGCAAAGATCACGCTGAAGATCAACGCGGGCACAATCGTCCACCTGCGCGCCGATCCTTCTGCGAACAAGCCGCTTCTGGCCAGCTCGCCCGACCCCTGCAAAAGCGCCGTGATCTGGGTCTACGGCACGCTGCTGGTCTGCGGCGACGGCTCGCGGCCCGTCGAATTCGCCGGCCAGGAAAAAGATAACGCGCAGGTGCTGCTCTACGGCGGCGAACAAAGCAAACTCGAAGGCGCGCGTTTCCGCGGCGCCGACATCGCGCAGAACGGCGGCGTGTGCCACTGGACCAACTGCGAATTCAACGACGCGAAATTCTACGCGCTCGCCGCCGGCGCGGGATTGTTCACGCACTGCTCATTTAAAAAATGTGGCGGCGTGTTCGCGGCCTATGACGAAGGCCCCTGGGCGCTGCTGGTGCGGCGCTGTCTCTTTGAAAATTGCCGCGACGGATTGCTGATCAACCGCGATCCAGGTCCGGCGTGTTTGCTGGTGGAGAAAAACAATTTTATCGGCACGCGCGGCGCCAACCTGCGGGCGATGCCGCGCGGGGGCGCCGCGAATTCGAAGAACGCCGAAGAGGTGCTGATCGGCGAGAACTGGTACGGCACCACCGTCGAAGAGGAAATCGACCGCCGCATCGTGGACCGCCGCACGGACGCCGGCATCAAAGCGCACCTGAACACACGTTCGCCTGCGGAGAAGGCCTACACCAACGTAGGCGCGGGCGCGCCGGCCAGCGTGATCGCCACATCGCTGAGCGATCAGCAGGCGGCGACAGCAAAGATGCTGCAAACGCTCGCCGCGAAGCAAAAGCCCGCGGCGGAGAAATCGAAAGTGGCGCTGGAGAAGGCGGGGCTGACAAGAGAAAATACAAAGAAGGAAACGCAGGCGTCCCGATGAACGAGCTTGTTTTTCGATGCTCTTTCGATATATGTAATTTAGAGAGTTGGACGCGCCCATTATGGCCCTTTTCGATCGAATCACCGTCAACCCCGCGCGCATGAACGGGCAGCCGTGCATTCGCAACATGCGGCTGACTGTCCGGCGCGTGGTTGAACTCTCCGCGCTTTATCCCGACCGCGACGAACTGAAGCCGAGTTCCCGGAACTCGAAGACGAAGATATTAAACAGGCGTTGATGTATACTTCTCGCCAATGAGATTCTCGCTGGGAACTTTCGTGCTGTTCATTCTGCTTATCTCGTCCGTGTATGCGGTCGTGATGCTGAATGAGCCTTGGCATTGGGCGGAGACGATTGAGAATATCCCTGAGGCAGAAGTTGATGCCCGATTTCGGGTTATGGGTAAGCTGGTGTCGCCTGACGGCACGCAAAAACTGAGTAGGATGTTC
The DNA here is from genome assembly GCA_035308565.1 of Planctomycetota bacterium. Taxonomy (GTDB): domain Bacteria; phylum Planctomycetota; class SZUA-567; order H5-PLA8; family H5-PLA8; genus JANXLS01. Next base: position 12,846 of record DATGGK010000028.1, on the reverse strand, counting down.
CCTGTTTACCCCGGATTCGGTGTTTACGATGCGTCGTTACAAACACGGATTTACTCGGTAGAAGGTCTCCTTGCTGGTTTCTACTCGGATTCAGAAATTCACACTCTTGATCGCATCGATCGCATCGACAAGGGAACCATCCAATTTAATATTCGCGTGTACAAAAGGCGCTACGCGTACTCTTTTTTAGGCTACATGACGCGCCCCGAAGTATTGCTCACACTGCTATTTTCTTGCTTGTTGGCATGGCTGCTTTTACGGCACCACCTAAAAATCCGCGCGAAAAAATTTTCAGAGTAAATAACCGTGCCATTTGCAAATGCCCTTCTCTTTTCGTCGTATACAATGCCCGCGCCATGACCTCCGCTCAAACCCACCCCAAAGCCCTCTACGTCCACCTCCCCTTCTGTGCAGCACTCTGCACCTACTGCGACTTCGCGTCCGAAGTCTACGCCGCCGCCCGCGCGCAACGCTATCTAAATGCGCTGGAAAAGGAACTGAGCGCGCGCGTGCGAACACTCTGCGGCGAAAAACCGTTTTTGCCGCGCACCATTTTCCTCGGCGGCGGCACGCCCAGCGCGCTTAACATCCCCGAACTGCGGCGTTTCTTCGAGATTCTCGATGCGCACGTCGGGCGCGCGAATCTGGAAGAGTTCACCATCGAAGCCAATCCGGGCTCGACCGAACCGGCGAAGCTCGAATTTCTGCTTGAACGTGGCGTCAATCGGATCAGTTTCGGCGTGCAAAGTTTTCAGCCGCATCTGCTCAAATTGCTCGGCCGCGTGCATGGCGCGGTGCAGGGGCGCGAGGCCGTGCGCATGGCTCGCGCGGCCGGTTTCAAAAATGTCTCGATCGATTTGATGCACGGATTGCCCACGCAATCGCTGGACGATCTGCGCCGCGATCTGGACGAAGCGCTTGCGCTGGGCACCGATCATCTTTCGGCGTACGGCTTGATTTACGAAGACGGCACGCCGCTGAAAAGTGCGGTCGAGCGCGGGATGATCGAGCCGCTTTCGCCCGAAGACGAAAGCGCGCAATACCGCTGCGTGATGGAGACGCTCGAAAAAGGCGGCTTGCCGCAGTACGAGATCAGCAACTACGCGCGCCCCGGTATGGAAGCGAAACATAATCTCGTGTACTGGCGCGACGAAGCGTATCTTGGCGTGGGCGTGTCGGCGGCGAGCTTTTTAGATTTCGAACGAAGCGTAAATTTTCTTGAAATGGATCGCTACATGAACGCCGCGGAAAAAAATGGCGATGCGATCGACACGCGCGAAACACTCGAGGCCGACAGGCGCGCGCGCGAAGCGCTGATTCTCGAATTGCGTCTGCGCCGCGGCGTCGATCCGCTGGAATTTCGCGAGCGCTGGGGCGTGTATCCGATCAGCGCGTCGGAGGCGCTGGAGCGGTTCTTGCGCGAAGGCCTGATGGAGCGGCTGCCGAGCGGGCGGATTCGGATTACCAGTGCCGGGATGCCGGTGGCGGATGGGATTTTGGCGGAATTTGTTTAGCTCCAGAGCCGCGCACGCCGGCAAGGGGCACTCGCCAGCGGCGGCGGAATGAATTTGGCTCGGCCTTTGAATCCAGTTAAAAGCGGCACGTCTATTGAAATGAGCCGTGAAAAATGCTTTAATCACGGATGTTTGGGCGTGAACTACCGGGGAAACGCACGTGGCCGATGTAAGTGAACCTCGCCGCGACTTGTTTGGCGATATCGCCGTTGCCAAATGCCTGCTCACGTGGTCGCAGGTGCGGGATATTTTGAAGAAGCAGGTTCGCTATCGCGACAAAGGCATTTTGATTCGTGTCGGCGAATTGGCGGTGGAGATGGGGTACCTGTCCACCGCGCAGGTGAACGAGATCATCGCCGAGCAGCGTACGCGACGCAAGGCCTACGAAGTCAAAGCACCCAAACCGACGGCCGACATCGGCGAATGGCAGGACGCCGATGAACGGCCGTTCTCGCTGGGGCGCTACAAATTGGAGAAGCGTCTGGGCGGCGTGATGGGCGTGGTGTTCAAAGGCATCGACACGCAAACCAACCGCGTGGTCGCCGTCAAAGTGCTGCCCAAATCACTGGCGCACGATCCGTCCTTTGTGGAGCGCTTTAAGCGCGAAGTGAAGGCCACCTGCCAGCTTACGCACCCGAATATCATTTCCGTGTGGGATTCGGGCGTGATCAACAGCACGTTTTATCTGGCGATGGAATACATCGAAGGCGAGACGCTGATCAAGCGCTTGCACCGCGAGAAAATGCTGCCGGAAAAAGAAGCGCTGCAAATCGGCTTGGGCGTTGCGCGTGCGCTTGAACATGCGCATGGCCAGGGCGTGCTGCACCGCGACGTGAAACCTGAAAACATCATGATCTCGACCAGCGGCCAGGTGAAGCTCGCCGATTTGGGCCTGGCGCTGTTCCTGCACGATTCGCTGCGCATCACGTCGGAAGGCATTGCCGTCGGCACGCCGCATTACATTTCACCGGAGCAGGCCCGCGCGCTGCGCAACACCGATCATCGCTCGGACCTGTACAGCCTCGGCGCGACGCTGTTTCATGTGGTGACGGGACGATTGCCGTATGAAGGCGAAAACGGCGGCGAAGTGATGAAGCGGCACGTCTTCGAGCCGGCGCCGAATGCGCAGGACGTGAACCCGGCGGTCAGCAACGACGTGGCGGGGATGATTCTAAAATTAATGGCGAAAAACCCGGACGCGCGATACCAGACGGCGACCGAGCTGGCGGCGGTGCTTGAAATGCTGCTGGGAAAAGCCGCAAAATAAATTGCAGTGCGGGCGTCGAGACTGAACTGCGGTCTGGATGCCGGCGCCACAAATATAGAGGTTCGCGGAGAGTGTTGAGCTCTCCGCGTCCCTTGCGTTGACAATGAAGGTTACTGCGCGGCCGCCTGGACGTTTTGCGCCTTCGGCCCTTTTGCGTCCTCGATGATCTCGAATTGGACGAGCTGCCCTTCCTGCAGAGTGCGGAAACCATTCATGTTGATGGCGGTGTGATGGACGAACACGTCCTTGCCGCCGTCATCGCGCTGAATAAATCCGAAACCCTTTTGGTCGTTAAACCACTTGACCTTGCCTGTGGCCATACTGACTACTCCTTGTACACCTCAACGTGTTCATGCGGCGCGAAGTGTGCGCGCGGCATTCCCGGTTCCAGAAATGAAAAAAGCCCCTGCGCCGGAACCGGCAGCGCCTGGATCTTTGCTTGTAAGGGGAAAGGTGTGAAATGTGTGGGACGGAACATGAACAACCACTGACTCTCGCATGATGACTGCATTACTTTACCAGCGGAGTTACACCAAAGCAAGGGTGTTTTGCGCAAAAATCGCGCAATTTTATGTGACTTCCGCATGAAATGGGTTCACTTTGCCATTCCCGATTTTCCATGTGTCGCCGTGTAGAGCATGTTCCGCGACGCTTTCGACGCCGCGCCGTTGAAGACCAACTCAAAGGCCACTGGGCGCGAAACTCTTTTGAATGTGCCATTCGTCATCTGCGCCGTTGCGGCAAGCATGGCGGCGAAATCTACCTTGCTAAACGTCACGCTGAATTTCGCGGCGGGAGCGGCCTGAACAACCTTGCGGAATTCCCCGATTTTCCCGGAATTACTTCGCAGTTCCCGACACGACCACCTTTTTTTTTGCCGTCGTTGTATAATGCAAGTTGGCCGTGCCGGTAAATACAGTAGAATCCACGAAGAGGTAAACTGGAACGGTTACTGCTTTTTTTTTCGCAGCCACGTTTGACAGATTCAACTTCGCCAGCGCGCCCAACGACGCCGCGTCATTGCCGAGCATCGTCACCGCGCAACTGCCGTTCGAATTCTTGAGCCCGACGCCACCAAATTTGTCGCCTGTTTGCCAGACTACGCCGCCGACATTCGCCGTTATCACCGCTTTCGCGGGATCGAATCCGGCTGGCGCGGGGAAAACAGCGGAAAACGTGATTATGTAGGACGGCGCGGGCGGCGTCGCTTTGCCCGCAAACGTGAGCGTGATCTTCGGTTTGTACAGCAACGAGAGCGCCGGCGCCGCGTTGACTGTAACCGTGGTCGTGCCGGTGACGGTCTGCGAGGTGACGGAGTCGGTGATCGTCACGCTTACATTGTACGTTCCGCCCGCAGAATAAAAATAAGTGACGCTGCCAGAACCAGGCACGCTGACCTTCGTGCCATCGCCAAAATTCCAATCATACGTTAGCGCGCCCACTGCATTGCTCGCGGCGACGAAGAAGTTCACGTCTTGCAACACATTCACGGTGTTGGGCGTGGCGAGCGGCCCGGAACTGATCGCAAGTTGCGGCGATCCGCTCGCAGCAACGCTGACGTTGACCGTTTTCGAATCGGATCCACCGGCATTCGCCGCCTTTATTCCGAATTGGTAATTGCCCTCCGTTGAAAACGAACCGGTGATGGTGTCTACGTTGTCGAACACAAAGCCCGACGGGATATTGCTAAACGAATAGGTAATCGGACCCGTTCCCGTCGCGGTGATTTTGTAGCTGTAGTTCGCGCCCACAGTCGTCGAGCCGGAAAGCGCGCTGGTGATGGCCGGCGCGACGATATTGCCCGGACCGAGATCGAGGATGTTCACGGTGGCGCTGCCGGGCGAGCCGACGGCGTATCCGCTTCCGCTCGCCAGCGTCGCGATGACAGTGGTGTTGATTGTGTAGTTGAGGTCCTGAATCGGCGCGACGGTAACTGTCGCCGAAGTTTGGTTGGCGGGGATTTGGACGGACGTGCCGATGGACGTGTAATCGGTGCCTGCCACGGCGCTGCCGCCGACGGTAAAATTAACGGTCGTGGCACTGGCCTGCGCGGCGCTAAGTGTGACGGTGAAGACGCCATTTGATGGCGTATCTTCACTGGCGGTAGGAGTCGTGGCGGCGATGCTGGCGGTGGGCGGCGGGGTGTTGGTCACAGTCAAGACCAATACTTTGGTATCGCTCTGCTGGTAGAGATCCTGAACGTGCAGTGTGATGTTATAGGTTGTCACAGTGTCAGGCACTCCGTAGACTTCCCCGTTATAATAATCGAAACTCATCCAATCTTGGCTAGGCGTTATATTAGGAAAATTGTAGCTCAGTGTTCCGCTTCCGGTGGCTTGGATTGTATAGGAGAACCCCGCGCCCACCGATGCGCTGGCAGTCAACGGACCAGTGATGACCGGTGGAAGTGGATTGCCGGTGCCTGAAACAGTTTGATTTGCAGAACCGGCGGAATTGGTGGCCACGAGTTTGAACGAAAACGCGCCAAAGTTGTTTGCGGTAGGCGTGGCCGTAATGACGCCTGTGCTTGTGTTCAGATTGACCCAACCGGGGACCGTCCCAGTCGTCGAAAACGTCAAAGGGGTCAAGCCAGTAACGACGGGCGTGTACGTGATCGTCTGCTGGTTTTGAATCGTGCCGAAACTGGGCTTTGTGGCAAACTCCGGAGCATTGCCGCCGATGTGAATCAGAATCTGCGCGGCCCCGATTGCGTTGCCGTTTGTCGCGCTCACTGTTGACGTGTAATCGCCCGGCGAAGTGGGCGTGCCGCTGATGGCGCCCGAGGACGTGTCGAAGCTCAAACCCGGCGGCAGATTCAAGATGCTGAAAGTGTTGGGCCCGTTCGTGGCGCTGAATTGGATCGTCGTCATCGCCACGCCGACGGTTCCGCCGTAGACCAGTGTCTGCGTGGTTACAGACGGCGCCGGAAGAGTCAGTGCCGACAGCGGCATGGCCCACAGGTCCGTGCTCACCCCGGCAGGGTCATTGCCGTAGCGTTGATCGGCGATAAAAAACAGGTTGCTTCCAGCCACGCAGAATTGCCGGGGAGAGCTGCTCGCGCTCCCGTAATTTATGTCCTGCACCATCACCGTGCCGGCATCGGTTCCATCCGAACGCCACAATTCCAAGCCAAATGTCTGGGCGGCAAAATAGTCTTGATAGGCAAAGACGAGCGTACCACTCGCGTTAAACAGATTCGACGGGAAATAGCCGCTATTTGCAAACGTATGCACCATGACGGTGCCGTTGGCGGTCAGGTCCGACTTGACGAGGCAGGGATTATTGCCCGTGGCCGTATTGCCGGGAATGTAGAGCGTGCCGTTGACATCGACGGGAGCGACCGGGTTGGAAAATCGGAACGCCTCCGTTCCGGTGGTTACAGCGGTCGCGGTGAGGCCGTTTGATTTCCAAAGCTGCCCGCCGGCGAGAAAACAGATATTCCCGTTCGACACGGCAATCTTTCCAGAGAATTGGCCGATCGAAGAGAAGTCCTTCACCACCTGCGGCGCGGCTATGCCGTCGGTGGAATACAGGACGGCGCCGATGAAAAACATCAGATGGTTTCCGGCCACGAACAACCTCTGGGACACGCCGAATTCATCCTGGCAAATTGATGGTATTTGCGAGAAAAAAGGTACCGGCGCGCTGCTCCCATTTACGGCCATGATCTGCTCGCCGGAATTGTCCGGCGCCGCGACGTAATACGCAAAACCATTGAGCACTTTCCCCGGATAAAGCGTGTAGCCGCCCAATTCAAAGCTGCTGGCCAGCAGTGTCGAGTTTCCCGCTGTGCCGTTGGTCACGTACAACCCTTTAGTCCCTGCCGAAGTGGATAGCGTCGCCGTAAACAGCAGGTGCGTGGAATCCAGCACCAGCAGATCGGAAACCGCTCCGCCGTTCTTGTCCAGCCCGGCAATCAGCGTGGCATCGGTATTCAAACTTCCCGCTGTCGCGTACAACGCGCATTGGTAGTCTTTGGGCGGGGGCAGGCCCAGTCCGTAGTAATTTCCTCCAAAGTACAAGGCATTCTTAAAACTCGCTCTCGAGCCGCCGACACTATAAATAATCGCACCGTCAGTCACATCCGTTCCGGCGGCGGTTCCGTCGCTGCGGCACAGCTTCTGCCCGGCCCCGCTGGTTACTTGCGCGTCGAAGAATGCCAGACCGTTCGCGCTGATAGGGTTCGCGGCCAAACTGCTGGGCGGCACGGTGTTGATGTCCTTGACCATGGTCGCGCCGGAGCCGGAGGATATAAAGGGTTCGATGCCGTGGTAACCGTCAAAGGCCGTGAAGAAGAGCTTGCCGTTGAAATTGAAAAAGTTCCCAGGATTGGAATCGTTGTTGTACGTGTTTCCGCCGACTGTAGTGGTCGTCGAATTAATATCTGCAACAAGATAGTTGTTGTTACTGGCGGCGCTCCTATCGTTGGCGTGCAATTCGTTGCCGTACCCGTCGCTGGACCCTCCCACGCCGGCGCAGGCGAAATAGACCAAATTGCCGATTGCGAGGCACGGTTTGGGGCTGTTGTCTTGGGCAATCCCTTGCGCGATTTTGACAATTCCAAGTCCCCCCGCGGGATCGAGTTCATAGACATTGTTGTCGGCGTAATACAATTTTGAGTTCGCCACGGACCACGTGGAAGGGTCGATGTAACTGTTGGCGGCGATGATCGACGTGCTGTTGCCGTCCGATTTATAAATATTTTGATTCGAACTGGCATCCTGGGCATAAAAGACCAGCGTCCCGCCCACGTCGATCAAACCGCCGCACCCCTGGCCGAAAAACGTCTGAATCTTCAGCGTTCCAGCCGCAGTGCCGTCGCTTCTCCAAAGTTCTCGCGGATAGTTACTGCTGTCGGAGGTGAAATAAACGTAGCTTCCAGAAACGGTCAAATGCCGCAGATTCAGGTTCGTGTTTCCGGAGGCGATATTTGTCACCATGGCCGTTCCGGCCGTGCTGCCATCACTGTGCCAAAGCTGGTAACCGTTCGTGCTGTCGTACCCGACGAAATAACCGATGCCGTTGAGATTGACGATGCCGCCGCCCCCAATGTAATGGGTGTTGCTGGGAACGACTGGCTGGGTTCCCGCCGGAGTTCCGTCGCTGACGTACAGCACATCGTTGTTGAAGAGCAATTTGCCGTTGCCCAGGGCGCACAACTGGGACAGGGGACTGTTGGCAAGCAGCCGCACGGTTCCGGCATCCGTTCCGTCGGTTTTCCACAACGAACCGGGGCCGCCCAGGTATTCAATGAAATACAGGGTCGAGCCGACGGGCGTGAGTTCGACGAAGCCGAGGGGCTGGTCTTCAAAATAATGTACCATCGACGTTCCGGCCGGCGTCCCATCGGTCTTAAAAAGCTGTATGCCGTGGACGCCATCGTCGGCATGGAAGTACCCCGTGTTGCCGATGTACGCAAACTCTGTGGCGCCCATCCCTCCCGGAATGGAGTCCGAGTTCACTTGCGTCGGGTTGGTTCTTTTCACAAGGTAGCACGGCCCGGCTTGGCCGGCCATCGACGCGCCGGAAAAAAGAAGGCTTAGGGAGATTACGATTGCAGCGGCAGAGCGAATAGAGCGCATAGTGAAGTCTCCATAAGGTCTTGTTTTGGCAAATGAAGGCGCAAAGTTACAGATTGTATGGTTTTTTAGCAATCTCTAAGTTTCCGATTTTAGATTAATATATCGTAATGATACGGACTCGATATCGGTGACTTTACAGCCAAGACTAGGCGCTTAGCAGTTTGCGCGAATGATTTCGCGCGTACCGGGATTTCGGCTATACTGAACGGAACCACAATTTCCGGAGGTCTCCGCTTATGGATGCATCGCCCACCGTTTCTCGCCCGCGCCCCGGCCGCGGGTTGCTGCTGATGGGGCTGGCCCTGTCGTTGCTCGGAGTGGCCGCGTACGCCGCTCAAGTTGCGTTGAAACATCTGACGACGCCCTGGTATTTGCCGGCGGTGGCCACTGCAGCCGTGCTCCTGGTCATCGCCGCGCTGGTGAAGGCGCGCGGGGTGTGGCGCGTGCTGTCGCTGCTGCTCGTGCTGGCCATCGCGGGCATTTCATGGGCGCTTATTTTTGTCACAAGTTTGCCCGCGTACAGCGGCCCGGTTGCCGTTGGCAAACCCATTCCGGCGTTCTCGACTCTGCGAGCCAACGGCGCGGCGTTTACCCAGCGCGATTTCGAAGGCCCTCAGACCAATGTCGTCGTCTTCTTCCGCGGAAGATGGTGACCGTACTGCATGCTTGAGCTGGGCCAGCTCAACAAGCGCCAAGCGGATTTCGCCCAACGCAAAGCCCGCGTGATCGTCGTCTCAATGGAAAACGTCGCCGACGCCGCACAAACGCAAGCGCAATTCCCGAACTTGCTGGTCCTGGCCGACGCCGGCCGCGGCATGTCCGAAGCGCTCGGAGTCATACACCCGCACCAAGCCCCCGACGGCAGCGACGTAGACGCGCCGACCACGCTGATCGTGGACGGCACCGGAACCGTGCGCTGGCTCTTCCGCCCATCGAAAGCAATCGAGCGGCTTTCGCCGGATGAGGTGTTGGGGGAGTTGGATAAGGTGGCGAAGTGAAGGGCTGAAACTCATCTGTTCCATTCACTTTCGAACGAATACAGACTTTGCCGACAGCACGATAGCCAGTTCCTTCTGTTTCGCTTTTTGAAGTTCAGGATCGTTGTCTACTGGCCATCCGCGAATGACCGCGTGTCGCACCGGTGGCTCATCAGAAACAATCTCGAGCTTGGATTCACGAATAACCGCTGCTTTGAAAATTGCCGCGCCGTAAAGATTGCGACCGTTGGCCGCTTCCGTTCCGAGCTGCCACAATCGCTCCAATGGATCCCGGCCGTGGCGAGAAACGGAAGTCTCCCGCTCCTTGCTCGGCAGAAATGCCGCCGGCTTTGCCATGATCGCGTTGTAGTGATTGCTCTGAGTGATGAATCGGGCCAAGTCCTCATCATCGGCGATCTCTTCAGGCAACCCGGACGGAAGTGTTCCCATGATTCACAAATGACTCGATTGTGGAAAGCACTCGCGGCGGGACGGACGATCCGTCGAAATACGCGACTGCATGGCCTCTATCGGACCCGTCCAACCACGCGTATGCAAGTCGATCGCTGCTGCCCACGCTGAGCGAGAGCAGACGAGTTTTGGATTGAATCCAATCCAGCGAAATCGCCCCGTCCGGCTCTGGCGCAAATTCGGGCAGAGGAATAGCATCGGGCAACGCGCGCACAAAAGCCTCTGCGTTCAACAGCGCGGCAGGATCAATCGCGGAAGCCCCGTTGCCGTCCCAGCCATCCTTGGAGCAATTACCTGCGAGCGCGCCCAAATCCGAAATCGCCGCGGCCTTCCGGCCAAACGGCGCCCGTGAAGGCTCCGCCTGCTCCAGCGTCGCGACGACTTTCACTTTCCCGCCGCGCAGTTCATCGGGGACGGGAAGGTGGAGCGCGCCGTCAATGTCCGGCTCCAAAATCGCTGTGATCGTACTCATCAGAGTTGCTTCCTTCCGCTGCTGCGTTTATTCTATGGGTTGCGCCGGACGGGAGTCAACTTGGAATCCGTGGAAAAAGGGACACGCGCGAAATAGTTTCGTGCGCGTCCCCACATCTCGTTTACTGTGAAGTTTTTTGGGGATGGGAAGCGCGAGACGGAATGGTAGCGAATACGCAGTCGAATAACGGAGAGACGCATTGTAGTGTTTGCTTGTTACCCAACGCCAAAGGGAACATTCCAATGAGATACACGCTGCTGACTTGCCTGTGTATTTTCGCAGTCCAAAACCTGACAGGCGGCGAAGACCCTCCGCCCGTTCCCAACGCCGCGTTAAAATATTGGTTTGCGTTCGACGAAATGCCCAGGAAATTCAACAAAGCAAATGTGGAATTGATCAATCTCGGTTTTTCGGCTCCCGCTGGCCGCGACCGCGACGATCTCGTAGCTTTTGTCTCAACGCCAATTCGCGCCATGCAGCGTGGTGCGGCGATTGACCATTGCGATTGGGACGTTGACCTTGCCGCGGAGTTCGTTTACGGCGACGAGCCGCAAATCCAAAAGCTCCGGCTTCTGACCCGCGCGGCGTGTGTTACCGCGCGCGCGCACGTTGATGCCAATCGTCTCGAGTCCGCCGCGCAACTCCTCGTTGATATTCTGAAACTGGCGCGCCACTGCGGGTCGGGAAGCGCTATGTTGTCCCGCCTGAACGAAGCGTGGATTCGCGCAACGGCAATCAAGGCGCTCGCGGCCACGGCGCCGCGTCTTTCAGCGGAGCAACTGAAATCTCTCGCCGCCCGCATCGAGGCGTTTCCGCCGCCAAAACCGCTCGCAGATTACCTGCGAAAAGGCGAAAAAATGAGAACAACGTGGTTGCGCGAGCAGTTCAAGACGTGTGAACAGACCGGAACATTCCCGCCGGAGCTTGCAGACATGCTGCTGCTTCCCAGAACACCGGCTCCCGATATAAAATCGCTTCAATCCGATCTCGACAAAATGGAGTCGATTAACGAGGAAATCGCCAAAGCGAGCGAAACGCCGCTCGCGGGGCGTGCCGAAAACTTGCGTGAAATCAACGACCTCGTCGCGCAGGCTGGCCCACTCGTCAAGGTTCTCGTGCGGGATACATCTCTAAACCTGAACTTCGTTGAACGAGACCTCTGCTTGGCCGCGTTGCTGAGGGCCGGCGTGCGCGTTCTCATCGACGGCGAAGCCGCCGTTGCCGCTACTCACGATCGCTACAACGACGGCAAGCCGTTCACGTACATCAAAAAAGACCTCGGCTTCGAACTTCAATCGCGCTTGGAAGACGCGACGGCCGACGACCGCGGGCCCGTCAAACTTGTGTTCGGCTTCGACCCCAATGAAAAGCCGCCTGTCCGTGGCGCACCCGTAAAACCGCCAAAGCCGCCCGAAAACTTTGGCGAGTTTTAAACTGCAAAAAATCCGGGACGAAAAAATCGTGGACGCGCACGAAACTAATTCAACCGTTCCCGAATCTGTCCAATTTGGTTTTATGCAAAATGACCAGCAACACCCGCAATCGTTCATTCATACTCCCGCCAGCTCGCGCATGGGGCGGGTCGTGGCTTGCGGAAGTTCGTTGCCCGCCGCCCCAAGTTCTTCTATTTCCTCGCGCACCAGCTCGCACAACTGCCGGTACGTTTTCTCCTCATTCGAGCCGTGACAGACTCCGCCCCACGGAAAAAGATCGGGACAGAATCCGACGTAAGCGCCGTCTTCGTCGCTCCAGCGCACAAACTTAAGGTATCGGTCTTCCGTTTTCAACGCTTTGCCTCGCGGATGGCATTGGCCACTTGCTTCTTTTCCCGCGTTTCAAATCGCCCGATTGTAAAGCGCCTCCAAAACAACATCCGGCCGCAATTCAACGACCCGCAACAGCGCTCGTGCCGGTCCCACGGGCTTTCGTCGTCCCTGCTCCCAATTCTGAAGTGTGTCCACACTCACCCCAACCAGCGCCGCAAATCCGGATTGGGACATTTTAAGTTTGCCGCGCAACGACTTCACGTTTGGAACCGTGATCGTTGTTTCTCTCGCGGGCGCCAACGTTCCCTTCTTGATCGCTTTCATTTCACGAACGCTCTGCAGCAACAATTCAAAATCTTTCTTTCGCATGTTACGCCTCCAGTTCCTTCACCAGCTTCTCGATTTGTTTCGCCGTCAAATCGCCTTGCACAGACTTTTTATAGACGAACAGAAAAAAAAGCGCCGGGCATACCTCCGACTGGTCCCAGTGATAAATGATGCGCAATCCGCCGCTCTTGCCTTTGCCCGGAATGTTCCAGCGGACTTTTCGCATTCCTCTTGTTCCACGTATCACGCTGCCTTTTTCCGGATTATCGGCAAGTGATTCTTGCATCTCCCAACAATCCAAGGGTGAAAGATAGTCGTTGATCAGCTTATGAAATGAATTGAACCAGTTCCCAAAACTCTAACTCATTTTTCGAGCGCAACTTGCCGATGCTTTACCAGGAGGAAACCACGGGGAGCTTTCGGCATGAATTTTACATCTTTCCTGTCTGTTGAAGACACCATCTTTGCTT
>DATGGK010000027.1:0-9501 GCA_035308565.1 Planctomycetota bacterium | reverse complement strand
GACTGATTCTGAATTCCACCGCCGCTCGTGGCCGCGTTGTTGTTGACGACGGCGCAGCGCTCGAGATTGACCGTCGCGCCTTCGTTGTCGATTCCACCGCCTTGCGGATTCGCGGATTGCGACGCGTCGTTGTTCGTGATTTCCGAATCCGTAAAATTCAGCGTGCCGCTCTTCGCCAAAATTCCGCCGCCGCCATTGGCGGAAGCCGCCTGCGCCGTACCGTCGCGAATGGTCAGGCCGCTAATCGCGACGACATTGCCGGCTCCCGCATCAATGTTGAACACTCGCCCCGCATGGCCGCCGCTGATCGTGAGCAGCTTCGCGCCAAGACCTTGAATCGTCAGCGGCACGGTGATCGCCAATTCGCCGGAAGTCAGCGTAATCGTGTCGGGCGTGGCGTCGGCGAACGGCGATCCCGGCGACGTGCTGAACGTGATGGTGGGGTTGCCGCCCATCGCATTCGCATTCAAAATCGACTGGCGCAGCGAGCCCAATCCGGCGTCATTCGTGTTCGTGACTAGAAATGCATCGAAGGCAAAGGCGCGTGCGGCGAAGATCGCGGCTATGAGCGTGATGCTTGCGAAAATGCTGAGTCGATGAAATCTCTGTGCTAAGTGCATTCCCATCCTCCTGACATGCTTTGCAATAGTAAGGACGAGCAAGGCTGATGTTGCTGACGTGAAGAATATTTCATCAAAAAGCGGTGCGGCTTATTGCGCCTGTTCCGCGCCGCCGACATGCTTGTCAATCCGCGCCAGCAGCGATTTCGTTTTCGCGCCGTACATCGCTTCTTCGAACGTACGTTCCCACTGTTCGCCGGCCGCGAGGTCCAAGCGTTCGGCCAGATCGCTGTACGCTTTGGGCAGCGGCGGGAGCTGCGGTTTTTTTGAGCGGCCCGTGAACAATCCGTAGCGCAGTATGCAATACAGCGCGCGAATCGCGTCCTTCAATCCGATCTTTTTTCCTTCTTCGTACGTGCGGCCGTTGTAGGCGATGCCCAATTCGTAAACCACGCAGCCCATGCGCGCGACTTTGATCGTAACTTCCGGCTCGAAGCCGAAGCGCTTCTCGTTGAGCTTCACGGCCTGGATGATTTCGCGCCGGAAAAGTTTGTAGCACGTTTCCATGTCGGTCAGGTTCAAATTGCTGGCCATGTTCGAGAGCGTCGTGAGCCAGCCGTTGGCGACGCGGTGCCAATAGTAGAGCACGCGCGCCGCGCCGTGGCCGAGGAAGCGTGAGCCGTAGACGACGTCCGCGCCGCGCGTGAGCGCCGGCACCAGCAGCCGGTAAAATTCGCGCGGGTCGTATTCCAAATCCGCATCCTGCACGATCGCGAAGACGCCCGTCGCCTGCTTGAAACCCGTGGCGAGCGCCGCGCCTTTGCCCTGATTCTTCTCGTGATAAAATGCTTTCACGCGCGGTTCGCGCGCCGTGATCGCGGCCAGCGTCTCGCGCGATTTGTCCTTCGACGCGTCATCGACGACGATGATCTCCAGCGGCACTTTCACGCGCAGCACGCGCTCAACGATGTGCTCGAGCGTGCGCTCCTCGTTGTAGCAGGGGACGATCACGGAGAGCAGGGGAGGGGGGGCGTCGGGCAGAGCAGGGGAATTCATCTAAGATGAATCGGCAAGAAAAGCGGAACGGGTGAGGGGAAGAGGGAGGAGGGAGGAGGGAGGAGGGAGGAGAAAAGCAATACGCGCGCTGTCCTTTCTCCTCCCACCTCCCTCCTTCCTCTTCCCCTCCGTCAATACTTCGCCACATAATCAAACCGCGCCTTGATCACGAACACATAAAAGCGCCCTTTCGACGCCGCGCTGACGAATCGGTCGAAGTACGCGATGTTCCCCACTTCGTACACGTAGGTCGATTTCCCTTTGTTGCGCCGAAACTTCACGTGAATCCGCACCGGCACGCCGCCACCGCCTTCCTCGCCGCGTTCCAAACCCACCGCGCGAATCGCGCGCGAGCCTTGAATCGGTGTCCATTCAATCATCGCACGCCTCCGTTAATAGGGAGCGCTGGCTTCCAGCCGGCCCGCATTCACCCCGAAACTTGGCCGGCTGGAAGCCGGCGCTCCAATCGCTCGCCGCCGCCTTCAATCTTGAATCTTGAATTTTGAATTTTGAATTCGCGGTTCACACTTCCGGGAAGTAGCACGTCAACTCCGCGCGCAGCAACACGCCGTACGACTCGCCGATCAGCGCTTCGTACGGCTGAAACGTCACCGCTGAGCACGCCAGTTCGCCGCCCGGATAATTCGAGGCATCCAGCCATTTCGTTTTGAGCGCCGCCACGAGATCGTCCATCACTTCCGCATCCGCCGTCCCGCTCGCGGCGTAGAGGTACGCGCGAATTTCAGTCGGCGCGTCGATGCCCGTGAAATTCAGCGCGCTTTCGCCGACCGCCAGAAATCGGAAATCGCCCGGCGCGTAGCGGCGCCAGCATTCGATGTCCGCCGCGTCCGAGTCGGCGACCACCGCGCAATTCCCGCTCAATTCCGTGATCGTCCCCGCAATCGTCTTCAAGCGCTCGCGCGCCAGGGCCAGTTGGCTTGTTGGCATAGTTGAATCTCCTTGAAAATGGGGAGGGGGAGGAGGGAAGGGGGAGGAGAAAAAAATCATCCCCTCCTCCCTCTTCCCCCCTCCCTCCTCCCGCCGCTACCGCGCCACCGTCGTCTGCCCCGCGCGCGCCACTTCCGCCGCGAATCCGCCCGCCGGCACGCTCACGCCGACGAGGTTGCTCAGCTCCGCGCGAATCGCCGCCCGCTCAGCCGGATGATCCGCGAAGACGCCGCGCCCCTGGCCGGAGCGCTGCACACGCAGCGGGCTCGACGACGTAATCGCGTCCCAGCGCGTCAGCAGCGCCGTCACGCGGTCGATCTGCGTCGAAGTGAGCGCCGCGAGCTGCGCGTCGATCCTTGTGATCAGTGCGCTGAAGTCGCACGAATCGCAGACCGGTCCAAAAATCGAAGCAATCGCCGATACAACTTGCGCGTTGCCGTTTTGCGGCACGCCGAAAATCTCGTAGACTTGTGTGATCTGAGCTGAGGTGAGCGCCATGATTGAATCTCCAAATGCATATGAAATCTGAACGCGCGAAGCGCGTTCGCCGCCGTTGCCCTCTCCCACCGGGAGAGGGCCGAGACGAAGCGAAGCGGAGTCCGGGGTGAGGGGGGAGCGCGCGGTTTGAACGCGCGCATCCCCCTCACCCCGCGAGCGCAAACGGCCGCGCTCGTCGGCCCTCTCCCGAAGGGAGAGGGGAACGACGGCACGCGGCGCGTCTCTCTTACGCGGCGCTCGCGTTATGCACCAACTGCGCGCACAGCACTTCGCGGTGATCGTTGTAGGCAGTTGACCAGTTGCCGCTCGTGCCCAGGTCCGTGTTCGTCGGATTCGCCGTGCCGGCCGTCCACTTCGAGCCGAACAGGTGCGGCGCGAAATCGAAATTCGCCAGCACGCGCCAGTACGGCGCTTCGAAATCCAGGCGCCGTTCGGCTTCGATGCGCAGGTTCTGATGATAAATCAGCCCCATCGCGCCCGGCCCAAACAGCAGCGTGCGGTACTTCGTGAACGAACTGGTCACCGCGACCTTCAAACTCGGATCGTCCACCACGACCAGCGTCATGCCGAATGCCTGCGGCAATCCGGTGACGACCGTGAACCCGCCGACGTTGACCATCTTGTAATTGCCGATCGTGTCGCTGACCAAATCGGCGAACGCGTCGCTGTGGCACACGACCGTGGTGAGACGGTTGTACGCGTCGCCGAGTTTCATGCGCGTGTCGTACAAACTCGCCAGCGTCAGCAGCGCTTTCGTGCCGCTCGCCGCGTACACGTCCTGCGTGTGCGCGCCGCTGCCGACGTTGGCGACCGCCGCGACGGCCGTCTGAATCAAGCGCTGGCGCACTTCCAGCGCCGCCATGTGCCCGATCTGCCGCCCGATTTCGCGCTCGACGGTTTCGCGCCGCACGCCGCGGATGAACACGTCTTCCGTGAACTTCACCGGACCGGCGCGCCGGCGCAGGATCACCGCTTTCTCCTCGGCGCCGGTGATGTCCAAATCGCTCGGCGGCGTGGTCGCCGTCAAATCGCGCCGCGAGACGAGCGACGAGACGTTCGTGAAGTACGGCATGTCGATGAACTGCCCGCCGTCGCCCAGGCTCGAGTTGAACATCCCCGCCGGCACGGTTTTCACCACGCCAAGGGCCTCGTTGAGCAACTGCAAATTCTCGACAAACGCCGCGCTCGAATACTCGCTGGCCAACTGCGGATCGAACGTGAAATTACTGATGACCGAATAAGGCATGTCTTCTGTCTCCTCTTGGTTTTGAATGATTTTTCGATGAGATGCGCGCGCAGAAGCGTGCGCGTTTGTTGAATGTTGAATGTGGAATGTGGAATGTGGAATATTGAATATTGAATATTGAATACCGGACTGTCACTCGCATTTCAACATTCCAAATTCCACATTCAACATTCCACATTCTTCTGCAATTGACTCACACCGTCGCGAACGTCACCCACGCCGACCCGTTCCACATCTTCAGCGCCGGCGTCCCCGTGTCCGCCCAAATCAGCCCCGTCGTCGGCGAACCCGGCTCGCTGCTGCCCATGCTCACTTTCGCATTCGCCGCGTCCGCCGTCGCCTGAGCCGCCGCGGCAGCCGTCGAAGCAGCCGCCGCACCCGCCGCCGCCGAACTCGCGTTTTCCTCCGCCGCCGCCAGGCGGTCTTCGATCACTTTGTTGAGTTCACTCATTGCTCCTCCTTGGTTTCCGATTTTTGAATCTCAGCGCCAACGGCGCGAACTTTTAAAGCCCAGGGCGGAGCGCAGCGCAGCCCTGGGTGTCCCGCACAGAGAATCCCAAAGCCCCAACGGGGCGAACTTGCATGGTTGGCGCGTGTGCGCGATAGTTCGTCCCGTTGGGGCTTATGGGTCTGGTGCTGGCTGCGGACCCTGGCCTTCGCTCCGCTGCGGCCTGGGCTTTAAAAGTTCGCCCCGTTGGGGCTGAACCGCAATGCGCGCTTTGCGCGCGCCATTGCCATTCCCCACTCCCTACTCACTACTTGAAATACGCCTGCCGCAGCCGCTCCAATTCGCGCGGCCGGTTGTGAATGTATTCGCGCAAGCGTTCCGCGTTCTCCGGCTTGAGCAGATCGCCGTAGCTCAACCCCGCCGGCGCGCCGCCGCGCGAGCCTTCGCCGCCGTTCGCGCCGCTGCCGCCGACCACGCGCGCGCGCACCCAATGCGGCTTGCGCGCCGCCAACTGCCGCGCCGCTTCGTCCGGCGTCACGCGCAGCCGCTCGCCGCCCGCGGGGTTCGGCACGGAAATCTCCCACTCGCCCGACTCCGCGCGTTCCGCATGGCGCGACAATTCGCGGTACGCATCCTCCGCGTCGAACCAATCGATGCTGCCCAGCGCCCGCCGCAGCGTGTTCTCGCGCTCCGCGCGATCCGCTCGCTGGCGCAACGCAGCCACGTCGTCGTCTGTTCGTGGTGCAAGCGTCTCGCCTGCACGTTCCGCGTTTTGCGGGGACGGATTTTCATCCGTCCGAATTTCTGGTTCGGTCATGGATTCTCCTTTTATTTTTCAATGAAGCCTCTCCGAATGCCTCTGAGTGCCGGATACGGCGAAGCGAAGTGCGAATTTCGGCCTGAAAGGCCGCAACATATCAGCCCAGGGCAACGCCCTGGGTTAAAAATCCCGCGTGTATTGCCTCGCCCTGAAAGGGCGACACGTCGGCGCGTGCGCATGTTGCGTCCTTTCAGGGCGCTGCATTTACTACGTTGCATGAAACCCAGGGCGGCGCGCATGCGCGCTTGCCCTGGGCTGATATGTGCGGCCCCTTTCGGGGCAAAAGGCATCCGCTCGATTTTCAGTTTCGGTCATGGATTCTCCTCGTTGTGGTTCTAAAATTCAGTCAGTCGTGGACTTTCGCAGCGTATGCTCAACCCCGTGCCCGATACCGATCCTCGCCTGACGCGCATCGTTCGCTTCGTATGCGGAATGCTCTTCGGCTGCGCGATGACCTACGCAATCATCTACCGTTATTTTGGATCAACCTTTATCGCATTCGCAACCAGCCCGTCCGCCGCATTCGCAATCGGCGCAGGAATTTTGATCGCTGGAATTCTCTGCGGCTTCGGCGTCGCCTATTGCAACCCGGCGCGCGACGAAGAACGGATTGAACATTTCAATTCGTTTTTTCCTTCGCTCTTTTTCCGATTCTTTTGCGGCGCGGTGATCGGTCTAGTGATTTGCGCGTATCTGAATTGGCGCGACGTCCAAGGCGTTACAGGCCAGGACAGCGCGCAAATTGCCAATCACAGTCTGCTTTTGTGGAGCGGCGTCATCGGCGCAATTTTCGCGCTGACGAGCGTTTTCACCCGCTTTCGATCAGCCGCGTCAGCGGCCAAACAACAATAGCCGTGGTCGTAGCGCGCCCTGCGCGCAAGGCCACGGTGTCGCGTCCAGTTTGAGTCCCAAGCCGCGTTAGCGGCGACACAAAGGCTTGCGCAAAGATCCGCGCGCGTTCCGTGCCGGCGCTACGCGCCTTGGAGCGCGCGGCACAATCAAACCGTGGCCTTGCGCGTAAACGCGCTACGACCACGGCTATTCTTGTTACGCCGCTACCGCGGCTAACTCTATTGCGCACTTCACAGTTCTCCTTCGCGAAGATTCGTGCGATTCGTTGTTCCCCGCCGTTCCACTGCGCCTTCCTCTGCGCCTCCGCGCCTCTGCGTGAAAATCAATTCGCCCCGATATCAAACCCTTCCGGCATCTTCACCACCGGCGCGGCCTCAATCCCCAGCGCCCCCGCCGCCAATTCCAAACACTCATTCAAAAATGGCTCCAGCGCCCGCGCCAGCATGAACAAAATCCGCTCCTCGCCGGTCTTGAAACGCCACGCCTGCGCCACGCCGCTCTGCTCGCGCGGGATCGCCGCGCCGGCGATGATCTCCGAACCCGTCGCCTGTGCGGTCGGCAAACCTTGAGCCGCGAACAATGCGTGCGCGCGAAAGAGCAGTTCGATGCCCGTCGGATCGAGCTGCACGAACGCCAATTCCTCCGCGTTCTCCTGCCCCGGCACGCCATTGCGCAGCGGCAGATAGCGCGACGCGCCCAGGCCCAGCCGCGTGAGTTCCTCGTCGCGCCGCGAGGTCTTCAGCGTCAAAATCGGATTGCCCAGCACGAACAAGTCCCACACCAAATCGCTGAGCACGCGCGCCGACGCCACATCCGACTCCGCCGCGCGCCGCAGGATCGGCCGCCCGATTCCATCCGCGCCCGGAAACGGATGCAGAAAAACCACCGGCACGCGGTCGGCGAACCCGTGCGCCAGCGGCGTCTCCGCCGTCGCGCGCCACTCGCCGTCCGCTCCGCGCCGCACGCGGTACACGCGAATCGCCGAGCGATCGACGACGCGATACACCAGTTCCTCTTCGGCGACAGCATCCCAACTCGCCCGCCGCAATTCGCGCTCGCCAAACTTCACCCACGCCAACCGCCCATCCGATCCAAAATCCCAATCGAGCACATCCGGCGCCGCGTAAACCGCCAGATAAGGCCGCCCCAAATTCCGCGTCTGCGCATCCAACACCGACGGCGCCTGCTCCGAATCGCGCAAATCCGCCGGCAGTGGATCGCGGTCCAGCAACGCCGCGCAAAACCCATGACTCTGCGCCAAACACGCCGCCTGCGTCGCGACATCCTCAAACGAGGCGTGGCGGCGTCCGGCCTCCTTGATGAACCGTTGGAGCGCCGGCTTCCAGCCGGCCCGGTTCACCAATGACGCGTCGCCCGCATCCTGCGTTCGTGGTGCAGGCGTCTCGCATGCGGGATTCGAGTCAGACGCATCGCCATCGTTAGGAGCGGCGGCACTCCTGCCGCCGTTCTGTTGATCTTGCTCCAAGCTATTCGGCGGCAAGAGTGCCGCCGCTCCATCCACAATCTCCAACCGCTTCTTAAACAACGCCCCGAGCCGCGAAGCCAAAATCTGCGGCGTCTGCGGGAAAAACGGCGTCAGCTCCACGCGAAGTGAGTATTCGCTCACCGGCTCCAGCCGCCCCTTCGGAAAATAAGCACTCTTCCACCCGTTCTCGCAGCGCTGCTTCACATTCGAATTCAACACGTCGTCCACCAACTGCCACACCGGCTCCAGCGCGCACAACTCCGCGCGCCGAGCCATCAACGCCGTCAAAAAATCGTTCGAGTCCGACATGTGTTTCTCCAAATCGAATTTGATTTTCGCAATAAACCAGCGCGCGCGAAGCGCGCCCCGCCGTTGCCCTCTCCCACCGGGAGAGGGCCGAGAGCGCGGTCGTGTGCGCTCCGGGGTGAGGGGAATGCTTGCAGCACGACGCGCGCTAATTCTCCCGGCCTTCCCCCGCGAACATCCCATTCGCCGCAAACGTCGCCGGCAAACTCGCGCCCCACAGTCCCCGCTTCTCCAACCCCCACCACGCCAGCCCCAGCGCCATCACACAATCGTCGTGCAGCCCCGCCGGCGCGCCCGTCTTCACGCGCCGGTTCGGCCCCGCTCCTTCATCCAATTGCGTGAACGCGTTCAGCTCGTCGATCAACACTTTCGCGTTCGCAAGTTTCAACGACTGATGCGCAATCCCCGTCTGCAATCCCGTGATGATCTCCTCGCGCGACGGCCCGCTGAACACAAACCGCTCCACATGCGTGACGTGCTTGTCGCGCAGCCGCTCGTAAATCACCTGGCCGCCCGCAGTCGCGTCCACCACCGCCGGCCCGGGAAATTGCTTGAGATGCTCCAGAATCCGAGCCTCCTGCACGCTCCAATCCAATTCGTTGAAGCGCGCAAAGCCCTCGACGCGCTTGTCCGCGCACGAAATGCTGCACAGCACCGTGAAATCTTTCTTCTGGCCGAGATCGATGCCCGTCACATACTTTGTGCCTGGCCGCCCGCGCGGCAGCAGCTCGCCGTCGATGCACGCCTCGACATTCGCAAAAATCGTCCCGACGCCGTCGATGAATTCCGCCTCATACTCCTGCTTGAAATCCTCCGGCAGCGTATCGTTCCGAAATTCCTCGATGTGCTGCGGCTTGATCCGCGGATTCGCCCGCGTCGGCAACTGCAGCGACGCATATTGCGGATCGTGCTCCTGCTGGCCGGCCAGAAACACGCGATGCAGCCAGTTATTTTTCCCGCGCGGTGTCCCAATCAAGTACGCCTCCCCGTTGCGGTCCAGCAGCATCGGCTTGAGCACGTTCACCCAAGTGTCCTCCGCCACATCCGCCGCTTCACCGACCACCAACAAATCCAGCCCCGCGCCGCGCAGATAATCCGCGTTGTGCGCACTCTTGAATTCAATCCGCGACCCATTCGAACATTCGAGCGCATTTTCAGATTTCAGATGGATCCAGTGCGTAGTTCCGTCTTCGTTTGTAGTTCCGCCTTTAGACGGACGAGCACGCGCAACCATCTGCCCACGCAGCCAACCCACAATCTCCCGCTCGACGCGATTGGACT
>DATGGK010000026.1:0-29946 GCA_035308565.1 Planctomycetota bacterium | reverse complement strand
AACAAAGCAAAGATGGTGTCTTCAACAGACAGGAAAGATGTAAAATTCATGCCGAAAGCTCCCCGTGGTTTCCTCCTGGTAAAGCATCGGCAAGTTGCGCTCGAAAAATGAGTTAGAGTTTTGGGAACTGGTTCAATTCATGGCGGGGTCCTAGCGTCGCGTTCGTTGAATGTAACACTCAGTCATATACAAAAATATAAAATCATATACTAAAAATCAGCCGACCAACCCAAGCTTCAGATTTTCCTTTCATTCTATACTCTTTTATACGATACAATACACGACGCCCCTCCGAAAGGATGCCGCTATGCCCCGCATTGAACTCCGCTCCTATTGCTTCCTCGATTCCATGCAGCCGCAATTCGCCTCCTTCCAAGCCTCCATCGCGCAGGGCTACCTTCCGGTCTCCGGACAAGCCGCGCTCTTCGTCGAAGTCGCCCCCGGCATGGAAATTCAGCGCCTACTGGACGTTGCCTGCAAAGCCACCGCCGTCATGCCCGGCACGCTCCAAGTCGAACGCGCCTTCGGCATGATGGAAATTCATCACACCAGCGTCGGCGAAGTGAGGCAGGCCGGCGCGGCGGTGCTCGAAGCCATCGGCGTGAAAGAAAAAGACCGCGTCAAGCCGCGCATCACCACCAGCACGCTCGTGCGCAACGTCACCAATTACCATTCGATGCTGATCAACCGCTCGCGCCACGGCGAAATGCTGCTGGGCGGCCAGACGCTTTACATCCTCGAAGTCGAACCCGCCGCCTACGTCCACCTGGCCGCGAACGAAGCCGAAAAAGCCAGCCGCGTGAACCTGATCGAATTGCGCGGCGTCGGCGCCTTCGGGCGATTGTTCCTCGGCGGCGACGAAGCCGACGTCGTCGTCGCTGCCGAAGCAGCGGAGGCCGCGTTGAAAGGTGAAGCATGACCTTCAATTCCTTCTCAGTGTCCTCCGCGCCCTCCGTGGCAAGGGCGTTCCTTTTTTCGCCACGGAGGACACGGAGCGCACGGAGGGGTACGAAGAGAGGAACAATTTTTGATTTTTGAACCTTGAACAAAGGAGTCGAAAAATGGCAGACGCATTAGGCATGATTGAAACGCGCGGCTTCGCGGCGCTGGTCGAAGCTTGCGACGCGATGGTGAAAGCGGCGAAAGTCGATCTGATCGGCTACGAAAAAATCGGCGGCGGCTACGTGACGGCGATCGTGCGCGGCGATGTCGCCGCGGTGAAAGCCGCTACCGACGCCGGCTCGCGCGCTGCCGAAGCCGTGGGCGAAGTCGTCACCGTCCACATCATCCCGCGCCCGCACGAATCCGTGGACGCCGCCCTGCCACTGGGCCGCGCCGAAAAAATGGGGCTGAAAAAATAATTCAAAATTCAAGATTCAACTTCGTAGGACGGGCTGCCAGCCCGTCCGAGTTGGCGCTTTGCATAACGACGGGCTGGCAGCTCGTCCTACTTAAATCTTGAATCTTGAATCTTGAATGCTATGAGCAAACCCGACATCGACTCCCTCGTCTCTCGCGTCCTCGCCCGCTTGCAGGACTCCGGCGCGCTCGCGCCGGCCGCGAAACGCCGCCAGACGCGCTCCGCTGACGACAGGCCCATCGTCCGCAAATACAAACCCCTCGCATCGCCTGCGAACGCACCTCAGCAAGGAGCAGGGTACTGCTCCTTGGCACCCAGCGACGGCATCTTCGAACATCCCGACGACGCCGTGCAGGCCGCGCGGAAATCGTTCGACGAACTGTCGCGACTCGGTTTCAACGCACGCTTCAAACTCGTCGCGGCCCTGCGCAAAGCCGCGCTGGAAAACCTCGAGCGCTGGTCCGCCGACGCCGTCGCCGAAACCGGCATGGGGCGCGTCGAAGACAAAATCGCGAAGAACCGTCTCGTCACCGAACGCACGCCCGGTCCTGAATATCTGCTCGAACCCGAAACTTTCTCGGGCAGCGACGGCACCACGCTCAACCGCCTCGACCCGTGGGGCGTGGTCGCCGCGATTGCGCCCTGCACCAATTCGACTGAAACAATCATTAACAATGGCATCAGCCTGCTTGCCGCCGGAAACGCCGCCGTTTTCAATCCGCATCCCGCCGCAAAGAAAGTCTCCGCTGATTGCGTGCGCACGTTCAACCGCGCCATCGCCGAGGCCGGCGGTCCGCCGCAAGTGTTTTGCTGCATGGCCGAACCAACCATTGTCTCCGCCGCCGCGCTGATGAACCATCCGCTCGTTGCGCTCGTCGTGGTCACCGGCGGCGGAGCCGTCGTGGAGGCCGCAATGAAATGCGGCAAACGCGCCATCTGCGCCGGCCCGGGCAATCCGCCCACCGTCGTCGATGAAACCGCGTGTCTTGAGCGCGCCGCGCGCGACATCGTCGCCGGCGCGTCGCTCGACAACAACGTCGTCTGCACCGACGAAAAAGCCGTGCTCGCCGTTGCATCCATCGCCGACGACTTGAAAGCGCAGATGCTCGCGCAAAATTGCCTCGAAGTCCCCGCACGCCTGGCCGACCGCCTCACCGATTTAGTGCTGCTCGAAAAAGGCGCTTTCGGATCGCAAGGCGCGGCAAACAAGAAGTTCATCGGGAAAAATCCGTCGCTGATTCTGCGCGAGATCGGAATGAGCGTCGATGATTCGGTGCGCCTGGCGCTGGTCGAGGTCGATCGCGACCACCCATTAATGTGGACCGAGCAATTGATGCCGGTGCTGCCTTTCTGCCGCATGAAAGACGCCGGCGAAGCCGTCGCGCACGCCGCCGCCGTCGAAGGCAATCGCCGCCACACCGCGTCGATTCACACGCAGCGCATCGACCGCGCCACGCGCTTCGCCGCATTGATGAACTGTTCGATCTGCGTGGTCAACGCCAGCAATTACGCGGGCCTGGCGCTGGGCGGAGAAGGCTACACCTCGTTTTCAATCGCGACGCCCACCGGCGAGGGCCTCACCACCGCGCGAACGTTCAGCCGCGCGCGGCGCGTAGCAATTTGTGGAGGAGGGTTTTCGCGGTGAAAAAAAAATGGGACTCATAGGCCCTATAGGACCTATGGGGCCGAATAGGGCCTTTTCTTTAAGGCACATTACGTGCGAAACACGTCCCAGATCAACCCCGCCATGGAGAAGCAGAAGATGATGAACCCGATCCACAGTTTCGACGCAATCCCGCACGCGCGCGCGAACGCCGCGCCGGCGCCCACGCGCAGCGCCGGCGCGAGCTCGCGCTGGTGAAGCATCTCGCCGAAAATCGCGCCCGCGAAGGTGCCGATGAAGGACATGATCACCGAGCCGATCAGCGGGCCGATGATCCAGATGGGGACGGGGATGATGAAGCCAAAAAATCCAAACACAAATCCGCCCGCCAGCGCCGTCCACGGCGCGAGCTTCGACGCGTTTGTGGTCTTGAAACTCAGCAGGCCGAAGACGAAGTCCACCAATTCGCCGCCCAGCGCCAGCACCAGCACCAGCAGCGTCACAAACCAGCCCAGATGCTGCGCAAAGATCGTGACCAGCAGCGCCGCCGCAAATTGCACCCAAATCCCCGGCAGCCCCAGCGGAATCATGCATAGCCCAACCACGTTGCCCAGCATAAACAGCGGCATCCATGCGTGGCCCTTGCAAAATAGCCAGATCGTTTGCAATACCTGCATCCCTTTCTCCGCGGACCGCCGGCTTCCAGCCGGCCGGTTCTTCGCGCTCCAAACAGACAGACGAAACCCCGTGAGCGCATCTTCAGCACATGCTACTGAATTTGCGAGCCGTGTCGAACTCTTGCAAATCCACGCGTGCCTGATACGGAACGTGGAACCGAAAGTTACCATAGGATGCATCACCGGATTTGCGATGCGTTTCCCCTCTCCCGCGGGGAGAGGGCCGACGAGCGTACTCGCTCGCGGGGTGAGGGGCAGGATTGCGGTCTCTCCAGGATGCCGAATTCCCCTCACCCCGCGCATGAGTACATGCGTCGGCCCTCTCCCGGAGGGAGAGGGCAACTGTCGCTCGGCCTGCACTCGCGCGAGGGCGCCCGCATGAGCTCCCGCTGGACCGAACGCGAACTGCGTGGCGCCATCGTCAAAGCCTGCGCCGCGCTCGCTCAAAAAAATCTCGTCTCCGCCACCGACGGCAACGTCTCCGCACGCCTATCGCCCGACCGAATCCTTGTCACTCCATCAGGCGTGAGCAAAGGCGATATCAGCGAGCTGGACATTCTGCTCTGCGACATGGATGGGCGCAAAATTCGCGGGCGCGGCGATGTCAGCAGCGAAGTGCAGGTGCATCTCGCCGCCTACCGCGCGCGCGCCGATATCGGAGCCGTCGTCCACGCGCATCCGCCCGTCGCGACGGCGTTCACCTTCGCCGGTTTGGAAGCGTTGCTGCGCGAACCGGTCGTCCCCGAAGTGATCGCGCAGATTGGCCCAGTCCCCACGGTTCCGTACATCACGCCCGGCACCCGCCAGCTCGCCGCCGCCGTCGAACCTGCGTTGCGCGCGTCGGACATCGTCATGCTCAGCCAGCACGGCGCCGTCACCGTCGGTCCCGATCCGTGGGCCGCGTATCTGCGCATGGAAAAGCTGGAGTACTTCGCCGCCGTGCTCAAACACGCCTACGATCTCGCCGGCAACGAAGGCATCCGCCGCCTGAACGCCGCGCAAGTCGAAGAATTGAAGCTCAGCTATGGCAAGGGCAAGCGCTCGACCGATTCGTCAAACGATGAAGAATTGGTCGAGCGCATCGTCAAAGCTGTGCTGGAAAAACTGAACGCAGCACATTGATCCTAACGCTGCGGACAGCTTGATCGAACAACGAATCGCGCGAATCTTCGCGAATTGCGGTCATTCTGTGCGTTGTCCCCTCACCCCGCGAGAGCGGAAACAGCCCCGCTCTCGTCGGCCCTCTCCCGGAGGGAGAGGGGAACTGCAACCAACCGCACGCCCTCATGCTCCGGCTTTCGCTTTCTCCAACCGTTCGAGTTCCAGCGGGTGCTCCTCCAGCATCTTTTCGTGTGAAATCTTTCCCGTGAAAATGGATTTGTCGAGCGGGAAAACGGTGGGCCGCAGCACGGCGCAATACAAATGCCAGATGACAATCACCAGCAGCGCCATGACCGCTTCGAAACTGTGAGCCACCTTCGCCGCGGCAATGAACTGTCCGGGAAGAACTCGCGCAAAGATCATCGGCCAGAGCAGAATGAAACCGGTCGCGATCATGACGCCGCCACCCAGCAGCATGCCCCAGTATTCGAACTTCTGGCGGAATTCGTAACGCCCGAATTTCGGTTCTTCCGCGGGAAGGCCCATCGCCAGCTTGATGCTCGCAATGGTGTCCGTGAAGTCTTTGCGTGTCACCATCATGTCTCCAAAAATGCGGCCTTGAAGCAGCCATACCACATTCAAAAGAACGTGGCCGGCGCAGACTACCGCGAACGCGATCCCCACGAAACGATGAATGATCCGCAGCCGCTCGATTCCGCCCATCGCGAGGATCATCCATTCCGCCCAGCCCTGGTCGCTGAACTCCTGCGGCACGCCAGTGACGACCAGCAGCGTGAACGACAGCATGATCAACACATGTTCGACGCGGCGGAAGAGACTGAAGCGGACATAGTCCGGTCCAGCAACCGCAGGCTTGATGTGTCCCTTGCTGCGTCGAAGATGGCGCAGATCCAGCACGATAAGGACAAGCAGCCCGATGACCATAAAGGGAATGAAGGCGCGATAAAATAGTTGGACGGCGAAAACCACCGGAGCGTGTGTCGGACTGGGAATGTAATGCGAGAGCCAGGCGGAGGAAAATTCCTCCGTCGCGTCGGCGTGGCACTTTTGGCAGGCCTTGACCACGTTGGCGCGTGTGGTCAGCGCCGCCGCCGAATCTTTGCGGGGAATGGTGTGCGCGCCGTGGCAGTCTATGCAGGTGGCTTTGATGTCGCTCGGAGCAATGCCCGTCTTGCGCGAGTAGCTGACGCTGACGCCGTGAAAGTCCTGCAAGTACGTTTGCATGACATCGGTTGACAGACCATACTTCTTCATCTTCGTCGCGTCGCCGTGGCAGCGCTTGCACAAGTTCACTGAATCCAGGTGAAAATCGGCCGTCTTGGCTTTGCTGATAGAATGCGCGCGATGGCAATCGACGCAGACTGGTACGTCGGGATTGTTTTCACCCAGCAGCGCCTTTCCATGCACGCTCTGCGAATATTTGGCGTTGATGTCCGGATGGCATTTCGCGCAAGTTTGCGGGACGGCGGCGCGCGGGTGGTTGGGGGAGTGCATATAATGAGTGCCGTGACAATCCGTGCACAACACCTGCGTGGTGGTCACGCGGCTGTGAACGTCGTCCGGGAACTTGGCGGCTTCGTCCTTATGGCACGTGACACAAACACCGGCCATGGAGCGGCTGTAACTGCGAGGATCCTTCAGCACTTTTTCGGGATGATCGGCAATGTTCGCAGCGTTCAAATCTGTATGGCATCCAACGCAATGCTGCTCTTTGACGCCATGCACGGACGCGGCGAAACGCACCTTGTCGATGAAGATCGATACTTCAGTCCCGTCTTGAAACTTGGCTTTCTTCTCTTCCTTATGGCACTTGAAGCAAACAGAGTCCTTCAATTCCTCAGCCGCGTAGACAGTCCCACACAGAAGCACGGTTGCGACGATAATCTTGATAGTCATCTCTCCCCACTCCTTTTCGATTTCGCTCCGTAAAGCAATTTGTTGCCAGCCGCCCAGCCCACCATGACGATGGCGATGAACGGCATGAAGATGAGATAGGCCATGCTCAAGAGCGATCCCGTAACCAAACTGGTTAAGATGGGCACGATAGATTTTTTCTCCGGCAGTGGCATTCCGGAACCAATCCCCAGCGACGTCATGGGCACACGCAGAATGTGTTGCTGTGTGTGGGCAATATGGACAGGCGCAGTTTGCTGCGCGACCTCGGGGGAATGCGGCGTTTCGACTGGCGTGGTTGTGTTGGCTTCCATGCTCCCTCCTCCGCGGGGTGGGGTGTGCATAGATCGTGCCGCACCAAGTTCGATTGGCGGTTTTTGCTTAAGACATCTTCGCCAAAAGAGATATACCAGTCGGACAGAAACAGCCAAAAACTGCTTTTCTTAATCTTGACAGTAATAATGAGAAAAAGACTTGGATGTCGTGATATACGAACTTAGAATTCGCGGCGAAGGCTTGAGCATCTTTTTTGCGACGAACTTTGGCGTTCGTTTGGACGCGAGCAAACACGACTTTGCGGCCTCAGTCGGGGCCTGTGATTTGCTCTTCTCGCACAATTCGTAAAGACGACCGTTGCAGAACGGTCTTAATTCAACGAGGGCAGGACTAAATTCATGAGCGACGAAGTCTCCACCAGCGGCCGGCTGACATCCATGAGTGCTCGAATTAAATTCGGGAAATCATTCCGTGTCTTGGCCAATAACTTAATGACCCGCATGGGTTTAGTGTCCGTCGCATTCTGGGGCGTGACATTTTTACTCTTCATGTTTCGCGACATCACGTCGGACGCTTTTGAACAGAATCCGTACGCCGGAATCGTTATTTACATGCTCCTGCCGGCACTGTTCTGGCTCAGTGTTGCATTCTCAGTCGTGGGAATGTTTTTCAAGTGGCGGAGAATCAAGAAGCATCCCGAAGAAGCGGCGCCGACACACAAACCAAAACCCATCGCCAAACGGACCGCTGCGATCGCGATCATCGCCACATTTTTGTGGCTGATCTTCTCCGGTTTCGCCAGCTATAAATCGTACCATTCAACTTCCACCGACCAATTCTGCGGCACGGCCTGTCATATCATGAAGCCGGAGTACACAGCCTTCAAGCATTCCCAGCACGACCTTGTGGGTTGCGTCCAATGCCACATCGGCACCGAAATGACTTCCGCATTCGAAGCCAAGACCAATGGCATTCGCCAAGTTTGGTTGATGGCGACCAAGGGCTACCATACTCCCATCAAAACCCCGTTGGATCGGCTCCGCCCCGATAAATCCACCTGCGGTAATTGCCATCACCCCGATCGCATGCGCGGCGAAGTGTCACGCACGTTTACCCACTTCAGTAAAGATGCGGATAACACGCCGGTGCGCTACAAGCTGCTTTTTAACATCACGACCGGTGCCGGTGTGCATTGGCACGTGGGCGCCGAGCACAAAGTTCAGTACTACGCTGCCGACCCGGGCTTGCAGGATATTCCGTTCATCCGGCACACGCGGGCGGATGGCACCGTATCCGAATTCATGACCGCCAAATTCGACAGGGCCACGCTGGACGAATCCAAACTTCGCACGATGAATTGTGCCG
Source organism: Planctomycetota bacterium (assembly GCA_035308565.1). Taxonomy (GTDB): domain Bacteria; phylum Planctomycetota; class SZUA-567; order H5-PLA8; family H5-PLA8; genus JANXLS01. The sequence continues at coordinate 21,650 of DATGGK010000026.1, read as the reverse complement.
ATTGCCACAATCGCGCCGGACATCCATTCAAATCGCCGACACGCGCCGTCAGCGATGCGATGGAACACGGCGGCGTCCCAACGTCGCTTCCGTTCCTGGCGCGCGAGGCCATCAAGGCCTTTAGCGAAACGTATGCGACCACCGCCGAAGCCGAACAGAAAATCAACGCAGCCGTCGATGCGTTTTACACCGCTAACCCGCTTCCCCCTGACAAGGCCGCACTGCTGCCCCAAGCCAAAGAAGGGCTGGTCAAGGCGTACCGCGAGAACTTCTTCCCCGAATTGGGCGTCGATGCGAGGGCCTTTAATGACAATCTCGGACACTTTGAATTCAAAGGCTGCGAACGCTGCCACGATGCCAAGCACGAGACTGTCGATAAGACCCGCAAGATCGAGCGAAAGTGCGACACGTGCCACACGCTTATCAGCCAAAGCTTCGATGCCGACGAAATGAAAAAAGCAGTGATCGCTGCGACCACCTTCAAGCATCCCGACGATCCGGTCAGCCTGTCCAAGTCGTGTTCGTCGTGCCACGCGTTGAAGAAGGAGTAAGTAGAACGGAGCTACGCTTCGTTCAGATTTAGTTCAAGAAATGAACGGAGCGGAGCTCCGTTCTACATCGACGTTGTTAAGAATTCCCATGCCTCTCCGCACCATTCCCGCTCCCCGCCGCTTTCCGCTCTGGCCCCTGCTGCTGCTCGCCGCTGTGGCCGCCGGCGCGGGATTGTGGTATTGGCTCGAATTGCGAGCGGCCCCACAACGCCGCGCCGCCGCCGTTCCCCCCTCTCCCCTTGGGGGAGAGGGGCCGGGGGTGAGGGGTCGCAACACCACCGATGTCCCGCAAACACTCCCCATCATCGAACCAAAGAAAGCTCCGCAGCCCACTCAACTCAATCTCAAAGGCGAAGTCAGCGTCGAAGCACTGCTCGGCAACGGCATCGCCCTCAGCGACTGGCTGCGCGACTTGCGCCGCGCCGCGCCCAATCTGATCCACTGCACCCCGCCCGATCTCGAAAATTCCCTCCCGTCGCTGCAACTCTCCGACTACGACGGCGACGGCAATTTGCCGCTCCAAGAAGCGCTGGAACTGCTCTGCTACGCCGGCGTCTCCGTCGCGCGCGCCGCTGATGGCACTGGCTACGACGTGAGCTGGCCCGACAGTTCCGCGCAATTGCGCGACGCGCTGTCCGGCGGCATTTCGCCCGACCATCCATCTTGGGGCGCGTTGCGTTCCTGGGAACACTTCACATTGCGCGCCGTGGCCGTTCTCCCCTCTCCTCTTGGGGGAGAGGGGCCGGGGATGAGGGGTGGGCTGGTCGATTTGCGCACGCTCGCCTGGTCCCTCCCCGGCCGCACTTGTCTCATCGAAAATCGCTCCGACGGCCAAGTCGAACAAACTCGTACGCAACTCCCGGCCGCCACCGAACTGGACGCAGCGCTCGCAGCATTTGTAACAAAAGCCGCCGATCCCGCATCCCGCGCCGACGCAGTCGCCGGCTTGGGCGCGATTCTTCGCGCCGAACCCGCCGGCCAAGAATCGCCGCGCGCGGCGCAAGCGTTTGCAACGTTGCGCGATCTCCTCAATTCAAACGACCTCGACACCGCGCGCTCATCGGCGCTTGCCTTGAGCGGTTCGCAATTCGTGCCGGCCATCGACGCGCTCTTCGGCGTCGTCGAAAAGAAAGATGCGGATGTCACATTGAAAACAGCCGCCCTCTGCGCGCTCGCTTCGTGCGAAAAAAGCGGCCGTCAACTCGACGAACGCACACTCGGAGCCGAAGGCTGGACTAAACGCATGGCCGCATACCGGCGCCTGCGCGATTGGCTCATCGCAAACGACGCACATTTCACTGACGCAAACACGAGCCGCGACGCCATCACGAACCGCGACCGCAAGGGAGCGGCCATCACCGAACTCGCCGATTTCGCCGCCACCTGCCTCCGCATCGCCGAGCCGCTGGGCGCGCTCCCCGAATTGCCGCACCTTAAAGACTATTGCAGCCGTAACCCCGTCGCACTGCACTCCCTCGCCGCCGCGGGCCCCAACTGGCGCCATGTCCCCTTCGAAATTGACGACGCCGTGCGCCTGCTGCGAATCGGCGAGCGCCGCAGCGTCTCGGCTGCGCTGTGGCGCTTCAACCGCCAGGGCGCCGATACAGCGATGGCCGCGCCCATCGAAAACAGCGCCGCGCCGCTGGCCGAACAAATTCAAGCGATCTGGAAAGAATCGCCGTCGGCGCATCAGCGCGCCCTGGCGCTTGAAGCACTTTATCGCGACAGCCGTGCGACGCCGCGGGGCACTGAACCCTGGCGTCTGTGCAACGAATCGGGTTTTGCCGTCCAGGCTTTTCTTAACGATCCCGCGCCAGCCGCGCAGCGCGCCGCGGCCAGCGCGCTGGGGCGTCTGGCCGGCGTTGTGCAGATCGACGCGCTGCAGCGCGCCGATCTTGCCGCGCATCCACGCGCCGGAACCGATCTGCTGCTCAACAATCTCGTGCAGCGCTTCTGGCTGGCCAATCCGGAAAATGGGGAGGAAGCGTCGCCAAGCTTGAGCGCCCTCGTCGATCAGTTGCTCGTGTCCAGCGACCCGCTCGTCGCTCAGCGCGCAGCGTGGGCGAAAATGAAAGCGCCCGATGTGGAACTCAGCGAAAAACTGCGCGCCGCAAAAGCGATGAAAGATCCAGCGCTGCGCGTGGCGGCGCTCAACGCGCTTCACGGCACACGCGCGATCGCCGACTTCGCGCCAAAATACATTTCCGTGTTTGTGTACGATGACGCGCCCGCCGTCCGCGAAGCGCTCTTCAGCGCCAATCTGCCCGATGTGCTCAAGCCCAGCCTCGAACGCGCAAAATTATTCGCGCACGCTCTGGAGGATGCCGATGCCGCTGTGCGCCTCGCCGCCTTGAAATGCCGCACCGCAACCGCCGCCGACGTGCGCGCAGCGATTTTAGAACGCGTAAGAGTTCTCGCCGAAAAAGATGCGTCCGCCGAAGTTCGAACTGCGGCGGAAGCATGGTTGCGCGCTTCGCCGCGCAATTCCACGAAAGAACGCTGATTATTTCCCCATCTCATCATTTTCGAAGATGTGAAATTCATGGACGCCGTGCGCTTTGCCGCTCTTGAACGTCCAGACCACTTTTTTATCCGCCGTCACCTCGAACATTTTCACCGCGTCCGCCTTGGTTGCGCCGTAGCTCGCAATAACTGTATTGCCATTCGACAATCGCTGCGCCCCGCACGGGTCGCTCAGCAGCGGCTCCGGTAAATCCTTGTTCGTCAGTTGCCACACTATCTTTCCCTGCGCATCCGTTTCAATCACGTGGTTTCCATGCGTGCACGTAATCAGCGTGTTGCCATTCGCCAGCCGAATCGCTGTAAACGGCCAGCTCTCTTTCGGGTCGTCCGGCGTTTTAATCACGTTGACGACCGTTCCGTCAGGTTTGTATTCTTTCACCGCAAAATCGAGCAGATGCGGCACGAGGTAATTTCCATTCGGCAGTTTGCGGGCCATGCGTGTCTGCATGTGAGAATTCGGGATCTGACATTGCAGCGGGAATTCGACTTCTATCTTGCCCTCTTGATTGACTTCAAGCAGCCGCGGTTTAGGCCCGCCCTCCGTCAGCATCACATTTTCGCCGTCCTTTTTGTCAATAACCTCAACAGAGTGGACCTCGTCTTGAGTTCCCTTGAATATGCACTCTTTTTCATTTGTGCCTTTCGCAATAAACACGACGCCACCACCGGGAAACTCTTTGCACTTGCTGACGGCGAGCAAAACGCCGTTCCGCGTTGCCCATCCGTCGCGGGTCGCGCCAGGATATGTCCATGTCACTTTTCCATCCTTCGAAACGATGTACGTTTCATTCCCGCATACTAAAAATGCATGCGTGATCCCGCTCGCCGATTCCTGCTTCATCGCCGGAGCCGCATCGCCGCAAATCGCATGAAGCGCGGCAATCAGAACCAATGTTGCAAAACACTTCGCGTACATTCTAGCCCTTCCTTCTTTGCGTCTCTGCGTCTCTGCGAGAAAAAATCAAGCCACGATGTCCTTGATCACATTTCCAAATACGTCCGTCAGCCGCATGTCGCGCCCGCCCCAGCGGTACGTCAGGCGCGTGTGCTCCATTCCGAGCAGATGCAGCATCGTCGCGTGCAGGTCGTGAATCTCCAATTTTTTCTCGACGGCCTTGTAGCCGTATTCGTCCGTCGCGCCGTAGACGCTGCCGGCCTTCACGCCGCCGCCGGCCATCCAGAGCGAAAATCCGAACGGATTGTGATCGCGCCCGTCGCTGCCTTGCGCGAACGGCGTTCGGCCGAATTCGCCGGTGAAGACCACAAGCGTAGAGGCCAGCAGTCCGCGCGCTTTCAAATCTTTAAGCAGCCCGCCGATGGGCTGATCGACCGCGCGCGAATTTTCCTCGTGGCCTTTTTTCAAACCGCTGTGCTGGTCCCAGCGGTCATTCGGCGTGGCCGGACACGTCAATTCAATGAAGCGCACGCCGCGCTCGACAAGCCGCCGCGCGAGCAGGCATTGCTTCGCGAAAATGCGCGTCTGCGGGTATTGCGCGTCAAGGCCATACAACTTTTTCGTCGCCTCGCTTTCGCCGGCGATGTCCATTAATTCGGGCACGGCCGTTTGCATTTTGAACGCAAGCTCATAATTCGCGACGGCGGATTCGAGCGCGTCATCATGGCCGGATTCTTCCAGCAGCGGTGCGTCGAGCTTTTTCATCAAATCAAGTTTCTTGCGCTGCAAGCCTTCGCGCGTTTCGGCCGGCTTGATGTTGGCGACTGGCTGGGCGTCAGGCTTGAAGATCGAACCTTGATACGACGCGGGCAAAAAACCGCTGTTGAAATTGTCGAGCCCGCCGACGGGAATCAGGCCGCCGTTGAGCACGACAAAACCGGGCAAGTTGCGGTTCTCGCTGCCCAAACCGTAACCCATCCACGCGCCCATGCTCGGCCGCCCCTGCTGCCCGTTGCCGGTGTGCAGAAAATAATTCGCGCCGGTGTGCTCGGAGAAATTCGAGGTCATCGAGCGGATCACGCAGAGTTCATCGGCGCTTTCCGCGGTGAACGGAAACAGTTCGCTGATCCAGTGGCCGCACTGCCCATACTGCTTGAATTTCCACGGGCTGCCCAGCGTGTTGCCGTTGTTGTTGAACTGCGTCGGCTCCATTTTCATTTTGAACGGCTTGCCGTTTTCCTGCGTAAGCAGCGGCTTCGGGTCAAAGCTGTCCACGTGCGACACGCCGCCGTCCATGTAGAGAAAAATGACGTTCTTCGCTTTTGCTGGAAAATGTGTGGGCTTGGGCGTGAGCGCATCAGTTCGCGATGCGTCGTCGGCGAATGCGGAACGCGGCTCGCCCAGCAAGGCGGCCAGCGCGGCGGCGCCGAAGCCCATCGCGCAATGCGAAAGCATATCGCGGCGAGTTAGGGGTTGGGGGCGGAAGCGGTGGCAGTGCATTTTATTCTCGAACTTCTGAAAGAAACCGACGCGAGCTTTGTAGCTGGCTTACCTCACAAACACAAACTCCTTCACATTCATCAGCACATGCGCGAATTCCTTCCACGCCTGCGCGTCGTTGCTTTCTTTCGTCTGCGCATCGATGAAATCCAGCGCGTCCTGCGCTTCGATTTCCGACGGTTCGCGCGCAAAAGCGGCGACGTACATGCGTGCGATGCGTTGTGCGGGCGCGGCGTTCTTGTCAGCAAGCACGCGCTTCGACCAAAGTTCCGCTTGCTGCGCAACGAACGGATCGTTCATCAAAATCAGCGCCTGCGCGGGAACGTTCGAAACGGTGCGGCGGCCCATCGCCGAAAACGGCGCGGGCGTGTCGAACGCGAGCATCATCGGCGGCAGAAAATTGCGGCGCACCGCCGTGTAAATGCTGCGCCGTCCCGCGCCGTCGAGCGGCCCGCCGTTTGGCCGGCCGCGGCCTTCCATGAATGGCGTAAGATGGACATCGATCGACGGGCCGAACATCGCCGGATCGAGCCGTCCCGAAATCGCGAGCATCGCATCGCGAATCGCCTCGCCTTCGAGGCGCTTGATGCGCTGATGCGCGAGGAATTTATTGTCCGGATCAAGTTTCGCGTTGTTCGCCGGATTGGGCGCGGACGACATTTGATAGGCCGACGAGAGCATCATTTTGCGCAGCGCGGTTTTCACGCTCCAACCGTCTTTCACAAAACGATCGGCGAGAAAATCGAGCAGTTCCGGATGTGTCGGCTCTTCGCCGAGCTTTCCGAAATTATCCGTCGATGCGACGATGCCTCGGCCGAAAAGATGATGCCAAAGCCGGTTGACCATCACGCGCGCAAAAAGCGGATTAGACGAATCGGCGATGCGCCGAGCCAACTCCAGCCGTCCGCTGCCGGCTTTTGGCGCGGGCTGATTTTCGCCGCTGATCGCAACCAGAAAACGCCGCGGCACGCGAGCACCGAGCGTCTTGTTACTGCCGCGGATGAAAACGCATTCGTCGGCGCCGGTGCCATCGGTCATCGCCGGCGAACGAACCGGCGCGGGCAGCGCGGTTGCGAGCGCGTAATATTTTTTCAGCAGCTCTTGCAATACCACGGAGGGCTGCAATTCGAGCAATCCGTTTTCAATCAGCGTATTCATCAGCGCGGCATCGATCAGCGATGCTTCAGAAAACCCGTCGCCCATTTTTTCGAGCGCGCTTTCGGCGGCGCCTTGATAATTCGCGGCCAATTCCTGAAGCGATGCCGGCGCCTCGTGGTTGGCGATGTAATCAGCCATCGCGGCGATGAGCTCACTGTCCGCTCCCCCGGCCGGCATCGCGTTGCGCTCGGAAAGAACGACGCGGCGCACCGCGACCGTCGCCTCTGGCTTCACGCCCTCTTCGCCGGGCACAGGCGTCGCGCTGTCGTCGATTTGAATGTATGCTTCGTGCCCCTGCCACATGCGCACGTCGAAATTTATCCACGCGAGCGCATTCGATTCGACGTGCTTGCGCAGATCGCCGTAAATGGGTGCGCGAATCAGCGTGAAATTATCGACAATCACGCTTACTCGCGCGCCGTGGCCTTTGGCGAGCACATGAATGAACGGCTTGTCGAGCGTAAACGTCGGCGAGCTCGCGGAGCCTTCGAGTTTTCGCGAAATCAAATCGGACGCAAGCCAGCCGCCGGAGCGAATCTCGGCAACAGGACGCTTCGCATCGCCTCCCAGCACACATCCGCCGCTCAACTGCAACGATTCGCTCAGCGCAAAGCTCTCGAGCGCAATTTCTCGATCGTGCGGCGCCGCCGCCGGTTTGTCGCGTAGCGCCGCTGCATTTGCGTTCACCTCCGCACGCAATTCGCTCCACTTTTCGCCGAGTTTTTCCGGCGGCGCATTTTGCATTTTCGCCCACACATAAAGCGGATTCGAAATGTCGATCTTCGCCGGGGCCTTAACATGTTCGAGCGCCTCGCCAAGTGATTTCGCTTTCTCCTTCAATTCAGCGCACGCGAGCGCGGCGATTTGTTTCTTCAGTGCGAGCAGTTCCGCCGCCTTCTCATTAATGGAGCGCTGATTGAGCGCGGCCTGCGTGAAGCGCGTGCTCTTCAAATAACCGTACAGCGCGTAATAATCCGCGCTTGAAATTGCGTCGAATTTGTGATCGTGGCAGCGCGCGCAGGCAACGGTCATGCCGAGAAATGTTTTGCCGGTCACGTCGATCATGTTGTCGAATCGGTCGGCCTGATGCTGCCGCACGTCCACCGGCGCTTGAACGTCTTCGCCCAGTTCGAAATATGCGGTGCCAATGACGGATTCGTTGAATCCAGTCGCTGGATTCACGCGCGGCGTTTCGAGCAGATCGCCGGCGATATGCTCGATCGCGAATTGATTGTACGGCACATCGGCGTTGAACGCGCGAATGACGTAGTCGCGGTACTGATACGCGTTGGGAATCGTGAAATCGAATTCGTGGCCGCGCGATTCGGCATAGCGGACCAGATCGAGCCAATGCCGCGCCCAGCGCTCGCCGAAATGCGGCGAGGCCAGCAGGCGGTCGATGACTTTCGCGAATGCGTCGGGCGATTCGTCTTTCAGGAATGCGTCGATCTCTTCAGGAGTCGGCGGCAAGCCGATCAAATCGAAACTCGCGCGGCGCAGCAGCGTGCGCTTGTCAGCGAGCGGAGCGGGCTTGAGATTTTTATCTTCGAGCTTCTTCATCACAAACGCGTCAAGCGGATCGCGAATCCATGTAGAACGGAGCTCCTGCTCCGTTCCAGGCGCGGAACGGATCGGGATCTCCGTTCCGGATGCTGAACGGAGCGGGAGCTCCGTTCTACAAACTGGCGGCGTTTGCGCGCGCACGGGCTGCCAGGCCCAGTGCGAGGCTTTGCGTTTTTGCAGATCGAACGGCTCGATCTTCGATGCGCTTTCCATTTTTGGCACCGGCGGCGCCTCCTTCGGCCAGGGCGCGCCAAGCTTCACCCACCGCGTCAGATCGGCAATTTGCGCGTCGCTCAATTTGCTCTCCGGCGGCATCTGCAAATCTTGATTCTTGTAGCCGACGGCCTCGATCATTTTGCTCTTTTCAGGCTGGCCAGGCACAAGCGCCGGCCCGGTCTCGCCTCCTTTAAGGAGGCCTTGCAAGCTGTCAGCATACAATTTTGCTTTGAGCTTCTTGGCGTTCACCGAGTGGCAGGAAAAACAATTGTCCGCCAGCAGCGGACGAATTTTCGATTCGAAGAATTGAATTCCGGCGTCGCCCGGTTCGCCGCCAAACGCCGGAAGTGATAATGTGATCGAAACGAGTATGAGTTTTGAAACGCGCATGCAACCGCAAAAATACGCATTCGAAGTGCGTTTCGCGAGTGAAAAAATCAGAACTATACTGTGATGTTCCCCCTTCGTGAAGATTCGTGCGATTCGTTGTTCAAAAGCCGTTATTGCGCCGTCCACCCGCCATCGACATAAATCCCCGTTCCCGTCACAAACGAACTCGCGTCCGACGCGAGGAAGACGGCGATGCCGGCGATTTCGTGCAATTCGCCCCAGCGGCCGATGGGGAGTTTTGAGACGAACGCTTTGTACGCGTCGGGGTTGCTCAGCAGGGCGACGTTCATCTCCGTCGCGAACGGGCCGGGGCAGATGGCGTTGGCGGTGACGCCTTGGGTGGCCCATTCGAGCGCCATGACGCGGGTCATGTTCAGCACGCCGGCTTTCGACGCGGCATAAGGCGCGCGGCCGGGCAGCGCGACAACTGACATGATCGAGCCCATATTAATGATGCGCCCCCAGCCGCGTTTGGCCATGGCGGGCGCGAAGGCTTTTGCGCACAGAAACGGGCCTTTCAAATTAATCGCGATCACGGAATCCCAATCGGCTTCCTTGAAATCGGCGATGTTGCCGCGGATGTTGATGCCGGCGTTGTTGAAGAGAATGTCGATCGGGCCGAAGCGCCGCTCCAGTTCCGCCGCCATCCGCTCGACTTCCGCGCCGACGGAGACGTCCGCCGCGACCGCGTACGATGCTCGCCCGGTTTCTTTCGCGATCTCCGCGGCGGCAGCCTGCGCTTCGTCGAGGTGCCGGCTGCTCACCGCCACGTCCGCGCCGGCTTGCGCCAGGGCGGTCGCCATGACTTTTCCGAGGCCCTTCGATCCGCCGGTCACCAGCGCGCGGCGGCCGTTGAGTTTGAACAGTTCGAGCACATTTTTTTGCGACACGATTTACTCCTCCCAATTTGGCAGTTTTTTAAAATTCTGAATGACCTGGGCGTTCACCAATCCGGCGCCAAACAAATACAGCACGCTTCTGAAAAACTGCGCCCGCTCGTAATCGACAATTTTCGCGGGCTCGGCTTCCGCTTCCCACGGCGAACGTTCGATCTCCTCCGGCTTCACACGCGGCCAGACGCGCTGCATGCACAGCGCCAGCGATTGCGCGTCGCGGCGCGGGTAATGCGTCCACCACTTTGGGTTGAGCAACCGCACGTAGCGGCCTTCGAGCGCGCCGGGTTCAACCGACGCCGGAAGCGCGCCGTTTGGCGCCAGCACTTTCACAATTTCCGCGAATGGAATTTCGCCGCCGCCGAGTTCGCAGCGCACCAGACGATAGCCTTGCACTTGCTTGAAAACCAAATAATCCTTCAGATGCAGATGCCGCACCCACGGCGCCACCGCGCGCGCGAATTCAACCGGATCCTCGCCGACCGCGAGCGGATTTCCGGTGTCGAGACATACTCCGACGTTCGGCCCACATTCCTCGCAAATGTCGATGAGTTCGCTGCTCGTCAAATCCTGATGATTCTCAACCGTCACGCCGATGCCGGCGTCGGCGGCTTTGCGTGCGTATTCCCTCAATTTCGCGCGCGCGTCTGCAAACAGGCGCGGCCAGTCGTCGCCCAACTCTGCGCGCGCGCCGCACAACACGCTCGTCAGATGCTGCCGGACAACCGAAAATCCAAAGAGTTTCGCGACCTCCAGCGATCCGTCCAGGTCGCCCCACGGAATCCCGTGCATCAGAATCGCGTACTTGCCATTGGAATGTATCCGCTCCCATGCGCGATGCGATTCTTCCGGCGAGAGATTCTTCAGCAGCGCGACGGGAATTTCCACGCCGGCCAATTCCAGTTTCTCAACGAGATCCAAAAAGCCATTTAGACCCAATGGATTCGGGTTCGCGCGCGGAGTTCCCGCCGCGAACAAGCCCACCCAATAGGCGATGCCATAAGGATTCAAACCGACACGAAGCATGTCTCAATATTCACCGATTCGTTGGAAATCGAAAGGCAAAAATAACGCCGATGAACGCCGATAGACGCGAATGCAGACGAAGAGTAAAATTCCGCCGCGTTTATCCGCGTGCATCCGCGTTCATTGGCGATGAATTTTGACGCTGAAAGCAAAGAGTTTGCATGGCCTTTCCGATTTCCGTCATTCAACTCGACGTTGACCCCGCGCAGCCCGATTCCAACCGTGACGCGGCGCTTGCGCTGGCGGCTGAGGCAATTTCAAAAGGCGCGCGGCTCGTGCTGCTCCCTGAAGCGTGTGTCACCGATTTCTACATAGGAGCGGAAGCGCTGGCTGAACCGATTCATGGGCCGCTCACAAACGAGTTTTCAAAAATCGCGCGCGATTCGCTGATTGCGCTGCCGCTGCTCGAAAAGTCCGCGGATGGAATTTACAGCGCGTGCGCGTTGGTCAGCGCTCAAGACGTACTGGGCGCCGCGCGGAAAACGCATTTGTATCACGATCCCTCGGGGCTCGATCTTTGTCGCGACGATGCGATCGTCCGCGCCGGAAATTCGCTGACGATCATCGACGCCGGGTCGATTCGCGTCGGCATCGCGATTGGTTTCGACGCTGAATTTCCCGAAGTGTTTCGTGCGCTCGCTACAAAAGGCGCCGACGCGATTCTCGTGGCGCTCAATTGTGTCGAGCCGGACATTCCATTTTTGAGCGCCATGGCCAAACGCAACCGCGTCGCGATCGCAGTGGCCAATCGCATCGGCTTCAAGCGCATTTATCCATCCGCGCCCGAATTCAGCGCGACCCATTCGGCGATCGTTCAGGACAAGCGCGGTGAATACCTGATCCGCTGCAAAGGCGGCAGCGCGATCATCGGGCCTGATGGCGAAATCGCCGCGCTGGCGCGCGCGCAAGTCACTGAATCCGCGCCGGCGGCGATTCCCGATCGCGTCAAAATTCCGGCGAGCCATTTTCAGGAGGAGGAGATTCTCACCGCGTCGTTTGTGATCGATGAGTTGCGCATTCAGCGCCTCACGCATCCGTTTCTTACCGCGCGCCGCGGCGATTTGTACTTATAGCCCCACGTGCTCGATTGCGTTGCCACTCGCGCGGATTGTGTTAAAACGAACGCACGGAAAACTCACAGGAACAACAATGCCTAAACGACTCGCCGATTGGTCCGGCGTATTTCCCGCCGCGACCACTCAATTCCACCAGGACCAGTCGCTGGATTTGAAAGCGACCGAACGGCATCTCGAAGCGCTGCTCGAATCCGGCGTCAGCGGGCTGATCGTGCTCGGATCGCTGGGCGAGAACACGGCGCTCGATCCCGACGAAAAAGTGCGCGTCGTCGAATGCGCGGTGAAAACGGCCGGCGGGCGCGTGCCGGTGTTGAGTGGCGTGGCGGAGATCACGACGGCCGGCGCGTGCCGCTATGTTCGCGCGCTGGAGAAAACCGGCAGTGCCGGTGCCGGAGGCGTCGCCGGGTTCATGGTGATGCCGGCGATGATTTACAAAGCTGACGAAGCCGAAGCGCTGGCGCATTTCCACGCCGTGGCGAAGGCGACCGGGCTGCCGTGGATGCTTTACAACAATCCGATTTCGTACCACGTGGACGTGAGCCCGAGCATGCTCAACGAACTGGCCGGCCTCAAGAATCTCGTCGCGCTCAAAGAAAGCTCCGGCAACACGCGCCGCATCACCGATATTCACAACGAAGTCGGCGATCGCTACGCGATTTTTACGGGCGTGGACGATCTGGTTTTGGAGAGCGCGATCGTCGGCATCGACGGCTGGGTCGCCGGCACCGGCATCGCGTTTCCGAAGGAGAACCAGCATTTCTGGGAGCTTACGCGCGCCAACAAATGGGAGGAAGCGCGCGCGCTGTACCGTTGGTTCACGCCGCTGCTGCATCTGGACACGCACATCAAATTCGTCCAATACATCAAGCTCGCAATTCAGGAAGCGGGGCTTGGCAAGGAATGGGTGCGCGCGCCGAGATTGCCGCTGGAAGGCGAGGAGCGCGCGCGGGTGTTGAGGATTATCCGCGACGGGATCGAGAAACGTCCGCGTTTGGAGTAAAAATCGATGAGCGAAAAAGGCGGGATGAACGAGCCGCTCGTTGCCGGAGTCGGCAACTTCATCGCCTGGAGTCTGATCACGCTGTGGATCGCGTCGTATTGGGCGTCCGGCCAAACGCTGTGGCTGATTGCGCTCGGCACAGGCGCGGCGTTCGGGCTGATCATGTTCGCCTTGAAAACGCAGGAAGTCGCGGTGCGCAAAAAAAAGGAAAGCCGCCGCGATCTTCCGCCGCCACTTTTTAATCGAGTGCCTGCAGCCGCCCCGCCGGCCATGAGTGAGCCGCTGCCGGAGTTGAGCGCGGCGGACATGGGACTGGTCGAGAAATTGGTCCAATCGTATCCAGGCTATTTGCCGCGGCGCGAGGGCGTCGTGCGCGAGGTCGGGCGCGAACTGAATTCGCGCGGTGGAATGAAACTGATGCTCGCCGCACACGATGCCGTCAGAAATCGTCTGGGCGGCGTGGCAGCGCGCGAACTCGAAGTCGCGTGGGACGGCATCGGAGAATGGATGGGATGACTCCGCGGAATCCGATTCAACGCATTAAGATCGTCGATTCGCACACCGGCGGCGAGCCGACGCGCGTCGTCGTCTCTGGCGGACCGGAACTCGGACGCGGCAGCGTCGCGGAGAAGCTTGCGCTTTTTCGCGAGCGCTTCGACAACTACCGCTCGGCCATTGTCAACGAACCGCGCGGGTCGGACGTGCTCGTCGGGGCGCTGCTGGTCGAACCAGCCGACAAATCCTGCGCGGCCGGGGTCATCTTCTTTAATAACGTGGGCTATCTGGGCATGTGTGGGCACGGCACGATCGGCGTTGTCGAAACGCTCGCTCATCTCGGTCGCATCGCGCCGGGTGTTTGCCGCCTCGAAACGCCGGCCGGAACCGTCAGCGCTGAATTGTGCGCGGACGGTTCCGTTGCGCTCGAAAACGTGCTGAGCTACCGCTACAAAAAATCGGTCGATGTCAATGTGCCCGGGATCGGCGTCGTACGCGGCGATATTGCGTGGGGCGGCAACTGGTTTTTTCTTATCGAAGAGCACAGACAAAAGCTTGAATTGCAAAACGTCGAAGCGCTCATCGACTATTGCTGTCGCACCCGCCAGGCACTGAAGTCCGCGGGAGTGTCAGGCGAAAATGCCGCGGAGATCGACCACATCGAATTATTTTTTGCCGGCAAAAACAGCGTCGCCCGCTCGAAGAATTTCGTGCTCTGCCCAGGCCTTGCCTACGACCGCTCCCCCTGCGGAACCGGCACGAGCGCAAAGTTAGCGTGCCTCGCTGCCGACGGAAAACTCCGCGAAGGCGACGAATGGATTCAGGAGAGCATCATCGGGAGTATTTTCAAGGCATCGTACAAACGCGGACCACGCGACGGCGAAATCATTCCGACAATTACCGGCGCGGCTCACATCGTCAGCGAGGCGGAACTTATTCTGGATTTCGACCGCGATCCGTTTTGCTGGGGGATACGGGCGGAATAACGATTATTCGAAGCAGATTAATTTCAGGCCGGGGATGTTCTGGAAATCTTTGCGATTGTGCGAAACCAGCGGCAGATCATACGCGCATGCGCTCGCGGCGATCCACAAATCTTCGAATTGCAAAGGACGTCCAATACTCTCGAGATGAACGCGTATCCGAACATACTCAGCGATAATTTTATCGTGAAATGGCAGCATACGGGTTTGTGCAAGCCGCTCTTCAAGTTTCTTCAGTTTTTTAATTCCCCATTTGTCCTTCTTTGCGCCGAATTGCAATTCGGCCAACGTAATGAAAGAGATGTACCAAATCTTGTCGGAAAGGTAGGGCGCATAGCGTTCTCCAATGCTGTGCTTCTTGCAAACATATGAGATGATGTTCGTGTCGACAACGGAACCATCTTGGCTGCTCATAGGTCGATGACCCTCCCGTTAAACCGGCGGTGGCGGCCTTCTTGAATCATGTCTTCAAAGCCATCGTCTTTTTTGCCAGGCCAAGTTCCGAAGAACTTGGTGATGTCGTCGATCGGTTTCGCGTCTTTAAAAATATCTTCGGCATCGGCCATTGGCGGCGGCTTTATCACGAAGTTTTCCGCAGGCTGGTCTTCCGTGACGGAAATCGTTACTTTTTTTCCGAGTAACGGCTTCAATTCTGGAAGATTGACTGAATCGAGCAATTTTGAAATGCGAATTGTGTTCATTTCATCCTCCTGACTGCCCTTCAACTATCCACCGATTTTTATCGCTTTTCCCAAAATTGCATTGATGCCAACCCAACCATTAATGCCACCGCGATTATTGCCAATTTGGTACCTGTCCTTGTCGATTGCTTTGACAAGGTGGAGATAAACATTTCCTTTCACGCGAACCAAGACAACGTCATCGACTTGAACGCTGGTAATAGGCGCCACTGTCACCCAATCTCCGCCGTTTACTCGGCCTTTCATCGAGTGGCCGCGCGGACGGATTTGCACGGTTTCGCCGCGTTGCAATCCATCAATCGCGTGATGCGCCCAGTTCACCGCTATTCCTCAATATAAGTATACCCATCCATCCCATTCTGATACATCGTAATGAATGTCCGCAGTTCCTCGATCGACATCTTGCTCGCGCGCACCGCCGCTTCCGCGGCGTTGCGCAGGCGCTGGATCATTTCGTTTTTGTCGTAACTGACGTACCTCAGCACGTCCTCGACCGTGTCGCCAGTCTCGACCTGCTCGACTTTGTACCCGCCGATCGACGAATCTACCGACACGTGCACCGCATTCGTGTCCCCGAAAAGATTGTGCAAGTCGCCGAGAATCTCCTGATACGCGCCGACAAGAAACACGCCGAGGTAATACGGTTCGGGCGTGAGCGCGTGCAATTCAAGCACGCTCTTCACGTCTTTCAGGTCGATGAAGTTTTCAATCTTGCCGTCGCTGTCGCACGTGATATCCGCCAGCACGCCGCGCCGCGACGGCCGCTCGTTGAGGCGGTGAATCGGCATGATCGGAAAGAGATGGTTGATCGCCCAATGATCGGGCACGCTTTGGAAGAGCGAAAAATTGCAGAAGTACGTGTCGGCCATGCTGCGTTCGAGCCGGTCAAGTTCCTCCGGCACCAGCGACAACCCGCGCACAATTTTCAACACACGACGACAAGTGCCCCAGAACAAGCGTTCGGCGAGTGCGCGCTGGCGCAGACTTAAGTAGCCGAGGTTAAACATTGTCACCGCTTCGTCGCGCATCTGCACGGCGTCGTGGTACGCTTCGAGAAAATTTTTGCGCGAGACGCTGTGCGCCGTCTCGCGCAAATTCCACAGAATATTCGGCGCATCGTCAGGCAGTTCGACGCCGTTTTCCTCCATGTCCCAGCCGCCGCCGGTTTCCGAAACGCCGAGCACGTTGAACACCAGCACGCTGTGATGCGCCGTCAGCGCGCGGCCCGATTCGCTCACCAGATGCGGATGCTCGATGCTCGCTTCGTCGCAAACCTCCATAATCTGGAAGACCACGTCGTTGGCGTACTCCTGCATCGAATAATTCATCGATGCGTCGAAGTTCGTCTGGCTGCCATCGTAATCGACCGCCAGTCCGCCGCCGACGTCGAGGTACTTCAACCCCGCGCCGAGCTTCTTCAACTCAACGTAAAACCGCGCCGCTTCTTTCAGCGCCGATTTGATGTTTCGAATCGCGCTGATCTGGCTGCCGATGTGAAAATGCAAAAGCTGCAGGCAATCGAGCATGCCTTGCTCTTTGAGCGTCTCGCACACTTTCAGCATTTCTTCAGCGGTGAAGCCGAACTTCGATCGATCGCCGCTCGACGCTTCCCAGCGGCCCGTGCCGCGCGCGTTCAGCTTCGAGCGCAGGCCGATCATCGGGCGGACTTTGTGTTTCGCCGCCATGCGCAGCAGCAGATCGAGTTCCGTCAATTTCTCCAGCACGATCACGATTTTGCGGTCAAGCTTCGACGCCAGCAGCGCCATTTCGAGATACTCTTCGTCTTTGTAGCCGTTGCAGATGAAGAGGCCTTCGGTTGAATCGAGCAGCGCGAGGATCGCAATGAGTTCCGGTTTCGAACCTGCTTCGAGGCCGAAATGATAATCCATGCCGTGGCGCACGAGGCCTTCGACGACATGCCGTTCCTGATTGACTTTGATCGGATACACGCCGCGAAATGAGCCGCGGTAATTTTGTTCGCGAATCGCTGTGCTGAAGCAGTGGTTGAGTTCTTCGACGCGGCGTTTGAGAATATCGGGAAAGCGGATCAGCATCGGCGAGGTGATGCCGCGCGCTTCGATATCGGCCACCAGCAACTTGAGGTCGATGGCGGTTTCTTTCTGCCCGGTGGGATGAACGGCCAAATGCCCCTGGTCGTTGACTGAAAAGAACTGTTTCCCCCAATTATTCACGCCATACAGTTCTATAGCGTCCTGCACCGACCAAGTTTCCACTGTCTACGACCGCCTCCCGATGAGAAGAGGATGAGAATATCCAAAACTTTAAGAACCCTAAACTTAAACGCTCTGGAAGCAAGAAAGAAATGTAAAGAAAGAAAAAAATCGCTGTGCGCGCTTTCCGGGCTCGGCTTCATTTCCGATTGGCAAAATGCATCGCGCCCCTTTATATCAATGTTCTTCGATTCGCCGGAGGAGTTTTGCACATGACAAAAACGTTCTCATTGATTCTGCCGCTCGTCTGCTGCTTTTCAGAAATTGTTTGCGCCGAATCGTCCGCGCCGATTGTACCCGCGGGCGTCGCCGCGGCGATGGACGCGCTGCCGGCCGACGCGCGGCCGGCGCAGATGATGCGCGCGAAGAACGGCGCAATCTACGCCAAGCTGCGCAACGGATGCGAGATCATCGTCATGGAAAAACATTCCGCGCCGGTGGTTTCGGTTCAAGGCTGGATGCGGACCGGCGGCATCGATGAATTCCACTGGCAGGGCGCGGGTTTGAGCCACTTCTGCGAACACATGATGTTTAAAGGCACGACGACGCGGCCGACGGGCGTACTTGACCAGGAGATTCGCGGCTCAGGCGGCGACGACAACGCCTACACGGACAGCGAACGGACGGTTTATTACATCACCACGCAAGCCAGCGGCTTCGACACCTCCTTCAATGTGCTCGCCGACATGCTGATGGATTCCACCTTTCCACCCGACGAAGCCAAAAAGGAGCACAAGGTTGTTTACAAGGAAATTGAGTTGCGCACGCTCGACAACCCGGACGGCACGCTCAACGACGTCTTCATGGAAACGCTCTATCAGGTACATCCGTACCGCATTCCCGTGCTGGGCTACCCGGACCGTTTTCAGCGCGTCACGCGCGACGACGTCTATGCATATTACCAGGAGCGTTATTCGCCGGACAATTGCTGCTTCATCGCCGTCGGAGACGTCGAAGCACAGAAAGTCATGCCGCAAATGGCCACGACGCTCGCGAAGTGGGTGCGCAAAAGCGTGCCGCCCGCGACGATCGAGGAAGAACCCGAACAACTTGCGCCGCGCTTCGTTCAAATCACGCACCCGCTCTGCCAAGTGCCCAAATTGATGCTCGGCTATCCCGGCATTCCAGAGCGGCACGACGATCTGTACGCGATGGATTTGTTGGCGAGCATTCTTGGCGACGGGCGTTCCAGCCGCCTTTACCGCGAAGTGAAGGACAAGGGCCTGGTCACCGACATCGCGGCGAGCGATTACACGCCGATCTACAAAGGATTCTTCATGGTTAACGCATCGGCCGACGCCGGCAAAATCGATGCCGCGCGCGCGGCAATTTTGAAAGTGCTCGAAGATGCGAAGAAGATTCCTCCCACGCCGGAAGAACTCGCCCGCGCGAAGCAAAAAATGAAGACGGCGCGCGTGATGGCGCAGATGACCTGCGACGGATTGGCCTCGGCGCTCGGTTCGGATTGGTTTGTCGCCGGCGATCTTGATTTTTCGGATCAATACGTGGACCGCATTCAAAAGGTGGAAGCCGCCGAGATCATGCGCGTGGCGGCCAAATATTTACTCGCGGAAAAATTGAACGCCGTGGTGATGCTGCCGAAAGAAGAAGCGAAGAAAGAAGCCGTCGCCGAAATAAAAAACACGGCGGCGGCCATGGAGGCGGCGCTTGAGAACGAATTGAAGACGCTGCAAGCCGACGACAGCATCGACGGCGTCTCGCTGCTCAAAGACAAAGCGGTTTTTGAATTTAAACTCAAAGCTAACGGCCTGCGCGCGGTGGTGCGCGAGGACCGCGCGCTGCCGCTGGTGAGCGTGAGCGTTGCGGCGCTGGGCGGGACGCGCTGGGAGCCGGCGGATTTGGGCGGCGCGGGCAATCTGCTCGGCGAAATGCTCGACCGCGGCACGGCCTCGCGCGACAAATTCCAGATTGCGGAAACGTGGGAGAATCTCGGCGCGACCTTCGGCAGTTTCAGCGGACGATCGTCGTTCGGCGTCAACGCGACGAGCTTGACGCAGGACGCGCCGAAGATGCTCGATCTTGCCGCCGACTGCATGCTGCATCCGTCGTTTCCCGATGCGGAGTTAGCGCAGCTTAAAGAGGAGACGCTGCAAGCCATCGAGGGTGAAGACGAGTCGATTGCAACGATGAACAACAAGATTCTGCGCCCGCTGCTGTACGACGGCCATCCTTATTCGCGGCAAACGCTGGGCACGAAAGAATCGGTCAAGAAAATCACCGTGGCCGATTTGAAAAAGCTGCACGCCGATTGGGTGCATCCTGAAAATCTGGCGGTTAGCTTTGTTGGAGACATTTCGGCGGTCGATGCGTTGAAATTGATTCGCGCGCGTTTCGGCGAGCTCAAAGCCGGCGGATTGAAAGCGCCGAATGTGCCGCCGATTCCGAAACTGACGAAGGGCATGGAAGGCGAAGGCACAAAAGAGGGAATCAAAGGGGCGGTGCTGACGCTCGGGTTTCAAGGCGCCGATTTGAAGAATCCAGACCGCGAATCATTGGACTTGATCGCGAATCTGCTCTCCGGCCTGGGCGGGCGATTGAGCGTGGCGTTGCGTGAAAAGAAAGGGCTTGCCTATGAAATCACGGTGTACAACGATTCGCAGCTCGACGGCGGCGCGATTATTTTCTTTATCCGCACCGATGCAAAGTCGCTCGCCGAATCGCTCGAAGGCATGTGGAAAGAAGTGAAATTGCTGCGCGATGAGCCGGTGCAGGCCAAGGAATTGAACTCGATCAAAACGTATTTGAGCGGCAGCGAAGCGATCGAATTGCAGAACCAGTCGGGGGTGGCGCAGCGCTTGGCGCTGGCGCAGCTTTACGGGGAAGGGGCGGCGCACGTTTTTTCGCGCAAGGACCGGTTGGAGAAAGTCACGCCCGAACAATTGCAGGCGATTGCGAAGAAGTATCTCGATCCGGAGCATTGGGCGAAGGCGATTTTGAAGGCGAAGGAGTAAGGATTTTCTCTCGCAAAGACGCGGGGGCGCAAAGAAAAACGGGTTGAATTCATGAACACGCGGCTGCTCTACGTGGTGCTTTTCGTTCAATTCGTCTTCGCCGGTGCGCTGATTTGCATTGGCCTGCAATCGCGCGCGAACCGCAAGGAAAGTTACCTCGAACTCACACACCGCGTCACGGAAGGTTATGCGAGCGCCGCCGATTTTGAAGAGCTCGCCGCGCGACTACGCGACGACGCCGACAAAACCACCGTGCGCACGTTATTCGGCCTGCCCGTCGTTCGCGCCAATCAAATTGAAGTAGTCGAAAACGGCAAGACTTCAGCGTTGAAAGGCGAGCTTTGGATATATTACCCGTTGACCTCTCCGTCGCAGGCATCAGGCACTGTCGCATCACCCATCGACGCTGCGGATGCGGCAAAACTGTCCGGCCCTGTAACGTGCTTTGTCGTGGAATTCGATGCGCACGGCGCCGCGAAGGGGCGCTTGGCGACGGTGAATCATCCGCTCGCCCCCGTGAAATAATTGCCACAGTTGACAGCCGCAAAACCCGCTCTAAATTTAACGCCATGGCAACGAAGACGTTCGAAGTTGAGCCGGGCGGGGGCACCGCTGTAGTCGAAGCGCCCGCCAAACCCAAGCGGCGCAACGCTCCGCGCTACCACGTGATCCTTCACAACGACGATTTGCACACGTACGAATACGTGATCACGATGCTGATGCAATTGTTCTTCAAATCCGCGGAGCAGGCGTATCAGCACGCGCGCGAAGTGGACAGCATGGGTGTGACCATCGTCGAAACCACGACGCTCGAACGCGCCGAACTCAAGCGCGATCAGATCAAGGCCTATGGCAAGGACCCGCTGGTCACCGAATCGCCCGGCAGCATGTACGCGACGATCGAGCCGGCGGACGAATGAAGTGCGGAGCGATGAGTGAAAAGCGCGAAGCGCCTTGCCGCTGTTCCACATCGCTCATCGCTTTGCACTCAGGACTGTGCTATGGATACGATTCGCATCGACGCCGACGCGCTCTATCGCGCCATCACCGCCACCGGCTACAAACTGCTTGCGTACAACCTCGACTTGCGCACGGGCGAGATTGTGTCGCGCACGCTCGCGCCCGACGAAGTCCATGCTCCGCCCGAAGCGCCAAGCGTCAAACCGCTGCCGAAGATGGGCGGGGATTTGAGCGCGAAAAAAGATGCATCGCCGTTCGGCCCGCCGCCGATGAGCAGCAAACCGAAATTGTTCGGCGATGACGAGGCGCCGAAAAAAGCCGCATTCGGCGGCGACTTCTGGAAGCGTGACGATGCGAAGAAGGCGGCGCCGTTTGGCGAATTCAAACGCGAGAGCGGCAGCAAGAAACTCGCGGAGTTGTTCAGCGGCGCTCCGAAAACGAGCGGGGAAAAGAAGGCCCCTTTTGTGAAAGCGGACGCGCCGCGGAATGCCGACCCCTCACCCCCGGCCCCTCTCCA